>NZ_JBHJZH010000001.1:0-649606 GCF_042270935.1 Pseudarthrobacter sp. NPDC055928
GCCGCCCACCTTGGGAAGGTGGGCGGCCGCCGTCGTTATTCTGTAGGAGCCGGTGGCGTCAGCGGACCGGGTAATCGCGCTCGGGCTCGCCGATGTACAGCTGGCGAGGGCGGCCGATCTTGGTGTTGGGGTCGCTGATCATTTCACGCCACTGCGCGATCCAGCCCGGCAGGCGGCCGATCGCGAAGAGCACCGTGAACATCTTCTCGGGGAAGCCCATGGCCTTGTAGATGAGGCCGGTGTAGAAGTCCACGTTCGGGTAGAGCTTGCGCTGGATGAAGTAATCATCATTGAGCGCCTTCTCTTCCAGGCGCATGGCGATGTCCAGCAGTTCGTCGTTGCCGCCAAGCTTGCTGAGGATCTCGTGGGCTGTTGCCTTGACGATCTTGGCTCGCGGATCGTAGTTCTTGTAGACGCGGTGTCCGAAGCCCATCAGGCGGACGCCGTCTTCCTTGTTCTTGACCTTCTCCATGTAGTCCTCGGGCTTGGTGCCGTCGGCCTGGATCTGGCGGAGCATCTTCAGCACTGCTTCGTTCGCGCCACCGTGGGCCGGGCCGAAGAGGGCATTGATGCCTGCCGATACCGATGCAAAGAGGTTGGCGTTGGAGGAACCAACCAAGCGCACCGTGGAGGTGGAACAGTTCTGTTCGTGGTCAGCGTGCAGGATCAGGAGGAGATCCAGCGCCTTGGCGATGACCGGGTCCACTTCATACTGCTCGGCGGGGAGGCCGAAGCTCAGGCGCATGAAGTTCTCGACGAGGTTGTGGGAGTTGTCCGGGTACAGCATGGGCTGGCCGATGGACTTCTTGTGCGCGTAGGCAGCGATGACCGGCATCTTGGCCATGAGGCGGATGGTGGAGACTTCCACCTGCTCGGCGTTGAACGGGTCCAGGGAGTCCTGGTAAAACGTGGACAGCGCTGACACGGCCGACGACAGTACAGGCATCGGGTGGGCATCCCGCGGGAACCCGCTGAAGAAGCCCTTCAGCTCTTCGTGCAGCAGGGTGTGGCGGCGGATCTTCTGGTCGAACTCTTCCAGCTCCGTGGCGCTGGGCAGGTTTCCGTAGATCAGCAGGTAGGAGACCTCGAGGAAGCTGGAGTGCTGCGCCAACTGCTCGATGGGGTATCCGCGGTAACGCAGGATGCCCGCATCGCCATCGATGTAGGTGATCGCCGAGGTGGTAGCCGCGGTGTTCATGAAGCCGGGGTCAAAGGTGACTGCGCCCGTCTGCTTCAGCAGTTTGGAAACGTCGTAACCTTCGTTTCCTTCAATAACCTGGATGCGCGGGAGCTTTAGCTCGCCTCCTGCGTGGAGCAGGGTTGCGCTGTTGGTCTCAGTCATGGAGTCCCCTTCATGAGGCGTCTGGGCCTCTGTCGAAAGCTTGATCCAACATCCGGTGAGCCGCGCACTGTCCCTGTACATCCAGGATTCCAACACCCGGGCTGCCTTCTTGTAGAAAGCCACCATTGATAGTCACTTAAAAAGTACAGCCCCTTGGCGGGTGTCACTAATCGGCGTCGTTCGAAAATGCCCTAAAATGCCTATCTTGTGGCGCGAGTCACATCATTGTTACGGAGCTGCCGCAAGCCTCGACACGGCCGCGTCGATGCGTTCATCGCTTCCCGTCAAGGCAACGCGTACAAACCCGTTGCCCGCATCGCCATAGAAGACGCCAGGCCCCACTACGATGCCGCGGTCCGCAAGACGGCCCACAGTCTCCCACGTGCTCTCGCCGGCGGTGGACCATAGGTACAGCCCCGCCTCGGATTCTTTGATCTCCAGGCCAAACTGCAGCAGCGCAGGCACCAGCCGTTCCCGGCGTCCGCGGTAAAGGTCCTTCTGGGCCAGGACGTGGGCGTCGTCACCCAATGCCACGCGCATGGCTTCCTGCACGGGGTAGGGCACGATCATGCCCGCGTGCTTTCGGCTGTTAACCAGGTTGGCCATGATGTCCGTATCGCCTGCTACGAAAGCAGCACGGTAGCCAGCAATATTGGACTGCTTACTCAGGGAGTACACGGCCAGCAGGCCTTCATGGGACCCACCTGCGACGCGTGGATCCAGGACGCTGGGTACCGGCTCACCCCCGCGCTGGACATCCCAGGCACCCCAGCCAAGTTCCGCATAGCATTCATCAGACGCGACAACGGCACCGAGGGCCCTGGCCTGCGCGACGAGAGCCTTGAGCGAATCAACATTCCTGACGCTTCCGGTGGGGTTGCCCGGGGAATTCACCCAGATCAGCCGCACGCGTGAGCGCGTCACTTCATCAAGTTCGTCCAGGTTGTCCGTGGCCACCGACGTGACGCCAGCGAGCGTGGCCCCGATGTCATAAGTAGGGTAGGCCACCTTGGGACGGACGACGACGTCGCCCGGCTGGAGCCCCAGCAGGAGCGGCAGCCACGCCACCAGTTCCTTGGACCCGACGGTGGGCATGACATTCCGCGGGTCCAGGCCCGGAACGCCGCGGCGGCGTTCGAACCACCCGGCAATGGCTTCCCGCAGCGGGATGGTGCCATGGACGGTCGGGTAGCCCGGTGCGTCAGCGGCGGCCTTGAGTGCCTCCTGGATCAACGCCGGAGTAGGGTCAACCGGAGTTCCAATGGAGAGGTTTACGGCCCCGCCATGATGCTCCGAAGCCCTGGCCAGATAGGGCGCCATGGCCTCCCACGGGTAATCGGGCAGGCTCAGGCCAAAATTGTTCACCGCTGCGGTCACCGGGGTACCCGGCTCAGTGGTCTTGGTTCTGCGGGGGCAGCGCGGCAATCATCGGGTGGTCCTTGCCCGTGTTGCCAATCTTGGCGGCACCGCCGGGCGACCCAAGGTCATCGAAGAACTCCACGTTGGCCTTGTAGTAGTCAGCCCACTCATCGGGGGTGTCATCCTCGTAATAGATGGCCTCCACCGGGCACACCGGCTCGCAGGCACCACAGTCGACGCACTCATCCGGATGGATGTACAGCGAACGCTCACCCTCATAGATGCAGTCGACCGGGCATTCCTCAATACATGCCTTGTCCTTGACATCTACACACGGCTGCGCGATTACGTACGTCACGTCCCTTGCCTCTCCACGTTGTTTCCGGCGACGGCCGGCAGTTGCATCCGGCGCTCGGTCCGGACTGTTGACTTCAGAGCCTATTATCTCCCAGCCCGTTCCTGCGAACCTAGCCGGCCGCCTAGTATGAACTGGTGAGTCCCACCCAGCCTACGCCCCGAGAGTTTCTGGCCCGTGCAGCACCCGGGACCAGGGTGGTGGTCCGCTACCGGATCGCAGGCGGCGGCCTCACTGACGCGCTGGGCCATCTGGTAGACACCGACGACGACGGCTGCACCGTGCGCACGCGGCAGACCGACGTCGTGATCCCCTTGGAACTCGTTGTGGCTGCCAAGGAAGTGCCACCCGCTCCCCCACGCCGCCCGGCGCGCGACCGGGACTGAATCCCGGCCAAACATTTGGCGAAGTCCAAGCACAAAAACAAACTGCCGGTACGACGGCGGGAATTCCGCCTGCCGTACCGGCAGTTTCAGTTATGTGCTCTAGGTGATTAGACCTTCGCGCGGGCGCGGTTAGCCTTGGCGCGCTCGTTGGTGTCCAGGATGACCTTGCGGATGCGGATGGACTCCGGAGTTACCTCAACGCACTCGTCCTCGCGGGCGAATTCGAGCGACTCTTCGAGGGTCAGGTCGCGCGGCGGCGTCAGGTTCTCGAAGGTGTCCGAGGAGGCCGCACGCATGTTGGTGAGCTTCTTTTCCTTGGTGATGTTGACGTCCATGTCGTCTGCGCGGGAGTTCTCGCCGACGATCATGCCCTCGTAAACCTCGGAGGTGGGCTTCACGAAGAAGGAGCCGCGTTCCTGCAGGTTGATCATGGCGAACGGCGTTACAACGCCGGCGCGGTCCGCGATCATGGAACCGTTGGTGCGGTACTCAATCGGGCCGGCCCAGGGCTCGTAGCCCTCGGAGATGGAGGCCGCGATGCCGGCGCCACGGGTGTCCGTGAGGAACTTCGTGCGGAAGCCGATCAGGCCACGGGCGGGAACGATGAACTCCATGCGGCACCAGCCGGTGCCGTGGTTGGCCATGTTGGTCATGCGGCCCTTGCGGGCGGCCATCAGCTGCGTAACAGCACCGAGGTACTCTTCCGGCACGTCGATGGTCATGTGTTCCATCGGCTCGTGGATCTTGCCATCGATGGTCCTGGTGACAACCTGCGGCTTGCCCACGGTCAGCTCGAAGCCTTCACGGCGCATCTGCTCAACGAGGATGGCCAGCGCGAGCTCGCCACGGCCCTGGACTTCCCAGGCGTCGGGACGCTCAGTGGGCAGAACCTTGATGGAGACGTTACCGATCAGTTCCTTGTCCAGGCGGTCCTTCACCTGGCGTGCCGTGACCTTGGCGCCCTTGACCTTGCCGGCCAGCGGCGAGGTGTTGATACCGATGGTCATGGAGATCGCGGGATCGTCCACGGTGATCAGCGGCAGCGGCTGCGGGTTTTCGGCGTCGGTCAGGGTCTCACCGATGGTGATTTCCTCGATGCCTGCCACAGCGACAATCTCACCCGGTCCGGCAGACTCCGTGGGAACGCGGTCCAGGGCCTTCGTGGCCAGGAGTTCGGTGATCTTGACGTTCTTGAGTTCGCCGTTGGCCCGCGCCCAGGCAACGGTCTGGCCCTTGCGCAGGGTGCCGTTGTAAATACGCAGCAGTGCGAGGCGGCCCAGGAACGGGGAGGCATCCAGGTTAGTGACGTGGGCCTGGAGTACACCATTCGGGTTGTACGTGGGAGCAGGAATGTGCTCGATGATGGTCTGGAACAGCGGCTCCAGGTCTTCGTTTTCCGGAGCGGTGCCGTCGGCCGGCTGCTCGAGGGAGGCACGGCCTACCTTGGCTGCGGCGTAGACAACGGGAACATTGAGGATCTTGTCCAGATCAAGGTCCGGAACTTCGTCGGCGAGGTCAGAGGCGAGGCCCAGGAGCAGGTCCATGGACTCGTGGACGACTTCCTCGATGCGCGCATCGGGACGGTCGGTCTTGTTGACCAGCAGGATGACGGGCAGGTGCGCGGCCAGGGCCTTGCGCAGCACGAACCGGGTCTGGGGCAGCGGGCCCTCGGACGCGTCAACAAGCAGGACAACGCCGTCAACCATGGACAGGCCGCGCTCCACCTCGCCACCGAAGTCGGCGTGGCCGGGCGTGTCGATCACGTTAATGGTGATCGTCTCGCCCTTGGAGGACGGCCCGTTGTAGGCCACTGTGGTGTTCTTGGCCAGGATGGTGATGCCTTTTTCGCGCTCCAGGTCACCGGAGTCCATCACGCGGTCTTCGAGGTGGTTGTGCTCGGCAAAGGAGTTGGTCTGCTTGAGCATGGCATCGACCAGCGTGGTCTTGCCGTGGTCAACGTGGGCCACAATCGCGACGTTGCGCAGGTCACTGCGCGATGCAGTGGCTACCGCGGTGTTGGTGGTGGTTTCAGACATGCGTAATGGCTCGATTCAGTGGGTCAGCTGTAAGTATCGCCGCATTTCCAACTGGAACGCACGACGGATTGGCCCATTAGCACAGGGCACCTTCCCCCATTCTAGCCGCTGAGCCATTTATTGGCCTAAAAACTTGAGATTGGCTGTGGCTGAGGACCCAGCAGTAGCGCCAGTGACACGGATGTTCTGTGAGAAAAGTCACTGGCTTTATTTGACTTGATGGCCCATCATGGCTGTGATACTTCAAGCTCGTCCGGAGAACCACTGATGCGAAAAGCCTCGGCTCTGTCCCGCTTCGTCGCATCCGGAATCGCTGTAGGCGTACTCCTGTGCGGCTGCGGACAGCCACCTGCACCTCCCGTTGCGTCCACAGTGCACGCTCCCGGGTCCGGACGGCATGTGGCCCGCGGCGTTGACCCGGCAAATCTTCCCGCCGGCACCATCTACCGGAACCCGGCCAGCGGCAGGGACGAAATGGTGATCCCCGACGTCAGCCGTACAGCCCTCCTGATTGGGGACTCCCAGTCTGAACCCGCAGACGGCTGGCCGCGATTGGGCCTGGCCGCCATTGGTTACAAGGTCCACTTCTGCGGGCTGGGGGGCACGGGCTTCGTGGCCACCAACGGTAAGACCGGGAACTACATCGATGCCCTGCAGCGCGGAGATTGGCTGCTTCCTTATGGAACTCCCCCGCTCATCGTCATCCAGGGCGGCGGCAACGACGCCGGCCAGGGTGCCACTGACGCGCAGATCGTGGCCAACGCGGACCGCCTGGTCGCAGCCCTCAATGAGCGGTACCCGGGTGTCCGGAAGGTCCTGATCGGCACGCTCGGGCGCGGCGCCAACTATGGCGGGGGCCGCCGCAGCCAAGTCGACGCCCTCCTGGGTAGCGTTGCGGCAAGGCACGGCATGCCGTTTGTGGGCGTTGGCGACTGGCTGACCAAGTACAACCTCACCAAGGACCTGGCCGACGCCGTCCACATGAATGCCTCGGGCCGCCGATCGCTGGGTGCCCTTCTGGAAAACAGGCTTCGTGACCTGGGCATCACAGCCCCTCCCGTCGATGGGACCGGCTCGCTGGCAGTCGCCGAACATGACCTGCTTGCTCCCCAATAGCCTTAACCGGATGAAACCGGCACCGAGGCAGGTACCGGTTCCATCTGCAGCCTGGGTGGGGCTGCCTTTGTGAGGGCTGCGCTCAGGCCACCTCGGGCGGGAGCATCAGCTTCGCTCCGGGGATGGCGTTAAGCAGGGCCTTCGTGTAGTCCTCCTGCGGGGATTCGAAGACGTCGTCCGTGGAACCGGTCTCCACCAGCTTGCCCTTTTCCATGACGCAGACGTGGTCGGCGATCTGTCGCACCACAGCCAGGTCATGGGTAATGAAGAGGTAGGTAAGGCCCAGGTTCGACTGCAGGTCCGCCAAGAGATTGAGTACTTGCGCCTGCACCAGCACATCCAGCGCTGACACAGCCTCGTCGCAAATAATCACTTCGGGGTCCAGGGCGAGTGCCCTGGCGATGGCCACACGCTGGCGCTGGCCGCCGGAAAGTTCGTTCGGGAACCGTTGCATGCTTGATTGCGGCAGCGACACCTGATCGAGCAACTGGCGGACCTTCTTCTCCCTGCTCGCCTTGTCGCCGATCTTGTGGACGCGCAGCGGCTCCTCGATGGTCCGGTAGATGTTGTACATCGGATCCAGCGAACCGTAGGGATCCTGGAAGATCGGCTGTACCCGCCGCCGAAATTTGAACAGCTCCGCCGGCTTCAGCAAAGAGGTATCGACGCCGTCAAAAAGGATGCGCCCATCCGTGGGCTTCTCAAGTTGCAGGACCATCTTGGCAACAGTGGACTTGCCCGAGCCGGACTCGCCCACGATCGCTGTTGTGGTGCCCCTGGTGACATCGAAGCTGACTCCATCCACAGCTGCAAAATCCGTCGATTTACCCAGTCCTTGCCGCAGCTTGTAGACCTTCCGCAGATCCTGGATCTGCAGGACATGGTCAGCGGCGGCGGACTCTACAGGTGCAAGCAAATCGGATGCTTCCACGCCGAGTTCCTTCGCCACTTGAATCCTTCGGCTCGCCAAGGAAGGGGCAGACTCGACCAGCCGTTGGGTGTACGGGTGCTGCGGATTCCGAAGGAGCTCCAGCGACGGTCCGGATTCCACGACGTTGCCCTGGTACATGACCACTACCTTGTCCGCCCGCTCGGCAGCCAGCCCCAGATCATGGGTAATGAGCAGGACGGCCGTCCCCAGTTCACTGGTCATGGTGTCCAGATGATCCAGGATTTGGCGCTGGACAGTGACGTCCAGGGCCGACGTCGGCTCGTCAGCGATCAGGAGGCGCGGCTGGCACGACAGCCCGATAGCGATAAGTGCCCGTTGGCGCATGCCGCCTGAAAACTCGTGCGGGTACTGTTTAGCCCTCCGATGGGCGTCGGGGAGCCCGGCCTCTGCCAGTACCTTGGCGATATCATCCGGACCACTCGGCCGGCCATTGGCACGTAGGGTTTCTTTGACCTGGTAGCCGATCTTCCACACCGGGTTCAGGTTGGACATCGGGTCCTGCGGGACCATACCGATCGTGTTGCCGCGGAGTTCAATCATCCGTTTCTCGGAGGCGTGGGCTATATCCTCGCCGTCAAGAAGGATCTGCCCACCGGACACCGCGCCGTTGTTAGGCAGCAGTCCGATCGCGGCCAAAGCCGTGGTGGATTTGCCCGAACCGGACTCCCCCACGATGGCCACTGTTTCGCCGGGCATGATGGTCAGGTGGGCGTTACGGACCGCCTGTACATCGCCGCTGCCGGTCTTGAATGTGATGGCGAGGTCGCGGATTTCCAGGAGCGGCTTGTTTCCTGGCTCCTCTGCCTCGTCGATGTGAACGTCGGGAATTGTCATCTTGTCGTCTCTCATCGCTGACGGCTCTTTGGATCAAGGGCATCACGGACTGCATCGCCGAGCATGATAAAACTCAGGACCGTGATGGAAAGCGCGGCGGCGGGGTAGAGCATGATTTCCGGCTTCGTTCGAATGGACGACTGTGCGCCGGCGATGTCATTACCCCAGGACATGATGCTGGGTGGCAACCCAATGCCAATGAACGACAGCGTGGCCTCGGCCACGATGAAGATGCCCAGGTTCAAGGTTGCGAGCACGATGATGGGGGCTAAGGCATTAGGCAGGACGTGCCGCACCAAGGCACCCACTTTCGATACACCCAAGGCACGGGCTGCCGTAACGAAGTCGGCATTGCGGACTTCGAGCACGGCGCCACGGGTAATACGGGCCATTTGCGGCCATGCCAACACTGCAATGACCGCAACCACTGTCCACACACTCTTGTTTTCCCGGAACACCGGCAGCTGAGTGATCACCAGCGCGCCAAGGACCAGGGGCAAAGCGAAGAAAATGTCACCAAGCCGTGCAAGGACAGCATCCACCCAGCCGCCGTAGTAGCCTGCAACTGCACCGAGGGTCACTCCGATGACGAGGACACAAAGCACTGACAGCACGCCCACCGAGAGCGAGGCCTGCGTCCCGTGGACAACCCTCGAATAAATGTCGCAGCCCTGGAAGGTAAAACCGAAAGGATGCCCGGCGGTAGGGCCGGCTTCCGAATTGGCCAGTTGGCAGTCGTCGTTAGGCGGCACTGTCGAAAGCAGGCCTGGGAAGATCGCGATGACAATCAACGCCAGAATCAGCAGCGTGGAGATAATGAACAGTGGACGGCGGCGAAGCTTTCGCCAGGCGTCTGCCCAGAGGCTCAACGGTGCCTGATCAGACTTCAGGGCATCTGTTGCAAGCAACGGGGTCTCTTCGATGGGTGCTACAAAATGGTTGTTTCTACTGGTCATAACGAATCCTCGGGTCCAGCCAGGCATACAGGAGATCAACAAGCAGGTTGGCCACCACAAAGACCAGCACCAGGATGCTGACAATGGAAACGATGGTTGGGCCTTCGCTCCGCAACGTTGCCTGAAACAGCTTGTTGCCGACTCCCGGAATATTGAAGATGAATTCGGTGACAATCGCGCCGCCCATGAGGCCGCCAAGGTCAGCACCCAGGAACGTCACCACCGGGATCAGCGAGTTACGCAGAATATGGGTCATGACGACGCGGGGCCTGGAAAGGCCCTTGGCGGTGGCAGTCCGCACATAATCGGCATTCATGCTTTCACTCACGGATGCACGCGTCAGGCGCAGCACGTAGGCAAAAGACACCAAGCCCAAGACGGTGGCAGGCAGCAGCAGGTTGCCCCAGTCAGCCGTGGCGCCGACCGTTGGTTTCGCCCATCCCAGCCTGACTCCGAAGATGAGCTGAAAGACGAAGCCGAGAACGAACGTGGGGACGGCGATGACCACCAGGGAGGCGACAAGAACAGTGGAGTCAAACCACTTGCCACGGCGAAGGCCGGCGAAAACGCCGAAAGCGATCCCGAAAACCGCCTCGATGATGAGCGCCTCGACGGCGAGCATAGCTGTCACGGGAAAGATGCGGGCCAGGGACGCCGCAATGGGCTGACCGGTGAAGTCGTTCCCAAGGTTGAACGTAAAGAGGTTTTGCAGGAAAAGACCGTACTGGACCCAGAAGGGTTCATCCAGGTGGTACTGGCTGCGCAGGGTGTCGATGACAGCCTGCGGGGGCTGGCGGTCACCAAAGAGCGCCGCAATGGGGTCCCCGGGAAGGGCGAACACCATGTAATAGACCAAAAGAGTGGTGCCAAGGAAGACGGGGATCACTTGAAGGAGCCGACGAAGAATAAAACGGGCCACAGGATCACCGGCCTTCCGGGAGGGAAGAAAAATGGTTCATGCTTGCCTTCCTGCCGTGCAGGCAAAATGGGGGCCCGGCCATGAAACCGGACCCCCATGCGCCTGTCGGCAAGTTAGATCCTGGGGACTACTTTGCCGTGATGTCGAAGTAGCGGATGCCGCCGTTCCAGCCGGTTTCGGCCTTCACAACGTTGTTGCTCCACACAATCGGCTTAGCCTGATCCCAGAGAGCCAGGCCGGGAAGGTCCTCGAAAAGGATCTCCTGTGCCGAGTTGAACTTTGCGTTCGCCTCTTCGGTGGTCTTGGCTGCCAGGCCCTCCTTGAGGAGCTTGTCGAACTCAGGGTTCGAGTACTTCTCGTAGTTGGAGGACGCTCCCGTTGCCCAGACAGGCCCAAGGAAGTTGTACAGCGACGGGTAGTCGCCCTGCCAGCCGGCTCGGGTCAGGCCCGGAAGTGACTGGGACTTACGCAGGTCCAGCACTTCGGCGAACTTGGCGAAGGGCTGGATTTCAGCCTGGATGCCGAGGTTGTTCTTGAAGCCGTTGGCCACAGCGTCGATCCATTCCTTGTTGCCGCCATCAGTGTTGGAGGCAATCAGGAGCGGCTTGGAAGCGTCGTACGGCTGGATCTTTTCGGCCTGGGCCCACAGATCCTTCGCCTTGGCGGGGTCGAACTTCAAGGTTTCGCTGCCCTTGAGTCCTTCCTTGTAGCCGTCAATCACCGGCGGGGCGTAAGCCTTAGCCGGGGTGCGGGTTCCGCTGAAGATCACCTTGCAGATTTCCTCGCGGTTGATCGCGTAGGAAAGAGCCTGGCGACGCAGCTTGCCGGCCTCACCCTGGAAGTTCGGGTTGTAACCCGGGATGTTCAGGGTGGAGTTGGTGGCGACGGGCTTCGTGGCGTTACGGTCCGGGAAATCCGTGACATAGGTCTTCAGGGCGTTCGACGGCAGGACATCCGTGATGTCGAGGTTGTCCGACTGCAGGTCAGTGTACGCGGGGCCCGGATCAGTGTAGAACTTGAAGGTCACGCCACCGTTCTTCGCCTCACGGGGTCCGCTGTAGTCTGCGTTCTTCACCAGTGAGATGGACTGGTCGTGTACCCACGCGCCGTCCTTTTCGAACTTGTACGGGCCGTTCCCGACAGGGTTTTCGCCGAAGGTCTTCGGATCCGTCAGGGCTGCGGAGGGCAGAGGGAAGAATGCCGAATATCCAAGTCGCAGCGACCAGTCAGCCTCGGGCTGAGCGAGCTTGACCGTGATGGTGGAGTCATCCTTGGCTTCAAGACCTGACATGGTTTCGGCTGTGGGTGCGGGCGTCGTGGTGGTCTTGCCGTCGGCAGACTTCTCAGTGGTGACGGCCGAGACTTCCTCGTAGCCGGCAATGGATTCGAAGAAGAATCCGTTGTTCTGGAGGTTCTTGGAGTTCGCGGCGAAGTTCCACGAATCCACGAACGTCTTAGCCGTGATTTCTTCGCCATTCGTGAACTTCTGGCCCTGCTTGACCTTGATGGTCCAGTTTTGGGCGTCAGGCGATTCAATGGACTCGGCAAGGGCGTTGACGGGTTTGCCGTCGGCGTCGTACGTGCGTAGGCCTTCGAACAGCAGTTCAACAACACGGCCGCCATAAACTTCATTGGTGTTGGCGGGCAGCAACGGATGCTGTGGTTCGTTGCTATACGCGGTAATAACCTTGTTGGGGTCGCCGGCAGACTGGGTGCCGCCGTCGTCAGTACCGCCTCCGGCACCGCAGCCGGTCAGGGCAAGCGCGGCGATTGCCACCATGCCCAGTGCTTTGGAAGTGCGCGTGAAACGCATTCCGCCTCCTATGAGTTGTGGGAGATATTCAAGGGAATCTTTTGCTTCCCCGCAGCCTGGACCACAGTCTTCCACTGTGACGCAGGCTACATATACGAGTAGCCTAACCGCACAGAGTCCAAATACTGGTACTCCGTTGCCAAACCGTAACCGGTTAATCGCCATTAGCTCGCCGGGGCACGGAAGTTGTGCAAGTCACATGTTACTCGCAGGTAGGACCAACGCCGAATTGACCCTGCCAACTCCGCCACAGCAGCCTGGACAGGCGGCAACGCGCCTTAGTTCAGGCGCCACTCCCACACGTTCCACCACACGCCCAAGGGGCCACCACTGGCCTTCACGCCCGTGATCCGTCCCGCAACGGCAGTGGTACCCGTGGTCTGGTAGAGGGGCAGGCCGTAGTCGCTTTCCCAAACCCGTTTGTCTATCTCAGCCATCAGTTCGTCCTGCTTGGCCAGATCAGTGGTGGTGGACAGTTGTTCCATCACCTTGTCCGCGTCGGCGTCGGAATAGCCATTGAAATTACTGCCCGCTCCGGTCCGGAAAATCTGCGGTACCCGGCCGACGCCTACCCCTGTACTGATCCAGCCGAGGATGGCGGCATCGTAGGAGCCGCCGCCGAGGGCCTTGGCCCAATCGGCGTTGCCCTGCCCGGCATCGATCACACGGAAGCCGGCCAGGGCTGCCGAGTCACGGATCAACTCAAAGGCCCGCACGCGGTTGGGGTTGTCGCGGTTGTAAAGGATCCGGACCGTGGGAGTCGCACCGTCCAGGAGCGACGCAGCCCCGCCGATGTCTACTTCCGCGTAGTCCGTCGAGCCGTTGTCCTTCACCGTTTCGGTGTACTTGGGGTGGGACGGCAGGAAGACGTGGGAGTCGAGCGGTTTGGCGTCCGGCATCTGGTCTCCGACGATTTCTTCGACGATGTCCTGCCGCGGGACGGTCTTGAGGAATGCCTCACGGATCTTGTCTTCGGCGAACACGCCGGAAAAGTTCAGGTCGAGGTGGTCGTACCCCGACTGGCTGTAGCGTTGAACAGCTATTCCCTGGCCCTCCAGCCCGTTGAACAGGTCCTCGGATCCTGCGGAGGGCTGGGGAGAAATGATGTCAGCCCGGCCGCTTTTGAGCGCGTCCACAGCCGCCGTCACTGCACCTGTGAATTGGATAGTGACCTCATCCAGGTAGGGCTCCGGACCCCAGACGTAGTCCTTGTTCCGAACAAGTGTCACTGAAGCCTCAGGAATGATGTCCCGGACAATGTAGGGCCCATTCGAGAGGTAAATTGCCGGATCACCGGGCAGCGTTTTCGCATCAAAGCCGGAGTTCCAGAAGCTGCTGACCACCTGGAGGTCCGCATTCAGCACCGGCTGCTCCGCGTCACCGCGGGGCGAATCCCGCAAGAGTTCAATCAGGTCATCTTCATCATTGAGTCCGCCTTTGGCGGCCACAACATGGGCCGGAAGACCGACGTCGAACGCCACTTCCCAGTCAGCGTAGGGCGATCCGTATTCCAAAGTGATGGAGCGTCCGTCTCCCCCTATTTCGGGAAAAACCGTAGTGGCCAGGCCGCTGGTGTCCGACGCTGCGGAAAAGTACTTTCTTCCGGTGCCGGCCGCGGGGTCAGCGTCGTCAAAGTAGCCGGACCCCGCCGCCCACGCCAGCACCAGGTCGCCCGCATCGACGGCTTCGCCATCGGACCATTTCACGCCTTCGTTGACCGTGTACCGCACTTTCAGCGGCTGGTCAGAGATCTTTTCGTACCGGCCGAACTTCTCGTTCCGGACCACTTTTGCGGAGTCGTCAACGTAGTAAAAGCCGGAGTGGGTGGCGTACCAGACTTTGGAATTGATGTCGGTGTTGCCGTCCGTGCTGAACGGATTAAAGGAGGAGAGGGCATTGACTTCAGCCACTGTGGCACTGCCGCCGCGTTTTGCCTCGCCGACCACGACGGGCAGCGCTCCCCCGCCGCCGCCGGAACAACCGGCAAGAACCAGGGCCGCCGCCGCTGCACTGCTGATGAGCTTTACCAGACGCCTGAGAGGCATGCCGTCTCTCCTTATGTGTACCCTCTGCCTGAGGGGCCCCTGGACACGCCAGGATCACGTCCAATGTCCTTCAGCAAGAATACTTCGTATGGTCCGGGGCCGGCACCAAAAAGCCCGGTTCCCTGAACCGGGCAGCTTTCGATCCACCCGGCACGTGAAATGAAGGTGCCCTATATGCGCCTTTTCAGCCCGACGTGGGCAGTCCGATATCCGAGTCGGGTGTAGAAGGCTCGGGCCCGTTCCCGTGCTTCGTCCGTGGTCACCTGTGCCAGTTGCGCCCCACGCGCCCGCCCGAAATTGTGTGCCCATTCAAGCATCGCGGTGCCCAAGCCGAGTGAACGCTCCGCGGCCGCAACTCGCAGTCCCTCGATCTGAAGTCGGGAAGAACCACCCCGGGAAAGACCTGGAATAACGGTCAACTGCATCGTGCCAACGATGCGATCGGCACCATTGCGGACAACCCCCAGATAGTTTGAACTGTCACGTTCAACCACGTTGAAGGCCGCCTCGTATCGTTCGAGTTCGGCGCACTCACGATCGGGTCCGAACTGATCATCAGACAGCAGCGCGGCGATGGCCTGAACATCTTCGCGACTTGCCCGTTCCAGCCTGAAGGTCCGGCCCGCCACCCGCAACAGTCCTCGAACCGAGGATCGCGCGTCTGCCTGCAAACGGGCGACCAGCAGATCAAGCCATCCACCGACGTTGGCTCGAGCCTCGATGGTGTCGGGGTAGCGGCATCGCAAGTGCAGCCCGGACTCGTCCAGAATGAACCAGAGCATGACGCTGTCGGTGTCGATTGTCGCGCTGACATAATGGGCTTCGAGTCCGACCGAGTCGATTCGCACCGGCAGTCTGCGCAGGTCCAGCCAGGAGATCGCAAACATACCAGGAGCTACGGGCATGCCGCCCCATGGAGCCAGAACGTCTGCGAGCGGCCACGAGCCAAGCTGTACGGCCTCTTTTACCGCGGCCGCCGCAGCGTGCGGCTCGGCGACCGCCGACTCAAGTACCGAATTGGTAATGAACCAGCCGACTGAGTCATGCCAGTTCTCATCGAAGCGGCTGTGAACGGGAAAAACAGCTCGCAGCGGCGTTCCGGCCAACTCGCGGGTTACCGCAGTCATCGCAACAACAGCGAGTGCGAGCGTCGACACACCGTCACTGCGGGCCTGCGCGGCAAAGGCGGCACCGTCGTCGAGATCGAACACATCGCGCACTTCCACACGCTCGTGCTGCGGATCGGCCGCGCCCAGGGGCAGTGGGAATTGCGGCATAACGCCGCCGCTGTCCCGGATGATGTTTTCCCATCGGTGACGCACGGAGCCCGGCGCTGCATTCCGCTCCAGCAGTGCTTGCGTGTGTTCAACAAATGCGGGCGCTGGCCCGCGGAACGGTTCGCGGTCCGCCCTCCCAGCATCGAGCGCCGACAGCAGGTCGCGCGCGATCACCAGCATCGACCACATATCGACGTGGGCGTGGTCTGCCGCAATCACGACGGTCAGTCCAGCAGCAGTCTCCAATACGCAGAGCCGGTGCGAGGGCTGCTGATATGGCGAACATGCGGCATCGAGAATGTCCCGCACCGTGTCGTTGACGGCCTGGCCAGGAGATATCTGATGCTCGACCCAGGTTCCCGGACCAACGTCAATTTCGTGAAGCTCCGGATCACCATCCGCACCGGGCACGAATGCCGTTCGCAGTGTGCCATGACGGGCTACGACAGCCAGCCACGCATCGGCAATTGACTCACGACGGGTTGGAGTCGGCAGCCGAAAAGACAATGCCATCCAGGAGCCGGGGCGGTCGCCTGCCCCCACATGGAGTTGCTGGTCAAAGGACACTGGAAGGCGTCGGTCCAGCACATTCACACTGACGTCGTAGCCCCAAAGTCGTCCAAACGGTAGGCGCAGGTGCTTGACGTTGGTCAGCCGCATGGCAGAAGCCTATCGCCCCGGATAACCTGAATGCTCAACGCGGCCGCCCGAGGTCACGCGGTCAGTCACGAAACGAGGAGCCAGATGCCCACTTTCGAGGTTCCCGGAGCGGAGCTTGCGGTTGCTTTGAGCGACGAAGGTGGACACCCGGTTGTCCAACTGCATGGCCTTACCTCAAGCCGCGCGCGCGATCGCGTGCTCAACCTCGACCTCGGTCGAGGCCTTAGTGGCACTCGGCTGCTGCGGTACGACGCACGCGGCCATGGCCGGTCGACGGGGCGGAAGGTCCCCGAGGACTATCAGTGGCAAAGCCTCGCCGACGACCTCCTGCGACTGCTCGATAAATGGTTCCCGGGCGAACGTGTCCACGGAGTTGGTCCCTCCATGGGTACCGGCACACTCTTGCACGCCGCTTCCCGCGAGCCGGACCGCTTTACCGGGCTCACGCTTATGGTGCCACCCACGGCGTGGGAAACCCGACCTGCACAGGCTGCAAACTACCGGGTTGCCGCAGCGCTAATACAATCTGACGGTGTCAAGGCATTCCTCGCCACCACGCGCGGAGCGCCACCTCCGCCGGCCACAATTGGTGCGCCGGAGACGGTTCCCGACGTCGCCGACACCCTATTGCCGTCGTTGTTTCGAGGCGCGGCACTCAGCGATCTGCCTGCTCCCGAGGCCATCGCGCGAATCGATGTACGGACGACAATCCTGGCGTGGATCGATGATCCGGGCCACCCGCTGTCAACCGCCGAATCCCTTGCCGCGCTGCTCTCCCAAGCAACGCTGACGGTCGCCCGCACCCCGGGAGATGTCGAAACCTGGCCTAATATTCTGAGCCAGGATGTCGCCCATTGGGGCTAAACGACAATTGGCTCGACTACTTGGTCAGACGGAAGCGGCACTCGACTAAACGTTGAAGCGGAACTCCACCACGTCGCCGTCGGCCATTACATATTCCTTGCCTTCAATCCGGACCTTGCCGCGCGACTTGGCCTCGGCCATGGATCCGGCCTCGATCAGGTCGTTGAAGGAAACCACTTCGGCCTTGATGAAGCCACGCTGGAAGTCCGTGTGAATGACGCCGGCCGCCTGCGGAGCGGTGTCACCCTGATGGATGGTCCACGCCCGCGTTTCCTTGGGTCCGGCTGTGAGGTAGGTCTGCAGCCCCAGCGTGTGGAAGCCCACGCGGGCCAACTGGTCGAGGCCGGACTCGTCCTGGCCGTTCATTTCCAGCATTTCCCGGGCTTCTTCCTCGTCCAGCTCCACGAGGTCGGACTCCAGCTTGGCATCGAGGAAGACGGCGTCCGCGGGGGCCACCATGGCCCGCAGCTCTTCCTGCTTCTCCGGGTTCCCCAAAATGCCTTCGTCGGCGTTGAAGACATAAATGAACGGCTTGGCCGTCAGCAGGCTGAGCTCCTTGAGGTGCTCCATCTCCAGCTTGTCGCTTTTGATGGAGGCGAAGATCGTGTCGCCGCGCTCAAGGACTGCCTGCGCAGCCTTGATGGCTGCCAGTTCGGCGGCTTCCCGCTTCTTGATCTTGACTTCTTTTTCGATCCGCGGAATGGCATTCTCAATGGTCTGCAGATCGGCCAGGATCAGCTCGGTGTTGATGGTTTCCATGTCCGAGCGTGGGTCCACCTTGCCGTCCACGTGGATGACGTCGGGATCATCGAACACCCGGACCACCTGGGCGATGGCCTCAGCTTCACGGATGTTGGCAAGGAACTTGTTGCCCAGGCCTTCGCCCTCCGACGCGCCCTTGACGATTCCGGCGATGTCCACGAAGGACACCGGGGCCGGCAGCAGGCGCTGCGAGCCAAAGATCTCCGCGAGCTGCTTCAGCCGCGGATCCGGCAGGTTCACGACGCCGACATTCGGCTCGATCGTGGCGAACGGATAGTTCGCTGCGAGCACCTGGTTGCGGGTCAGTGCGTTGAAGAGAGTTGATTTGCCGACGTTGGGCAGTCCGACGATGCCAATAGTAAGAGCCACGAGCATTGATTCTACCCGCAGCAGGCCCAGAACCTTTCAGCGGCGGTCTTTGGAAGTCCGCGCAACCCTGCGGACATCCCGCGCGCAGGACTGCCGCTGCCCTGAAATGTCACAGGGGCGTGCCACAGTGAGGATATGGATGCTTTCGCCCTGATTCTTGCCCTGTTGATGCTGCTGATCGGCGCCTTTGCCGGTGCCGCCGCCACCTATTTTTCGTTCCGCCGCCGCGCCCACGCGCTGGAGGAGGATTTCGACGCCGTCTCATCCCGCCTTTCCGAGGTCAGCGCCCAGTTCGCCGCAGCCGACGCCGAACGCCGCCTCCTCAGCATCCAGAACCGGGAGCTCGGCGAGTCCCGCAGCCAGGACGGGAACGTGCTGCGGGCGCTCGCACCGGTGGCCGAAAAACTGACGGCCGTGCAGCAGCAGGTGGCGCTGCTCGAGCGTGACCGACTCGAACAGTATGGCCAGCTTGCGCAGCAGCTACAGGAGGCCCGTCTCTCGGACGCCCAGCTGATCCGCTCCACCCACGCCCTCGAATCTGCCCTTCGCTCAAATAGCGCGCGCGGCCAATGGGGCGAGGTACAGCTGCGCCGGGTGGTTGAAGCGTCCGGGATGCTCAAGCACGTGGACTTCCTGGAGCAGGTCCACAGCTCCGGCACGGACTCAACCGTCCGCCCCGACCTCGTGGTCCAGCTGCCCGGGGAAAAGCAGCTCGTGGTGGACGCCAAGGTGCCGCTGTCCTCATACCTCGCCGCGCAGGAACTGGGTTCCGTGCCCGCGGGTGAGCAGGGAAATCGCCCCCTGGACGGCGGCGGCTCGCAGCAGGCCTTGCTGGCCGCCCACGCAAAGGCCCTGCGAGCCCACGTTGACGCCCTCAGCAACAAGAAATATTGGGACATTCCCGGAAACACTCCCGAGCTGGTGATCTGTTTCCTGCCCGCCGAATCGATCCTGGCAGCGGCCCTCATGGCGGATGCCACTCTGCTGGACCATGCCTTGTCCAAGAATGTGGTCCTGGCTTCACCCAGTACCCTGCTGGCCGTGCTGAAGTCCGTGGCCTTCACGTGGCGCCAGGATGTGCTGACGGACAGCGCACGCGAACTTTTCGAGCTCGCTCATCAGCTGTACGAACGCATGGGAACCCTGGGCGAGAACGTGGGCAAGCTGGGCTTGTCGCTTAAATCCTCAGTGGACCGCTACAACTCCATGGTCGGCACCCTTGAGGCCCGGATCCTGCCCACTGCCCGGAAACTCAACGCCATGGACGAATCCGGATTGCTCACTCCGCCTGCGCTGGAAGTAACGCCGCGTTCGCTGGCAGCCCCGGAGCTGCAGCAGGACGACGCCGCGGCCTGACGTTGCCGGGGAACTGTCAGCTGCGGGACCGGCGTCCGCCGAGCGCGCGGCTGACATCCCCGGCTTCCTTGAGAGTTGCGCGAAGTTCTTTGGGCAGCGAGAAGAGCAGGTCTTCCTCGGCCGTGACAACTTCCTCCACGGAAGAGTAGCCGTAGTCTGCGAGCAGCCGCAGGACATCCTTGACCAGGACTTCGGGCACGGAAGCGCCGGAGGTGACCCCTACAGTCGCCACGCCTTCAAACCATGCCTCGTCCACTTCGTTGGCAAAGTCCACGCGGTAGGACGCTTTGGCACCGTATTCCAGGGCAACTTCCACAAGCCGTACCGAGTTCGAAGAGTTGGCCGAACCCACCACAATTACCAGGTCCGCCTGCGGAGAGATCTTCTTGATGGCCACCTGCCGGTTGGTCGTCGCGTAGCAGATGTCGTCGCTCGGCGGATCCTGGAGGGTGGGGAACCGCTCTTTGAGGAGCCGGACGGTCTCCATGGTCTCATCGACACTCAGGGTGGTCTGGGACAACCAGATGACTTTTTCCGGATCCCGGACCGTGACCTGGTCCACTTCATGCGGGCCGTTGATGATCTGGATGTGCTCCGGTGCCTCGCCCGCGGTTCCTTCAACTTCCTCATGGCCGTCGTGGCCGATGAGGAGGATGTCGAAATCGTCCTTGGCGAACCGGACGGCCTCCTTGTGGACCTTTGTCACCAGCGGGCAGGTGGCATCAATGGTACGGAGTCCGCGGTCCTCCGCGGACTGGACAACGGCGGGCGATACGCCGTGGGCAGAGAAGATGACCAGGGCACCTTCGGGCACCTCGTCGGTTTCGTCCACAAAGATGGCGCCCTGTTCCTCCAGCGAGCTCACCACGTGGACGTTGTGCACGATCTGTTTCCGCACATACACCGGAGGGCCGTAGTGCTCCAAGGCCTTTTCCACCGCGATGACGGCCCGGTCAACACCGGCGCAATAGCCGCGGGGAGCCGCCAGCAGAACCTTCTTCGGGCCCGCTACCGGGGCCGCCGCAGCAACGTCCTCAGGCGAGCGCCGCCTTCGCGGGACAGTTGGCATCGAGAGGGAAACGGCGGTTGAAGTCATTCCTCCATGCTACCGGGTGAGGGCCCGCCGCCCCCGCGAAGCGATGCCAATCACAAGGCCGGACGCCAGGAGCACTCCGCCTGCAACCGCGGTTCCCGATATCCAGGACTGGAAGCTGCTGGACGCCGCCGCCACGAACGCATCCTTGAACCTGTCGGCCACCTCATTTCCGCTGGCCGTCCCCACGACGGCGCCGCGGGCCCATTGTGAGCCGAAAGTCCACAAGGCCGCCAGGACCAGTGCCCCCACGCCAGCACTGAAAAATACGGTCCAGCGCCGCCGTGCCAACACCAAGGCGAGTGCCAGGGCGATTCCCGCGCCGATCGCCAGCGAATAAGCCAGCGGGGCGTAGGCAGACAGGCGCTCGATCCACTGGCGCTGATCCGGCTGTCCAACGTTGATCAGGGTCTGTTCGGGGGCTTCCAGCTTCAGTCCCGTCGTGCGGGAAAGCTCCTCAACCGCCAGCGCAACCAAGGGTGCCACATCCAGCGTGAGCGACGTGGCGGTGTCCGCTTCGGCCGGCAGGGAGGCGGGGTCGGCAAAGTTCAAACGATGGCTCTTCCGGAGGGACTCTTCCCAGGCTGCCGGGTAACCGGGCAGCCCGGTCAGGGAGCCGGCCGCCGCTTCTGCCACCGGCTGGACGAGGCCTGCCAACGCGTCCGGGATGGAGCTTGTGTCGATGGTTCCCACTGCGGCGGCAGCGAGCCGCTGCTGGAAGTCTGCGTCCTGCCCCAGCGGAGCCGACATTGCCACAAAGCCGTCCTCATCCACCACGTTGCGGTCCACCCAGATGGCAGGGACTGCCACGGCGGACAGCAGGACGCCGAGGATGACGGCTACGGCTGAAACGAAGGTGCGCAAAAGCTGGTCCTAACTGGTTGGCGGCTGAGGGGCCATCCTATGCATGAAGCCTGGATAAAGAATGTCCGCCTTCGGTGGTAGAGCTTATGGATAAGGTTGAATGACAGCCGCCATTCAAACATGAACTGCCCACTGCCGAACAAAGGACCGCCATGCCGCCAGCCACAGCTTCCCGGGGCAGCGCGCATGTCTGAACAGGCTGCCCTTCCGGGCACCGCTGCCAGCACGTTGCCCGCCACTGCCGCTGAAACCAGCCCGGACAATCCTTGGCCTTTGCAGTTGTTGTCCCAGAAACTCAAGGCGCACATCGACCGCACGCCTTCGGCATGGGTCGAGGGCCAGGTCATCGAAATGAACCGCCGCGGCGGCAATGCCTATTTGACGCTGCGCGACGTCGACGCGGAGGTTTCGCTGCCGGCGTCGGTCTGGACCAAGGTGTTGGACCGCCAGAACATGCCGTTGGAGCGGGGATCCCGGGTGGTGGCCCTCCTGAAGCCTGAGTTCTGGCTAAAGACCGGCCGCCTCAACATGCTCGTCAGGGATATCCGGCCGGTAGGACTGGGCGATCTGCTGGCGCGGATCGAACGCCTGCGCCAGGCACTTTCGGCCGAGGGCCTTTTTGCGGACTCCCGGAAAAAGACCCTGCCGCTGTTGCCCCACCGCATCGGCCTCATCACGGGTCGGGATTCCGACGCCAAGAAGGACGTCCTGCAGAACGCAGCGCTTCGTTGGCCGGCCGTTGAGTTTGAAATCCGTGAGGTGGCTGTCCAGGGCAACACCGCGGTGTCGCAGATCGTCCGGGCACTGCGCGAGCTTGACTCCCGTCCCGACGTCGACGTCATCGTCATCGCCAGGGGCGGCGGAGCCTTGGAGGACCTCCTTCCGTTCAACAGCGAAGAACTGATCCGCGCCGTCGCCGCCGCGGTCACCCCGGTGGTCAGCGCCATCGGCCACGAGGCGGACAGGCCATTGCTCGACGACGTCGCCGACTTGAGGGCTTCAACGCCCACCGATGCCGCCAAACGGATCGTCCCGGATGTCGCGGAGGAACTGGCCGGCGTCGGCCAGGCCAGGGAACAGCTCCGCCGCTGCATCAGCCGGCTGGTGGACCGGGAGACAGACCGCCTCCGTGCTCTGCAGTCCCGCCCGGTGCTGGCCGCGCCGGAGACCATGGTGACGGGCCGCTCGGAAGAGATTGAGCGCCTCCTGCGGCGGTCCTCCGCGGCCGTCAGCTCGCTGGTGGTGCGGGCGGCTGACCAACTCGCCCACCTGCAGGCCCAGGTGCGGTCCCTTTCCCCACAAAAAACCCTCGACCGCGGCTACGCCGTAGTGGAACTGGCCAACGGCCGGCCCGCGCGGGCAACGGAAGCTTCCGGCCACGCCGTGGTCCGAGATCCGTCGGAGGCACCGTCCGGAACAGCATTATCGGTGCGGGTCGCCCACGGCCTGTTCGGAGCCACCTCCACCGGGAAACTTCAACAAGGAGAAGCACATGCCTGACACAAAACCCGATCCGGAAATCGAAGCGCTGAGCTACGAAGAGGCGCGCGAGCAGCTCATCGGCGTCGTGGGAAAGCTGGAGGCCGGAGGTGCAAGCCTTGAGGAATCACTGGCCCTCTGGGAACGGGGCGAAGCCTTGGCGAAACGCTGCGAGGAATGGCTCGAAGGCGCCAGGAAGCGTCTGGCTGCTTCCCGGGACCAGCCGCTCTGACCGGATCCGGGAAGAGTCAGGACCTTTCGACCAGTTCGCGTTCAATCGGGACGTCAAGCTCGGCCTTTGGCCACTCCAGCCTGAGGTCAGAGAGTGCTCCCAGCACCAGCTGCTGCACAGCGATCCTGGCATACCATTTCTTGTTGGCCGGCACCACGTGCCAAGGGGCAACCTCAGTGCTGGTGGCGTCGAAGGCAGCCTGGTAGGCGTCCATGTAGTCGTCCCAGAAGGCCCGCTCCTTGAGGTCTCCGCTGCTGTATTTCCAGTGTTTGGCGGGGTTGTCCAGTCTGGCCAGGAGCCGTGACTTCTGCTCATCCCTGCTGATGTTCAGCATCACCTTGACGATTTTCGTGCCCGCATCCGTCTGCCGCGCCTCAAATTCGTTGATAGCACGGTACCTGCGCTTGATTTCCTCAGGCGTTGCCCAGTTGTGGACCCGGTGGATCAGGACGTCCTCATAATGTGACCGGTCAAAGATGCCCACCATGCCTGCTGCCGGCACGGCCTTCTCGATCCTCCACAGGAAATCGTAGGACTTCTCCTCCTCGGTGGGAGCCTTGAACGCCTTGAACTGGACGCCTTGCGGGTCCATCGCGGCCATGACGTGGTTGACGATGCCGCCCTTCCCCGCCGTGTCCATGGCCTGCAGGATCAGGAGCATCCGCTTCTTCCCGCCAAAGCGCGACTCCGCGAACAGCTTCTCCTGCAGTTCGGCCAGCGCGCTGTCCAGCTCGGCCAGGATGGTCTGACCGTCAGCCTTGTTCCCTGGGTATCCGGGCGTGGCGTCCGCGTCTGCGTCGGCAAGGGAAAAGCCCTCACCAATCCTCAGCGTTTCAGAAGGGTGCTCCTCGAACTCAACGACGCCGTCCATGACGGTCCTTTCCCACGGTTCCGCGTGCCAAGGATGCACGTCACCACAGGCTAGTTCCCCTGATACCTGCTTAGGAAGTCCCCCATGCGCCCCACAGCCTCCTCGATGTCCTTGACGTTGGGCAGCGTGACCATCCGGAAGTGGTCCGGACGCACCCAGTTGAAGGCACGGCCGTGCGAAACCAGGATCTTCTGCTCTTTCAGGAGGTCCAGGACAAATTTTTCGTCGTCCCGGATGTGGTAGACCTCCGGGTCCAGGCGCGGGAACAGATAAAGCGCACCCCTGGCCTGTTGTGTGCTGACTCCTGGAATGGCGTTCAGCATGTCGTACGCCTTGTTGCGTTGCTCCAGGAGCCTCCCGCCGGGAAGGATGAGGTCATTGATGCTCTGGTAGCCGCCGAGCGCCGTCTGGATGGCATGTTGGGCGGGCACGTTGGCGCACAGGCGCATGTTGGCGAGCAGGTTGATGCCCTCCAAGTAATCCGAGGCATCCTTCTTGGGCCCGGATATGGCCATCCAGCCAGCCCGGTAACCACAGACCCGGTAGGCCTTCGAGAGTCCGCTGAAGGTGAGGCAAAGGACGTCGTCTCCGGTCAGCCCGGCGAGGTTTATGTGGACCGCGTCCTCATACAGGATTTTTTCGTAAATTTCATCTGCGAAAAGGACCAGCCCGTGCTTCTCGGCCAGGGCCACAATCTTCTTCAGCGTCTCTTCGGGATAGACGGCCCCGGTGGGATTGTTCGGGTTGATCACCACGATGCCCTTGGTGCGCGGTGTGATCTTGGCTTCCATGTCTTCGAGGTCCGGCTGCCAGCCGGACTCCTCGTCGCACAGGTAATGCACCGGCTTGCCGCTGGCCAGGGCCACCGAAGCGGTCCACAGCGGGTAGTCCGGGGTGGGAATCAGGACTTCGTCGCCATCGTCCAGCAACGCCATCAGGGACATCGTGATGAGTTCGCTGACACCGTTGCCCAGGTAGATGTCATCCACATGGATGTTCTGGATGCCACGGGTCTGGTAATACTGCGAGACGGCGGTCCGGGCCGAAAAAATGCCGCGGGAGTCGCTATACCCCTGGGCATGCGGCAGGTGGCGGATCATGTCCACCAAAATCGCGTCCGGGGCTTCAAATCCAAACGGCGCGGGGTTTCCGATGTTCAGTTTGAGGATCCGGTGACCCTCCGCCTCCATCTGCTGGGCGGCCTGAAGAATCGGTCCACGGATGTCGTAAAGGACGTTGTGAAGCTTGGTGGACTGCCTGAATTCTGCCATCCATCAAATATGCCACAGGAAGGATGTACTTCCGTTGAGACCTCGGACACGTTCGACGGCGGCTGCCGGACACTGAAAGTCCGGCAGCCGCCGTCGTGGTTGAACAGAAAGCAAGGGCTACTTGACGATGCCCTTGTCCTTGAGCCAGGCGGCGGCAGCGTCCTTAGCGTTCTGCTTCTGGCTGCCGCTGACTGCACGGTTGAGGTTGACCAGGTCATCGGTTGTCAGGATCCGCGAAACGGCGTTGAGGGCTTCCTTGGCCTTGTCGGTCATTTTTGCCTCGTTGTACAGGGGCAGGACCTGCTGGGCCTTGAAGTTGTTCTTGGGATCTTCGAGCACCACGAGGTCGTTGTCCGCGATGGACGGCGTGGTGGTGTAGATATCAGCCACCTGGACCTCATCGGTCAGCAGTGCCTGCAGCGTCAGGTTGCCGCCGCCGTCACTGAACGGCTTCAGCGCCTTGAGCTCACAGCCGTAGTTCGCCTTGAGCCCCGGGAAGCCGTAGGCCCGGGTTTCGAAGGTCGCCGGCGCGGCCATGGTCAGGTCCTTGCAGACCTTGGCGAGGTCCTCGATGGACTTCAACTGGTACTTCTCCGCCGTTGCCTTGGTGACTACCATGGCGTCCTTCGACTCAGCCTTTGATGCCTCCAGGACTGCCAGGCCCTCGGGGAGTTTCTCCGGCAGGGCCTTGTAGATATCGTCAGCAGAGACCTCGGCGGCCTCGGGGTCCACGTGCGAGAGCAGGTTGCCGGAGTAGTCCGGGACGAGGTCGACCGAGCCGTCCTGCACAGCCTTGAAGTAGATCTCGCGTGATCCGATGTTGGGCTTGGTGCTGGCCGTGACACCGGCAGCCGTCAGGGCGCCGGCGTAGATTTCGGCCACGATCTGGCTCTCCGGGAAGTCTGCCGATCCAACCACGAGCGGTCCGCCGGTTGACCCGCCGGTTCCACCAGTGGTGGGGGTGGACAGGGGATCGCCGCCGCCACAGGCGGAGAGCGCGACGGCGAGGCCAACGCCCGCCGCGAGGCCGGCAAGGCTCCGGCGGGTGATGGTTGTCCGTACTGGGTTCTTCATGGGGTGCCTCCTTGAACAGCAGCTGCCGCAGGCGCGGCAACCGTAAGATCGGCGGGAGCCTTGTGGCCGCCGTCGGGATCGGTGGACAGGCCGGGCGAGAGCACCATTCTCTGCACCGCGGCAAGAATAAGGTCGACGGCGATGGCCAGCCCCGCGATGAGCAGCGAACCGCCGAGCATCCGGGGAAAGTCTTGCAGGACCAGGCCGTCGAAGAGATACCGGCCGAGGCCGCCGAGCGGCAGGTAGGCAACAACCGATACGGTGGCAATGACCTGGAGCACGGCTGTGCGGATGCCGCCGAACATGACCTGCAGGCCGTTGGGTACTTCCACGCGGAAGAGGATCTGCAACTCGGTCATTCCCATGGCCCGGGCGGCATCAACCACTGTCCGTTCAACGCTGGAGATGCCCGCATACGTTCCGGCTAGCAGCGGCGGAACGGTGAGAATCACCAGTGCCCAAACCGGCGGCATAAGGCTGCTGCCTGCGAGCAGTGCGAAAAGGACGAGCAGCCCCAAGGTGGGGAGGGCACGCAGCGCGCCGGCCACGGCGACGGCAACCACGCGCCCCCGGCCGGTATGCCCGATGTACAACCCCACCGGGACCGCGATGCCGGCTGCTATCACCAGCACCAGGCCGCTGTACTGCAGATGCTCCAGCAGGCGGACGGCGATGCCCGAGCTTCCGGACCAGTGCGCGGGGTCGGTCAGCCAGGCGATGGTCTCCAGGAAGATGCTCATCGTGCCGTCTCCACAGCCAAGGGCAGGCCTGCGGCGTCTTTCATGCCTGAATCGGCAGGGGCTTTCGCAGCCCGCGTCCATGGCGTCAGCAACCGTTCCAGCAGCACCAGCACCATGTCCATCAGCAGGGCCAGCACCAGGATGGCCACGATGCCCACCACCACTTCAGTGACGAAGCTCCGCTGCAGGCCGTCAGTGAACAGCATGCCCAGGTTACCCACCCCCAGGAGGGCGGCAACACTGACGAGGGAGATGTTGCTGACGGATACCACCCTGAGCCCCGCGAACATCACCGGGAGGGACAGCGGCAGGTCAATCTGGAGGAACCGCAGCCAGGGCTTGTAGCCCATGGCCACCGCGGCTTGGCGCAGGTCTTCGTCCACGGAGTCGAAGGCATCCAAGGCGGCTCGCACCAGGAGCGCGACCGCGTACAAGGTGAGGGCAACAATAACGTTCAGAGGATCGAGGATCCGGGTTCCCAGGAGGGGCGGCAAGATGATGAACAGGGCCAGCGACGGGATAGTGTACAGCAGTGAACTTGCCGTCAGCACAACAGACCGGAGCGTGGCGTTCATCCGTGCGAGCTGGGCCAGCGGAATCGAGAGAACCAGTCCGAGCACCATAGGGATCAGGGCAAGGATCAAGTGCTGGCCCGCCCTTTCCATGACCATGCCGCTGTTCGACAGGAACCAGTCCATCAGAGCGCAGCCTGCCGGACCTGGCGGGCTTCTTCAATGACGGCCAGGACCTCCTGTGCCCTGATGGTGCCCAGGACGCGGCCCTCCCGGTCCACGGCCACACCCAGGCCCGAGGGCGAGGAGAGCGCAGCGTCCAGAGCCCGGCGAAGGGTCTCGCCAGGCCGGAACAGGGAGCCGCCGGGAATGAGTTCGCTGTCCGTTCCCGGACCCGCCCAGCCGAGCGGGCGCATGTCGCTGTCCACTACCAATTGCCAGCCTGACACAGCTCCGGCGTCCCCGGCGAAGCCCGAATCTCCCCGGACGAGCGTGGGCACCGGGTGGATCCCCACGCCGTCGGACGCCGTAAAGCCCAGATGGCGGAACCCCCGGTCCCGGCCGACGAAAGCTGCGACAAAGTCGTTGGCGGGGGCGCGCAGGATTTCCTCGGGGGTGGCGTACTGGGCCAGCTTGCCGCCCACGGCAAAGACTGCCACCTTGTCTCCCAGGACAGTGGCCTCGTCAATATCGTGGGTCACAAAGACGATGGTTTTGGCCAGGTCTTTTTGCAGCCGCAGGAGTTCCTGCTGCAGCTCGTCCCGCACCACGGGATCCACCGCGCTGAACGGCTCATCCATCAGGAGCACGGGCGGGTCGGCGGCGAGCGCACGGGCTACGCCAACGCGCTGCTGCTGCCCTCCGGACAGCTGGGAGGGGTACCGCTTTCCCAGGACGGACGCCAGTCCGACGACGTCGAGCAGCTCTTCGGCGCGTTTGCGCGCTTCAGCCTTGGGGACTCCGTTGAGCCGGGGAACGGTGGCGATGTTATCCAGCACCGTTCGGTGCGGCATCAGCCCTGAAGACTGCATGACGTAACCCATGGAACGCCGGAGTTCGGCTGCGGGAACGGAGGTGACGTCCTTGCCATCCACAGTGATGACGCCTGACGTTGGCTCGACCATGCGGTTGATCATCCGCAGCGACGTGGTTTTGCCGCAGCCGGACGGGCCCACGAAAACGGTGATCGCACCCCTGTCGATTGACATGGTCAGCTGGTCCACGGCAGGGTGCCCGCCCTGATACTGCTTGGTGACGCTTTGGAACTCAATCATGGCCTGGTCCATTGCGGGACTTACCTGTTCTGTTGGACGGCATCGGACTGCGGATCGACTCGGTAAACAAGCACACTGATAATCACGGTAACCCTCATCCCGACCTCAGCTTAACCAGTGGCGCACGGAAAGTGGGCGAAGGAATCCCTACTGTAATCATTCGGAGACCTCGCATGTGCGGATGGGAGGAGGTTGCGGAGGGACGCCAACGGCCCCGGCGGCCGCAGGGCTTTGGGCACTGACCGGGGCGCGCGGGGGGCCTAGAGTTGGACTGTGACCAATCTCGAAGTGACTCCCGAGCAGGAAGTTTGTCCACCGGCGGCCCCCGAAGACAGTTCGGGCCCTTGCCTGCAGCTCTGGCCGGAACGGGAAGTTCCGCTGGGTGGGGTGCGGGCCATGAATGTTCGTCGCACGCTACCCCAGCGGGGCCTGCCCACTATCGGTGCGTGGTGCTTCCTGGATAGCTTCGGACCGGACAGGACCGCAATGTCCGTGCTCCCCCACCCGCATATCGGGCTGCAGACCGTGACATGGCCGCTGGCAGGGCATATCCGCCACCGGGACAGCGTGGGCAGCGACGTCGTGGTCCGACCGGGCGAACTGAACATCATGACGGCCGGGCGCGGCGTCTCCCACTCGGAATTTGCTGTTTTGCCGTCGTCGCTCCCCACCTCCGACGGCGGCGGGCAGCTGCCGCTGCAGCGCGGGCTCCAGCTCTGGGTTGCGCTCCCGGACAGCCACCGGCACACGGAGCCTGCCTTCGAGCAGCACCGCGAACTTCCGTCCGTGACCGGTGAAGGATTCACCGCGACGGTGATGGTAGGGGAATTCGCCGGTGCGGCGTCACCGGCCACCATGTACTCCCCGATCGTCGGCGTCGACATCTCGTGCGCGGGCCCGGCCGTGCTCCCCCTCAACAAACACTTCGAACATGCCGTCCTGGTGCTCGACGGCGGGCTGGTGGTGGACGGGCAGGAGATTCCGCCGGGGCCGCTGGGCTACCTGGGCGTGGGACGGACGCAGCTGGCCGTTGAGGCGCTCCCGGACACCAGGTTCGTGCTCCTCGGCGGCGAACCGTTCCAGGAGGAACTCCTGATGTGGTGGAACTTCGTGGCACGCACCCATGAGGAAGTGGAGGAGGCTCGTGAGGCTTGGGAGGCTCAGGCCGGTATGCCTGGTTCCGAGGCCCGGGAAGCGCGCTACGGACTGGTGGAAGGGCACGGGCCCGACGCCGGTGCTGAAGCAGGCCGGATCCCCGCGCCCGTCCTGCCAACCGTGCGGCTGACGCCACGGAAGCGCGGTACCCTCCCGTGACGGGCCGTTGCCGGTAGGTCAGTCAGAACTGGCCGTCCGGCAGGCCCCCTTGGGCTACTCCTGCTCGGAGACCAGCTGCAGGACACCGAACACAGGTTCCTGGTCCAGTACGCGCACGTCGGTGATGCCCGCAGCGGCCAGATGCTTGCGGAAAGCGTCCTGGAGCGGGACAACATTCATTCCCAGGCCGCCGCCCAGAATGACGGGCCCGTCAATTCCCAGCTTCCCGAGCGCCTGCGCGGCCAGGGCTGCGAGGTCGCTGCCGGCCTGGTCGAGGAGCTCCTGGCTTGCGGCGTGGCCTGCCGCAGCCGCCTCCACCACCAGGCGCGCCTGCTGCGCCCAGAACCGGCGGCCGGTGTCCGGGGAATGGAACAGCGAGATCAGCCGGTTGGGATCATCCACCCCGCAGGAGGCCAGGAGCGCCGCCGTCAGCTGGTCGACCGGAAGGCCCTGGTTCATCCTGCGCAAGCTGTAGCGGACAGCTTCGCGCCCCAGCCAGTAGCCGCTGCCTTCATCGCCGAGGAGATAGCCCCAGCCACCGGCCCGGGCCTCTTCGCCTTTGGCATTCCGGCCCCAGGCCGCTGAGCCCGTTCCCGCGATCACTGCAACGCCTGTGCTGGCCCGGCCGGCCGCCAGCAGCAGGCGGGAGTCATGGACCACCGTAATCCTGGCTCCGGGAACGTGGGGTTCAATCAGTGCCGCGAGCGCTGCGGCGTCGTCATCCGTGTCGATCCCGCCTGCGCCGGCGTACACCTGGGAGACGCTGCCGCCGCCGATCCGGGCGAACAGGTCAGCGAGGTTGAAGGCCGCTTCCTCGCGGCTGACGTTTTGGACGTTGGAACTGCCGGCGGACTCGTCTGCGACCACCCTTCCGTCAACAAAACGGACCCCGCGGGTCTTGGTTCCCCCAATGTCCAACCCGATGACGGCTCCTGATAAGGGGCTGCGTCCGGCGGGGCTGTGTTCTGCGGAGGACGGGGTCAGGGGATTTTCGATGTCAGTCACATCACCAGCCTACTGATGCCCGTTCGGGAAGCCTGCGCCGCCGTCACCATTTCATACGCTGCGGGATTGGACGAGGCCTGCCAGCAGCTGTGGTCCCTCCTTAAGGACCATCTCCCGGAAAAGACGGACAGCGTCAGGTTCGGCATCGGGGCCGGGTTTACGCAATCGCCACGCCAGTCCGATTTCCCGGAAGGCCAGGCCTGACTCAATTGCCACTTCGACCCAGCCCAGGTTGCCGGTCTCCGGGCTGACCTCACGGCCCGGGCCGCTGCCGCCGGGCGGGAGGATGCTCACGCCAAGCCCGGCCGATACCAGCCCCCGCACCGTGTGGGAGTCCTGGCTTTCAAAGGCGATGCGCGGCCGGAAGCCTGCTTCGCGAAAGAGTGCGTCCGTCAGGGAACGCAGGCCATAGCCGGACCCCAGTGCCACAAACGGATCGGTCCGGATGTCCTGGATCCGGGCGCTGCGGCGGGACGCCAGCGGGTGGGAGTGATGGACTACCAGCCGCAGCGGTTCGCGGTAGAGCGCTGCCGACGAAACGGAGCGGCCTGCCTGCGCAACGGGAGCAGTGAGGGCCAGGTCCGCCTGTCCGGATGCCAACTCCGCGAGGCAGCTGTCCCTTGCACCCTGGCTGAAAGTGAAACCTGCTTCGGGGTGGCGGCTGCGGAAGGCGCTGACCAGCAGCGGCAGGGTGGCCTCGCCGAAGGTGTGCTGGAACGAGATGGATATCCTTCCCCGTACGACGTCCGATTCGTGCCGGACCAGGTCCAGCCCGGTCTGGAATTCGTCCAGCGCAGCTTCGATGAATGGAAGCAGTGTCCGGGCGGCGGCCGTCAGGCGCACTCCCCTGCCGTCGCGGATCAGGAGTTCGGTTCCGACGGCGGCGCTGGCGCGGCTCAGTGCGCGGCTCACCGTGGACTGCGGCACGCCCAGGAGCTCGGCCGTTTCGGTGATGTGCTGCGTCCGTCCCAGTTCGGCAAGGAGAGGCAACAGCGGCAGCAGTTGGGCCATTTGTTTCTGGTCAGCGTCCATGGAGCCACCTTTCCAGCCGGTCATTCCGTTCCATCTTTGATATGAAATTCAAGGCAAACATGCATTGGAAGCATATATTGCCCGGCGTCTATCGTGGAGAAATGGGCACAGATCAGCGTTCGGCCGGCAACGGGAGACCAGTTCCGACGTCGTGGGAAGGCCACCCGAAAGGCTCCGCTGCGTACGGGAAGGTCCTGGCTGGCCTGGCCTTTGCCGGCGTCGCCACATTTGCCCAGCTCTACTCCACGCAGGCCGTGCTGCCGATGATGGCAACCGACCTGCGGATTACAGCTGCCGAGGCGGGGCTCACCATTTCACTGGCCACTGTTGGGCTGGCGGTCACAGTCATCCCCTGGTCCTTCCTCGCGGACAGGATCGGACGTGTAAAAGCTATGGCCCTGGGTATCAGTGCCGCCACGGTCCTCGGCCTGCTCGTGCCACTCGCCGAAAACTTCGGGATACTTCTGGGGCTGCGGTTGCTGGAGGGAATGGCCTTGGGAGGGATACCTGCCATCGCCATCGCCTACCTCAACGAGGAAGTCAACAAGGCACATGCTGCCTTGGCGGCCGGAAGCTATGTCGCGGGAACCACCCTCGGCGGCCTCGCCGGAAGGCTCGTTGCCGGGCCCGTCGGTGAACTCTGGGGATGGCGGGCAGCCGCGTTAGCGGTGTCACTGCTGGCCACCGTGGCAGCGGTACTGTTCCTGCTGCTGGTCCCCAAAGCCCGGGGGTTCACGCCGGCGAAGGCGGCAGGCCTGCGGGGCGCGTTCAGGACGCTTGCCGGCCATGTCCGTAACCGGAGGCTGCTGGCCCTGTATGTCCAGGCGTTCCTGCTGATGGGCGGCTTTGTTGCCGTCTACAACTACCTCGGCTTCCGGCTGGCCGCCGCTCCCTTTGGCTTGCCGGCCACGTTGATCAGCCTGATCTTCCTGGCATACCTGTCCGGAACGGTCTCCTCACGCTGGGCAGCGGGATTGACTCTTCGCTTCGGGCGCCGGAATGTCCTGTTGGGAGGCGTATTCCTGATGGTGGCTGGGCTTGCCCTGACCCTCACACAAGTGCTGGCAATCATTTTGCTTGGCCTGGTGATATTTACTGGCGGCTTCTTTGCAGCCCACAGCATCGGCGCCGGCTGGACGGGCACCATCGCCTCGACGGGCCGGGCGCAGGCCGCGTCGCTGTACAACCTCTCCTATTACCTCGGATCCAGTGTCATCGGCTGGGCTGGCGGGCTGGTCTTCCAGTCCTGGGGCTGGCCAGCCCTGGCAGCAACCGTGATGGCGCTGGCTTGCCTCACCGCGGTAACTGTCGCCGTCGCCCATCCCTGGCGTGAGACCCGAACGGCCCCGGAACCGTCCGCCGGCTCACAGGAAGCTGCTGCTGCTTAGTTGCGAACTATCGGCTGGCCGAGCCTAAAAGTGCTGGCGATTATTCGGACACCCGGACTGCCCGCGGGGTGAATGGGCGGAATGGGACGTCTAGGATGAACTCAGCACACTTTGAGGAGATCCCATGAGCAGCAACGCCAAGAACGTCCGGACCGGGGCCCATTCCGAACCCCTGGATGCCATCGACGAGCGGCTGCTCGCGGCCTTGGTTGATGATGCCCGGATCTCCAACAAGCAGCTTGCCGAACTCGTGGGCATCGCGCCCTCGACCGCGCTCATGCGCACTCGGGCGCTCTCCGAACGCGGCATCGTGCAAGGCTTCGAAGCCAAGCTCAGCCTGTCCGCCATCGGACGGTCCGTGCAGGCACTCGTGGCCGTCAGGCTCAGGGCCCACGACCGGGACCAGATCGACCGCTTTACTGCCCGCGTCCCGCATCTTCCGGCGGTCCTGTCCACCTTCCACACCTCAGGATCCGTTGATTACCTGCTGCACATCGCCGTGGCCAGCACCGAGGACCTGCGGGACTGGGTGCTGGACAACCTGGCGACAGACCCTGTGGTTGGCCACACGGAGACAACCCTTGTATTCGACCACATCCAGGGAAACCACGGGCCGCTGCCCGAGTAGCCACTGCCCACGCTCCCGCACTGAGCGTGTGCTAGCGGCGGGCGCCCCGAACGGCCGTCCGCAATGCGAGTGCAGCGATCGCAAAGGACGCGGCGCCGCACAGCACCACAAAGCCGGTGACAGACGCTGCCAGCCCGAACACCGCCGTCGCCCATCCCAGTCCCAGTACCGGGACGGCGCTTCCCAGGTACGTGATGACATATACCGTGCTGATGACCTGCGCATGATGCGCCGATTCCACTTTGGCGGCGACGTCGTTGAAGACCACGCAGAAGGCCACCCCCTGCCCCAACCCGGCACAGATGCTGGCGGCAACCAGCAACAACGGACTGTCCCAAGCCGCGGAGGCAGCCAGCAGCAGCACCGAAACGCCCAGGACTGCCAAGCCCGCCGGGACCACATACCGGCCGCGGGCACGGAGGAGCTGGCTCAGGGCGGAGGCGCCCAGCGTCAGCCCCGCCAGGGCACCGATGACCGGGCGGGACTCGGCATCCACGATCTGGGCAAAATAGCCCGGCGCCAAGGACAGGCAGAATCCAAAGACTGAGAAGCTGAGGAACCCGACGGCGGCCGCGAGCCAGAAAGCCCCCCTCGCCTCCGTGGACACGGACGGCCGTCGCGGCGCCAGCGCCTTGAACGGGCTGGCGCCGTCCCCGGGCATGATTGCCGGCCGGGCCTGGAGCAGGTACAGAGGTACGAGCAGGGCGGCAAGCAGGGCGGAATGCACGTAGTAAGGTGCCGTCGTGTGCCCGGGCAGCGTGGACAGGAGTCCACCAATGGCCGGACCTGCCGCCACACCTCCCGCGGAGGCCAGGAGGGTAAAACGCGAGGCCCATTCCGGGCGGGTGGGCAGCAGCTCCCGCAGCGCGGCGGCACTTGCCCCAGTGGCCAGCGCCACCCCCACCCCCTGCAGGGCGCGCCCGGCGGAGAGAGCTGCCAGGTCATCCGCATGCGCGAAAATCCAGCCACCGGCAAGCCCCACAACAACAGCAAGGATCAATGCCGCCCGCCGGCCGATGTGATCCGACCAGTGCCCCGCCAGCATCAGGGTGGATACGAGGGCGAGCACGTAACTGGCGAAGGCAACGGTGATCCCGAAAGACGAAAGCCCCAATCTGGCCTGCAGCAGCGGATACAGGGGTGTAGCCAGGTTCGCGCCTACCAGCAGGGTAAAAATGACGGTACCGGCGATAACCAGCCGTGCAGTTGTGGAGGCATCCCAGCCCGCGCGGCCAGCGGTGGCTGGACGCATGCGGAGTTCACTGAAAACTGTCAATCTTGTGCCTTTGCTTCGACCGGCGCCGGGTGTCCTTGTGGGATCCGGCGGCAGGGTAAGAACGGATATCCTCAGATTGCGGCACAACTGCCCGATTGATCCTTTGTTCATGCAAGAATTGGTCAAAATCATCAATTCCTAGCCACATTCATGCCGGAAAGTGAGAGTTTTGAACAACACCCTTGACCCCACCGACCTGAAGATCCTGCTGGAGCTGATCCGCGATCCCCGCGTGCAGATCGGCGAACTCAGCGACTCTCTGGGTATCGCGCGCAACACTGCGCAGTCGCGTGTACGGCGGCTGCTTCGTGCCGGCGTCCTCCACGACGGCGGCCGCGAGATCGACCTCGAGGCGGTGGGGTACGACGTCGTCGCCTTCGTAACGATTGAAGTCACGCACCGGGAGCTCGACGGCGTCGTGTCGGCATTGCGGCTCCTCCCCCAAGTCCTGGAAGTCCACGAAATTTCAGGGCGGGGCGATGTCTGGTGCCGTGTGGTGGCCACGGACACCCACAACCTGCAGGCCGCGCTCCGCCAAATCCTCAGAATCAAGGGCGTTATCCGGACTGAAACCGTCCTGGCGCTCCATACGCACATCCCGTACCGGACCGAACCGCTGATCAGCAGGCTGGCACAGGGCGGGCAAACCCAGGCAACACGGCCGGCCCGGCCCCCCAGGGCCGCCCACGGGCAGCCAAGCGACTAGGCTTTCGAGCATGGATTGGCTCTCATATATCTCGCAGATCAATTGGCTGGCCGTGCTGGTCGCCTTCATTGCAAGCATGGTCATCGGCTTCGTCTGGTACCTGCCGGCCGTGCTGGGCAACAGATGGATGGCCGCGATCGGCAAGACGGAGGAGGACCTCAAGAACATCAGCGGCGGCGCCCGGATCTGGATCCCGATGATCGTCGCAGCAGCCCTGACAGCCATTCTGCTTGCGGTCCTGATCAGCAAACTTGACCTGGACAACGCCATGGCCGGAGGGTTCTTCGCCCTGGTCCTGGCCTTGGTTTTCCGAGCGGGTGGACATGTCATCCATAACGGCTTCGCCGGCCGGCCAGCCGCGGTCACCCTCATCGACTCCGGCCACGACCTCCTGGCGATGACCGTTGCTGGTGCGATCATCGGAGCCATGTCCTGAACCGCCGTCGCGCCGCCTCACCGAAAGGACCCTTCCACCGTTGACGATTATCGACAACGCCGTCTATGTGGACGGTGTCCGCAGCGCTGAACCAGAGTCCATGGAACAGACATTCGAAACGCTCGCCCACCACGGGGGCATGGCCTGGATCGGGCTGTACCGGCCGACCCAAGCGGAGATGGCCGCCGTGGCCAGCGAGTTCGGCCTCCATGCCCTGGCGGTCGAGGATGCGATTTCCGCGCACCAGCGCCCCAAGCTTGAGCGGTACGAGGACAACCTCTTCACCGTGCTCCGGCCGGCCCGCTACCTCGATGCCACCGAAACCGTGGAATTCGGCGAGCTCCACATCTTTACCGGCCGTAACTTTGTAGTCACGGTCCGCCATGCCGAGATGGCAGGGGTGGCCACGGTGAGGCGCCGGCTGGAGTCGCGGCCCGACCTCCTCCGGCACGGCCCGGAAGCTGTCCTGTACGCCCTGCTGGACAAGGTAGTGGATGACTATGCCCCCGTGGTGGCCGGGCTCGAGAACGACATCGACGAAATCGAAGACCAGCTGTTCAGCGGTGACAGCACGGTCTCACGCCGGATTTACGAACTCGCCCGGGAGGTCATCCAGTTCCAGCGCGCGATCCACCCACTCCCAGACATGATGCAGCAGCTCAAGCGCGGGTTCGAGAAGTATGGGGTGGAAACGGAACTGCAGCACAGCCTCCGTGACGTGGAGGACCACGTAGAGCGGGTCATTTCCCGTGCCGACTCTTTCCGCGACCTCCTCCAGAACGCGCTGACGCTGGACGGGACACTGACCGCCAACCGCCAGAACGAGGCCAGCGCCGAGCAGAACGAACAGGTCAAGAAGATCTCGTCATGGGCGGCGATCTTCTTTGCGCCTTCGTTCGTGGCCGGCATCTACGGCATGAACTTTGACCACATGCCCGAACTCCACTGGGCTCTGGGCTACCCCATGGCCATTGCCTTGATGGCCGGGACGGCAGGCCTGATGTACGGCATCTTCAAGAAGAAGGGCTGGCTCTGATGCCGGGCCCAGGGAACGACGGCGCCGCTGCGGCGGCGCTGGTCCATGGCCGGATCATCACTCCCGGCACAGATCACCAACTGGGCACCTATGGGCTCTTCCCGCCGTCGGCCGCCCAGCAGTGTATCCTGACGCCAGCCACCGTGCCGCTCACGGCCAAAAACGCTGAGCCGGACCTGCTGTGGGTGGGATTTGCCGAGCTCTGCGGGGGCGCTGCGGCCCTGGCCGACTACCGGGCGTTGGCGGACCAGCACAGCACGTGGGTCATCGACGGCGTTCCGGACCCCGAGGCGGTCTCGGCAGAAATGGCCCTGGGCTGGATCCGCTTCGCCGAAGCCGTGGAGGCCCTCCGGGAGCGGGGCCGGACGCTGTTCCTGATCGGGCGCAGCCCCCTCGACTGGGACCGCGCGACCGTCGCTTGGCGCGGCGCCCACGTTCCTGGCACTTCAGACGTGCCGGAAGCGATGGCCAGGATTGCCCGACACCTGGCGGTCCTAATGCGGGTGGAATCGGCCGCCGAGCCGGTTCCGGAAGGTATCTCCGGAAGCTAGGCGGCGTGAACGCCGATTTCCGCACCGTCGCCGAATACAAGACGGCGATTGGCTACCTTTTCAGTGAAGAACCGGTCGTGGCTGACTACCACCACGGCGCCGGGGAAATGCAGCAGGGCGCGTTCCATGACTTGGGTGCTGGAGAGATCCAGGTGGTTGGTAGGCTCATCCAGAAGCAGGACTGAGGCCCCGGAGAGCAGGCACTGGGCCATTGCCACGCGGGCACGCTGGCCACCAGAGAGGTTGCCGATCCGTTGCTTGAGGTCGGCATCGGAAAACTGGAACATCGCCAGAAACCGGTGGACGGATTTTTTCGTCGCAGTCAGCGCCAGGCTGTCGGGCATCGCGTTGACCGCGTGGGTGACCGTGTCGTCGTCGTTAAGCTCCTCAAGCACCTGGTTGTACGAGACCATGCCCGCTCCCTTGGCCCACGAGACCGAACCGGAATCGGCAGGCTCCTCGCCCGTGAGTGCCCGCAGGAGGGTGGACTTTCCGCTGCCGTTGGCGCCGATGACCGCGATCCGGTGCCCGCGGCCAATCTCGAAGCTCAGGTCTTGGAAAAGTGTCCGGCCGTCATAGGATTTGCCGAGCGAATCCACCCTGCACAGCACGTCCTTGACGTAGAGGCCGCCGTAGATCTCCGTGATGATCTGATCCACGGGCCGGGGCGTCCGCGACTTCTTGATCTTGGCCAGCTGGTTGGCCAGCCCCTTACTGGCCGCTTTGGCAGCCTCCCTGCGGTCCGAGATGCCCTCGGCTTCGAACGCCAGCAATTCGGACTCGTGCAGGAACTGGCTTTCCAGGCTCTTGAGCCGGAACTGCTTGGCTACGACGTACTCAGCGAAGTTGCCCGGGTACTCATGCAGGTGGAAGTTTTCCACCTCGACGATGCGGGTGACAACGGAGTCCAGGAATGTCCGGTCGTGGGAGACGATGATCGCCGCACCCTTGAAGGTCCGGAACCAGCCCTCCAGCCATTCGACGCCGGCCACATCCAGGTAGTTGGTGGGCTCGTCCAGCAGAAGCACATCAGGGGCCTCAAGCAGGATCTTGGCCAACGCGGCGCGGTTCCGCCAGCCACCGGACAGTTCATCGATGGAGCAGACACGATGGGCGTCGTTGAATCCCAGGGTGGTGAGCACTTTGTCGATGCTCCGCTGGTAGTCCCAGCCGTCCAGCCGGTCCATGTCCTCGAAGAGCTCCGATTGGCGGTGGATAAGGATGTCCAGTTGAGCATCCCCCGGCCCTGCGGCGATCTCGGCGTCGATGGCCGCCAGTTCAGTTTCAATGTCCTTGATGTGGTTGAACAGGCCGTCCAGGACCTCAAGGATGCTCGCCTCGCCGTCCAGTTCGGAGAACTGTGAAAAATAGGCGGTGCTGACACCCGGATCCAGGCTGATGGTGCCGGCATCCGGTGCCACTTGCCCGAGGATGAGCCTGAGGATGGTGGACTTGCCTGACCCGTTCCGGCCGATGAGGCCCACCCGGTCTCCCGGTTCAAGCCGGAAGAATGCTTCACGGAGCACCGGTGTTTTTTCGAAGCCGACGCTGACGTCGTTCAGCCGGATCAAACTCATTGACTCTGTCCAATCCAGGGAAGGTTCGTGCGCAGGAAACCGTCCGTATCAGACAGCCAAGTTTGTGGAGCTAAGGGGATTCGAACCCCTGACCTCTTCGATGCGAACGAAGCGCTCTACCAACTGAGCTATAGCCCCGGAACCGCCCGCTCTCCGGTGGGAGCCGCGGGGCCGGTGACCCTAGGCTACAAATTTTCCGGTCACTTTACCAACCGGGAGCCGAAAAGACTCCTTGGCCTGTGAGTCCGGCGGGCAGCAGGATGTCAGGCGCGCCGGCGCTGCAGGACGTCGTCGAGGTTGCTCAGTGCGCTCTGTGCTTTTGTCAGCGGCTTCGCGGCAGGCGCGACCGCCGGCGCGGCCGGAGTGCCCTGCTTCAGGGAGGGCTTGCCTACGGCCTTGGGCGACTCGGGCAGGTCCAGGGGCTCGGGTGCGGGCCGTTCGGCTTTTGCCGCGTCGACGTAAACCGGTTTGGGGACATCAACCGGTTCCCACGTTTCTCCGGCAGGTACTGAATCCTTGGCCGTGCTGGCGCTGGTGTCGCCTGCTTCGAGGGCAACGGCGAGGGCAGCCTGGCGCAGTTCAGCGGCCGTCAGGGGCTTGGGTTTTGGCCGGTGGGCTTCGGCGTCGAACAGCTGGCTTTCCGGCTGGGGCCCGGGCTGAGGTGCCGGGGTCTGCTCCGGTTGACCTTCACGGCGGGCCGGTGCACTCATCGCGGACCTGAACGCGGCACTGACCTTTTTCCTGCGGTCACGGACAGCAAGTCCACGCAGCAAAGCCAACGATCCAAAGACGGCCAGGAAGGCAAGAACCGGCAACAGGGGCGTGCCCAGCCCGAACGGCAGAAGCACACCGGCAATGACTGCGGTCAGGAGGGCAATGAGTGCCAGCAGCGCAATGGCCGTACGGCCGTAGCGGATGCGGAATCCACCGGTCCCTGCCCTGGCCCCGGGCTCCGCGGCGGCGTCCAATGCGGCTACGGGGCTCTTCCTGATGTCCATGGCTTTCTCCTGCTGGGCGGTGATGTTCATGACCGTCCCGGCTCTCGGGTCCGATGATTCAGTAGCTGGTGCGTCCGCCGTCATCTCGCCTGCGGCTTGAAACTGGTGCCGGCGGTTCCGGAGAACATACGGGGCAACCCAGACAATCCAGAGCACAACGGCAACCACAAGGATCACTGAGCTGCTAAGGGGGAAGTCCACAATCAAAACCGTATGAGCATTACGCCAAGCCCTGCGGCATTAGCCACGGTGTGTCGCCGGCAACGTGGCAAATCAATGGATTTATGACGGCGCGGGACCTAGGAGGGGCGGGACGCCAGCCAGCGGGGAAGCAGCCCATCCGGGACTTCTTCCGAGGTCAGGGCGAAGGTCCGGTGGTCTGCCCACTCCCCATTAATATGCAGGAAGCGCGGCCGGTAGCCTTCGTCGCGGAAGCCGAGCTTTTCAACGACGCGCAGGCTGGGGCCGTTTTCCGGACGGATGTTGATCTCCATGCGGTGCAGCCCCAGAACCTGGAAGCAATGATCCGTAGCCATAGCTACGGCCGTTGGAGCAATGCCGTGTCCGGCCCGCGCCTGGTCCACCCAATACCCCAGCGTTGCCATCATGGCCGAACCCCACACAATGGATGACACTGTCAACTGGCCAACGATGGCGGGAGCAGCTTGCTGGGGACGCCGCTCTGTGATGAGGAACGGCAGCGCGGTGGACTGCGCTGCCTGGATCTTGAGGGACCGCACCATCTGCCGGTAGTCGGGCAGGCCGCCGCCAGGAGCCGGGTTGGACGCCTCCCAGGGAGCAAGCCATTCGCTGTTCCGCCCCCGGACCTCCGTCCACTCCTTTTTGTCCCGGTACCGGATAGGGCGCAGTACCAGGTCCCCGCACTCCAGTGTGACGGGCCAGATGGGGCCGGCGCGCACGGTGCGTTACTTGGAAAGACCGGCGGTGAAGCCGGGCAGCCATTCGCGTAGACCGGGCCCGAGGTCGTCGCTGTCGATTGCCAGCTGGACGCAGGCCTTGAGGTAACTAAGTTTGTCGCCGGTGTCGTAACGGCGGCCACGGAAGATCACGCCGTAGACCCCATGGCCTTCATTGTCGCCGGCGGCCAGTTCCTGCAGGGCGTCCGTGAGCTGAATCTCGCCGCCACGCCCCGGTCCGGTGCGTTCCAGTACGTCAAAAACAGCGGGGTGCAGGACGTAGCGCCCGATGACGGCGAGGTTGGACGGCGCTTCCTCCATGCTCGGCTTCTCCACGAGCTCGTTAATCCGCACGTAGCTCTCACCGTCGATGTCCTGGATGTCAGCGCAGCCATAGGCGCTGATCTGTGACGGTTCCACCTCGATCAGGGCGACGACTGACCCGCCGGTTTTCGCCTGGACTTCGATCATGGTGCTCAGCAGTTCGTCCCGGGCGTCGATCAGGTCATCGCCCAGCAGGACGGCGAACGGTTCGTTGCCCACGTGCTGCTTTGCACGTAGCACCGCGTGGCCAAGCCCATTGGGGTCGCCCTGGCGGACGTAATGGATGTCGCCGAGGTTGCTGGCGGCCTGGATCGAGGAGAGTTTGGCGGTGTCGCCCTTGTCCGCCAAAGTAGCTTCCAGCGCCGGAACCCGGTCAAAGTGGTCTTCGAGGGCCCGTTTGTTGCGTCCGGTGATCATGAGGATGTCGTGAAGCCCCACTTTGACGGCTTCCTCGACGACATATTGGATGGCAGGTTTGTCGACTACCGGGAGCATTTCCTTCGGCATGGCCTTCGTGGCAGGCAAGAACCTGGTGCCGAGTCCCGCTGCAGGAATTACGGCCTTACGTACTGTCTGGTTGGTGGTAGTCACTGGACTAATCTAGCGGAGGGAACATTCAGACAGTAATCATTGGCCCGGTGAAGCCCGGCCCCGGACAACGGGAAGTTGAGCCATTCATGACCGCCGGCAACAGCTCGTACAAGGAACAGATCCGCGCGCGGCACAGGGCTGCACGTGCCGCCATGGACCTCGCCACCCGCGAGGCAGCTGGTGCCGGAATTGCGCACCACGGCCTCCACTGGGCTGAACAGTGCTCAGACGGAATGCCATCCACGTTTTGTGTCTACCTGGGGGTCCACTTCGAGCCGCCCACCGTCCCGCTCATCGACGCACTTCACGGCCGAGGGCATAAGGTTCTGTTGCCAATCTGCGAACCGGGGCGCAGGCTCAGCTGGGTTTTCTGGGCACCGGGCGGTGAACTGGTCCGAAGCAGGTATGCCCCCATACTCGAGCCGGCAGGGACACGCCACGGACTCGAGGTGATTGCAGGGGTGTCGGCGCTGTTCATGCCCGCCACCGCCGTGGACCGCGACGGCAACCGGATCGGACAAGGCGGCGGCTACTACGACGTTTTCCTCAACTCCCTGGACAGCCTGCGGCCTGGCCTGCCTTCAGCGGCAATCGTCTATGACCAGGAAGTACTGCCACAGGGCAGCATCCCCGCGGAGGACTTTGACAGGAAGGTCCCGGCGGCCCTCACTCCCTCCGGTGTCGTTCCGCTCCGCGCGGCTTGAGCAACACCGGCTCCGCGGCTGGATTTCGCAGTTGGCATTCGCGGTTGGCCTTCGCGGTTGGCCTTCGCGGCAGGGATGATAGAATTGGCACTCAGGCCCTGCGACTGCTAATGGACGGCAAAGATCGTCCTGGCAGCACGGGACCTCTCGTTTGCCCAAGAGGAGGAGCACCAGTGCCAACGTATGCGTACGCCTGCAAGGATTGCAGCCATGCCTTCGACATTGTCCAGTCGTTCACGGACAGCACACTGACGTCCTGCCCCGAATGCCAGGGGACCTTGCGCAAGAAGTTCAACAGCGTAGGCGTGGTCTTCAAAGGCTCCGGTTTCTACCGCACGGACTCACGGGACAGCAAGGGAAGCGCTGTATCGCCCGCCCCTGCTACGCCAGCTGCTCCGGCACCTGCCCCGGCCACCGCTGCTGCTGCAAGCTAACGACCAACCCCGCTCATTAGCCCCTGCAGTAATGGTTCCGTGCTGGGCGGGTTTCCAGGCTAATTTAGCCTCCCCTGTTTCCAACGCCTTTCCTGGGCCCCTCAGCAATCCCGGCTTCAGGTTGTCCACATAGCCCTCAACCGGCCTGCCCTGGACCAGTCGCCCGGAACTAGCGTGGGCCTATGCCTGTCCCACTGTTACACCCCTATCAAAGAACCCGCCGCAGCAGGGAATCCAATGCGCCCGGGCGCCAACCCCGCAGGACCCGTCCCCGGCCGGCCGGCCGTCCGCCCGGCCGACGGCTTGGCCCTTTGCTGGCCAGGAACCGTCGCCTGGCCATAGCGTTCCTGCTGTGCTTTGCGGCCGCCGTTGCCGTCCATCAGCTGACTCCGGCCCCTGCCGATTCGACGACAGCACTCGCAGCAGCCAGGGATCTTCCGGCCGGTTCCTCGCTGGCGCCCTCGGACGTGGCCGAGGTAAAAGTGCCGCCGGGGATGTTGGCTGCGGGATTCATCCGGGGCAGTGCCGAGGCAGAGGGAAAGCAGTTGGCTGCCCCGCTCCGCAAAGGGCAGCTCCTCACTGACGCCCAACTGCTGGGACCCGGCCTGCTCACGGGAACTCCCCCAGGGTCCGCTGCCGTTCCGCTGCGGATGGCGGACCCGTCATCCATCCAGCTCGTGTCACCGGGCCAGCTGGTCAACGTGGTGCTCACGGGCACCAACGGCTACGACCAGCAGGCTCCTCCGGAGGTTCTGGCGACGGCAGTCCCGGTGCTCTGGACCTCGGGCCAGGGCGGCAAGACCGGGGAATGGCTCGGTACCGCCGAGACAGACGGCCTGATCGTGGTGGCGGCCCGCCCTGAGCAGGCAGCCCGCCTGGCGGGTGCCTCCACGCAGGGCAAGCTGTTTTTCGTCCTGGTGACGCAACCACCAGGTTGAGCCAGCCCGCCTGTTCTCCCGGGGCCTGTTGTCCCGCGGCTGCCAAGCTGTCTCGGTCGGGCGGCGCCCGTCAGGCAAAGGTCCCGCGGTGACCTAATGGACGCGTGGCCGTCAGCCCCAGTGCGGCGGCTTCTGCTCCTTCAGCCAGGCGTCGTGGTCGTCCTCCGAACCGTCGCCCCAGCGGCGGGGATCGTCTTCAGCGGCTTTGTTGGGAAGGATGCCCTCGGTGCCTGCGGCAGCCTGCGCCGAGGCCGGAGTGGATGCTTTGCCCTCGTGCGCCGTGTTGTCCTGGCCTGCGTTTTCCTGCGCGGTGCCCTCGCCGGCCCGTTTGCCGCCAGCGGCATCTTCGCCGGCCGGACCGGCGGTGCCGTGTGTTGGGGTCATAATGACCGCCTCCTCCTTATCCGAGCGTGCGGCCCGGTGCTGTTGGTTCTCCGGCGCGCCAGGCTGCACCTGCTGCCGGTGGTCGGCCCGGACGGGACGGGCAGGCTCGAGGCCAACATTCCCGTAGGCCTCAAGTGAAAGCGGGTCGACGTCGTCATCGAAGAAATTGGCTGAGGCAGTGACCCGGCCAGGCAGGACCACTTTCTCCAGGCCCAAATATCCGGCAATGCGGTCAGCACAGGCCGACGGGTCTGTGAAGACCTCAATGGTCCACAGCGGCATGTACCGCCACCCGAGGCGCTCCAGCAGTTGGGGCCGGAGCCTGCTCCGCTCGCGGACGCTCATGGTCCGGTACTGCTCGGTGCCGTCAGATTCGATGGCCACCGGCCAGGGGGTCTCGGGGTCGTCCTGGCCCATAGTGCTAAGCGGGTCCGCCGCGGCTACGACGTCAATGACGCCGTCGTACTGGTGCCAGACACGGGCGCCGCGGGCACGCAGGCGGTCTCCGAGGTCCGCTACCAGCGGGTCAGCGCCGAGCGCCTGCTCGCTGGCCGCTGCCCGGGACGCAGGCGTGCCAAGGTTGGTGTTGCCGGCGATCTCGCGGTCCAGCAGCTCGTAGAGGTCGACCGCGCCGTGGGTCAGCCTGGTGTGGTCCAGGTCCTCGGGCCGGAAGCAGGTCAGTACGTGCAGGGACCTGCGGGCGCGCGTCATGGCGAGGGCGAACTTTTCGCGGCCGCCCTCTGCGGACAAAGGACCGAAGTTGTGCAGGGCCCGGCCGTGTGGCGTGCGTCCGAAGCCAGGCGAAAAGATCACGTGGTCCCGGACCAGGCCCTGCGCGCGCTCAAGATCAACAACGCGGAAGGACTCGGGGCCTGCTCCGAAGAACCCGGCGAGGCCGGGATGGTTGGGCAACTGCAGCCTGATGGACTCGCCAATCCTGGCCGCATGCCGGAGGCTGGCCGTCACCACGGCCAGTGACGTGCGCGGGCGGAGCCGTGCGTGTTCAAACACCAGGTGTACAACGCGGTTGACCTCTGCCACGACGGATTCAACACCCTCGTGGTCGGCGCTGGGCAGCCCGGTGCCGTCCGGCAGGTACTCGACCAGCAGCGCCCTGTCCAGACCCGTGGCGGACTGGCCTTCGGGGAGTCGGCGGAGGCCGCCGTCGTAGAAGTTCTTGCTGAGCTGGAGGACCAGGTCTTCGTCGACGGCCCGGTACACAAAGTTCAGCCGCCAGACGGGCAGGACGGCCGATAGCGCGGAGAAGGCGCTCTCCACCCGTTGGTGTGCCGTTTCGCCGGCTGCGAGTCTTTCCACTCCCACAGTGAATGTACGCGGGCTGGCAATCCGGGAATCACCGAAGGCAATGACCTGCTTGGCCCGTGCGATGGAAGGCAGAACTGCCTGGAGGGATGTGGCTTCAGCGTCCAGGACAACCACGGCGTCAAAGCGTTGCTCGGCCGGTAGGAGCCCGGTCATCAGGTACGGGCTCACGGACCAGACAGGCACCAGCATGGGCACCAGCGCGGGCGCTTGGGCGGTCAGCGCGGACAGTGTGACCCGGCCGTCTTTCAGCAGGCTCCGAAGCAGGGCAGCCTGGCGCGGATGTTCGGCGATGGCGGCACGCCACCGCTCGGACAGGTCCCAGCGAAGGCGGGCGGCACCGCTGGCGACATGCGCGTTGTCGGCGAGCCTGTATTCGGCCTCCAGCTGCCGGAGGGCGTCGCCGTCGGACATGGCGAGGTAGTCGTCGCCGCTGATCATGGCTTCCAGGGCGGACTGCCACCAAGCGAGTTCAAGCTCCGCTGCCACGGACCCGGCCGGGACCTCCCGCTCGGCGAGGTCGTTAAGGAGTTCCCCCAAGCCGTGTTCGCGCATGTTCTCTACCAGCAGCGTGCGCTCGGGCAGGGTTTTCAGCGTCTCGGTGTCGGCGACCAGACGCTCAAGGCGTTCCATGAGTTCCGGATATGGCGTGGTTGCCAGGGAGCCGCCCGCCTCCGTATGGCGCAGGGCCTCCCCCAGCTCAGTGAGCTCACGGTCCAGCGACCGGTACATCATGTTCATTTCGGCAAGGCCGGACGGCACGGCGGGGTGGCGCTGGGTTGTGGCATAACCGGACCACAGTGCCCGCTGTTCCTGCACCAGGATCAGGGAGCTGTGAAGGTCCGCGATGTGCACGCCGGGACGGACGTACTCCTTCGCCACGCGGCGCAAGCGGGAACGCTGCATGGACGCCATGTCGATGTTCCGCTCACGCCGCCACGCCGAGGACGCGGTCGCCGAAATCAGGTCATGGACAGGGCGGTCGAAAATGTCCGGCGTGAACTTGTCCAGGCTTTCGCGCACCGCCATGAGGAGCTCAAGCTGCTCACCCCATTCGGCAAATGAAAGGCCAAGGCGGATTTCGGCGTGCTCTGCAACAGCGTTCATCCTCTCGCGCAGGACCGGCAGGTTTTCCTCCACGGAGCGGGCCAACTGCTGGGCCTCTTCCGTTTCCTTGCGGGTGAGCAGCCTTGCCCCGTGCCAGGGGCTGGTGGTGGACGCGCGGCTGAAACTGCCCAGCTCAGCGGCACGGCGGAGCCGGCCGGCGAGTTCGTCACGGTCCCGGATGTTGTCCAGGACGCTCCGCTTGAGCCGGACCGTGGTGGCCGGGGCCGGCTGGATGGAGGTTAACTCAGCCAGTGACTGCATGGCCTGGTAGGGCGAGCACCCCCAGCGCTGCCGCACGTTGTGCAGGGACGCCACATGGTCCGTCAGGGCGTGGCGGTGTTCGGTGAGGGTTTTATGCAGGTTGCCAAGCTGGGGCTCGAGGGACTTCTCATTCCGGACAATGGCCCGGACGAGCTGCGCCTTGAGCTGCTGCGGAGTAGCGGTCCCTGAAAGCTGGAACATGATGGACTCAAGCCCGAGGGTCTCCAACTGGGCGGACACTTCGTTGAGGCTGGCACGGCGGTCCCCGACCACCAGCACGGTCTTGCCAGCATCCACCAGAGTGCCGATGGTGTTAATGGCGGTCTGCGTCTGGCCCGTCCCGGGCGGGCTGCTGACCACCAAGGAGTCCCCCGCACGGGCGGCGTCCAGCACGTACTGCTGCTGCGCGTCAGCGTCCAGCAGAAGCAGTTCATCGGCTGGGTGGCGCTGGTCGACGCCGGGGAAACGGGAGACGTCCGGCTCGTCCACGTCCACCACGGCACCGCTGGCAGCCGTAGCCAGGGCGGCAACCAGTGGGTTCCCTTCGTTGATCCATGGGTCGTCGAGGTTTCCGGACAAATCGGCGAAAGTCGAGACCAGCAGGTTGTGCTGCGCCTCCGCACCATGAATCGGCCTGATGAGCGTCGCCAGCCGGTCCAGCACCGGTTGTGGATCGAAGCGGGCAGTACTGTACGCAAGGCGGGTGACGGCGTTGACGTCGAACACAATCCCGTGGATGTTCTTCAAGTGACGGACCAGCGCCGGATTGATGTGCGCCTGTTCGGTGAGCTGCAGTTCGTAGTCATCTTCCCCGGGGCGCACCGTCAGGGAGATCGCTGTGAGCATCACCGGCGCGGAAATGCGCTGCGGTTTACCCCCGACGGCGGAGGTCCACACCACCGTACCGGCGGACAGGTAGCCGGCGTCGATACCGCGGTCATTGCCGAGTTCGAAGATTTTGGAGCGGATGTTCCGGGATGCCCGAGCCGCGACCACGTACTGCTGGTGATCCCGGATCAGGGTTGAGAGCCGCGTGCGGCGGCCCGCCATCAGCTGGGCAAGACCGGATGGGTGGGCGTGGGTGAGGTCGATGGAACCCTCAGGTGTCTTGGTGAAACGCAGCATGGTGTCTGCCCCGGTGACGGGCTTGAGACCGGACAGCCATTTCCTGAACTCCTCGGAGCCCTCCGGGTGGCCTTGACCAACTGACACTACTGCCTTCTTTTCTGCGTTTTCACGTGACGCCCTGGACCATACCGGCATACTTTCGAGCGTAGCCGCAAAGATGCCGTAGTGAGAGACCGCAACACTGATCATGCCAAATTGCGGAGTAATTCCCCGCATAGCGACCAGTGGCCGGCCTCCGCTTCGGAGACCGGCCACTGTCAGGACGCTATTCCCATTCGATGGTTCCCGGCGGCTTGCTGGTCACATCCAGCACCACGCGGTTAACGCCTTCCACCTCGTTGGTGATCCGGTTGGAAATCCGGGCCAGGAGGTCATACGGAAGCCGTGACCAGTCCGCGGTCATGGCGTCTTCTGAGGAAACCGGGCGAAGGACGATCGGGTGGCCGTAGGTTCGGCCGTCACCCATGACGCCAACGCTGCGGACATCTGCCAGCAGGACAACCGGCATCTGCCAAACGTCGTTGTCCAACCCTGCGGCTGTGAGCTCTGCCCGGGCGATGGCGTCCGCCTTGCGCAGCAGGTCCAGGCGCTCCTTGGTGACTTCGCCGACGATGCGGATGCCGAGGCCAGGCCCCGGGAAAGGCTGGCGGCCAACGATTTCCTGCGGCAGCCCCAGCTGGGCGCCGACGGCTCGGACTTCGTCCTTGAAGAGGGCCCGCAGCGGCTCGACGAGTTCAAACTGCAGGTCCTCGGGCAGGCCGCCCACGTTGTGGTGACTCTTGATATTGGCCGCACCTTCACCGCCGCCGGATTCGACGACATCGGGGTACAGCGTTCCCTGGACCAGGAACTTGATCTTTTCGCCGTGCGCCGCAGCCTCGGCGATGATGGCCAGTTCAGCCTCTTCAAAGGCGCGGATGAACTCACGCCCGATGATTTTGCGCTTCGTTTCGGGATCGCTGACGCCGGCCAGTGCGGCCTGGAAGCGCTCCTGCTCGTTGGCGACGTAGAGCTTGACGCCGGTAGCCGCCACAAAGTCCCGTTCCACCTGTTCGGCTTCGCCTTCGCGGAGCAGGCCGTGGTCCACGAACACACAGGTCAGCTGGTCGCCGACGGCTCGCTGGACAAGTGCTGCCGCGACCGCAGAGTCGACGCCGCCGGAGAGGCCGCAGATGACGCGGGCATCGCCGATCTGCTTGCGGATGCGCTCCACCTGCTCGTCCAGGATGTTGCCGGTGGTCCAGTTGGGTTCCAGTTTGGCGCCCTTGAACAGGAAGTTTTCCAGCACCTGCTGGCCGTAGGCCGAGTGCTTCACTTCCGGGTGCCACTGCACGCCGTACAGGCACTTCTCTTCATTGGCGAACGCTGCGACTTCGGCGCCGGCGGTCGTGGCCAGCACTTCGAAGCCTTCTGGCGCCTCGTGAACGGAGTCGCCGTGGCTCATCCAGGTGTTCTGGTGCTGCGGCATTCCTTCCAGCACGGAGCGGCCCTCGCCGAGGATGGTGGTTTGGGTGGAGCCGTACTCGCGCAGGCCGGTCTTGTCGACTTTTCCGCCCAGGGCATTGGCCATGGCCTGGAAGCCATAGCAGATGCCGAAGACGGGAATCCCGGCTTCAAAGAGGTCAGCGCCGACGGACGGTGCGCCGTCCGCGTAGACACTGGACGGGCCACCCGAGAGGATGATGGCGGCCGGGTTTTTGGCCAGGAGCTGCTCGGTGCTGTAGGTATGCGGAACCACTTCCGAATACACATTTGCTTCCCGGACGCGGCGGGCAATCAGCTGCGCGTACTGGGCACCGTAGTCAACAACCAGCACCGGCTTCTGGGAAGTCTGGGATGCAGTGGGAGTAGTCACCGTACTAGCCTACTTTGCGCGGTTGCCCGGCCGCACATCCAGGGCCGCCGGTGTGACGGACAAAACGTCCGACGGCGGTACGGCCGCAGTGCCGCCGCCCTAGTAGCGCTGGGGTGCCTGCGGGTTGGCAGCCAGCTCCGCCTCGACCTCCGCGTGGAATCGCTTCTCCACAATGAACGACAGGAACGGGACAACGCCGCCCAGGGCCAGCACGATCAGTTTGGCGAACGGCCAGCGCATCAGCGACCAGAGGCGGAAGTTGGACATCAGGTACACGACGTACATCCAGCCGTGGACGATCAGCACGGTGACAGAGATGTTGACGCCGCCCACCACGCCCTTGGGCTCGGCGTCGGCGAACCCCAGGCCGAACGGCGCTCCGGTGACAGCGTTGGTGCCGCCGGCGAACAAGTACTGGCCGAACGCATAACGGGCGATGAGTTCGGCGCAAAGCAGCAGCAGCATGGCGCCGGTGAGGTACGCCAGTACCTTGTAGAACTTCAGGGCCGAGCGGATCTGCTGCTCGGTGCCGCCGAAGCGGCGCTTCTTGCCCTTGCCGGCGGTTCCGCCACCCTGGCTGCTGTCACCGGTGGGCTGTGCCTGCATGGCGGGTTTGGGTTCGATCATGGCTGTACCTTTTGTTGGGTCTGTGCAGGAGGTGTCTGGGCTGGAACGTGATGGTGGTCGCTGTCGGCGCCCTCGCCGCCGTCGAACTGGTCTTCAAGGTCCCGGCGGTAATCGTCCTTGACGAGGCGCCACCAGATAAACAGGGCAAAGCCGGCGAAGACCACCCACTCCAGGGAGTAGAAGAGGTTGAGCCAGTTGATCTGCTGGGCAGGTGGCTGGGGTCCGATGCGCAGCGGCTTGAGGTCACCGTCCATGGAGGCAGCGCTGACGTCCTTGCCGGCGGACACTTCGGACGTGGCCGCGATGAAACCGGGATAGCTGCTGACGTCCCAGTAGTTGATGAGTTCGGCCACGGAGACCGCCGTGGCGCGTCCGGGTCCGGGCGCCGTTTCGGGCACGGGCGCCTCAGACGGCAGGAGCCGTCCCGTCAGTTCAAGAAGGCCCGACGGCGGTTCAGCGGCATCGGCGGGGTCGGCCACCCAGCCGCGGGCCACAGGGATCCAGGTTTCGGGTGAGGCTCCGACGCCGCTGAGGACGGGCGCTCCCTTGACGGCAAACGCGGTCACGACCCAGTAGCCTGTCTTACCGTTATGCAGCCTGCCTGGTATCAGGACCTGTTTCGTGGGGTCGTACGTCCCCTCGGCGGTGACCATCTGGTCAGCCACGGAGCCGTGGAAGAAGTCTCCGGGCTGCAGCGTGCTGGTCAGCGCCTGTGCGGTCTCGGTCGCCGGGTTGGCCGGAATTTCGGCTTGCGTGGACCTGCCGAACTGCCATTGGCTGAGCAGGACGAAGACCCCGGATACTGCAATCGCAAACACCAGGCCTGCGATCCATCGGGGTTTGACGGCTGTTTTCCACACCCCTTAACCGTACTTCGTTCCGCCGTAGAACAACTAAACGGAGAGTGGGGCAGCCGGGTCCCTGCGTGGCGACGGAGTCGACACGAAAGGGCCTGCCCCCAGAGTGGGGCAGCCGGGTCCCTGCGTGGCGACGGAGTCGACACGAAAGGGCCTGCCCCAATCCTTAGTGGTCGAAAAAGACCAGGCTTGAGTTGATGAGTTCTGCTATCACTTCGGGGTCGTAGGCACGGCGAAGTGACTCCCGGAACGATTCCTTGGACAGGGAGCGGGCCAGGGTTGCGAGGACTTCCAGGTGGTCCGAAAAGGAACTCGCAGGGGTGGCGATCAGCAGGACGACCGTGGCCGGCCCGTCGGTGGCGCCAAAGTCCAGCGCATGGCCGTACTTGGTGATACCGACGGCGATGGAGGTTCGGGAAACGAATTCGCTGCGGGCGTGCGGCAGGCCGATGCCGCCCGGCAGGCCAGTGGCGAGCTGGTGCTCGCGGGCATGGACGTGCTCGAGGAAGCCCGGCAGGTCGGTGACCCTGCCGGCGGCGTAAAGACGCTCCGCGAGCTGTGAGGCCGCGTCCACCTTGTCCGATGCCTCAAGCTCCAGGATCACCATTTCGGGAGTGGTGAGTTCGGCATCGTACCGGTCAAGTGGTTCCGCCAAGGCGTGTCCCTTCAGTGAGGCGAGAATGCTGGTGCGTGGAGCCCCTCAGCGCAAGGGAACGATGTCGTCGACGCCCATTCGTGCGGCATCGGCGGACTCATCATCAGGTTGCTGCTGGCTCAGCCGCTCGGCTTCTACGCGTGCAATGTAGTGCTTGATTTCGCTTTCACGCTGCACATCGCTCCAGCCAAGGACTTCACCCATAAGTTTAGCGACTACCGGAACCGCGGAGACACCACGATCCCACGCCTCGATCGAAATCCGGGTCCGGCGAGTCAGGACATCGTGGACGTGCCGGGCGCCTTCGTGGGTCGCGGCATATACGGCCTCGGCCTGGAGGTAGTCGTCGGCGCCGGGCAGGGGCTCGGCCAGCTCAGGCCTCTCGGCGATGAGGGCCAGCACTTCCGGTATCAGCGATCCATAGCGGTTCAGCAGGTGTTCCACCCGCGCCACATGGACCCCTGATTCCTCCGCCGTCCGGTTCCTCCGGTTCCAGGCAGCTTTGAAGCCGCTGGCGCCGAGCAGCGGAATGGTCTCCGTGCAGCTGGGCGGCACGCGCTCGTCCATGGTGCGGGTGGCCTCGTCAACGGCGTCCTTGGCCATGATCCGGTAGGTGGTCCACTTGCCGCCCGCCACCACCACGAGGCCGGGCACGGGGTGCGCTACAACATGTTCGCGCGACAGTTTGGCGGTGGAGTCGTTTTCACCGGCCAGAAGGGGGCGCAAACCGGCGTAAACGCCCTCCACGTCCTCACGCGTGAGCGGCCGTTTCAGGACTGTGTTGACGTGTTCGAGGATATAGTCGATGTCTTTGCTGGACGCCGCCGGATGGGCCTTGTCGAGGTTCCAGTCAGTGTCGGTGGTTCCGATGATCCAGTGCCGCCCCCACGGAATGACAAACAGCACTGACTTCTCGGTGCGCAGGATCAGGCCCACAGTGGATTGGAACCTGTCCCTCGGCACTACGAGGTGGATGCCCTTGGAGGCGCGGACCTTCAGCTGGCCTCGCTCTGTCACCATGGCCTGGGTCTCGTCCGTCCACACACCGGTGGCGTTGATGACCTGCTTGGCCCGGACTTTGAATTCCGTGCCGTCCTCATGGTTGACCACCTTGGCCCCCACCACGCGTTCGCCCTCGCGCAGGAAGTCCACTACCGCCATCTGGTTGACTGCGTGGGCGCCGTAGTAGGCGGCTGTCCGGATCAGGTTGGCGGCATATTTGGCGTCATCAACCTGGCCGTCGTAATAGCGGATGGAACCGACGAAGGCGTCATCCTTCAGGCTGGGCGCGGCGCGGAGGGTCCCGCGGCGGGTCAGGTGCTTGTGGAACGGCACCCCGCGGCTATGCCCGCCGGTGATGGACATGGCATCGTAAAGGGCAATCCCTGCGCCCACGTACGGCCGCTCCAGGAACGGCTTGGTCAATGGGTAGAGGAACGGCACGGGGCGGGCGAGGTGCGGCGCGAGCACGGACAGGATCAGGCCACGCTCGTGCAGGGCTTCCTTGACCAGGCCGAAATCGAGCATTTCGAGATAGCGCAGGCCGCCGTGGATAAGTTTGGAGGACCGGGAAGATGTTCCCGCCGCCCAGTCACTGGCCTCCACGATCCCCACGCTGAGGCCACGCGTCACGGCGTCCAGGGCCGCTCCCGTACCCACGATGCCGCCGCCGACAATCAGGATGTCCAGTTCCTTGCCGGGCTCGGTCGTGGCCCGCAGCCGCGCGATTGATTCTTCGCGGGCTGCCGGACCCAGGGTGCCGCTGGTGTTGGGAACACTCGTCATGGAAGCCTCCGTTGCCGCTGGTGCAGGTAGTAAACCACACTACTTGCTAGCTGCATGCTTGGGCAGGCGGGGCCCGGAGGGCCTCCCACCCGCCCCCGGCGCAAGTCAGTTTCCGGCGTAAGGCGAGACGACGACGTCGACCCGCTGGAATTCCTTGAGGTCCGAGTAGCCTGTGGTGGCCATCGAACGGCGTAGCGCGCCGACCAGGTTGGACGTGCCGTTGGTGTGGTGGCCGGGCCCGAAGAGGACCTCCTGCAGGGATCCTACGGTGCCAACGTTGACGCGGTCGCCACGCGGCAATTCGAGGTGGTGGGCCTCCTGGCCCCAGTGCCAGCCCTTGCCTGGCGCCTCTTCGGCGCGGGCGAGTGCGCTGCCCAGCATCACGGCGTCCGCACCCATGGCTATCGCCTTGACGATGTCGCCCGAGGATCCCATCCCGCCGTCGGCAATCACGTGCACGTAGCGCCCGCCCGACTCATCCATGTAGTCACGGCGGGCAGCCGCGACGTCGGAGATGGCGGAGGCCATGGGCGAGTGGATGCCCAGGGCACGGCGCGTGGTGGTGGTGGCGCCGCCACCAAAGCCCACCAGGACCCCGGCAGCGCCGGTGCGCATCAGGTGCAGCGCCGGGGTGTAGCCGGCAGCGCCGCCGACAATCACGGGCACGTCCAGTTCGTAGATGAACTGCTTAAGGTTCAGCGGCTCGTGGTCCTTGGAGACGTGTTCGGCAGACACGGTGGTGCCGCGGATGACAAAGATGTCGACGCCGGCGGCCACCACGGTTTTGTAGTGTTCCTGGGTGCGCTGCGGGGTCAGTGAACCGGCCACAGTGACGCCGGCGGCGCGGATCTCCGCGAGGCGCGTCGTGATCAGCTCGGGCTGGATGGGGGCGCGGTAGAGCTCCTGCATGCGTCCGGTGACGGCGGGGCTGTTGATCTCATCCTCAAGGGCACCGATTTCGTCCAGGACCGCCTGCGGGTCCTCGTACCGGGTCCACAGGCCTTCGAGGTCCAGGACACCCAGCCCGCCGAGGCGGCCCAGCTCGATGGCTGTCTGCGGGGACATGGCCGAGTCCATGGGTGCAGCAATGACCGGCATATCGAACTTATAGGCATCGATCTGCCACGACACGGAGACGTCCTTGGGGTCGCGTGTACGACGGTTAGGGACAATCGCAATGTCATCCAGGGAGTAGGCACGACGCCCACGCTTGCCACGGCCGATCTCGATCTCGTAAGTCACTGCTCTAGGTTATCCCAGCCGGCCCCCCTGCCACGGCCGGTGGAGCGTGGCCCGGTGGACGAAGGGAGGATCTTTGACGGCCGCGAGGCTGGTTCGTTACGGCAACGTGGCCTATGGCTCGCTCTGAGCGTCGAAAGTGAGCTGGGATTCGAACATCCTGAAGTAGCGGCCCCGCAATGCCACCAACTCCTTGTGGGTCCCCTGTTCCACGATCCGGCCGTCTTCGAGCATGTAGACAATATCCGCCTTTTCGATCGTGGCCAGGCGATGGCTGATGGCGATGATCGTGCTGCTGCGGTCTGCGAACAGCCTGGTGAAGATGCGGTGTTCGGCCAGCGCATCGATGGCCGAGGTTGGCTCGTCCATCACCATGAAAGACGCGTCGCGGTAGAAGTTCCTGGCCATGGCGAGCCGCTGCCATTGGCCGCCGGAGAGTCCGCTGCCCTTGCGTCCGCGCGGATCTTCCATCCAGTTGCTGACGTGGTTATCCAGGCCGTTGGGCAGTTTGTTGATGAATTCCAGGGCTTCGGCGTCTTCCGCCGACCGTCGGATCCGGCCGTCGTCCTTCGCGGAATCGACGTCGCCGAAGTAGATGTTTTCCGCAGCGGTGGCGAATTCGTACTTCAGGAACTCCTGGCTCAGCACTGCCAGGTGGCGGTGCCAGGAGGTGACATCGACGGCGGCGAGGTCCACGCCGTCGAGCATCACCTGCCCTGAATCCGGAGCATAAAGCCCCGCCAGGATCCTGATCAGGGTGGATTTTCCGGCCCCGTTCTCCCCCACGATGGCGATGTGCTGGCCTTGCCGGATGGTCATGCTGATACCGCGGATCACCTCGATGTCGCTGCCGGTGTAGGTGAAGTGGATGTCCCTGAGTTCCACCGTCCGAGGGGCCTGTAACAGCGGCGGCGCGTGCCGGGAGTGGACAGGCAGCGCCATAAACAGTTCGTAGTCCTTGAGGTTCGCGAGGTCCTCGTCGATGGAGCTCAGCGACGACACCAGGTTGTTGGCGGTGGACAGTGCCCGGCTGACGATCTGCTGGACGTACAGGAACTGACCCACAGGCTGGGCACGGGCAATGATCTGACCCACCACCCAGATCAGCGACACCACCTCCGCGCCGTACTGCAGGGCGTCGGCGGCCAACTGCTTCGGGATGTACCGCTTCTGGAAATCCAGCCGACGGCGCTCGTCCGCGTCCCGCAACCGGGACCGGAAGTCCATCAGGTAGCCCACGATCCCGTACAACCGCATCTCGGCGATGTGCTGCGGGCGCAGGAGATTGGTCTCGATCATGCGGCGCTGGCGGCGCGAGTCCACTTGGGTGTTCCAGTGGGCGATCTGCTCCCGCGAAAGTTTGAACTGCAGGTAGACGCTTGGGACGATCGCGACCAGCACGATGACGGCGATCCACCAGCTCACCAGCAGCAGGGCGCCGACGGCGAGGATCACCGACACGAGCTGGGTGAAGATCGCCGCGATGCGGTCCAGGACCCGGGCGTAGGAGTCAGAGAACCGCTTGGCGCGGTCATAGAGGTCAACGGTCTCTTTGTCGTCGTAGCGCCAGAATTCGAGGGCCAGGAACCGCTCGTACATGAGGTCGCCCACGATGGCGCCCACCTTGAAGCTCATGAGCTGCTGGATGTACCGGTCCACGCTGCTGAAGGCCCCCCAGAACAGTCCCAGCGCCGCGGTGATGATGACGTAGATAATTGCCTGCTGGCCCGCGGCTGCGTCGCCGGAATACGCCGCTGCCAAGGCAGTGGTAGTCAACGCAGCGAAGTAGGTGGTGACAAGTGGAAGCAGCGCCGAGATCAGCGAACCGACAATCTTCATCACGACGGCGGCAGGCGAGGCCCGGAAACTGACCCGCAGGACCTGCGCCACGGCCCGGGCGTACGGCCGGACGGAGAGCTTCCGCTGGGGATCCCGTTTGGGACTCAGCTCAGCGGGATGGTGTGGTTCGGGCATGAATACAGCCTAGTTCGGCGCCCTGAAACAGTGGTGCGGCTAATACTTTTCGCCGTACTCGTAATCGGGAAGATCAAAACAGGCGCTGAAGCCATCAATTTGGACGCTCTCGGGTCCGTCCCAGATGCCAACAATCAGGTGCGTGCCGTCATCGTGCAGGATGTCCACAGTACGGGCGCCATCGCTGTCGGAGTCGTCCTTCACCGTCCAACCCTGCATGCCCTTGGTCCTGTCACGCACCTGGTCTAGGAACTTGTCCCTGTCCAGGCCAGGCTGAAGTTCCACCTGACCGGTGCCTGTCCATTTCTTCTTGTCTCCCTGGCAGCTCAACAGGCTTGAGGAGTCGTTTTCGAAGACGGATACCACCAGCTCCTCGGGAACCATGTCAATTATTTGATGCTGGAGGGCCAACAGTTTCGTTTTTGCCTCTTCCAAAGTCATATTGGACATCCCTTTATTCGCTTCCTCTACTCCGCACGATGCCAGGCTGAGAGCCAAGCTGATGGCAGCGGCCGCCCACGCTCCCCGGACTGCCTTGGATGGGTCGATCACTGGCGAATCTCCTTGCGCATATCCCTCAAAGCCTGGTCATTTTCCTCGTAGGTGGTGGCGATGAGGCTGTGGTTGTCGATGCTGTAGAACTCTGTCCATCCGTTGCCCCCTGGTGGCTCATAAACGTGCTTTTCAAAGGCCGGCTCCTTCATTGGGTAGTTCTCCCCCACAACCCCGTTCGCTTCAGCGGTCAGCAGGATATCGGGGTAGGTGAAACTGGAATACTCGGTGCCGGGATCGGGCACCCAGCCAGGCGGCATAGCGGCACCGGACAGCGCGAGCAGCTTGTCGTAGTGCGCTCCTTCATTTTCCGCCCCGGTGAGGTTCCGGACTCCCCAACTATGGCCTACACCCACCGATTGGGCACCGGGTGGCAGCTCGAGGTCCACGGCGCCCTGGAAGGCCCGCAGGACCGGCGCAGAGCGGGCTACGAACTCATCGCTCTTGGCCTCCACCAGGAAGGCCTCTACAAAGTCGCCGTCGGGAAATTCCGACCCCTTGTAGACGAACGCCGCAGTTCCCCCGGATTGGTCGTCCTCGACCAGGCGGGCTGGCAACCGTTGGGGTCCACCGTCATGGAACGATGCCTCATTGGTAGTGGTGCCGGGGACGTAGGTGATAACGGTCGTCGTGTTCTCGTCATAGGTGCCTTTCAGCTCCACGATCGACTGAGCGGCGGGATCGTAGGCGGCCAGCCTGATTTTTCCGTCCACCACTCTTTGCAGGTAGGACTGGCGCTTTTCCCATGCTTTGTGTTCATCGGTGAACCGTTGCGGATAGCCGGCATCCATAAGGAACGGGTTGAACCTCGGCTCGGGATCGTTCTCGTTGAGCCAATCAATCCTGTTTTGTGCATTGATGCGGTTCGCCTCTACGCGGGCATCGAACGGGATGCCGTTCGTATTGCCTGCCTCCACGGGGTAGTCACGGATGAACGCCTGCTTCTGCCCCGCGGTCAGGCCTGACCACCAGTCCTTGATCTGCGCCGCAGACTTTCCCATGAGGACATCCGGCCGGACCGGACCGGAAGTGTACTCGCTGGTGCCGTTAGAGGAGCCGGCGGGGCCTGTCGAGGGCCCGGATCCGCCCGGCAGGCTGGCTGCCTCCTGCTCGTCGGCGTTACGTGTTAGTTCATCAGCCGACTGGTGGAGGAAAAGGACGGCCTCCCGAAGGACCAAGGTGTGGCTGGTTTTCCAGTCATGGCGAAACTGCTCTGCATCGGGGCCGGGCCAGAGGGTGCCATTAACGCGGGTGTTGAAAGTGCCCAGTTGTAGCTGCAGCCTGTTGCCCGCGCCATGCATGGCTGCCGCCAGTTGCCGAAGTTGGGCGACGTCAGCGCCAGTGAAGCCATTGGACAACCTGTTCCCCCCAGATCGATCGAGCTTTACTCCATCGAATATACAAGGGTGGGACGCCAAAGGAGGTGGGGAGAACTCCCCACCTCCTTTGCAGTCGGACTAAACCTGGCCGCAGTGAAGCAAGGCCAGGGAGGCGCCGGGACTAGCGCGAACCGTAGTTCGGTGCCTCAACCGTCATCTGGATGTCGTGCGGGTGCGATTCCTTGAGCCCGGCCGGAGTGATGCGCACAAACTTACCGCGTGCCTTCAGCTCCGCGATCGTGGGTGAGCCGACGTAGAACATGGTCTGGCGCAGGCCGCCCACAAGCTGGTACGCCACGGATGCCAGCGGCCCGCGGTAGGCTACGCGGCCCTCGATGCCCTCAGGGATCAGCTTGTCGTCGCCGGAGACGTCAGCCTGGAAGTAGCGGTCCTTCGAGTAGGAGGTGTTCTTGCCGCGTGATTGCATGGCACCCAGGGAGCCCATACCGCGGTAGCTCTTAAACTGTTTGCCGTTGACGAAGATGAGCTCGCCGGGGGACTCGTCGCAACCGGCAAGCAGGGAGCCGAGCATCACGGTGTCGGCGCCGGCAACCAGCGCCTTGCCGATGTCGCCCGAGTACTGCAGGCCGCCGTCGGCAATCAGCGGAACGCCTGCCGGGATGGCTGCTTTCGAGGATTCGTAGATGGCTGTGATCTGCGGGACGCCTACCCCGGCCACCACACGGGTGGTGCAAATGGAGCCGGGGCCCACGCCCACCTTGATGCCGTCGGCACCGGCGTCGATCAGTGCCTGTGCGCCTTCACGAGTGGCGGCCTGGCCGCCGATGATGTCCACGTGCGCCGCTACAGGATCGGACTTCAGGCGGCGGATCATGTCCAGCACGCCCTGCGAGTGGCCGTTGGCGGTGTCCACGAAGAGGGCATCGACGCCGGCGTCAACGAGTGCCATGGCCCGTTCCCAGCCGTCGCCGAAGAAGCCGATGGCCGCACCGACCCGGAGGCGGCCTTCCTCGTCCTTGGTGGCGAGCGGGTACTGCTCGGCCTTGGTGAAGTCCTTGGTGGTGATCAGTCCCTTGAGGCGGCCCTGCTCGTCGACGAGGGGGAGCTTTTCGATCTTGTTGGTGGCCAGCTTGTGGGAGGCTTCTTCGCGGCTGATGCCCACGTGGCCGGTGACCAGCGGCATTTTGGTCATGACGTCGCTGACCAGCCGCAGCGGGAAGTCTGCCTCTGGCACAAAGCGGGTGTCGCGGTTGGTGACGATGCCCAGGAGCCGCATGCCCTCATCCACTACAGGCAGGCCGGAAACGCGGTACTGGGAGCAGATCTCGTCAAGCTCCGCCAGTGTGGCCTCAGGGCCGATGGTCAGCGGGTTGGTGATCATTCCCGACTCGCTGCGCTTGACCCTGTCCACCTGGTCGGCCTGGTCCTGGATGGACAGGTTGCGGTGCACTACCCCAAGGCCACCCTGGCGTGCCATCGCGATGGCCATCCGGGATTCGGTCACCGTGTCCATTGCTGCGGACAGCAGCGGGGTTTGCACCGTGATCCGCTTGGAGATCCGGGAAGAAGTGTCGGCGTCGGAGGGGATGACGTCGGTGTGGCCGGGGAGCAGCAGGACGTCGTCGTACGTCAGGCCGACAAAGCCGAAAGGATCGTGTGCGGGCTGGGTCATGAGTGCGCCTCTTACCTTGGTTGCGGGGGTCACGGGTAGGGGTTGCAGCTGATGACCAGCCCGTCATTACGGGACTGGTCCGTGCATGGGTTGCGGTGCGGGGGTACTTCGGACACGGGGTTCAGTGCAGAAAGTATTGAGTAAATATTAGAACCTCCGCGCCGATCCCCCTATTCCGGGAGGGCAATGTGAGCAACGGCACCGTCCCCACCGGCTCCGTGGCCCGCACGTCTACACCGGCTCCGCGGAAAGGAATCCCTAAGTCCAGCCGGTAGCGGCCAGGAGCCGTTCCTCAAACATGGGGATCATGCTCTGCACGTAGGTCTTGGTGAGGTGGTTATCGTCCTTGTACACGTAAACGTTTCCCACCACGGCCGGGCAGGTGCCGCCGGCGCAGATGAAGTCGCTCAGGTCCATCAGGTGCAGCCCGTCCACCTGGCCGCGATACCTGTCCAGCGGCGACGACTCGGCCAAGGACTCATTCAGTGGCGCATTGCAGTCCGGCGCGTCCGGTCCGTGTTTCTGGACGCACTCGGGCATGTTGATGTGGAATCGGGGGTTGTCCCGGACTCCCACTACGTCCATCCCGGCCTGCGTGAAGGGCCGGATGCCGTCAAGGTAGCCGGGAACTTCGGTTTCGAACGGTGCCTCCGCGTGCGTCAGCGAGGCAACCGTAAACACCGCGTCCGGCCGGTGTTCCATGACGTAGGCTGCGCTGGCCCTGTTGAAGGCGTTGCACTCCTCATCCCGTTCGGGCGATTCGGCGCCGAAGCGGCAGTTCCCCTTGAGCAGCGTCACCACTTCCCAGCCGCGCTCCTTGGCGATCGGGCCCAGTGCAGCCATGTACTGCTGGGCATGGGAGTCACCCAGCACCACGATCTTTTTCGTGACGGTTTCCGGCTTGGTGTTTTGCAGGCATCCGGACAACAGCGGGTCCGAGGGAACGTTGGCATCGGTACAGAGCCCGTCGATATCCGCCCATTCGTCCTTCATGGCCGCTGGGGCAGGAATGATTCGGGCTTCCGGCGTGGGTTTGCCGGCATTCTCGGGCGCCAGGGAGGCGGCCCCCGGGGTCAACTCACGGGGCTGCGCCGCCGCGGCAGCCTCCTCCGCCGTGAGCGTGGTTTGCCACACGGCAACCGGACCGGCGAGCATCCCGCAGCAGGCGGCAACCACGACGGCGGTACGCCAGGACCGCTTCTGCGGCCAGTGCCATTCACGGAGCGGCTTTTCTACAAAGCGGGTAGTGAGCACCGCGAGGACGATGGACGCGGCCACAACGGCCAGGCCCTGGCCCAGCCCTGGCTTCTCGATCCCGGTAGCGGCCAGCGCAAGGACAAGCACCGGCCAGTGCCACAGGTACAAGGCGTAGGAATTGTCGCCCAGGGCAACGAGCGGCTTCCAGCTCAGCAGCCTGTCCACGCCGAACCGGCTTCCGCTCTGGCCTGCAACGATGATCGCCGCCGCCGCCAGGGTTGGCCACAGGGCAATGAAGCCCGGGAAGGAACGGTCCACGGTCAACACCAGGCCACAGGACACCATGGCTGCCAGGCCGGTCCAACCGAGCACTACGCGCAGCGCTTTACCGGGTTTCGCGTAGGGCAGTACCAGGGCCAGCAGCGAGCCCAGGGCAAATTCCCACAGCCTCGTCCGGGTGTCGAAGTAGGCGTAGGCCTGGTTGGTGGCTGTCTGTTCGACAGAATAGGCCAACGACGCCAGGAAAATCGCGGAGAAGGCCGCCACCAGGACCAGCCGGTAACTGGCGTTGGTCCGGCGCCGGAGCCACCGCCACACGAGCGCCGAGCCGGCGAATACGAGCGGCCAGAGGATGAAGACCTGGCCTTGGATGGACAGCGACCAGAAGTGCTGCAGCGGGCTGGCTCCGGAGTGGTCCTGGGCGTAGTAGTCGACGGCGGTATCGGCCAGCAGCCAGTTCTGCCGGTAGAGCAGCGAGGCCCAGGCCTGGTCAAGGACGCCGGGCCAGCGGCTTTGCGGCAGAATCAGCCACGTGCCTGCCAGGATGCCAAGCAAAACTACGACGGCGGCAGGCAGCAGCCGCTTGAAGAGGTGCAGCCAGTGCCGGATGAGGTTCAGGGGTTTGCCGGCCTCGACCTTCCGGACGAAGGATAGCGTCAGCAGGAACGCTGAGATGAGCAGGAAGATGTCCACGCCCCCGGAGACCCGTCCCAGCCACACGTGGTAAGTCACCACCATCAGGACTGCGAGCGCCCTGAGGCCCTGGACTTCCGGCCGGAAGGTCGCTTTGCGTCCCTTGGGGGTCGCTTCATTCGCACGACCGGGAGCGGGCGTGGTTCTCGCAATCGACACAAAAGACCTCTCGCAGCGGGCAACCAAAGCTTCCATGTTACCGATCCGTAATTTCGATGACCAATCAGGGCCGGCCAGTCTACGTAGTCGACATGGCCGGGAAACTATGCTGTCACCAAGCCAGGAAAGGGATCTGACGTGATAGTCCAGATGCGCATTTGTGTTCCCGGAGAGCTCTCCGGTGTCGTGCAGGAATGCTGTGCCGGGCAGACCGGAACCGCCGAAGTCGCGCGTCTTGTGGGGGCGTCCATCCTTCCTCCAGGGGATGTCCTTGAGGTCCAGGTCGCCCGTGAAGCTGTGGAGGAGTTACTGGAGAAACTGCACGTCCTCAAAGTGCACGAAGCGGGGTCCATATCCGTCTCCATGCCGGAACTGGTCCTGTCCCGCCGCGCGGACGCGGCCGAGAAAGCGGCGCCCGGTGACGGGGCTGACGCCATGATCTGGGACGAGGTGACGCGGCAGACCGGTGAGGACTCCCGGCTGACGTGGAGCTACCTCGCCTTCCTCGTGCTGGCAACGCAGCTTGCCGCCATCGGCATTGTGACCGATTCAACGATCGCCATTGTGGGTGCCATGGCGGTGGGGCCGGAATTCGGCCCCCTGGCCGCCTTGGCCGTCGCGGTGGCCCGGGGCCGCTGGCGGCTGGGGCGACGTGCCGCCGTCGCGCTTGGCGTCGGTTTCCCGGTGGCCATGCTTCTGGCGGCCCTGAGCGCCTGGCTGTCCGTCCCGCTTGGGCTCTTTCCGGCCGATGTCCTCAAATCCGGTTCCGCGGTGGAGTTTATTTACCATCCGGGGCCGTACTCGCTGATCGTGGCCGTGCTGGCGGGGGCGGCCGGGATGTTGTCGGTCATCAGCCGGCGTTCGGCTGCCCTCATCGGTGTTTTCATTTCGGTGACCACGGTGCCGGCGGCCGGATTCGTCGCGGTGGCACTGGTCCTCGGCGAATACCAGAAAGCTGCAGGTTCTGCGCTGCAGCTTTTGGTCAACTTGGTGGGGATCGTGGCCGCGGCCGTGGCAGTGCTGGTTTTCTATCGGCTGGTCTCCAGTCGGCTGCCTGCGGACACGGCGCGCCAGCTCAGATGGAAGATGCGGCGGACTCGCGGGTGACGGATACCGGGATCCTCCTGGCCAGGTAGCGGGCGTCGCGGCTGACTCCGGGAAGCGTGGCCGATACCGCCGCGAACAAGAATTCCTGTCCCAGGAAGAACAGGCCAGGTGAATCAAGGGCCACACCGCGTTCCTGCCGGGGCAGCCCGCCGTCGTCCAGGAGGGCGGGATCGATCCAGCTGAAATCATCTTTGAACCCCGTGCACCAGACGACGTTCGATACTTCCAGCCGTGTACCGTCCGCCAGGACGGGCATTCCGTTGTCCACCCCGGCCGCCCGTGGCACGAGGCTGACGCCTGCTGCGGCCAGGTCCTTGGACTTGGTGCGGATCAGCGGAGCGGCGTGTGCTTTGAAGGACGGGGCCGCCTTGCGTCCGATCGGTGTGTTGAGGGTGAGGATGTGCAGACCCAGGAACCGCACGACGGGCAGGAAGTACCTTGCCGCCGTCGGGCCGTGCTTTACCGGGATCTCCCCGCCGGGCTTGCCCGCCACGATCGTCTGATGTGTCCTGGACACTTCGATGCCGATCTCCGCCCCGGAGTTCCCCAGACCTACTACCAATACCGGGCCGTCCTGCAGTTGCCGGGCGTTACGGTATTCGCTTGAGTGGATCTGGACGATGGACGGCGACAGCTCCGCGGCGAAGCCAGGCACCTTGGGGGCCTGGCTGCATCCCGTCGCCACGACGGCATTGTGCGCTTCCCAGCGGCGGCCGTTGGCGACGGCAATGTAGCGGTCTCCTTCCCGCCATAGGCGTTCGATGCGGACTCCGTTGATAACTGGGAGGTCATACTGCGCGGCGTAGCCCTCAAGGTATTCGGCCACTTCATCTTTGGTGGGAAAGGTCAGCGGGTCAGCCGGGAACGGCGCGCCCGGGAGCCCGTCGTACTTGGCCGGAGTAAAGACCCTGAGCGAATCCCACCGCTGGCGCCAGGCGTCTCCGCCCCTCGGGTTAGCGTCGAGGATCAGGAACTTCCGTTGTTGTTCTTTCAAGTAATAGCCCATGGCAAGACCGGCCTGGCCGCCTCCGATGATCATCGTGTCCAGCATTCCGGTCACGTCTTCGTTGTTCATCACTACGCTCCTTTTTCACTGAAGTTGATTCCTGCGGCTGAACCTTCCCGTGTTCCAGCGGCCGGGCTCCCTGCCGCTCCATGTCCTGTCTCCCTGTAGCGCCACCACCACGCCAGCATCAGCGCGGACGCGAGGACATAGGCAAGGTGGAGTGCCCAGATCGGGCCGGCGGGCAGGTTGAAGACGTAGATGGAATGAACAGCATTGGCCACATTGCTCAGTACCAGGTTCCCCAGACTGTAGGAGGCGAGGTCCCGTGTCCGGGCCGCTTTGACCAGCATCGGCAGCATTCCCAAAGCAAACAGCACTGTCGAAAGTGTGCCGGCAAGGACTGGAAGGTTCATGCTTTGAGGCTACGATCGGGGCCAGCCCGCCCGCGTCGGCCAAATCATGTAAATCTGCCGACGGGCCCTATGGGTATTTTTGTGCAGCCCCTTAGCCCGCTAGCCCATGCTCGAACGCATACCTTGTGGCCGCCGCCCGGGAGGAAAGGCCAAGCTTCAGGAAGATGTTGCTGATATGCCGGGCTACCGTCTTTTCGCTCAGATAAAGTTCAGCGGCTATCGCCCGGTTGCCCTCGCCGGAAGCAACGAGCCGAAGGACTTCCGTCTCCCTCGGGGACAGCGGATCCTTTGGTCCGGCGTCGGCGCCATCCCGCATGAGCGAGGCGGCCCAGGCGGCGGCAGGTGCAGCGCCCAACTCCAGGAGCTCAGCATGCGCGGCCTCGAAGTCCATCAGCGCCGAGGGCTCGTCACCAAGCGCCCGGCACGCACGCCCAATGAGTACGCGGCAGCGCGCGGCCTCGTAGGGCACGCCGAGATCCAGCCACAGCTTCCAGGCATTCCGCAGTGCTGGTGACGCACCCGCCGGATCGCCGTTAGCGAGCCGGACCGCGCCGTCGGCCTGGTCGGCAACCGCCCGGACCATGGGCATCGGGCATTCGCGGGCAAAGACTTCCAGCTCGTCGGCGCCCCGCCTCGCCGCTTCCAGGTCGGGTGCGGCCAACTCGATCTCCACCAGGGCGGGCAACAGGTTCCGGCGGGTTGCGACGTCGGCCACGCCGACCGCCCGGCGGATCATCGACTGCGCCTGCTTCGCGTCTCCGCGGGCCAACCACAGGAGCGCCATGCCGGGCTGCGGCTCATAGCCGCTTCTGGCGGCCTGCCGGTAGGAAGCGTCGGCGTCCTCCAGCTTGCCAGTGAGCCGCTGCACTTCGCCCTGCTGGTAGTAGCCGCCATAAAGCGCCTGGGGGTCACCCCGGGTGGAACGTCCCTGGGCTGCTGCCGCCGCCTCCATCGCCTCGGCCCAGGCCCCGTGCAGCCGGAAGATTTCCGCGCGGTGTGACTGGCACTGCCCGCTGAAGGCCACCATGTCAGGGCGGGCGTTGCACCAGCGGTCCAGTGCCGTTGTCCATTGCAATGCCCGCTCCAGGTCAAAGGCCAGGTGGCAGTTGCCAATAACGGCGCAGTAAATGATTCCAGAAGGAATTGGAGACAGTTCCCCGGCCGTCACTGCCACCATGACTTCGTCGAACATCCGGAGGCCTTCGTCGGGGTGCCCGAGCATGAGGGTCGCCTGGCCGGTCCCGAGGAGTGCCAAGGCTGACAGGTCTTTGTCCTGGAATTTCTGGCCGAAGTCCGCCACCTGGGAGAAAACCTGAAGAGCGCCCGCCGGATCACCGCCGTAGAGCTTGCCGAGGCCCATCGGGAGGAGCAGGAGGCCCTGGACGGCATCGGGCTCAGCCAGTTCGTCCACCAACCTCTGGCCGCGGGCAAACCAGCCCCCGGCCCGGGCTGCCTCCCCGAGGTTCATCAGCTGCATCCCCATCCAGCCGGCACACCGGGCGGCGCCGATAACGTCGCCAACGACCAGGTACTCTTCATGTGCCCGGGTGAGGGTGTCCAGACCGGCTGTTGTGTTGCCGGTCAGGATTTCCGCGACGGCAAGCCGGTCAAGGTCCGGTGCAGGCAGTCCGCCCTGCTGGTCGGCATCACGGAAGCTCTCGAAGGCATCGGTCCAGCGGTTCTCGCGGAACGCCGCCCGGCCCTCGTCAATGCCCGCCTCAGCTGTCATCTGGCTGCCTTTCGGATACCGTCCACCCAGCGGTTCAGCCCCTCCACGTGTTGGACGCGACGGTAGTTAAGCGCCACGGTACGCCCGCTGGCGAGCGGGCACAACCTACGAGCGCAGCAGCGCGCGCAGCGTCTGGATCGTGTCGGCGTCCGCTGCCGTCTTGTCGTCCCGGTAGCGCTTGACGCGTGCGAACCGAAGGGCGATTCCGCCGGGATAACGCGAAGACTGCTGGACGCCGTCGATCGCGATCTCAACAACTATGACGGGTTCCATCCAGACAGTGCCCGCCGTGCGCCGCACCTCGATCTCCTGGAACCTTTCGGTCTGCCAGCGCAGCAGCGCGTCGGTAAGGCCCTTGAAGGTCTTGCCCACCATGACGTAGCCACCGGGTTCGCCGAACTCACCGGTCGGATCGAGGGCGCCGAGGTGCAAGTTCGACAGCAGCCCGGAGCGCCGTCCAGACCCCCACTCGCAGGCGAGCACCACAAGATCGTAGGTGAGCACCGGTTTTACCTTGATCCAGTTGGAACCGCGCCGGCCGGCAGCGTAGGCCGACCCGACCGCTTTTACCACCACGCCCTCATGGCCCGCGGCGAGCGCATCGCGGGACACCCGCTCAGCAACGTCCGCATCCGCCGTGATCACCCCCGGAATCCGGTGCGCCGGGGCGATGCGCTCAAGGACGCCGATCCGCGTGGCGAGCGGCTCATCGAGGAGGTCGCGCCCGTCGATATGCAGCACGTCGAAAAACCACGGGTGCAACACCGCGGCGCGCGCCGCATCCGCCCCGAACCTCGCCATGGTCTCCTGGAACGGCCGCGGGCCGCCGTCCTCGTCGAGGGTGAGGGTCTCGCCGTCGAGGATCACCTCACGGACCGGCAGTGCGCGCACTACCTCCACTACTTCAGGCAGCCGGTGGGTCACTTCAGCCAGGGTGCGTGTGTAGATGCGCACGTCGTCGCCGAGCCGATGCACCTGGATGCGGGCGCCGTCGAGCTTGTATTCCACGGACGCCTCCCCTGTTGCCTCCAGGGCTTCGCTTGCGCTGGCCGCAGTGGAGGCGAGCATGGGCTGCACCGGACGCCCGACGACGAGGCCGACGGCGTCAAGCTGGGCTGCCGTGCCCGTCATGGCCAGCAGGGCGGTCTGGCCGAGATCGCCGGAGAGCATCGCCGCGCGGCGTACGGCCTCCACGGGCCGGTCCGCGGCGCGGGCAACGGCGTCCGTCAGCACGCCCTCAAGTGCCCCAGTACGCAACTCACCGAGCAGCACGCCCGCAATGAAGGACTGCTCACGCTCGGTGGCTGCCGCCGTAAGTGTCCGGAGGATCGCGGCGCGTTCCGCCGCGGATCCGGCGCCTGCGATGAGGAGCAACCGGTCCAGTGCCGTATCGACGTCGGCAACGGTCAGGCTCGGCTCGGCGGCCGGCTCCCCCATGGCCGCCGACATGCCGCGCCAGCCGATCCCCACGCGGCCCTGCCGTGGCTTGGCGATCAGCAACCCAACGGCCGGCGCGATGTCCACGGGCCCAAGGCGGCGCAGCAGGCCAGCCAGTGCGTCGATCTTTGCGAGCCGGGAGCGGGTAGACGCGACGGCATCCGAGGTCCTCACGAGCTCGTCGAGCAGCATGGCACCAGTCTGCCACGCCGTCCGATAACGGGCACACGAGTAACTGTCGATGCTGGACAGGGCCGGGACCGCAGTTCCAGACTGGACGCATGGGAATCATCGTCGCGAACCTGTTCATCACCCTCGACGGCGTCTACCAGGGCCCCGGCGGCCGGGAGGAGGACACCGAGGGCGACTTCGCCTTCGGCGGCTGGCAGGCACCAGTGTCCGACGACGAGGCAGGCGCGGCCATCGGCGCCGAGATCGAACGCATCGACGCCCTGCTCCTGGGCCGGAAGACCTACGATATCTTCGCCGCCTACTGGCCCCACCAGTCCGACGACATTGGTGGCACCCTCAACAGGGTGCCCAAGTTCGTCGTTTCCAACAGCCTGACTGATCCGGCCTGGTCTGGCACCACGGTGCTGCCGAATGCCACCACTGCGGGCCGCCTCCGCGAGGAGTACGACCAAGTCCATATGTTCGGCAGCGGTGTCCTCATCCGTTCACTCCTCGCCGCGGACGTCCTGGACCGCCTCCACCTGTGGCTGTATCCGGTCACTTTTGGGGCAAGGCAAGCGCCTCTTTGACGCCGGAACCATTCCCGCGACCTTCCGCCTCGCCGAGCCGGCGCGCAGCTTCCCGAAGGGGGCGGTGTCGCTGGTGTACGAGCGCGCGGGCGACGTCGAGACCCAGGAGATGGGCGCATAGTGCCGTAAACGGCCCAACCATGCACAACGGCACAAAAAACCGGCCCAGCAGATGCTGGACCGGTTTTTGTGCAATGACGTACTGCGGTGGCCCTGGGCCCACGTCGTCCGTGGGCCCACACCGGCGAGGGACCCAAGTCGAGCGAAGCCAGACTTGGGAGCCGGTGGGGACTAGTGGCTGTGGCCTGCGTGCTCGTCTTCTTCAGCGGGCTTCTCCACCACGAGGGTTTCGGTGGTGAGGACCAGCGCGGCGATGGACGCCGCGTTGCGCAGTGCTGCACGGGTGACCTTGACGGGGTCGATGACACCGGCGCCGATCAGGTCCTCGTACACGCCGGACTTGGCGTTGAAACCGTTGTTGGTCTCAAGCTCTGCAACCTTGGCCGTGACAACGTAGCCGTCGAACCCGGCGTTCTGGGCGATCCAGCGCAGCGGCTGGACCAGGGCGCGGCGGACGATGCCCACAGCAGCAGCGGCGTCGCCCTCGAGGGCCTTGACTGCAGGGTCCTCGTCGAGTGCCTTGAGCGCGTGGATCAGCGCGGAACCGCCGCCGGCGACGATGCCTTCTTCGAGGGCAGCGCGCGTGGAGGACACTGCATCTTCGATGCGGTGCTTCTTTTCCTTCAGCTCAACCTCGGTGGCTGCGCCAACCTTGATCACGCCGATGCCGCCGGCCAGCTTGGCCAGGCGTTCCTGGAGCTTTTCCTTGTCCCAGTCGGAGTCGGTGCGGGTCAGTTCGGCGCGCAGCTGGGAAACCCGGGCTGCGACGTCTTCTGCGGAACCGGCTCCGTCAACGATGGTGGTGTTGTCCTTGGTCACCGTGATGCGGCGGGCGGTACCCAGCACCTCGAGGCCAACGGTATCCAGGCTGAGGCCCAGTTCCGGGGAGACAACCTGCGCACCGGTGAGGGTGGCGATGTCCTGCAGCATGGCCTTGCGGCGGTCGCCGAAGCCCGGAGCCTTGACGGCAACCACGTTCAGGGTGCCGCGGATACGGTTGACGATCAGCGTGGAGAGTGCTTCGCCTTCAACGTCTTCGGCAATGATGAACAGCGGCTTGGAGCTCTGCAGTGCCTTCTCCAGCAGCGGCAGGAAGTCCTGGACCGAGGAGATCTTGCCCTGGTTGATCAGGATAAGGGCGTCTTCGAGGACGGCTTCCTGACGTTCTGCGTCGGTGACGAAGTACGGGGACAGGTAGCCCTTGTCGAACTGCATGCCCTCGGTGAGGACCAGTTCGGTCTGCGTGGTGGAGGACTCTTCGATGGTGATGACACCATCCTTGCCAACCTTGCCGAAGGCTTCGGCGAGGAGCTCGCCGATTTCGTCGCTCTGGGCCGAGATGGCTGCAACGTTGGCAACCTGGGTGCCTTCAACCGGGCGGGCGTTCTCAAGCAAGCGGGCTGCAACGGCTTCGACGGAAACCTCGATACCGCGCTTGATCTGGCCAGGAGCAGCGCCGGCAGCAACGTTGCGCAGGCCCTCCTTGACGAGGGCCTGGGCCAGCACCGTTGCGGTGGTGGTGCCGTCGCCGGCAACATCGTTGGTCTTGGTGGCTACTTCCTTGGCCAGCTGGGCGCCAAGGTTCTCGTACGGGTCATCCAGCTCAACTTCGCGGGCAATGGTGACGCCGTCGTTGGTGATGGTGGGTGCTCCCCACTTTTTGTCGAGGACAACGTTGCGGCCACGGGGGCCGAGCGTCACCTTGACAGTGTTGGCGAGCTTGTCGATGCCGGCTTCAAGAGACCGGCGCGCAGCGTCGTTAAACGCAAGCTGCTTTGCCATGGTTGTGTCCTTTCAAGACAGAACCCCGCGCAGCTGACCAGCGGAATGCATGGTCAGCGGCACGGGGATCCAAAGAGTTACTTTACGACGATCGCCAGGACGTCGCGGGCGGACAGCACGAGGTACTCGGTGCCGCTGTGCTTGACTTCGGTTCCGCCGTACTTCGAGTAGATAACGACGTCGCCTTCAGCAACGTCCAGGGGAACGCGGTTGCCGTTGTCGTCAAAGCGGCCGGGGCCTACTGCAACAACTTCGCCTTCCTGCGGCTTCTCCTGTGCGGAGTCCGGGATGACCAGGCCGGAAGCCGTGGTCTGCTCGGCTTCGAGCGGGCGGACAACAATACGATCCTCAAGAGGCTTAATAGAGACCGACACTCGGACCTCTCCTTTTCGTCAGCAAATTTATGGACTGGAGAGCTGGGGCGCCGTGGCTGGCAAACCGTCGTCGCGGTGCCGGCAGCAGCCTGGCTGGCAGCTCTTCATGTGTTAGCACCCTCCTAGGGAGAGTGCTAATGACGACTCTATGTAAGGGGTTAGCACTCGGTCAAGGCGAGTGCCAGAATTTTGCCTCGGGTGAACAAGATCAGCGGCCTGCGAGGTCGTCGAAATCAACGTCCTCATCGCCTTCGTTGCCCTCATCACGGCCGTTGCCCCGCCGAAGATACAGGACGACGGCGCCGGCTACGGCGGCCAGCAGGGATATCACCAGGAGGATAACGCCGCCGAGCCGGGCCGCGGAGTACAGGTCCCTGATCTCGCGTGCCTCGTCCGTCGCGTCCTGGATATCCTTGCCGCCAACGGAGTACACGGTGGCGTTGAAGGTGTCCAGGAAGAAGATGATCACCAGCAGGGCGGTGCAGACAACCGCCACGGCAACCCCGGCAATCAGTGCGGGACGGGCGAACTTCACCAGGCCTGGGGTGTTCGGATGTGGCTGTTCGGACGGCTGTAGGCCTGCGCTGTCTTCCATGCCTTCAACCCTATCGGCATCTCACCGTGGCGCTCCTCCACTACTCTTGAACGCATGGCTCAAGCACCGCAGGACCAGATCGCACCACTGCTCACGAGCGAAGGCTGGGACCTGCTGGCGTCCCTTGGCCCCTACCGCGAAGACACCTCATTCGAGCTGAATTCAACGCTTCGCAAGGCTGGCCACTCGCCCGCCCTGGTATCCGCGGTCCTCACGCAGTCCCGGCTGCGCACGAAGGCGGAACTGAAGTTCGGCGAGTTCGCCCGGAGCATGCTCTTCACTCAGGCGGGGCTGGAGCAGGCCACCCGGCTGAACGTCGCTGCCCGGCACGCCGAGCGTTTCGCCCACGCCGGCATCAGCCATGTGGCTGACCTCGGCTGCGGGCTCGCAGCCGACTCCTTGGCGCTGGCCTCGATGGACATCACCGTCACCGCCGTCGAAATGGACGAGACCACGGCCGCCTGCGCCACGGTGAACCTCATCCCGTTCCCCAACGCCACCGTGGTGCACTCCGATGCGACGTCCGTGCCGCTGGACGGGATCGACGGCGTCTGGCTGGATCCGGCCCGCCGGGTCACCTCCACGTCCGGAACCACACGGATCTGGGATCCGGAAGCTTTCTCACCGCCGCTGTCCTTTGTGGAGTCGCTTGCCGCGTCAGGCCGTGCGGTCGGGGTCAAAATGGGCCCCGGGATGCCGCACGAATCCGTGCCGGCGGACTGCGAGGCCCAGTGGGTCTCGGTGGGCGGCGACGTCACTGAGGTGACGCTGTGGTTCAACGCGGTGCGCAGGCCAGGCATCCGACGGGCTGCACTGCTCCTGGGTCCCCAGGGTGCCGCCGAAATCACCAGCGCCGAAGATTTCGGCGCTGGTCCCACGGCACCGGTGGGCCCGGTGGAGGGCTACCTGTACGAGCCCGACGGCGCGGTGATCCGCGCAGGGCTGGTGGCCGATGTCGCCCTTGAACTGGGCGGGCACCTGGTGGACGAGCACATCGCCTACATTTGCGCTCCTGACCTGGTGGACACGCCGTTCGCGCGGGCCTACAAGGTTATGGAGGTCATGCCCTACAACGTCAAGGCACTCAAGGCCTGGGTCAAGGACAACGGCATCGGCGTGCTCGACATCAAAAAGCGCGGCACGTCAGTCACCCCGGAGGAACTGCGGAAGCAGCTACTTGCCGCAGGTAAGGGCGGCAAGAACAGCAAGAAGGCCGGAAACAAAACAGCCACCCTGGTCCTGACCCGCATAGGGGAGGACCGGGTGGCCATCGTGGTGGAACCGGCCTGAGAGCTACTGGGCGCGCGTGAATTCCTCCGCGGCCCTGACCTGCTCGTCGGCGGGCCGGACGCCGGTGTAAAGCACAAACTGCTCCAGTGCCTGGATGGTGGCCACTTCGGCCCCGGTGATCACTGGCTTTCCTGCGGCGCGCGCCGCCTTGATCAGCGGCGTCTCAGCGGGGAGTGCCACGACGTCGAACACTACTTTGGCTGCCGCGATCGTGCCTTCGGGGAAGGACAGGGAGTCCGCATCCGGACCGCCTTGCATACCGATAGGCGTGACATTGATGATCAGGTCCGCCGTGCCGCCGTCGAGCGCTGCGCGCCAACGGAACCCGTAGAGGTCGGCGAGGGGCCGCCCGGCGTCCTCGTTGCGCGCAATCACGGTGACGTCGGTGAAGCCGGCGTCGCGGAGGGCCGCCACGGTGGCCTTCGCCATGCCGCCGGCACCCTGGACCAGGACTGAGTAGCCCACTGGAACCGCGTGCGACCTAAGCAACTTTTCAATGGCCGTGTAGTCCGTGTTGTAGGCCTTGAGGTGCCCGTCCGTGTTCACGATGGTGTTCACCGAATCGATGGCCTTGGCCGAGGGGTCCATCTCGTCCACGAGCGCGATCACGTCCTCCTTGTACGGCATGGAAACCGCACAGCCGCGGATCCCCAGTCCCCGGACGCCCGCAATGGCCTGGGCGAGGTCCGTCGGAGCGAAGGCCTTGTAGATCCAGTTCAGGCCCAGCTGGTCGTAGAGGTAGTTGTGGAAGCGGGTCCCGTTGTTGCTGGGCCGCGCCGACAGCGAGATGCAGAGGGTCATGTCTTTATTAAGAATGGGCACCGGTCCATTAAACGTGATTCAACCCAACTAAGTAGCAGCAGATGTCGTTATGAGGGTCCAAAACGACATCTGCTGCTACCCAGTGGGGTTAGGGGCAGCCGGTGCCGGCCGGGAAGCTTCCGACGGCGGCGGGCAGCTTCCCGCGGGCCGTCGCCTTGCCTGCCAGCACGGCCGCCAGTGCGTCGAAGGCACCAGCGCTGCGTCCGTACAAGGCAACCTTGACCGGAGCCGCGGAGTCCTGCAGCGGCCAGGGCGCGTCGAGCGCCACTGCGATGTCACCACCGGCAGGAGCACCGCCATAGCCGATGAGGCTGACTACAGGCCCCCCGCCAATAGCCAGCCCGGCCCTCGCAGCAGCGGCCTCGAACCGGGCCCTGTCCTGGGGCGAGCCACCGGACACCTGGACAGCGCCGGGCACCAGCGGCCCGCTGCAGGGTCCGGCCACCACTGTCACAGCGGCAGCGGAAACCCTGGCCGAGAGGTCCTGGCCGCTTCCGGGAGGCGACCCAGGGAAGGACGCAGGGGTCCTGCCACGCCAGACCATCATGGTCACGACCCGTTGCGCGGCTTCGTCCAAGCGTGCCGGCGACAGACGCCCGCCGGCCACGGCGCCCACGATGGACGCGTGGGCCTGTCCAACGTCCGTGGGCATCAGCAGCAGGTCGGCCCCGGCGGCGAGCGCAGCCACGGCAGCGGAGCCTTCCGGATACTGCTTCTGGACAGCACCCATATTGAGGGCGTCCGTTACTGCTACGCCCTTGAAGCCCATGCCCCGGAGCGCGGCGTAGGTGTGCGCGGACAACGACGCCGGCACGCCGGGTTCCAGCGCAGGTACGGCGATGTGCCCCGTCATAACCATGGGCACACCGGCGGCGACGGCGGCCCGGAAGGGCTTCCAGTCGCGGGCTTCGAGGTCGGCAACAGTGGCTGGCTGCACCGGCAGGTCCTGGTGCGAGTCCACGGTCACCGAGCCGTGACCGGGGAAATGCTTCACTGCTGGGAGGACACCTGCCTCCTGCATCCCTTGGGAGAAAGCCACGCCCAGTGCCCCGGCGGTATCCGGGTTCCCTGACATGGACCGTGCACCGATCGTGGGATCCGCGGGGCCGATCGTGACGTCCGTGTCCGGTGCGAAGTCCACGTTGAAGCCCAGCGGCGCGAGTTCGGACGCCACCGCACGGCCGGCGTCCTTCGTGAGCGCCGCGTCCCCGCCCGCACCATAGCTCATGGGCGCCGGCCATTCAGTCAGAGGCGCACCGAGCCGGGACACCACGCCGCCCTCCTGGTCCACGCCAATGAGGCCGGGCCACGTCCGGCCGTCCGCGCGGGCTGCGGCAGCCAGGCGTGCGGTGGTGGCTGCCATGGCCGCCGGATCTACCTGCTTCCGCGCATCCACGGGAACGTTGTCCCCCATGATGATCGAGCCCGCCAGGTGCAGGCGCTCGATGGTGGCGGCGTGGGCTGTAGCGTCCGCGCCGGTGAAGAAGGGCATCAGGACCTGGCCGGCTTTCTGTTCCACCGTCATGGCGGCCACCGCCGCCGCGGCCGCATCCTTGTCGCGCTGCAGCGGACCCCAGCCGAGAGGCCTGGCCCCGGGATCAGGTGAGGCAGAGGGCGACGGCGGTGCCGGCGTCGTCGTTGGTTTGGCTGCAGACGGCGGCGGGCTGGGAGTGGAGGACTGGGAGGAAGGGGTGGGCGCCGGAGTGGGGACGCCCGTACAGGCGGCCAGGGTGGCCACTGCTGCCAAAATGAGGGTGGTTTTGTGAAAACTGTCACGGGTCCGCGGGAACAAGGCCATCAATACGATGCTACCCCTGCACTAGACTTGAACCACCCGTTCGCCCGTCCGGCCGCCGCCTGCCAGGGCAGTCCGCCGGGGCGGCGTGCGCCAGGGACAACCGAACAGTTAGGGGAACGCATGAAGATTGATTTCGCTTCATCGAGGCAATCAACTCTTGGTGTGGAATGGGAGCTGGCGCTCGTGGACGGCCAGACCGGAGAGCTCGCCTCCGTGGCCAACGAAGTACTCCGTGGCGTCGCCGCCAAACACCCGGAACTGAACGAGGACGACGAACACCCCCACATCAAGCAGGAACTGCTGCTGAACACAGTGGAGCTTGTCACCGGCGTCTGCGAGACGGCCGGCGAAGCCAAGGAAGATCTCAGCAGGTCCCTGGCCGCGGTCCGCGAAATCACCGACCCCATGGGCGTGGAAGTCTTCTGTGCCGGGAGCCACCCCTTCAGCCCGCCCCAGCTGCAGCCCGTGACCGACAAAGCCCGGTACGCCAAGCTGATCGACCGTACCCAATGGTGGGGCCGGCAGATGGTCATTTATGGTGTGCACGTCCATGTGGGCCTTGACCGGCGCGAGAAGGCCCTTCCGGTGCTGGACGGCCTGGTCAACTATTTCCCGCACTTCCAGGCACTGTCGGCGTCGAGCCCGTTCTGGGGCGGCGAGGACACCGGCTATGCCTCCCAGCGGGCGCTGATGTTCCAGCAGCTGCCCACCGCGGGGCTGCCGTTCCAGTTCGCCACCTGGGATGAATACGAGTCCTACGTCCAGGACATGTTCACCACGGGCGTGATCGACACCCTGTCCGAAATCCGCTGGGACATCCGTCCGGTTCCCAATCTGGGCACCATCGAAATGCGCATCTGCGACGGCCTTGCCACGCTGGAGGAAGTGGGCGCGATTGCCGCCCTCACACAGTGCTTGGTGGACGAGTTCTCCACCACCCTGGACAACGGCGGAACCATCCCCACCATGCCGCCGTGGCACGTCCAGGAAAACAAATGGCGTGCCGCCCGCTACGGCATGGAAGCCATCATCATCCTCGACGCCAAAGGCAGGGAGCAGTTGGTCACGGACCATCTGCTGGAGACCCTGAACCGGCTGGAGCCCGTGGCAGCCAAGCTCGGCTGCCCGGACGAGCTCGCCGACGTCGAGAAAATCATCAGCCGCGGCGCCGGTTACCAGCGCCAGCGCCGTGTGGCCGCCGAGAACGGCGGGAACCTGCAGGCCGTGGTGCTGGACCTGGTCAAACAGATGCGTAACGGCCCCACGGCCTGACCGCTGCGCCAGCTCTCTTAGCGTTGCTCTATCACTTGTGGTCCCTAAACCCTCGGTTTAGGGACCACAAGTGATAGAGCAACCGGGGAAATTCAGGCGGGAAGCGAAACCGCGGTGACCGGCATCGAGGAGTCCGGCGCGAAGCGGATCCCGCTGGGCGCCACTCCGGCCATGACCAGCTGTGCACCCAGGGCTGCGACCATGGCACCGTTGTCCGTGCAGAGGTCCAACGGCGGGACGTGCAGCTTGATCCCGGCGGACGCGCAGCGCTGGCCGGTCAGCTCGCGCAGCCTGGAATTGGCGGCGACGCCGCCGCCGAGCAGGACGTCCTTGATTCCGTTCTCCCGGCAGGCCAGCACGGCCTTTGAAGTGATCACGTCCACCACGGCTTCCTGGAAGGCAGCTGCGATGTCTGCCACCGGAACGTCTTCGCCGCGGGCTTCGAACTGCTCCACGCACCGGGCCACCGCGGTTTTGAGGCCGCTGAAGGACCAGTCATAGCGGTGCGGACCCGGTTCGTCGGCAGAGCCCATGTACTTGGGCTGGGTGAGGCCGCGCGGGAAGCGGATGGCCTTGGCGTTGCCGGTCCTGGCCAGCTTGTCGATGGCGGGACCGCCCGGATAGCCGAGGCCCAGGATGCGGGCCACTTTGTCGTAGGCTTCGCCGGCGGCGTCGTCGATCGTGGAGCCCAGTAGCTGAACGTCGTCGGTGATGCTGTTGATTTTGAGGATCTCAGTGTGGCCGCCGGACACCAGGAGGGCGCCGAGGTTCTCCGGCAGCCGTGGGGCGCTGCCTGACTGGCCGTCGAGCAGGCCCACGCCCACGTGGGCCACCAGATGGTTGATCGCGTATAGCGGCTTACCGGTGGCCACGGCCAGGGCCTTGGCCGCGCAGACGCCCACCATGAGGGCGCCTGCCAGTCCGGGTCCCGACGTGACCGCGATGGCATCCACGTCCTCCAGTTCCACACCGGCGTCGCCCAGGGCCTGCCGCAGCGTGGGCACGAAGGCATCCAGGTGTGCCCGGGAGGCAATCTCGGGGATCACTCCGCCGAAGCGCACGTGTTCGTCCATTGAGGAGGAAACCGTATTCGTCAGCAGCGTCGTCCCGCGGACAATTCCCACTCCGGTCTCGTCGCAGGAGGATTCGATGCCCAGCACCAGGGGCTGCGAGCGGTTCATGGCTGGTCTGCTTCCGTTGTGGTGGGTTCGTCCGGTGTCAGCTGGAGCCGCATGATCAGGGCGTCCACGCCGTCGCGGTAGTACCCGCGGCGCACATGGATCTGCTCAAACCCGAAGCGCAGGTACAGCTGCTGGGCCCGGGGGTTGTCCGCGCGGACCTCAAGCAGGACGTCCTGGGCGCCGCGCCCTGCTGCTTCCTCGATCAGCCGGGTCAGCAGGGCCGAGCCGATCCCCCGCCCCTCGAATTCAGGGACGACGGCGATGGTCTGGACGTCCGCGATGGGCTCGATGCACATCAGGCCGGCGTAGCCCACGATCCCGGAAGCCGCTTCGGCCACCAGATACCGGCGCGTGTCCGTCTGCGACAGCTCGTCGAAGAACATGTGGAGGGGCCACGCATCTGCGGGGAACAGCCGCTGTTCCAGGGCGTTGACCGTGGGCACGTCCTCCAGCGTCATGTCGCGCAGGACCACCCCGTCAACTCCGGGCACGGCCGGGGTGCTCACAGCGCCCGCTTCCGCGGCCCGGGCACCTGCGCATCGGATTCGCGGAGGTACAGGGGCGTTGAGTCAGGCAGCTCACCGCCAGCGGCCAGCCGCGCCAGCGCGAACTGGCCAAGGTACAGGGCATCGGGCTGTTCGGCGCTGAAGGCAGCGTTGGCCTTCAGTACGTCGGAGTACAGCCCTGCCCCGGCGCCGTAGGCGGGCAGGTCGGGGAGGTCCGCGGCGAAGCCCACGTGCGGGCCGTCCTCCAGCTGAGGCAGCTGGCCGTCCTGCAGGCTGTAGCGCGCCCAGTAGACCTCTTTCCGGCGTGCGTCCGTTACCACCAGGAATTCGCGCACCGCGTCAGTGGATTCGGCGACTTCCAAGGCGACAGCGTCCAGGCTCATCATGCCGTGCAGGGGCTTGTTCCAGACAAACGCCAATGTCCGCGCGGTGGCGATGCCGGACCGCAGGCCGGTGAACGGACCAGGACCCACGCCGGTGACGATGGCATCGACGTCGCTGCCTGAGACCCCTGCCGAGGCGAGCAGTTCATTAATGCCCGGCGCGAGCACCTCGGCGTGGCTCCTGGTGTCCTCGGTGGCGAAGCTGGCCACGACGCCCTCCAGGGCGTCATCGGACACCAGTGCGGCGCTGGCAACGGCGGATGTGTCGATGGCAAGAATAAGCATCAGGATGTCCCTTCGATGATTTCGCCGAGGGCAGGCCTTGACGCCCAGCGCGGACCGAAGCCACGCATCACGATAGTGCGGGGCTCGTCATCGTCGTCGGTGTCAAAGTCCAGGACGTCGGGTTCACCCTCATGGGCTCCAGCCGCAGCATGCGGTTGCGTTGGCGGCACACCGATAGCGCGGTGCAGGTCAATTTCGAGGCGGCTCTCGCTCAGGTGTTCCACCTGGCCGCGGCCCCATTCCACCACCGTCACGGCCGAATCCATGGTGTTTTCCAGGTCGATGTCGTCAATCTCCGACGCCGAGCCCAACCGGTATGCGTCCACGTGCACCAGGTCGGGGCCGCCGGGACGGGGACCGTCGGGCAGGTTGGGGTGGATCCGCACCAGTACAAAAGTGGGCGAGATGACGCCTGACCGTACGCCCAGCCCCTCCCCCAGGCCTTGGGTGAAGGTGGTCTTCCCGGCCCCCAGTTCGCCGGTCAGCACCAGCAGGTCCCCGGCGTCCAGCACCGACGCCAAAGCCGCGCCGAGCTCATGCGTCTGGTCCGCCGTCGACACGCTGACGGTCCACTCCCAGTTGGCGCCGGGATCCGGGCTGGCGCCGGGATCCGGGCTGGCACCGGCGGCTGGAAGGCTCATGGCGTGGGCTGCTTCGCGGAGACAGGCACGGCGGACTCGTTGATGAACTGGCGCGGAACCCGCGGGCTGATCCGGGTCACGATCTCATAGTTGTTGGTTCCGGCGGCGCGCGCCCAGTCCTCTGCGGTTGGCCCGCCGTCGGCGCCGCTGCCGAAGATTTCTGCCTCCGCACCCAGCAGCCCGGCACCGGCCGGTCCCGCGTCGCCGAGGTCGAGCACCATCTGGTCCATGGCGATCCGTCCCACCACCGGATAGGTATGCCCAGCCACCCGGACTGGACCGCCCGTGGCTACGCGAGGTATGCCGTCCGCGTAGCCGACGGGGATCAGGGCCAGGGTGCTGGGGCTGGTGGTGTGGTAGCGCAGTCCGTAGGAAACCCCCTGTCCCTCCGGCACGTGTTTGCACTGCGACACGAGGGTCCGCAGTGTCATGGCCGGGCGGAGGCCCAGTTCGTCGGACGTCTGGCCTTCGAACGGGGAGAGGCCGTAGATGCCCAGGCCCACGCGGACGAGATCGAAGTGGGTGTCCGGCCGGGACAGCGTGGCCGGGGTGTTCGCAAGGTGGCGGACTTCCGGGTCCACGCCCGCATCCTCGGCCACGGCCAGCACCTCACGGAAGGCAGCGAGCTGGTGGTCCGTCTCGGGCCGTTCAGGCTCATCGGCGACGGAGAGGTGCGAGAAAATGCCCACTACCCGAAGGAGTCCTTGGTCCTGGTATTCGAGGGCCTCGCCCACCAGGTGGTCCCAGCCGTCCAGCGTGACGCCGTTCCGGCCCAAGCCCGTGTCCACCTTGAGGTGGATCCGGGCTGGGCGTTCCTGTTCGCGCGCGGCGGCAACAATCCTGTCCAGCTCCCAGCCGGAGCATCCGATGTCGATCCCGGCCGCCACTGCCGCGCCGAAGTTGCTTTCGGTGGTGTGGAGCCAGGCCAGCATCGGCGCATCGATGCCCGCGGTCCGGAGTGCGAGGGCTTCGGAGATGTGGGCGACGCCCAGCCACGAGGCCCCTGCTTCAAGGGCGGCACGGGCCACGGGAACCGCGCCGTGCCCGTACGCGTCGGCCTTCACCACCGCCATGACCTTCGCGGGCGACGCCGCGTCGGCCAGCCTGCGGACATTGTGGCGGATGGCGTCCAGGTCGATGATGGCGGAGCGTTCGTAGAGCGGATCCGCTCCTGGGGCTGCGCTGAAGTCACCGGTTGCTACGGGGTAAGTCACCTTAGTGATTCTAGTGCGGGCGGCCCAGCCGCATTTCACGGCCGGCTAAACGCTTGTCCCGGGAACCGGTAACTCAGTGCCCAGGGACCCAGCGTCTCGGTGCCTCAGGCGCCTCAGGCGTCGGAAAGGTGGGCGATCGTGGCGGTGGCCCGGCGCTGGGCGGCCAGTGGAACGTCCCGGACAATCTCTTCGAGGAAGCCGTAGCGGCGGAGCCACTGGCTGCTCTGGCGTTCCCGCCGCGCGTTGGCCCGCTGCCACCAGTCGGCAATGTCCCCCCAGCCCGGAGCAGCCAGGGAGCCGCCCACCTCCTGCACGGCCAGTGACGCGCACAGGTTGGCGAAGCGCAGCCTGTTGCCCAGCGGCCAGCCCGCGAGGCTGCCCACGATGAACGCGGCGTCAAAGCAGTCACCGGCGCCAGTGGGATCGAAGGCCGAGACCGGCAAAGACGGAACCCATTCCTCCTCGCCCGTCTCCGAGTCCACCGCCATGGCCCCCTGCGCGCCCAGCGTCACCACTGCCACCGGCACGCGGTCCGCGAGGGCATAGAGCGCTGCCCAGGGGTCGTCCTTGCCGGTGAACGCCATGGCTTCGCGCTGGTTGGGCAGGAACGCGTGGAAGTACTGCAGGTTCTCCAGCCGGACCGGCGACCACTTGCCACTGGGGTCCCATCCGACGTCGCCGAAAAGCTTCACTCCGGACTCGTGGGCCGCAACGGCCCAGGGCTCGATTTCGAGGTCAAGTTCGGCGATCCCTGCGAGCGCCGGGGGCGGCGGCCCAATCAGCTCGGACGACGTCACGGGAGCCGGGTGTCCGTGGGTCACGAGCGAGCGGTCCTTTTGGACGCTCAGCGACACCGTGACCGGCGAGTGCCACCCCGGGATGCGCCGGGACAGGCTGAGGTCCACATGTTCCTGCCCGGCCAGGATTTTCCAGTTGTAGTCGCCATAGCCGTCGTCGCCGAACGCTGCCGCCAGGCCCGTTTTCAGGCCCAGCCTCGCCGCTGCGATCGCCTGGTTCGCCACGCCGCCGGGACAACTGCCCATGCCCTCGCTCCAGATCTCCGTTCCCGGTTCCGGCGCGTGGGGCAGTCCGGTAAAAATGATGTCCTGGAATACCGTGCCTGCGAGGATCAGGTCGAACTCACCGTCCGACGGCGAGCGGACGGCGGAGAGCGGGTCGAAGCGGCGGGCGGGGATCGCGTCCATGTCCGGCACGATACGCCCTGCCGCCCGCCAGCGATAGGGGCGGCCCGTCGTCGGGCCTAGACTGCTGGTTATGCGGCTCATGATCGCCGGCGGCGGCGGATTCCGGGTTCCCCTCGTGTACCGGGCGCTGCGCTCTGGCGCCTTCGCGGGGATGGCCGGCGAACTGGTGCTGTACGACGTCGACCCCTCCCGCCTCAGCGCCATCAAAGCAGTGCTCGAATCCATGCCCGCCCCGCCCCCAGGCGTTGAGGACCAGCAGCTTACGGTCCGCACCACCACGTCGCTGCCAGACGCGCTTCGCGGCACGGACATGGTGTTCGCCGCAATCCGGCCCGGCGGGACGGCCGGACGCATCGCAGATGAGCGTGTAGCGAAGGACCTGGGCCTGCTGGGCCAGGAAACCACCGGGGCCGGGGGGATCTCCTACGCCCTGCGCACCATTCCCCGGATGCTGGAACTCGCCCGCCAGATGCGCGAACACTGCCCGGACGCGTGGCTGATCAACTTCACCAATCCAGCCGGGATGGTCACCGAAGCCCTGTTGCCCGTCCTCGGGCCGAAGGCGATCGGCATCTGCGACTCGGCCGCCGCGCTGGTGCAGCGTGCCGCGCGCGCCGTCGGAATTCCGCTGCAGGACGGAAGGCTCGACGGCGTGGGCTACTACGGGCTCAACCACCTCGGCTGGCTTTACCGGCTGGAGTCCGGCGGGCGGGACCTGCTCCCCGGCCTGTTGTCAGACCCGGCGGCCCTTAGCACCTTCGAAGAGGGCCGGCTGTTCCCGCAGCCGTTCCTTGAGGGACTCGGTGCGCTTCCCAACGAGTACCTCTACTACTACTACCGGCGCGACAGCGCCGTGGCTGCCATGGGGGCCATGCCGCAGACCCGCGGCGAGTCCATCCACACGCAGCAGGCTGAGCTCTATCCACAGCTCGCCGCGGCCGGCGCCCGCGCCTACCGGCTCTGGGACGCCGCCCGCCTGTCGCGGGAGGAGGGTTACCTGGCCGAGGCCCGGATGCAGGGTGAGCAGCGTGCGGAAGAAGATCTCGCCGGCGGCGGCTATGAACGCGTGGCCCTGGCGGTGATGCGCGCTTTGGCGGGCGGCACCGGCGACGCCCAACTGATCCTCAACACCCGCAACACTGTTCCGCCCAAGGGGGCAGCCCCTGCCCAACCGGCCATTCCGGGACTGCCGGCGGACGCCGTCGTCGAGGTCCCCTGCACCGTGACGGCCGACGGCGCGGTGCCGCTCCCGCAGTCGGCGCCCCGCCGGGAGCAACTGGGCCTGTTGCGCCGGGTCAAGGCGGTGGAACAGCTCACCGTTGGGGCTGCCACGCACGGCGACCGGGCCGCCGCCCTCGACGCCTTCGCCCGGCACCCACTGGTGGACTCAACCCACCTGGCGGGTGAGTTGCTCGCCGGCTATGAGCGGGCGTTCCCGTCGCTGCAAGAACTCTGGCGCTGAGCACCTGTGGCTGCATTCACACACGCCACGTGGCCGCCGGGCTCCTGGCGGGAGGCCGGGCGTTAACGTCAGGAGTAGTGTTTTATCGGATGCATAACTGAGGGCGCGCATGCTGCGCCGGTGCTGGAAGGAGTTGCCGTGGCGCTGATTCGCAGGGTCGCCTTGCTCTCCCTCCACACCTCGCCGATGGAGCAGCCTGGCTCCGGCGATGCGGGCGGGATGAACGTCTACATCCGCGAACTTGCCTCCGCCCTGGCCGAAACCGGCGTGGAGGTGGAAATCTTCACCCGTTCCACCTCGGCCAACCAGCCCGCCGTCGAACATCCCGGTCCCGGGGTCTGCGTCCACAACGTCCTGGCCGGCCCTCCTCATAAGGTGCCCAAGGAGGAGCTTCCAGGCCTCCTGCACAGTATGGTGGCCGAGATCGAGCAGATCCGCCAGCGCCAGCCGCACGGCCGCTACGACGTCCTCCACTCCCACTACTGGGTCTCCGGCATCGCCGGCCTGGAGCTGTCCCAGCTTTGGGGAGTGCCGCTGGTCCACACGATGCACACCATGGCCAAGGTCAAGAACCTGCTCCTCGAATCCGGGGAGCAGCCGGAGCCGCGGCGGCGCGAGGTGGGCGAACACCGGATTGTCGACGGCGCCGCACGCCTGATTGCCAACACCAGCGCGGAGGCCGAGGAACTGGTTTCCCACTACGGTGCCGACTACGACAACATCGATATCGCCCCGCCGGGCGTTGACCTGGGCACGTTCACACCGGCCTTCCGTGCACGGTCGCGCTCTGAGCGGGGCATCCCGGCTGACACCTTCCACCTACTGTTCGCCGGGCGCATCCAGCGGCTCAAAGGTCCGCAGATCCTGGTCAAGGCGGCGGCGAAGCTTCGCTCACGGCGCCCCGACATCAAGCTGCGGCTCACCATCCTCGGTGCGCTCAGCGGCAACAAGGACTTCAATCTGCGCCACTTGGTCTCGGATGCCGGAATGGACGACGTCGTCACGCACCTTCCCCCGGTGGGTGCACCGGAGTTGGCGGCCTGGTTCCGGGCCGCCGACGTCGTGGTGATGCCCTCGTTCAGCGAATCATTTGGGCTCGTCGCGCTTGAAGCCCAGGCCTGCGGGACGCCGGTGGTGGCCACCCGCGTGGGTGGGCTGTCCCGGGCGATCTTTAATGGGCGGACAGGACTGCTCGTCGATGGCCACCACGCCGAAGACTGGGCCGATGCGCTGGAGGCCCTGTACGACGATCCAGTGACTCGCGAGGACATGGGGCGGGCGGCCGCCATCCGGGCGCAGAACTCGGGATGGCAGCGCACCGCCGCCATCACGCTGGAAAGCTACCATGCCGCCGTCGATAACCATCTGGTAGGCCGCCTGATCCCGGCAGCCCCAGCACCCTGAGGCAGACGCCACCGCGCCCGCCCGAACCGCCTAACGAAGGACAAAGATGTCTGAACGGATTCCCCTCACCGACCTTGAAATCGCGCGCCAGGCGAAGATCAGGCCCATCGGCGAGGTGGCGGCGGCAGCAGGAATCAATGCGGACGCGCTGGAACTGTACGGACGGTACAAGGCCAAGATCGACCCCGCCCGGCTGGACGCTCCTGCCCCGGCCGGCAAAGTGGTGCTTGTCTCCGCGATGTCTCCCACGCCTGCGGGCGAAGGGAAATCGACTACCACGGTGGGCCTAGCCGATTCACTGGCCCGGGCCGGGCACAAGGTTATGATCGCCCTCCGGGAACCCTCGCTCGGACCTATCCTGGGCATGAAAGGCGGCGCGACCGGCGGAGGCTATTCCCAGGTCCTGCCGATGGACGAGATCAACCTGCACTTCACCGGCGACTTCCACGCCGTCACTTCAGCCAACAACGCCCTCATGGCACTCGTGGACAACCACATTTACCAGGGGAACGAGCTGGGCATCGATCCCCGGCGCATGACGTTCAAACGGGTCCTGGACATGAACGACCGGTCGCTGCGGGAAGTGGTGATCGGGCTCGGCGGGCCCACCCAGGGTGTCCCCAGGCAAGACGGCTTCGACATCACCGTGGCATCGGAGATCATGGCGGTTTTCTGCCTCGCTACGGACCTGGCTGACCTGCGCCGGCGCCTGGGCCAAATCACCTTCGGTTACACCTACGGACGCGAACCCGTTACCGTGGCGGACCTCGGCGTGCAGGGCGCGCTCGCCCTGCTCCTCAAGGAAGCGATCAAACCCAACCTGGTTCAGACCATCGCCGGTACGCCGGCTCTGGTCCACGGCGGCCCGTTCGCGAACATCGCACACGGCTGCAACTCGCTGATCGCAACCCAGACGGCCAGGCGGCTGGCGGACATCGTGGTCACCGAGGCGGGCTTCGGCGCCGACTTGGGTGCCGAGAAGTTTATGGACATCAAGGCCCGGAACGCGGGGGTAGCGCCGTCCGCCGTCGTTGTTGTTGCCACCGTCCGGGCACTGAAGATGCACGGCGGCGTAGCCAAGGACCGGCTGACGGAACCCGACATCGAAGCGCTGCAGGCCGGCGTCGCCAACCTCCGCAGGCACGTGCGCAATGTGGAGAAATTCGGAGTGACGCCGGTGGTGGCCATCAACAAGTTCTCTTCCGACACGGCCGAGGAACTCGACTGGCTCCTGGAGTGGTGCGCGGCGGAAGGAGTCCAGGCCGCGGTGGCGGACGTCTGGGGACGCGGCGGCGGTGGGGACGGCGGCGACGAACTGGCGGCCAAAGTGGCGGCCGCAGTTGCTGCGCCGAACAGCTTCCACCACTTGTATCCCCTGGACCTGCCGGTGGAGGAGAAAATCAGGACCATCGTCCAGGAAATCTACGGAGCGGACGGCGTGGACTTCTCCGTTCCTGCCCTGAAACGGCTGGCAGATATCGAGAAGAACGGCTGGTCCGGGCTGCCTGTCTGTATGGCCAAGACGCAGTACTCGTTCACCGACGAGGCCTCCCGGCTGGGAGCGCCGAAGGGCTTCACCATCCACGTGCGCGACCTGATTCCCAAGACCGGTGCCGGGTTTATCGTGGCCCTCACCGGTGCGGTGATGACGATGCCCGGCCTGCCCGCCGCGCCGGCCGCTATGCGCATGGACGTGGACGACGCCGGCAATCCGGTAGGCCTGTCCTGACCATCAGCTTCCATACCGGTTTGCTCTATCACTCTGAGCCCTTATTTGACCCCTTTGCGTGCCAGAACTGATAGAGCAAGTCGGGCTGTGGATATCTTCTGCGGGCGTTCGTGTATTCGGGCAACAATTGTGCTCATGCGCCCGTCCTCACCGCTGCCAGCTTCCCTTTCCTCGGTTCCGTTTACCGTGCATGAAGCACGGGCCGCAAGCCTGAGCCGGGGAAGGCTTCGTTCCTCCGACCTTGCCTCCGCCGGGCGACTGCTCTATCTGCCGGCTGGGTGGGACTTTGAAATCAGAGGGCTCGCGAGGGCCTTGTCCGCAGCTACGCCGGGGGCCTGGATCTCGCATGTGACAGCGGCCTGCATCCTGGGACTGTGGCTGCCCACCTGGTTCCGCGACTACCGGGAACTCCATTTGAGCAAACCAAGACAGCTGCCGCCAGTACGGCGAAAGGGCGTGGTTGGCCACACCGTCCTGGCGTTTGATGAAGAGGTCATGGAGCTGGACGGGATTCGAATCTCCACACCGGCCCGGACCTGGCTTGACCTTGCTGGCATCCTGCCGTTGGAGGACCTGGTGGCCGTGGGCGACCAGCTGGTTCGGCAGCCGTTGCTTGGCCTTGAAGACCGTCGCGATCCGTGGTCGACGCTTACGCAACTGCAGGAAATGTTGAAACGGCACCCGAAACTGAAGGGAATCGTTAAGGCGAGGGAAGCTGCAGAACTCATCCGTTCCGGCTCGGACTCTGCGCCCGAAACCTTCCTTCGGCTGGCCTTGACGGCGGCCGGCCTGCCGGAGCCGGAACTGCAACTGCGTGTTGAGCGTGAGAACCGCTGGTCGCCGGCCGCAGACATGGGGTACCGCGCGCAGCGTATTGCCATCCAGTACGACGGCGGCCATCACCTTACGCGCGAACAGCAGTCCATCGACAATCGCCGGGACGAATCATTCAATGCCGCAGGCTGGCGGTACTTCAAGTTCAACGCCGACGATTTGGCCAACGACTTCCGGGCGGCGGTACGCAAGGTTCGAGCGGCTCTGCACACGCGTTAAACGCCCGTTGCCCTATCAGTTGTGGTTGTTAAACCCCTGGTTTGGGGACCACAAGTGATAGGGCAACGCGAGAGCGTCCGGGGTGGGTTAGCGGTCCAGGTCGCCGCGGATGAAGGCCTCGACCTTTTCACGGGCGAGGTCGTCGTTGAACTGCTCGGGCGGGGACTTCATGAAGTAGCTCGACGCCGACAGCAGAGGGCCGCCGATGCCGCGGTCCAGCCCGATCTTGGCGGCGCGGATGGCGTCGATGATCACGCCGGCTGAGTTAGGTGAGTCCCAGACCTCCAGCTTGTACTCAAGGGACACCGGGGCGTCGCCGAAGTTGCGGCCCTCGAGGCGGACGAAGGCCCACTTGCGGTCATCGAGCCACTGGACGTAGTCGGACGGGCCGATGTGGACGTCCTTGGCAGCCAGCTCGGCTTCGACGTTCGAGGTAACAGCCTGGGTCTTGGAGATCTTCTTGGACTCGAGGCGGTCGCGCTCCAGCATGTTCTTGAAGTCCATGTTGCCGCCCACGTTGAGCTGGTAGGTGCGGTCCAGCGTCACGCCGCGATCTTCGAAGAGCTTGGCCATGACGCGGTGCGTGATGGTGGCACCGATCTGGCTCTTGATGTCATCGCCCACGATCGGCACACCAGCGGCAGTGAACTTGTCAGCCCAGGCCTTGGTGCCGGCGATGAACACGGGAAGCGCGTTGACGAAAGCAACCCCGGCATCGATCGCTGCCTGGGCGTAGAACTCAGCAGCTTCCTGCGACCCAACGGGCAGGTAGCAGACCATGACGTCGGCCTGGGCATCCTTGAGTGCCTGGACAACGTCAACGGGCTCTGCCGGGGACTGTTCAATGGTCTCAAGGTAGTACTTGCCGAGGCCGTCCAGGGTGTGGCCGCGCTGCACGGTCACGCCGGTGGGCGGGACGTCGGCGATCTTGATGGTGTTGTTTTCGCTGGCGAGGATTGCATCCGCGAGGTCAACGCCGACCTTCTTGCCATCCACATCGAAAGCGGCCACGAACTGGACGTCGTTGACGTGGTACTTGCCGAACTCCACGTGCATCAGGCCGGGGATCGTGGCCTCGGGATCGGCGTCACGGTAGTAGTGCACACCCTGGACGAGCGATGCGGCGCAGTTACCCACACCGACGATTGCAACACGAATCGGATTTGAAGACACGGAACTCCTTTGAGGACAAAACTTCAGCCGCCGGACGGTCATTGCCGGACCACGTACGACGGCGGACAGCAGGCAGCGCCATTCGGCGCCTTTTCATAGTACCCAACCGGGCGGGGGCCGGGTTTGTTCCCCGGCCCCCGCCTGTGGTTTCCATCGTGTGCAGAGAGTAAGTGTTACGTCGTCTGCCAGAGGTTGATGTCAGATTCCACAGCGAACTCGTCGATGGCGGCGAGTTCGTCAGTGGTGAACTTCAGGTTGTTGATCGCGGACAGGGTGTCCTCCAGCTGCCTGACGCTGGAGGCGCCAACCAGGGCAGAGGTGACCGGGGTGCCCTTCGGCTGGTCGCGCAGGATCCAGGCGATGGCCATCTGCGCCAGGGACTGGCCACGGCCTTCAGCAATGCCGTGCAGCCCGCGGATCCGGTCCAGCTTCTCGTCAGTGATGGCGTCCTCAGACAGGAAGCGTGCCTTGGCTGCACGGGAATCCGCGGGAATCCCGTTGAGGTACCGGTCCGTGAGCATGCCCTGGGCCAGCGGGGAGAACGCGATGGAACCGGCGCCCACCTCTTCGAGCGCCTCGTACAGGTTCGGCGTGCCGTTCTCCGTCCACCGGTTCAGCATGGAATAGCTGGGCTGGTGGATGAGCAGCGGGGTGCCGAGCTCTTTGAGGATGCGTGCGGCCTCGATGGTCTGCTCGGGCGTGTAGGACGAGATGCCGGCGTAAAGCGCCTTACCCGAGCGGACGGCGTAATCCAGGGCACCCATGGTCTCTTCCATCGGCGTCTCGGGGTCCGGACGGTGGCTGTAGAAGATGTCCACGTAGTCCAGCCCCATCCGCTGCAGCGACTGGTCAAGGCTTGAGATGAGATATTTGCGGGAGCCCCACTCGCCGTACGGGCCCGGCCACATGTAGTAGCCGGCCTTCGTGGAGATGACCAGTTCGTCGCGGTAGGGCTTGAAGTCGTCCGCGAGGTGGCGGCCGAAGTTGGTTTCGGCGGAGCCGTCCGGCGGACCGTAGTTATTGGCGAGGTCGAAGTGGTTCACGCCGAGGTCGAACGCGCGGCGGAGGATGGCCCGCTGTTCATCGAACCGCTTGTCGTCGCCGAAGTTGTGCCAAAGGCCCAGCGAGATTGCGGGGAGCTTCAGTCCGCTGCGGCCGACGCGGCGGTAGGGCATGGATTCATAGCGGTTTTCCGCGGCTGAATAAGTCATACGCTCCATCCTGCCAGCTGTGACGCACGCTACAGTCAGGAACGGCCTTGTTACGCCGCGGGCTGACACAAATCAGCCCGCGGCGCAGCCGGAACTATTGAGCCTTCACGACGGCGGCACTCCACGGCCCGAGGGCCAACGCACCGTTATCAGCGGCAGGCACCTCCTCGGTGGACAGCAGCACCGTTCCGTCCACGCGGTCAAGCGAAACCTTTTGCTCCGAGAGGTTCAGCAGCACCTCAACGGAGCCGCGGCGGAAACGCAGCCAGCCGGCGTCGTCGTCGAACTCCACCGTGGTTTCGGCAAACCCGAGGCCGGCCAATTCCTGATGCTCGCGGCGCAGTGCCGCGAGCGAACGGTACAGCTCCAGGAGCCTGGCGTGGTCGCCCTGCGCGGCCTCGGCCCAGTTGAGTTTGGAACGGCGGAAGGTTTCCGGGTCCTGCGGGTCAGGTACGACGGCGGGATCCCACCCCATCCGTTCGAACTCGCGGATCCTGCCTTCCGCGGTCGCCTTGCCCAGCTCAGGCTCGGGGTGCGAGGTGAAGAACTGCCAAGGTGTGGAGGCACCGAATTCCTCTCCCATGAACAGCATGGGCGTGAACGGCGACGTCATGGTCAGGACCGCAGCGACGGCCAACTGCCCGTAGGACAGGGATTGGGAGAGCCTGTCCCCCGTGGCGCGGTTGCCGATCTGGTCGTGGTTCTGGTTGCAGACCACCAGGGCCGCAGGCTGCACGAGCGAGGCATTGATCGGCCTTCCGTGGTGCCGGCCGCGGAAGCTTGAGTAGCTGCCGTCGTGCAGGAAGCCGTCCTTGAGCACCTTTGCGAGAACCGAGAGTGACTGGAAGTCCTCGTAGTAGCCGGTGGTCTCCCCGCTGACGTTGACGTGGACGGCGTGGTGGAAGTCGTCGCTCCACTGTCCGGCAAGGCCATAGCCGTTGGCGTCGCGCGGGTAGATCAGCCGCGGGTTGTTGAGGTCCGATTCGGCGATCAGGGTCTTGGGCAGGCCCGTTTCAGCCGAGACAGCATCGCCAAGCGCGCCGAGGTCTTCCAGGATGTGCACGGCCCGCTCGTCGCGGAGGGCGTGAACGGCGTCGAGTCGCAGGCCGTCCACGTGGTAGTCCCTCAGCCACAGCGCGGCGTTGTCCAGGATGTACTCGCGGACCACGTCCGAGCCATGGCCGTCCAGGTTGACTGAATCGCCCCAGGTGTTGGCGTCGCCCTGCTTGAGGTATGGCCCAAACCGCGACAGGTAGTTGCCGCTGGGTCCCAGGTGGTTGTAGACGACGTCCTGGATGACTCCGAGGCCGGCTGCATGGGCCGCGTCCACAAAGCGCTGGTAGGCCGCGGGCCCACCGTAGCCCTCGTGGACGGCGTACCACTGGACGCCGTCGTAGCCCCAGTTATGGGTCCCGTTGAAGCCGTTGACCGGCAGCAACTCCACGAAGTCGATGCCCAGGCCGGCAAGGTAGCCAAGCCTGCCGGCCGCTGCCTCGAGGGTCCCTTCCGGTGTGAAGGTCCCCACGTGGAGTTCGTAGATGACCGAGCCGCGGAGATCCTTGCCCTGCCAGCCGGCATCCTGCCAGTCGTGGTCGCCGGGGCTGAACGTCCGGGACAGGGCGTGGACCCCGTCCGGCAGGCGCCGGGACCGGGGATCCGGCAACGGATGGGAGTCCCCGTCCAGCAGATAGCCGTAGTCCACTTCGCCTTCCGTGGGGGCGTCCGGCGCGGACCACCAACCGTCGGCGCCGGGCGCGGTGTCCAGCTTCGCCATGGGGTAGTGCTGCCCGTTTGCCAGCAGGGTCACTGCTGAAACGTTTGGCGCCCAGACGTCAAAGCGGCCGGATCCGGTGTGGGTCAGGCTCATGAGTCGTCTCCGTCCGTAGTGACCAGCAAGGCCACCGGGTAGGTACCCAGGACGTCCGCGACTGAAACGGTGCCGGGCCCATGGCTCTTGCCGGTGAGTTCGTCCCGCATGGCGCTGGAAAGGTCGACGGCGGTGTCCCGCCATCCGCCGTCGGCTTCCAGCCCGGCGGGAAGCCGGGTGGCCAGGGTCAATGCCCCACCCCGGTCAAAGGCAAGAAGGTGGCCCGCTGCCGCCCCTGAGGCTTCGACAGGGACGTAGCTGTCGAAGAGCCCGGGGTTGTCGCGGCGCAGGCGGAGGGCACGGGAGGTGACCAGCAGTTTGCTGGCCTCCGTTCCCGCAGCGGGCAGGAGTCCGTCGTCCAGGCGGGCCAGTTCCTCTTCCCGTTGAGCGAAATCCACCGGGCGGCGGTTGTCGGGGTCGGTCAGTGACCGCTCCCAGAACTCGCTGCCCTGGTACACATCCGGAACTCCGGGCATGGTCAGCTGGATCAGCTTGGCCGCCAGCGAGTTGGAAGCAGCGAATGCATCGGTCCTCGCTACGAAGTCCTCGATCACTGCAGTGACACGGGCGTCGTCGAAGGCTGCGTCCACGGCGGCCCTGACTGTCGCTTCGAATTCCTCATTGGGCTCGGTCCACGTGGTGGAGTTTCCTGCCTCCCTGGCGGCCTTTTGCGCATAGCCCTGCAGCCGCTCGCGGGAGGCAGGCCACGCGCCGAAGACAGCCTGCCACAACAGGTTGGCGAAGGGGCCGTCGGGCACCGGCGCCAACTCCTGGAGCGTGGCGAGCGTGGCCGTCCAGTCGCCAGGAAGCTCAGCGATGACCGAAATCCTTGCGCGGGCATCCTCGCTGCGTTTGGTGTCGTGAGTCGAGAGCGTGGTCATGGACTCCGGGAGTTCCTCGTGCCTCCGCCGCATCCGGTGGTGGAACTCCTCGGGGGTCAGCGAAAATTCCGTGGGCTCAGCCCCCACTTCGGTGAGCGTGCCCAGCCGGGTGTAGCGGTAGAACGCAGTGTCCTCCACACCCTTGGCCATCACCATGCCCGAAGTCTGTTGGAAGCGGACCGCGATTGCGGTGGTGGGATCCAGGAGGAGTGGCAGGAGCGTCCCGATGGCCACTTCGAGGTCCGGCCGGTGCGCTGCTGCCTGCTCGCAGGCCTCCTTGAGCACTTCCGCCCCCACCGGCAGGTAGGACCGGTAGACCGGGAAGGAGGCGATGATTTCGGCGATGGCATCCGCTGCCTGGTCCTCCGCCAGCCCGTGGGAGTCTGGAACGAGCCGGGCAAGCCGCAGGACTTCGGACCGCAGGATGCCGTCAGCAATCATCCGCTTCGTGCCGCGGATCATGGCGGCATAATCCGCCGGTTCACCGGTCCCACGCAGCTGCGCATCCAACGCATCCAGGGCAGCCTCGCCGGCCGGGTCCACCAGGATCCGGTCAACCTCAGCCAGGGCGTCGTAACCGGTGGTCCCTTCGCAGGCGAACTCCCCCGGGAGGACCTCGCCGGGTTCCAGGATCTTTTCCACCAGCACGTACGCCCCACCAGTGAGGTCCTTGAGCCAGCGCAGGTAGCCGGCTGGATCCGCCAGTCCGTCCGGGTGATCCACGCGCAGGCCGTCCACCAGGCCCTCCCGGAACCAGCGGGCCACTTCGGCGTGGGCTTCCTCGAAGACCCTGGGGTCTTCGACGCGGATGCCGGCCAGCGTGCTGACCGCGAAGAACCTGCGATAGTTCAGTTCGCTGTCCGCCCGCCGCCAGGAAACCAGCTCATAGTGCTGGCGGTCGTGGACAGCCCTCGGCGAATCACCCTCGGTATAGGAGCCCGCCGCCAAGGGGAAACGGTGGTCATAGTAGCGGAGTTCGCCATCCGTGACCTTGAGCTGGTCCACATCGTCATCGGAGCCCAGCACGGGTATCCGGATCCGGCCGCGGCCAAAGTCCCAGTCGACGTCGAACGCGTCCGCGTAACGCGAGTCCCGCCCCTCTGCCAGCAGCGACCACCACCAGGGGTTCTGCGGTGGTGACGCCACGCCTACGTGGTTGGGGACGATGTCCACCAGGACGCCCATGCCGTGTTCGCGGGCAGCCCTGGACAGGGCAAGCAGCCCGTCCGGGCCGCCGCGCTCAGGATCAACCGCGGAGGGGTCGGTGACGTCATAGCCGTGGTCCGACCCCTGCTCAGCCGTCAGGATGGGTGAGAGGTAGACCCAGTCAACACCGAGGGACTTCAGGTATGGAACCTTGGCCGCTGCGTCAAAGAGCGTGAAGCTGCGGCGGATCTGCAGCCGGTATGTCGACGCCGGAATCCTCATTCTGCAGGGCCTTTCGGCTTGCTGACCTTCTTCGTTTTCTTTGGCTCCGGTACGGTCGGCGTGCTCAGCGCTTCGGTCTCGCTGGTGCTTGTCTGGGTCAGGGCAGCCAGGGACGCAGCCACGGAGTGGTCCGGTTCCGCCTCCTCCACCATGTGGGCCCTCAGGACTACCAAGGACTTGGCATCAACAGGAATGGACTGGCCGGCCTTCACAGGTGCCGTGTCCGCGTTGTGGCCGGCGGTGTCGATGATGATGTCCCATGCAGGTGCGTATTCGTCATTGGGAAGAACGAACTTCACCATGTCGTCATGTGCGTTGAAGTACAGCAGGAAGTTCACATCGGTAATCCGACGTCCTCGGACGTCCTTGCCTTGGATCCCGTCACCGTTGAGGAACATGCCTACCGAACGGCCGAAACCGCTGTCCCAGTCCTCAGGTTTCATGGTGTCGCCGTCGACGTCCAGCCATACGATGTCAGGCAGCCGTTCGCCTTCCCCCCTCAGCACGGGGCGTCCATCGAAGAACCGGCTCCGACGGAACGTGGGGTGCTTGGCGCGCAATGCGTTGACGGCGGACGTGAACTCCACGAGGGGCTGGTCGATGTTCTCCCAGTTGATCCACGTCAGTTCGGAGTCCTGGCAATACCCGTTGTTGTTGCCCTGCTGAGTGCGTCCAAGCTCGTCGCCGTGCAACAGCATGGGGACACCCTGGGACAGGAGCAGGGATGCTATGAAGTTCCGCTGCTGGCGGGCGCGCAAGCCCAGGACAGCCGGATCGTCGGTGGGACCCTCGGCCCCGCAGTTCCAGGAACGGTTGTGGGATTCGCCGTCGTTATTGCCTTCGCCGTTCGCCTCGTTGTGCTTCTCGTTGTAAGACACCAGATCGGAGAGGGTAAAGCCATCGTGGGCCGTCACAAAGTTGATCGAAGCCACGGGGCGGCGGCCCGAGTGCTCGTAGAGGTCTGCGGAGCCGGTGATGCGTGAGGCGAATTCGCCCAGGGTGGCCGGCTCGCCGCGCCAGAAATCGCGGACGGTGTCGCGGTATTTTCCGTTCCATTCCGTCCACTGTGGCGGGAAGTTGCCCACCTGGTAACCGCCGGGCCCAACATCCCACGGCTCAGCGATGAGCTTGACCTGGGACACTACCGGGTCCTGCTGGATGAGTTCGAAGAAGGTGGAGAGTTTGTCGACGTCGTAGAACTCCCGGGCAAGGGTGGAGGCGAGGTCGAAGCGGAAGCCATCCACGTGCATTTCCGTGACCCAGTACCGCAGTGAGTCCATCAGCAGTTGCAGGGAGTGCGGCTGGCGGACGTTCAGCGAGTTGCCGGTACCGGTGTAGTCCATGTAGTGCTTTTCGTCGCCCTCCATCAGCCGGTAGTAGGAGGCGTTGTCGATGCCCTTGAAGGACAGCGTGGGGCCAAGGTGGTTGCCTTCGGCGGTGTGGTTGTAAACCACGTCCAGGATCACCTCGATGCCGGCCCGGTGCAGGGAGCGCACCATGGCCTTGAAGTCCTGGACCTGCTGGCCGGTGTCGCCGGTGGAACTGTAAGTGTTCTGCGGGGCGAAGAAGCCGATGGTGTTGTAGCCCCAGTAGTTGTTCAGGCCCTGGTCCTGGAGTGTGCCGTCATTGACGAACTGGTGCACCGGCATCAGTTCGATGGCGGTGACGCCGAGCTTCTGCAGGTGCGAGATGACGGAAGGGTGCGCCACCCCGGCGTAGGTGCCGCGCTGCTCCTCGGGGATCTCGGGGTGCAGCTGGGTCAGGCCCTTGACATGGGCCTCGTAGATCACCGATTTGTGGTACGGAACCCGGAGGTTGTGGTCGCCGTCCCAGTCGAAGAACGGGTTGATGACCACACCCATCATCATGTGCGGCGCGGAGTCCTCGTTGTTGATGGAATCCGGCTCGCCGAGGTTGTAGGAGAAGAGCGACGGGTCCCAGTCCACCTGCCCGTGCACTGCCTTCGCGTACGGGTCCAGGAGGAGCTTGTTCGGGTTGAACCGGTTTCCGGAAGCGGGGTCGTACGGACCGTGGACACGGTAGCCGTACTTCTGCCCTGGCTGCACCTGGGGGATGTAGCCGTGCCACACGTAGCCGTCCACTTCGTCCAGACCGAAGCGCGTCTCCACGCCGTCGTCGTCGAAGAGGCACAGCTCTACTTTTTCAGCACGTTCGCTGAACAGCGCGAAGTTCGTGCCGGTTCCATCAAAAGTGGCTCCCAGCGGATAAGCCGATCCGGGCCAGATTTCCATGCATGCTCCTCATCGTTGTTCGACCGCGCAGTCCGGACTTCCCGGTCCACGCCGCCGTGCAAAACCTATGCCTACCGTAACGGGTGGCTGTGACTGTTACGTTTCCGGCCACCTATTAACTAAGCATGCTGACTTTACCCCAAGCTGCAGGTAAGGCATCCGCGATCCGGCCGGACGTCAGTGGCCCGCCCCCGGACGCAGCGGCTCCAGCGCGGCCGTGCAGGCTCGCAGCCAGGGCGGCAATGGCAGCCCAGCGTTCGTCCGGATCGATGCCCGCATCACGGAAATGGCCGACGTCGGGCCCCAGCTGTGCGAGCAGCGCACCAATGATTCCGGCCAGGACATCGCCGCTGCCTGCGGAGGCAAGCCAGGGCGTGCCGTCCGCCTGGCTGTAGAAGTCCTGGAAGGGGGACGCCACCAGGGTGGTGGCGCCTTTGAGGAGGACAGTGGCCTCCGTAAGCCCCGCGGCCAGCCGGACGGCCCCAAGAGTGTTCGCCTCCACCGCGGCGCGCCCCGAGTATGGATGGTCAGCATCCAGCCGCTGCAGCAGGGACGCCAGTTCGCCGGCATGGGGCGTGAGGACCACCTGAGGGGCAAGGATCAGTGGCAGGCCGGGGAGGGCGCCGGCATCGGCGATAGTGGGCAGCCCCGAGTCCACGGCGTCACGCGCGCGCTGGAGCTGTTCGTGGTCATCCGGGCCCATTCCGGAGCCCACCAGCCAGGCCTGGACATGGGTGCTGGCCACCGATCCGGTGCCGCACACCACCTCGGGACAGGACTGCCGGACCAAGTGGGCCACCTCGGGCGGGCCGAGGTACCGCACCATGCCCACGCCCGCGGCCAGGGCACCCCGGCAGGCCAGTACGGCCGCTCCGGGATAGGTGGCGGATCCGGCCACCACGCCCAGGACGCCGCGCGAATATTTGTGGGATCGCCGGGCGGGCTGCGGGAGGAGCCGCGCCAGGTCGGCGGTTTCGAGCCGATGCAGGGCCGGCCATGGGAGCTGCTCTTCGATTCCGATCGGGATCACCTCAAGGCGGCCGGCGTGGTCCGCCCCGGGATCGGCCAGCAGCCCTGCTTTCGCGGCCCCGAAGGTGACGGTCAGGCCGGCGGACAGTACCGGGCCGTGGACCTCGCCGGTGTCGGCGTCAACCCCACTGGGCACGTCGCAGGCCACCACAAGGGGGGCGTGTTGGCCGGACAGCGCGGCCACCAGTGCCGCCGGCGTTCCGCGGAGCCCTCCTTGGGCGCCCGTCCCCAGGACAGCATCGATCACGACGTCGGCGCGCCCCGTTTCGGCGGTCAGCTGGCTAAGCGTCGCGTCGGTGAGCCAGTGGACGCGGCCGCCGGCACGCTCAAAAGCAGCCAGCGCCTCCGGGTGCGCCGAATCAGCGGTGAGTACCGCCGTCGTACGCATTCCCCGGGCTGCGAGGAAGGAAGCGGCGAAGAGACCGTCGCCGCCATTGTTTCCCTTGCCCGCCAGGACAGCCACGCTGGCTCCGTAGAGCCGCTGGCCCCGGGCCTGCAGCTCGCGGACCACCGCGTTGGCGAGGCCGTGCGAGGCGCGCTGCATGAGGGCAGCCCCCAGGCCTGAGGCCAGCAGTGGCTGTTCGGCTTCCCTGATCTGGGTTCCGGTGTAGGCGCTGATCATGGCGTCAGGTCCGCAGGCCCGTTGAGCCTTGAGGCTCTCAGCCTTCAGCCAGGACAGTGGCCGTGGCTATCCCGCCGTCGTGACTCATCGAGAGGTGCCAGCGCTTGACACCCTTGGACTCAGCCACCGCAAGCACAGTGCCCTTGACCTGGATGGTGGGCCCGTTCTGGTCCAGGCCGATCCAGCAGTCCTGCCAGTTCATGCCGGCCGGGGCGCCGAGGACCTTGGCCACAGCCTCCTTGGCTGCGAACCTCGCTGCCAGGGACCGGGTGTTCAGCTCCCGCTCCGCGGGGACAAACAACCGGTCCCGCAGCCCGGGGGTGCGTTCAAGCTGACGGCCGAACCGCTCGATGTCTACAACGTCTACGCCTATGCCAACAATCATGCGGCTTATTCTACGGTGACGCTCTTGGCCTCCCGGTGCGCCGTGCCCGGCATGCCGGGTCCTGAGCGGCACCGGGACCTGCGCAAATGCGTCACTTTTGGACCTCCCGCGCAGAGGGTACCCCGTGATTCCGGGCGGCCCCTGTTTGAGTACCGGTAATAGTTACGCAAACCCGTTAGGAACAGGCACGAACGCAGAACGCCCCGGGCAACTGGCCCGGGGCGTTCTGTGGGAATCAACCGACTTGCTGACGTTCAGCCTGCGGTTACTCTACGGTGACGCTCTTGGCCAGGTTGCGTGGCTGGTCTACGTCGTACCCCTTGGCCGAGGCGAGTTCCAGGGCGAAGATCTGCAGCGGAACCGTGGTGAGGAGGGGCATCAACAGCGTGGGCGTCTCCGGAACGTAGAAGACGTGCTCGGCGTAAGCCTTCACGGCCTCGTCGCCTTCTTCAGCCACAACCAGCGTGCGGGCACCCCGGGCGCGGACTTCCTGGATGTTGCTGACAACCTTGGCGTGCAGGGAATCACGGCCGCGCGGCGAGGGGACCACTACGAAGACCGGTTGGCCTTTGTCGATGAGGGCGATGGGGCCGTGCTTCAGCTCACCGGCGGCAAAACCCTCGGCGTGGATGTACGCGATTTCCTTGAGCTTGAGCGCGCCTTCCAAGGCAACCGGGTAACCCACGTGGCGTCCCAGGAACAGGACGGATTTCTCGTCCTTCATGCTGCGGGCCAGTTCGCGGAGCGGTCCTGAGTTGTCCAGGATGGTCTGGATCTTCGCGGGGATCTTGGACAGGTCTGCCAGGACGTCCTTGATCTGCCCGGAGAAGATGTTGCCACGCAGCTGCGCGAGGTACAGGCCGAGCAGGTAAGCGGCGGTGATCTGGGCCAGGAAAGCCTTCGTGGAGGCCACTGCAATTTCCGGACCCGCGTGGGTGTACAGCACAGCATCTGATTCGCGCGGGATAGTGGACCCGTTGGTGTTGCAGATCGAGATGGTCTTGGCGCCCTGCTCCCGGGCGTAGCGGACGGCCATCAGGGTGTCCATGGTTTCCCCGGACTGGCTGATCGAAACCACCAGCGTGTTGGCGTCCAGGATCGGATCGCGGTAGCGGAACTCGTGGGCAAGCTCCACTTCCGTGGGGATCCGGCACCAGTTCTCGATGGCGTACTTGGCCACGGTGCCGGCGTAGGCAGCGGTGCCGCAGGCCAGGACGATGATCTTGTTGACCTGTTTCAGCAGCTCGACGTCGATGCGGATTTCGTCCAGGGTCAACTTGCCGTTGATGTCCGAGCGGCCCAGCAGGGTCTGCGCCACGGCGTCGGGCTGGTCGTTGATCTCCTTCTCCATGAAGGAGCTGTAACCGCCCTTTTCAGCCGAGGCGGGGTCCCAGTCAACGTGGTATTCCTTGCCGGCGGCGAAGTTGCCGAAGAAATCGGTGATCTCCACGGTATCGGCGGTGATGGTGACGATCTGGTCCTGGCCCAGCTCCACCGCGCGGCGGGTGTAATCGATGAAGCCGGAGACGTCGGAACCAAGGAAGTTCTCGCCGTCGCCCAGGCCAACCACCAGCGGCGAGTTGCGGCGGGCGGCAACCACGACGTCCGGCTGGTCGGCGTGGACGGCAAGGAGCGTGAAGGCACCCTCGAGGCGCTGGCAGGCGAGCTGCATGGCCTTGGTCAGGCCGCCGTTGCTGGTATCGCCGTGAAGCTTGGTGCGGAAGATGTCACCAAGGAGTGCGGCGGCCACTTCGGTGTCCGTCTCGGAAGCGAAGGTGACGCCCTTAGCCAGCAGCTCCAGCTTGAGCTCGGCGAAGTTTTCGATGATGCCGTTGTGGATCAGGGCCAGCTTGCCGCCGTCCGACAGGTGCGGGTGGGCATTCTGGTCCGTCGGGCCGCCGTGAGTGGCCCAGCGCGTGTGGCCGATGCCGGTCAGCGTTTCCGGCAGCGGATGGGCCTGAAGCTCATCAAGGAGGTTGCTCAGCTTTCCGGACTTCTTGCGGGACGAGATGACGCCGTCTGCTACAACAGCCACTCCCGCGGAGTCGTAACCCCGGTACTCAAGGCGGCGCAATCCTTCGAGGACTACATCCAGCGCACTGTGACCGGCAATTCCCTGGCCAGTCGAACGGCCTACATATCCTACGATTCCACACATAAGCTCCAGCTTATCGGCAGCCGCAAGGAGATCCGTAACTGATAGGGCCCGGCAAGCCAGCTACGGGCGCCGACTGCATGGCCGTGGAAGCGGACGGCCGTGTCTTGCATTTCGCTCTCAGCCGCGTGAAGGGCAGAATCTCTAAAGTGACAGTGCAACGCAATGAAGCGAACGGCGAAGGTGTCTCCCCGTTCGTTGAGCTGGACCGGCAAACCTGGTCCCGGCTCGCAGCCCAGATGGAACAGCCTCTGAATGAGGAGGATATTGTCCGTCTGCGTGGCCTCGGCGATCCCCTGGATATGAAGGAGGTCCGCGAGGTCTATCTGCCGTTGTCCCGCCTCCTCCACCTGTATGTCGAAGCGGCCGGCCAGCTTCACGCCGCCACCACCACTTTCCTGGGCGAACAGACCCAGCGCACTCCTTTTGTCATCGGCGTCGCCGGCTCAGTCGCGGTAGGCAAGTCGACCATCGCCCGTGTACTCCGCGAGATGCTCCGGCGCTGGCCGGGGACGCCCAATGTGGAACTGATTACCACTGACGGGTTCCTCTACCCCCTGGCCGAGCTCAAGCGGCGCCAGCTGCTGGAGCGAAAGGGCTTCCCGGAGTCGTATGACCGGCGGGCGCTGTTGCGGTTCGTCAGCGAGATCAAGGGCGGCGCGGAGGAAGTCCGGGCTCCTTGGTACTCCCACGTCACGTACGACATCGTTCCGGACAAGGAAGTGGTGGTCCGCCGCCCGGACGTGCTCATCGTGGAGGGCCTGAACGTCCTCGCCCCGGCCCGCCCGCGCCACGACGGCCGCCAAGGGCTTGCCCTGAGCGACTTCTTCGACTTTTCGATCTATGTGGACGCCCCGACGTCCTACATCGAGGAGTGGTATGTGGAGCGGTTCCGCAAGCTCCAGAGCACGGCGTTCGCGCAGCCGGAATCCTACTTCCACCGGTATGCGACGCTCTCCGAAGCCGAGGCCGAGCGTACAGCCCGGGATATCTGGAAGCGCATCAACGAGCCCAACCTGGAGGAAAATGTCCTCCCGACGCGCGGCCGCGCGCAGCTGGTGCTGTCCAAGGACGCTGACCATTCCATCCGCCGTATGCTCCTGCGCAAGGTCTAGCACGCATGTGCCACGACTGTTCGGCTCTCGACGGCACGCCTGCGGCTGGCACGAGCCGGCGCAGCTTTGCCCGGTTCCTTGCAGCCGGTGCAGGGCTGACCGTACTGGCAGCCTGCACACCCGACGCACCCGCCCAGGTGCCGCCGTCGTCGTCCACCACCCTCCCTCCTGCAGCTTCCCCTTCGCCCGTCGCGGTTGCCACTTCTGAAAGTCCGACGGCGGCAGTTGAGCCAGTGCCGGAGGCGCCGGTTGCGCCCTCTCCGGCTGCCACACTCCCGCGGCAGTTCTCGCTGACCGATCCCGCCAGTCCCTGGCTGGTGGTCAACAAACACCGCCCTTTGGTTCCGGCCGAGTACATTCCCGCGGACCTGGTGCAGCCCAACGTCCGGGTCAGTGTGTCCGGGGAAGCCGCCCTTCTGAACAGCACGACGGCGGCAGCCGCGGAAGCAATGTTCGCTGCGGCTGCGCAGGACGGGGTCAGCATCACCCTGGCGAGCGGCTACCGTTCCTACAGCACGCAGGTGGCCACGTACAACGGGTACGTGGCGGCACGGGGGCAGGCCGACGCGGACACCGCCAGCGCGAGGCCTGGGTATTCAGAGCACCAAACGGGCTGGTCCTTCGACATCGGCGACGGCGGCGGGGCGTGCGGCTTCCAGCCCTGCTTCGCGGACCAACCGGCCGCGGTCTGGGTCAGGGCCAACGGCCACCGGTTCGGCTTCATCGTCAGGTATCCGTGGATGTTCCACCCGATCACCGGGTACTACTACGAGCCGTGGCACCTGCGGTACATCGGCGTCGAGGCCGCCACGGACATGGCCAACCGTGGCATCAGCACGCTGGAGGAGTACTTCGGTGTGGAGGCTGCGCCGGGGTATCCCTGAACCAGGTCGTTTGGTTCCCGACACGCGGCCACAAATTAACACTCCTGTCACCGGGGGCTAACCCGCCTGCGCTAGCTTGGATCCTATGCTCACCGGATTCAAGAATTTCATTATGAAGGGCAATGTCGTTGACCTTGCCGTCGCAGTAGTGATGGGCGCCGCCTTCGGCGCCGTCGTCACCTCGATTGTCGAAGGCCTGCTCACGCCACTGATCGGACGTCTGTTCAGTGCCAAGGGCATTGAGGAAATGCAGTGGGAGGGATTCATGTATGGATCCGTCATCTCCTCCATCATTTCCTTCCTCCTGATCGCCTCCGCCATCTACTTTGTGGTGGTCCTTCCGATGAACCACATGATTGAACGCCGCAACCGCCGGCTGGGAATCGATAAGGACGTTAAGGAAGAAGCGGCCGAAGACCCGCAGATCGCCCTGCTGACAGAGATCCGGGATTCGCTGCAGAGCCGGTCCAACTAGGTTTCTCCTACAACAAAGCGGCCCTTCCGGACGGAAGGGCCGCTTTGTTGTCTCTGGGATCAGTCTGTGACGAGTTCCAGTGCGAGCTCCGTGCGGACCACCTGTGCGAGGCGCTCGGCGATGGACTGTGCCGTCGCCTCGTCACCTGCCTCCACCATGACCCGGACCACGGGCTCAGTGCCTGAGGGGCGAAGCAGGACGCGTCCGGTATCGCCGAGTTCAGCCTCTGCGACGGCCACTGACGCCGCAAGGGTTTCAGAGCTGTGGACACGGGTCCGGTCCACGCCGCGGACGTTGATAAGGACCTGCGGGAGCTTGGTCATAACCGTGGCAAGCTGCTTGAGTGGACGGCCAGTCATGGCGATTTGGGCGGCTAGCTGCAAACCAGTAAGCACGCCGTCACCGGTGGTGGCGTGGTCGGCGAAGATCACGTGCCCGGACTGTTCGCCACCGAGGTTGTAACCGCCTTCGCGCATGCTTTCGAGGACGTACCGGTCCCCCACTGCTGTCTCGCGGATGCTGATGCCTGCTTCGCGGAGGGCAATCTTCAGGCCGAGGTTGCTCATGACCGTGGCCACCAAGACATCGTCCTTGAGCTTCCCAGCCGCCTTCAGTGCCACGGCGAGGATGGCCATGATCTGGTCGCCGTCTACTTCGTTGCCTTCATGGTCCACGGCAAGGCAGCGGTCGGCGTCGCCGTCGTGCGCGATACCCAGGTGCGCACCATGCTTCACCACGGCTTCCTTGAGCGGGCCAAGGTGCGTGGAGCCGACGCCGTCGTTGATGTTGTGGCCGTCGGGATCCGCGCCGATGACCACAACGTCCGCGCCGGCGTCCTTAAAGACCTGGGGCGAGCAGCCGCTGGCGGCGCCGTGCGCGCAGTCCAAGACCACCTTGATACCGTCCAAGCGGTGCGGCAGCGTGCGCAGCAGGTGCACGATGTAACGGTCCTCCGCATCGGAGAACCGCTGAATCCGGCCCACCTCGGCGCCTACGGGGCGAACCGGCTCGCTGTTCATCTGCGCCTCGATGGCATCCTCGACGTCGTCCGGGAGCTTCTGGCCGCCTCGGGCAAAGAACTTGATGCCATTGTCGGGCGCCGGGTTATGGGACGCGGAAATCATCACGCCGAAGTCGGCGTCCAGGTCAGCCACAAGGTAGGCCGCAGCCGGCGTCGGGAGCACGCCGGCATCGTAGACATCGATGCCGGAGCTGGAGAGCCCCGCCTCGACGGCTGCGGCGATGAACTCGCCGCTCGCACGCGGGTCCCGGGCTACGACGGCACGGGGCCGGCTGCCGTTTGTATTGCGGTCATGGCCCAGTACGACGGCGGCCGCCTGGGCCAGCTGCATCGCCAGCTCCGCTGTGAGCAGACCATTAGCCAGGCCCCGGACACCATCTGTTCCAAATAATCTAGACACCGGTCAAGTCTAGAGGATGGGGGCTCCGGGCCTGCCTACCTGCTGTCCAGCCCCCACTACCTGTCCGCCGGCCGGGCACGCCACGAGGACTACTTGGTTCTTCTGGGCTGTACCTGTCTTTGCCAAAAAGCCTCGCCCAGGGCCTTTCCGGCACCCTACGATTCCTTGCATGACACCTAGCTATGGGGGCTTGGCGCTCGAAATTGTAGTACCGGTTTTCAACGAGGAAGCCGTACTCGAAAACAGCATCTCAAGGCTCGCCGAATATCTGACGCTTGAAATGCCTTCGACATGGAAAATTACCATCGCCGACAATGCCAGCACGGATCGAACTCCGGCGATTGCAGCCCGACTCAGCGACAAATTCCCGAATGTGGGATACCGACGTCTTGAGGCTAAGGGGCGGGGGTTCGCCTTACGGGATGCTTGGAGCGCCTCGGAAGCGAAAGTCCTCGCCTACATGGACGTGGACCTTTCGACAGACCTCGCAGCGCTGCCTCCTCTGGTGGCTCCCCTGCTGTCGGGGCATTCCGATATTTCAATCGGAACGCGTCTCGGCCAAAGCTCGCGGGTAAGCCGCGGGCCGAAACGGGAATTCATTTCGCGGTCTTACAATCTTCTGCTTAGGCGCACAATGCAGGTACGGTTTTCCGATGCCCAGTGCGGATTCAAGGCGCTTCGCGCCGATGTCGCCCATCGCTTGCTCCCGCACGTGGAAGACAACGGCTGGTTCTTTGACACGGAATTGTTGATCATCGCCGAACGCTCAGGACTTCGCATTCACGAAATCCCCGTGGACTGGGTTGATGACCCGGACAGCCGCGTGGATGTTAAACAGACAGCCATGGACGACATCCGCGGGCTGGTCCGTGTCGCAGGGTCATTGGTGAAAGGATCTATACCTGTTCAAGCAATCTACGCGGAACTTGGGCGGCGACCGCTCGTGCCTCCTGTCAGGCCAAGCTATTTCGGCCAAGTGATCCGATTTGGCCTTGTTGGAGTGGTTTCGACTCTGGCCTTCGCGTTCCTCTTTTTGATTCTTCAGGGCCCTTTCGGTGCTCAAGAGGCCAACTTCCTGGCCCTGCTCCTGACGGCGGTGGGAAACACTTCGGCCAACCGGAAATTTACTTTCGGAATCAGCGGACCGGTGAAACTGTTTACCCAGCAATTCCAAGGGCTCGTTGTGTTCCTTCTGGCGTGGAGCATTACATCTTCGTCGCTACTCCTGCTTCATTCGGTAAGCGCCCACACCGACGCGAGCACTGAACTCCTGACGCTTACGGCGGCTAATGTCTTCGCAACTCTGATTCGATTTGCACTTCTCCGAGTCTGGGTGTTCCGCGTTCGCCGCCAGCACGGGCATGGCACCATTTTGTCGGCACAGGTATCCATTTGAGTGCCGAATCCATAGTGGTCGGCTCAACCCAAAGGAACATTGCGGCCAGACTGAAGCAGCAACGCCTTGGCTCATTCGCTGCGATCCTGAGGGATCCCCGGAACGCCCCAAGGATCGAACGAACTTTCCTGTTTGCCATCCTGGGGATCACGGCCATTCTCTATGCCTGGAATTTGGATAAGAATGGCTGGGCTAATCCTTACTATTCTGCTGCGGCGCAGGCCGGAGCCGCCGACTGGAAGGCTTGGTTCTTCGGTTCAGCAGATGCCGGAAACCTCGTCACTATCGACAAAACGCCCCTGAGCGTTTGGGTGATGGGTCTGTCTGTCAGAATCTTCGGACTTAGTTCATGGAGTATCCTGCTGCCGCAGGTGTGTATGGGCATCGCTACTACGTGGCTCATCTACAAGATCATCCGCACGAATCATAGCGCTGCTCCAGCGCTCTTCGGGGCAGCTGTTTATGCGTCTACTCCCGTAGTTGTGCTTATGTCCCGGTTCAACAACCCAGAGCCGCTCATGGGGCTGCTGGTGGTTGCCAGCGTCTATTGCACGGTCAAGGCCATAGGAAATGGCCGTTGGCGATGGTTCTTATTTGCCGGAGCGCTGTTGGGGTTCGCCGTTATGGCCAAGCAGGTTCAAGCCCTATTGGTCGTTCCGAGCTTGATCATAGGTGTTGCCGTCACAGGTTCAGGCTCGCTGAAGCGACGGGCGGCCCGCCTCGCCGGAGCGCTGGGGATGCTCCTGGTCACCGGCGGCTGGTGGATGGTTGCGGTCGAACTGACGCCCGCATCGCAACGTCCGTACGTTGGCGGATCAGCAGGGAACAGCGCCCTGCAACTTACTACGGGCTATAACGGACTCGCGCGGTTCGCGCAGTTTACGAACCAGGACGGAGTGGCCGTGCCCTCCGAATCCGCGTCTCTTTTCGGCACCTTCAAGGCCGGTCTCGCACGACTATTCAGTGCGGATTTCGCGCCAGAGGCCGCGTGGCTGCTATTTCCTTCTCTCGCGTGTGCCGTGGTCATACTGGTTCTGAAAGGCGCATCTGGGCCGCAGAGATACTCACCAACAGCCCTCATTGCTTCGACCTGGCTCCTGACAGTAGTCGCAGTCTTGACTATGGCCGGAACGATGGTTCATTCCTACTACACGTTCTCATTTGCAGCCCCAATGGCGGTGGTGCTTCCGCTCGGGCTTCTGCAGCTGTGGAACGCACGCGGCCGGCCCGTTTCCCGGCTCATGGGATCAGTTGTCATAGGGGCAACCGGCTATCTGGCAAGTCGGATCCTGGAGTACAGTCACAGCTGGCCCCCTGGATGGCAGCTGGCGGTACCCGCTACTGCTGTAGTCGCCGGCGTGCTGTGGTGGCTGCCAATAAACCGCAAGATCGCAATTCTTCTGCCCGTTGCAGCCTCGCTGCTCATTGGCCCAGCCATGACCAACCTGTACACGATCAACACACCGCAGGGCGGGACCAACCCGCTATCAGGGCCGTCCTCGGCGGTTGAGGGATCCTTGTCAAAACGCTTCGAAGCTGCACTGCGCGGCGAGGACCTTCGGAGTCTGCACTTGGCCTTCGGTGCCCCACCAAGTCCCGAGCTCGTACAACGACTGGGCGGCATCGACGGCCCTACAGTGACCTGGGCCGCTATGACCGTGACCGCGCAAAACGCGGCGCTATACCAGCTTGAATCCCGAAGACCGGTCGCGGCCCTGGGAGGATGGCTTGGGCTCGACCCCGCACCGACCTTGGACCAGTTCAAGAAACTTGCCGCCGAAGGCCGCATTGGGCTCTTCATCGACCAACCTGAGCTTCTACGGGAGCAGGCTATGGGAAGCGAGACCGAAAAGATCGTGGAGTGGATTCGCGCCCACTTCGTTGCCGTCGAAGTCGGAGAGCAAGTCGTTTATGACATGCGGTCCATCCCTTTGCCTTGACGATCCACTCGCTTTAAAAAGAGGAAGCCCGCCCCGCCGATGGCGGGACGGGCTTCCAAAAGCGGATTTAGCGCTTGGAGTACTGCTGAGCCTTACGGGCCTTCTTGAGACCGGCCTTCTTACGCTCGATGACGCGGGCGTCACGTGAGAGGTAACCGGCCTTCTTCAGCGTGGCGCGGTTGTTCTCGACGTCGATCTCGTTCAGTGAACGGGCGATGCCGAGACGCAGTGCGCCGGCCTGGCCGGAAATGCCACCGCCGTGGATGCGTGCAATGACGTCGTAGGCGCCTTCGAGATCCAGGATCTTGAAGGGCTCGTTGACGTCCTGCTGGTGCAGCTTGTTCGGGAAGTAGTTGTCCAGCGCGCGGCCATTGATGGTCCACTTGCCGGAACCCGGTACAACGCGGACACGGGCAACGGCTTCCTTGCGGCGGCCAACTGCTGCGCCGGCGACGGTCAGGGCCGGACGTTCCTTCTTCGGCGCAGCGGCGTCTGCAGCTGAGCTTTCAGAGGTGTAGCTGGTCAGGGTTTCCTCAGCCTCAACGGCTTCGGTGGTCTCTTCGTTCTGAGCCACGGTTCTCCTTGTATAGATAAGTTGTTTGGTGGCCAGGACTACTGGGCGACCTGGGTGATTTCGAAAGTCTTGGGCTGCTGGGCGGCGTGCGGGTGCTCTGCACCGCGGTAAACCTTCAGCTTGCCCAGCTGCTGGGCAGCGAGGGAGTTCTTGGGGAGCATGCCCTTGATGGCCTTCTCAACGGCGCGGACCGGGTTTGATTCCAGGAGTTCCGCGTAGTTGACGGAGGTCAGGCCGCCCGGGTAGCCGGAGTGGCGGTATGCGCGCTTCTGCTCCAGCTTGGCGCCGGTCAGGGCTACCTTCTCAGCGTTGATGATGATGACGAAGTCGCCCATGTCCATGTGGGATGCAAAGGTGGCCTTGTGCTTGCCGCGCAGCAGGATTGCGGTCTGGCTGGCAAGACGACCAAGGACAACGTCTGTGGCGTCAATGACGTGCCACTGGCGGTTGATATCGCCGGGCTTCGGGGTGTACGTACGCACGGTTTTTGCCTCGTTCTTGTTCTGGCGTTCTTGTTTAGGTGTCACTCAAGCGTGTGCACCTACTATCTATGCGCTACCGGAACAGAGGTGAGGGCTCCATGTAACCAGTCATCCTGAAGTCCCGAATGTGCTCGTTGAGTAGTTATCCTGCAACCGGATTCTCAAGCGGGCACGCATCATCGAGATAGGACACGCACAACGACTACCAATATTAGCTTGAAGCATGCTCCAGGGTCAAAATGGGATAGCCGGACGCTCATTCGCAGCCAGCCGGCCTGACACATGCAGGGGGACACTGTGATTTCTTTGGGCGAAACCGGTTCGACAGGTCCGCTGTTGGTGGCCGGCGCTGGGCTCCTGGGACTCATTCTCTCCCCCGTGGCGGACCGGCTCATTTTCCAGCTTCTTCCCCGACTCGGATCTCTTCCAGCCATCCGCACCAGGATCACAACGGCGATTGTCACGGGCCTCCTCTGCGCGGCCTTCGCTTTCCGGTTCGGGCTCGAACCCGGACTACCGGCTTTCATATTGCTAGCGGTTCTGGGTGCGCAGCTGGCCAGAATTGATATTTCGCTGCATTTGCTTCCGAACCCCTTGGTTTTAGCACTCTTATTAGGCGGGTTCCTTGGCCTTATTGCGGCCGCAGTGGGCAGAGAAGAGTGGAGTGACTTGGTTCGCGCTGCGGCCGGCGCGGCAGTCCTGTTCGTCACCTACATGTTTTTGGCCCTAATTTCGCCAAACGGCATGGGAATGGGCGACGTCAAGTTCGCAGCGCCGGTGGGCCTCTACTTGGGATACCTAGGCTGGGGTCAACTGCTGTACGGCGGCCTAGCCGGCTTCATCCTGAACGGGATGGTCACATTTCTGCTGGTACACAGGAACCGCTCGAAACGTCCGTCTGAAGTGCCACACGGCCCTTCGATGCTTGCCGCCACGGCAGGCGTAGCGCTGTTCATGTTCTAGTTGCGAATCCTGGACACCCTACGCCGTAGTGGCAGCTGCGCCGGCGCATCTAAGTAGTCAGCCGGCACGGGCCTCTTTCTGTGCGAGTACTCGCGGTCACTTTCCGAGTACGCAATGAAAACGCCTCCAATAAAGTCGAGTACCGCTACGCATTGTTGCGGTAAAACGTCAGTGCCAATCTTTTCTTAGCGAAGTCCAGCCGCTAAGGAATTATGGGGGCAGCTGGAAATTCGTTGAAAGTATCCAAATCCATTTCATCGAATTAAGGAAATTAAAATGACTTCTCTCATGGTCTCTATGACTGCTTTCATCGCCGGCATCAAGGATCGTCTCTCCTCCGAAAAGGGTGCGACAGCCACAGAATACTCGCTGCTTATCGCGTTTGTGGCCTTTGCCATCATCGTCGGTGCAGCGCTCTTTGGCCAGGCGCTCAGTGACTGGTTCTCCGACCTCGGTGTTGAGGTTGGCACCTGGGTCACCGCAGCACCTTAGTCGCCACAATCGTCAGAGCAGATCATGTGCCGCGTCCGCACAACGCGGGCGCGGCACAGTTCTCTCTTCTTTCTTCACCCTTACCGGCTGCAAGATCACAGGGGGACCCATTGAAACGCAGCGTATCCCGTGCCGAAGAGCGTAACCGCGGCGCCGTTGCTGTCGAGTTTGCACTCGTAGCACCAATTCTCCTGGCTCTCATTGCCGGCATCGTCGAATTTTCGCATGCCTTCAATCTTCAAATTTCCGTCACGCAGGCGGCTCGGGAAGCGGCCCGGACAATGGCCATCACCAACGATCAGGATGAAGCCGAGCTTGCAGCGGCACATGGGGCTCCCGGTCTGGAGACCGACACCTTCGCCTACACGTTCACTCCCACGGCTTGTGTAGCCGACGGAACTGTCACCGTGGAAATTTCATATACCGCAGACACCCTGACCGGCATATTTGGCAGCGGTGTCACCTTAGTTGGAGTAGGAGCAATGCGATGCGGTGGCTGACTAAAACGAAGCCTGAATCTGAACGTGGCGCCGCCGGCGTCCTGGTGGGGGTCCTCATGCTGGTGCTCATAGGTGCCGGCGCCATAGCAGTTGATACCGGCCAGATCTACGCCGAAAGGGCCCAGTTGCAAAACGGCGCGGACTCAGGGGCCATAGCTGTCATGCAGGCCTGTCACGAGACAGGTTGTACTCAGGATGAAGCCGAAGACATCGCTGGGGATCTTGCGGACAGCAACTCCAACGATGGATCATCCACGGTATTTGAAGTCGACATGTCCGTCGACGACGAGGTCACCGTCAGGACAACTACGCGGGACGGGACAAGCGGCGCCGGATTCCTCCGGCAGATGTTCTCGGCAGCTCTGGGGGCACCGCCTGCAACTGTGGGAGCGCACGCCACAGCAGGCCTCGAATTTCCCTCAGGTGGCTCGGCATTTCCATTGGCGATTTCTGATTGTCAGTACGACTTGTCTGGTTCAGAGCCGAGTGGTGACGTTCAGCTAATCAAGTACAAGCCAGGCATGAGCGACTGCACGTCCACGGCGGGCCACACCATCCCAGGTGGGTTTGGCTGGCTCGAGCAGACAGACTCAGCCTGCCATGCCGCCACGGACATCGACGACAACGCAGACTCTGACACTGGCGCAGATTACCCGAGTACGGCCGCGTGCGACGCAATCATTCAATCCTGGAAGGACACGATCAATGGCGGGGGGACGGTAATGGGGACCTTCCCGGTCTACGACAACGCGGGGGGCACCGGGGCCGGCGGTTGGTTCCACATCCGCGGTTACGCGACCTTCAACATTCAAGGGTGGAAATTCGGTGGCGGTAACACCGAGCCGAGGACCTTCCACAACAAAGCACCGCATGTGACGGACCCCGCGGACTCATGCACGGATCCGTGTCGCGGCATCATCGGACAATTCGTCAAATTTGTATCCATCGATTCCGGCGGTGGCCTTCCCGGAGTCGGGGTCGACCTGGGAACCTCCAAAATCCGGCTCATCAACTAGTAAAGGCAACATCCATTTTCTAAGGGGAATAAATTGAAAACACGCCTACTGGGAGGCATTGCCGCACTGCTTGTGGCAATCATAGGAACGGTCATGCTGGTTATGTACGTTCAGAACGCGGACAAACGGGCCTTGGCAGATACCGAGACTGAGACGGTCTACATCGTCGAAGAACCTGTGGATGCCGGCACCAGCGCCGACAAGTTGGCCGCGTCGGTAGCTCAGAAAGAAGTGCCGAAATTGGCGCTGGCTTCGGACACCGTAACTAATCTGGAAGATCTTGGGGACAAAGTAACAGCAGTCCCCCTTGTGCCAGGGGAGCAGTTGCTGTCCTCCCGCATGGTAGATGCCAATTCTCTGCTCGGCCCCTCAAGGGTCCGGGTTCCCGAAGGAATGCAGGAGATCACCCTCAAGCTGCCCATTGAGCGAGTGGTCGGCGGCATACTTAAAGCAGGCGACACCGCCGGAGTATTTATCTCCCTTGAAGATGCCACAACCAATGCTGCCACCGGCGAGGTAGTCAGCGAGTCCAGCGGCACGCAGCTAACCTTCCACAAGGTACTCGTTACGGCCGCGCAGTACAGCAACGGCACTGCAGCGAAGTCGGAATCCACCTCAACCACTGCAGCTGACGGGGCTGCGCCGGCCAAGAAGGAAGCAACAGGCGACGGAACCTACCTGATAACGATCGCCCGCAACTCTGCAGACGCCGAACGGATCATTTTTGCGACAGAGTTCGGCAGCATCTACCTTTCTAAAGAACCTGGCAACGCCGACGAAGGCACCGTTGGTGTCGTAGACAAGACCAGGTTGTTCCGATGAGCCGCTTCGTACTCATTACACCGAATGGTGACTTCGACCAAAGAGTCCGTCTCGCCACGTCGGGGATGCACGGCTCACTTCAGACATTCCAGGCAGACTATCTTCCGGAAGGTCCGCAGGACTTCTTGCGTCAGCTTGTCGGGGAGCCACCCGAGGTACTGATACTCGGACCCGGGCTGCCCGTAGACGACTCCCTGAAGCTTGCTTCGGTCATGGACCTGCAGTTCCCGGAAATCAGCGTGGTATTGGTCGTACCCGAAACGTCCGAAGTGGTCATCAAGGCCATGCGCTCCGGGGTCCGCGACCTGCTCGATCCCGCTGCCGATCCGGATGCCATCCGCGTCATGCTGGAACGGGCAAGCCTTGCTGCGGCAGGCCGCCGCCGTGGCCTCGCACCTGGCACCTCTGAACACGCCGACCACGGAGAGGGTGGCCGCATTATCGCCGTGATGTCCCCAAAGGGCGGCGTTGGCAAGACTACGGTCGCTACCAACCTTGCGGTTGGCCTTGCTAAGGCAGCGCCGATGAGTGTTGTTATCGTCGACCTCGATCTCCAGTTTGGCGATGTTGCCAGCGGGCTGATGCTTGAGCCCGAACACACCATCACGGATGCGGTGGTGGGAGCGGCCAGCCAGGACTCCATGGTCCTGAAGACCTATCTCACCGTTCATCCTGCCGGCGTCTACGCGTTGTGTGCCCCGCGCAATCCAGTGGAGATGGACAAGATCACCGCGGAACACGTCTCGCGCCTGCTCACTCAACTCCGGGAGGAGTTCCACTACATCATCGTGGACACGGCACCCGGCCTGGGCGAACACGTACTGGCAACGCTTGAGCACGCCACCGACGCGGTGTGGATATGCGGAATGGATATTCCAAGCATCCGGGGACTCCGCACGGGGTTTCAGATCCTCAACGAACTGAACCTTATGCCGGCACAGCGCCACGTTGTACTGAACATGGCTGATCGTCGCGGCGGACTGACCCTCCAAGACGTAGAGGCGACTATTGGGGCCCCCGTGGATGTGGTCCTGCCACGCTCCAAGTCGCTGCCTTACTCCACGAACAAGGGAATCCCGGTCCTTCAGGACGGCAGCCGTGATCCGGCGGCAAAGGGACTCCGCAAGCTGGTGGACCGGTTCAAACCCGATTGGGAAGCTCGAACGCACAAGCAACTGCACAGAAGGGCGGTAGTACAGTGAGCCTCACTGACCGGTTCCAGCAACTCCGCGGCGAGGCCAAGCCCCTCGCCAAGGAGTCCAAGCAGTCCAACCCCTATGCAGACGCCTTTCAGGCAGCATCAGCGCCGACCACCCTGGGCAAGATCCAGGAGGCTAAGACAGCCGAAGCTGCCGCGAGTGCGGTTGTCGCCCTGGATATGCCTCAAACTGCAGCGGTGGCCAGCGAAGCCCTGAGCGCGCTCAAGGAACGAGCCAGCCAAGCACTCTATGAGCGGCTTGGTTCCCGGATCACTGACTCGTCCCTGGAAGAGGCCGAGCTTCATCAGTTTGTGCGCGATGAGTTGAAAATTGTCGTGGACGAGGAGCAGGTACCGCTCTCAGGTGCGGAACGGCAGAGGCTGATCCGGGAGATCATCGACGACGTTCTCGGTCATGGACCTATCCAGCGGTTCCTTGACGATCCCTCCATCACGGAAGTAATGGTCAACCGGTTCGACCAGGTGTATGTGGAACGCCAAGGCCGCCTTTTTATGACTGACACGAAGTTCAGTTCGGACGATGCCCTACGCAGGGTCATCGAGCGGATCGTCTCCAAGGTCGGCCGACGGATCGACGAATCGTCCCCCCTTGTCGATGCCCGCCTTGCTGACGGGTCGCGCGTCAACGCCATCATCCCCCCGCTTGCCGTCAATGGGCCCGCACTCACCATCAGGAAGTTCGGCAGGGACCCCCTGACTGTGAATAATCTGATCGCGCTGGGCAGCCTGTCCCCCGAGATGGCTGAGCTTCTCAAGGCTTGCGTTCTTGCGAGGATGAATATCATCGTTTCCGGCGGAACTGGCACCGGTAAAACGACGTTGCTCAATGTTTTGTCCTCATTCATTCCGGAAGATGACCGAATCGTCACCATCGAGGACGCAGTTGAACTCCAGCTCCAGCAGGACCACGTGGTTCGTCTGGAGAGCCGGCCTCAAAACATTGAAGGAAAGGGCGCCGTATCCATCCGGGACCTCGTGCGGAACTCGCTCCGTATGCGGCCCGATCGGATCGTGGTAGGTGAAGTCCGCGGTGGCGAATGTCTGGACATGCTTCAGGCCATGAACACCGGTCACGACGGGTCCATCTCGACAGTGCACGCCAACACACCCCGCGACGCCATCGCAAGGCTGGAAACGTTGGTACTCATGGCAGGCATGGACATTCCGCTCCGTGCCGTTCGTGAGCAGGTTGCATCCGCCATCAACCTCATAGTCCACATCTCGCGGCTCCGTGATGGCACCCGTAGGGTCACACACATCACCGAGGTTCAGGGAATGGAAGGAGACGTGGTCACCCTCCAGGATGCCTTCGTTTTCGACTATTCCGCCGGGGTGGACGCCAACGGCCGGTTCTTGGGCAAACCGGTGCCAACAGGAGTGCGACCGCGTTTCACAGATCGATTTGTCGAACTGGGAATACCGATTTCTCCATCAGTGTTCGGCGCCCCGATAACTGGCGGCTCTCAGATGAGGGGGCGGTAACGATGCCGCAGGAGGTCTCCCCCGCAATATTCGTGGTTGGGCTGTTTCTCGTCTATGTCGCCGTTCTGCTGTTGGGGTGGGTTGCATTCAAGAACACTGCAGCCATACCCCTGTCACGACGTCGGCCGGACATGATCCAGCATTCCTCAGGGCTTTCCCGGCTGACGGACCACGCAGTAGGTGCCCTAAATAAGAGCGTCAAGGACAGGGGCAACCGGGTCCTCAGCCGCGACCGTCTGGACGAGTGCGGGCTCAAGAAGGAGCCGGGCGATTACCTCCTGATGGCAGGCGTGGCCACACTCCTGGCGGGCGTGATTGGGTTCTTCCTTGGTGGACTGGCCCCTGCCTTTCTCCTCACGCTCCTAACCCCCGTTGGACTCCACCTCACCTTAAACCTGTTGGCTGCTCGACGGCGGCACCAATTCGATGATCAGGTTCCAGACACGCTCCAGATGTTGGCTGGCGGTCTGCGCGCCGGACACAGCCTGCTCCGTGCGGTGGATGCGGCCGCGCAGGAGAGCCAACCGCCTATGTCCGAAGAGCTCAGCCGGATTTTGAACGAAACACGGATCGGGCGGGATCTTGGAGAATCGCTTGCAGATGTTGCTCGGCGAACTCAGAGCGAAGACTTTGCGGCGATAGCCCAGGCCATCGAAATCCACCGGGAAGTGGGCGGGGACTTGGCCGAAGTGCTTGACCACCTGGGTGACACAGTCAGGGACCGGAATCAGGTTCGGGGCCAGATTCGGGCCCTGAGCGCGGAAGGCCGAATGTCCGCCCTCGTCCTGATGTCGCTTCCGGTGCTGATGTTTTTTGGACTGACTATGTTCAACGACCTGTACTCCAGAACCTTCTACACCACTCTCCCCGGCTATGCCATGATCGCCGCCGGCATTGTCCTCCTGACCATCGGGGGCCTCTGGCTCAAGAGCCTCGTCAAGCCCAAGTTCTAGAAAGCAGGTGATTACAAAATGCAAGTGATCGCATACGCCGGAATTCTCGCCATTGTGGCACCGGTAACAATCATGACTTTCCTGGTGTTCACCGGTGACCGGGCGGGGCTACGCAATATCCAAGCCAATCTCGGCCTGGTATCAAAAGCAAAGCGCCAAAGCCTTGGCATCAATGGAACACTGACCGAACTCGGGCAGAGGCTGACACCGAAAGGCTATGCCGGATGGTTGGACAAGCAACTGGCTGGAGCGGGCCGTCCCAAAGAGTGGCCGCTGGCTAGGATCATCATGATCAAGCCAATGCTTGCCCTTGCGGGCGCTGTACTCGGCTACTTGTTCTTCCTGACGTCCCCGACACCTCAAAATTTCCTGATCATGGTCGGCGTAACGACGTTGGCGTACTTCGTGCCGGACATCCTTGTCAAAAACAGAGCGCAGAAGCGGCGGGAAGCGATCCGCATTGAACTGCCGAACGCGTTGGACCAGATGCTTATCGCCGTTCAAGCTGGACTGGGTTTCGAAATGTCGATGGGACGGGCCGGCAATAACGGCAGCGGCCCTTTGGCTGAGGAGCTGATCCGGACGCTTCAGGATATCCAAGTGGGACGTTCCCGCAAGGACGCCTATTTGGCGATGGCGGAACGTGTCGATGTGCCAGACGTCCGTAGTTTTATCCGGGCAGTCGTGCAGGCTGACGCTTATGGTGTGGCGATAGCGGGCGTACTCAAGGCCCAAGCGTCGGACATGCGCATTAAACGGAAACAGCGTGCAGAGGAGCATGCAATGAAAATGCCCGTCAAGATGCTTTTTCCACTGATCTTTTTCATTTTGCCGACGCTGTTCATTGTGGTTCTTGGACCCTCTGTAATAAGCATCATGGAATTGTTCTCGGGGGGCACGCTGTGACTCGAAGCTCAGCCAACCGTGGACTAACAGCTCCAGCATGGGTGCGACGGCTCGCCGATGAAAAGGGAGCCACCGCGACCGAGTACGGCATCCTATTGTCGTTCATCGTGCTAATCACCATGGGCTCGATTACGGTCCTGGGCCTTGAGGTGATGGGTTGGTACGACGAACTGACTGCCTACCTAAAACTCGTACTGGGGATTCCCTGATACTCGACGCGCATGCCGCGTCATCACGCATGACGTAGCTCAAGCCCCACCCGCGCCCTCACCCGGCGCCCCAAGAACCGGACCCCCTCGGCGCCCAGAACCGAGGGGGTCCGCTTGCGTGCCCGGGCTGTCCCAATTCCAAGCTTCAACGCAGTGCCAGCGAAGGAAACGCGCAGGAAGAGAGCATGTTGGGAAGGCTTAGCACAGGATGCTGCAAATTCCCGTCAACGGACCATCAAGCGTTGCTATGTTCTTGTCAGAGCTGGTGCTGGACCAGCTTTCCCCCACTCGCTCAGGAGTCTCAAATGCTTTCTCTTTACACCAACCTCGCCGTCCGTCTTCACCGCGACGAAAAGGGCGCCACGGCCGTCGAATACGGCATCATGGTTGGCCTCATCGCCGTCGTCATCATTGTTGCCGTCACTCTGCTGGGCGGGACGCTGAATGAAATGTTCGTTCAGGTCCAGTGCTCCATCAGCGGCGGCACCTTCACCGCCAGTGCTCCAGCGGTCGGCACGACGCCGGCAGTGGCAGCCAGCTGCGCCCCGTAACTATCGACTAAGAGTCCCTGATCTGCAGCGCGAGCATCAGGTCCCTTGGTGGCGGCGGTCTCCAGCCGCCGCCACCTTGTGTTTTTGGACACCCATCTTTCGGAAAGGCGACACCCATGCCCAGGGCATCCGAGCGCGGCGCCGTGGCTGTCGAGTTCGCCATCCTGGCACCATTCCTCATCATGATCCTGCTGGGCATCATGGAGTTCGGCCGAGCATACAACGCGCAGATCTCCCTGACCAACGCGGCCCGTGAGGGCGTGCGGGTCATGGCAGTTACCAACAACCAAGCCTCAGCCCGGACAGCCGCAAAGAACGCTGCCGTTTCCCTCAACCCCGGCCTTACTGATGCCAACATCACCTTCAGTGCCACCAACGGGACCCAACTTTGCACCGCAACACACCAAATGACGGTTACCGTGACCTACACGCTCAGCACCCTGACCGGAATTGCTGGACCATTCGCCATGACAGGCAGAGGAGTGATGTTGTGCGGCGGCTGAAATTACGGCAGGACGGCGAATCTGGCGGCATCAGCGTGCTTGTGGCCCTTTCCATGGTGGTGCTCCTGGGGTTCACTGCCATCGCTGTGGATGTTGGGATGCTCTATTCCGAGAAGGCACAGCTCCAGAACGGCGCCGACGCCGCGGCCCTGGCAGTGGCCCAGAAATGCGCTAGGAGCGAAGCCGACCCATACTGCACCGCTACTTCCGCCCTGGCGACCTCCGTTGTGAACGGCAACGCCCTGGATGGCAAAAGCAACGTAAAGTCCCTTGCACTGGACCTGGCGAACCGCCGGGTCAACGTGATTGCCGGAGCCCAACAACAGGGCGAGGAACCCAACAAGGTTACGCTGCTCTTCGCGAACGCCCTGGGTATTTCCAGTGCGGAAGTCAGCGCACGCGCTAGCGTCCAGTGGGGAACCCCGGTGAAGGGTCCAGCGCCGTTCCCCATCACGGTTTCCATATGCCAGGTTCGCAACAGCGCTGGCACCATGCAACTGCTCCAGCTCCACGGTAAAAATGCCAACCCAGATTGCCTCTACGGGCCATCAGGGGCCGCAGTGGAAGGCGGCTTCGGCGGGCTCCAGCAGGATCCCGCCGGGTGCGGCGCTCTCATTGACATCGCCGCCAGCACGGCGGGCGGGGATCCCGGCAACAACGCCCCTCCTCGTTGCGAGGCCACGCTGAACTCCTGGGCGGCAGACATGAACGCAGGCAAGGACGTCATCCTGTTGCTACCCATCTTCAATTCTGTCACCGGAACCGGAACCGGCGCCGTCTACGGGCTGACTACCTTCGCCGCCTTCAAGGTGGCCGGATGGAAGGTAGGCAACACCGGGCTTCCCAACACATTCCGCAACAGATTTCCGGACGTCCCTGCCGCCCTTGAATGCCGGGAGCCATGCCGCGGGATCATCGGTTCCTTCGTCGAATACGTTTCTCTGGCGGACGGTTACACCCTGGGACCCATCAATCCGGACGGCGCCAGAGTCGTCGAGATCAGCGGTTAGTTTATGAAACACGAAGATCCCGAACCACACAGGAGCAGTCAGTGAAGTCACGCTTGTTGGCAGGAGTCGCAGCAGTGGTGCTGGCCATCATTGGCGCCGTGCTGATGTTTACGTACGCCCAGGGCGCCGATCAGCGCGCGGTGGAGAAAATGGAGCCTGTGAGCGTCCTGGTGGTCAAACAGGCAATCACTGCCGGCACTCCGGTGGAAGCCTTCCAGGCCTCTGTCGCCTTAGAGCAGCTTCCCGGTGCCTCAGTTGCAAAAACATCCCTCGCCACACTTGAAACTGAATCGGGAAAAGTAGCTGCCGTAGACCTTGTGCCCGGTGAACAGCTGGTAGCCGAGCGTCTCGTCGCACCGGAAGACCTCAAGACCCCCGGATCGGTCAAAGTACCGGCGGGTCTGCAGGAAGTATCCTTCCAGCTAGAACCACAGCGCGTAGTGGGCGGGCGCCTTGCTCCCGGCGACCACGTGGGTGTGTTTATTTCCATGGATAAAGGCGGGCTGGAAGCGAAAGCTGACAAGGAAACGACCCAGCTTACGGTCCATAGCGCCCTAGTCACAGCAGTCCAGCGGGCACCCGAGGCAGCCGCAGCAAAACCGGCACCGTCGGCGAGCGCGGAGCCTGCAACAGATCCGCGCGATTCGACCCTCCCCACGGGGTCACTGATGCTCACGGTGGCAGTGAACGACGTGGATGCCGCCAAAATCATCTTCGCGGCGGAATTTGCCACTATCTGGCTCAGCCGGGAGCCGCTCGATTCACAGAACAACGGTCCCCGGGTCATGCAGCGGCCGGAGGTCTACAAGTGAGCCGCTTCGTCCTGGTGACGCCCGACGTCCATTTTGACAGCCGGCTGCGGCAGGCTGTCGCAGGGGGTCTGCAGGGAGGGGTTCAGACCTTCTTCACGAGTCTCCTGCCTGCGGATCCGCACGAGCTGTTTGCCCAACTCGACCAGGAACTTCCCGAGGTACTCATCCTGGGCCCGGAGGTTCCCGTTGACGACGCGCTCCGCCTCGCCACCGTTTTGGACGTGAGCTTTCCCGAGTTGAGCGTCGTGCTGGTCAGCGATCCCGACCCTACGTTCCTGCTCCAGGCCATGCGCGCCGGGATCCGGGACATTATCAGCCCTGCGTCGGACCCGGCCCAGATGCGCGTGCTCCTGGAGCGTGCCTGCCAGTCCTTCGCCAGCCGCCACAGGGCCCATGAGCCAAAAGATCCGGGGGCCCCTGCTACTCCCAAGGGCCTCGTGATCGGCGTCTTTTCGCCCAAGGGAGGCGTGGGCAAAACGACCATCGCCACCAACATCGCCATCGGGCTGGGCAAGATCGCGCCCATGAGCGTAGTGATTGTCGATCTGGACCTGCAGTTCGGCGACGTCGCCTCGGGACTCTATCTCAACCCCGAACACACCGTGACGGACGCCGTTTCAGCGGCTGCAGCCCAGGATTCCCTCGTACTGAAAGCATTTTTGACCGTCCACCCCGGCAGCATTTATGCCTTGTGTGCTCCCCCGAACCCCGTGGACGCGGACGAAATCGTACCAGAGCAAATCAGCCGCCTGCTTGAACAGCTGGCGGAGGAATTCCAGTACGTTGTGGTGGACACCGCGCCTGGCCTTCCGGAAGTTGGCCTGGCAGCGATGGAGCGGTGCACCGACGTCGTGTGGGTCAGTGGCATGGATATCCCTGGCGTCCGGGGCCTGCGTTCCGGACTGGACGTGCTCCGCCAGCTGGACATACTTCCGGAAACCCGCCATGTGGTCCTCAATATGGCTGATGCGAAGGCAGGGCTGACGGTCCAGGACGTCGAATCCACCGTTGGCGCGCCAGTCGACATCAGCATCCCCCGTTCACGTGCTGTGGCGTTTTCCACGAACCGGGGCATACCGGTCCTTCAGGAACCGGTGAAGGACCCTGCAACCAAAGGGCTCCTGCAACTGGTCAACAGATTTACGCCGGCGTGGCGGGCCCAGGCCCAAAAGAAACTGCATCGAAGGGTGGTTGTCTAAATGAAGCTCTCAGAGCGTATCCAAGCTGCCCAGCTCAAGGGCCAGCCGCAGCAGTCTGCCGTCGCCGTTGCCCCCGCCCGGCAGCCAAAAGCCATACCGGCAGCGGCCCCGGCGCGTGCCAGGTCCGCCGAGGCCAAGCGCCCGGACCTCAAGAAGCTTGACGCGAAGGCAGCGCCTGCCGGCCTTGCCGCCCTGCGTTCGACGCCCGCTAACCCAGTCAGTTTCTCCGACCACCTTGAGCCACCCAAAGCGAAAACCCAGCAACCCGTTGACGTCTTTGCCGCTCTGAAGGAACGCGCGGCCACGGCCCTCTTCGAACGTATGGGAACCCGTTTCAACGATTCGGCCGTCACCGAATACGAACTCAGGACCACGGCACGCGAAGAGCTGACCCGGATCATCGACACGGAACAGGTCCCGTTGTCAGCCGATGAGCGGGCCCGGCTTGTTCGGGACGTCGCCGATGATGTCCTGGGATACGGGCCGCTTCAGCGCCTGCTTGACGATCCGCAGGTCACCGAAATAATGGTGAACCGCATGGACCAGATCTATGTGGAGCGTAAGGGCCAGCTGACGCTGACCGATTCCCGCTTCAGTTCGGAAGCCCATCTCAGAAAGGTGATCGAACGCATCGTTTCCAAGGTGGGGCGGCGAATCGATGAGTCTTCGCCGTTGGTTGATGCCCGGCTCGAGGACGGCTCGCGTGTCAACGCTGTGATCCCGCCACTGGCAGTGGGTGGATCCTCCCTCACCATCCGTAAGTTCAGTAAAGTGCCTCTGACGGTTCGAAACCTCATCGATTTCGGAACGCTCACCCCGGAAATGGCGGAGTTGCTGAACGCCTGCGTAAAGGCCAAGCTCAACATCATCGTCTCGGGCGGAACAGGCACGGGAAAGACCACCCTGCTCAATGTGCTGTCGTCCTTCCTGCCAGCCAATGAACGGATCGTCACTATCGAGGACGCCGTCGAGCTCCAGATCCAGCAGGACCACGTGGTGCGGCTCGAAAGCCGTCCGCCCAACACCGAAGGCAAGGGTGAGGTGACTATCCGTGAACTCCTCCGGAACTCGCTCCGTATGCGCCCTGACCGCATTGTCGTTGGTGAGGTCCGCGGCGGCGAATCATTGGACATGCTCCAGGCCATGAACACCGGCCACGACGGGTCCCTGTCCACCGTTCACTCCAACTCACCCCGTGACGCCGTGGCCCGATTGGAGACGCTTGTACTGATGGCAGGCATGGACCTCCCCCTGCGCGCCATCCGGGAGCAGATTGCCTCAGCCGTCAACCTGATTGTGCAAATTTCGCGACTGCGCGACGGAACCCGGCGAATTACCCACGTCACGGAGGTCCAGGGCATGGAAGGCGATATCGTCACTCTCCAGGATGCTTTCGTTTTTGACTACTCAGCAGGCGTGGACGCACACGGCCGGTTCCTGGGCAGTCCTGTTGCGACGGGTATCCGGCCGCGTTTCATCGACAGGTTTGAGGACCTTGGAATCCACGTGTCACCGGGAGTCTTCGCCACGCCAGCCGCGCCTGCAGTTCCCGTTGTGGGCCGGCCATGATGCTGACAGCAGGAGCGTTCCTGTTCCTGGCTGCTGCGGTCCTGCTGGGGGTTGCCTTCATCCTCCGGCCAGCTCCGCACGTCCCCCTCGATAGACGGCGTCCGTATGAGTCCGAGCCGGATTCACAGCTGACGCGCATCACTGGTTCCACAGTACGCATTTTTGACAAGGCCCTTGAGAGGGGAAGCCTGCGGCTGTTCAGCAAGGAGGCATTGGAGAATGCTGGAGTCCGCATGAGCCAAGCCGAGTTCCTGGTTCTGGTGGCTGCCGGGGCCGTGGTAGGAGCCCTGATAGGGCTGATTGTGATCGGACCGGTTCTGGCCGTCCTCCTGTTTGTCGCGGCGCCCTTCATAGGGCATGCAGTCCTTAATTTCCGCGCTGGCAAGCGGCGTAACCGGTTTGATCAGCAGCTCGGCGACACTCTGCAGTTGCTGGCCGGAGGCCTCCGTGCAGGCCACAGCATCCTCCGCGCCATCGATGCAGCAGCCGAAGAATCGCAGGCCCCGACGTCGGAAGAAATGCGCCGCGTCATCACGGAGACCAGCTTGGGCCGCGACCTCCTCGCGTCGCTGACAGATACCGCCGAGCGGATGAAGAATGAAGACTTCGTTTGGGTGGCACAGGCCATCCAGATCAACCGGGAAGTGGGCGGCAACCTGGCGGAGGTCCTCGACCAAGTGAACGAAACCATCCGGGAAAGGTCGGAAATCAAAGGCCACATCAAAGCGCTGGCTGCGGAAGGTAAATTCTCCGCGTATATCCTCATCGCGATGCCGTTTGGAATCGTGTTCATGCTCTTGGGGGTAAACCCGGGGTACATGAATTCAATGTTCACGCATCCCTTGGGCTGGGGAATGATCGGGTTCTCCTTCGTCCTCATGACCATCGGCAGTCTGTGGATGCGCAAAATCATTGACCTGAAGTTCTGAGCTGAAACATGAACGCCTTGGTATTTTCCTCACTCGTCCTAGTGGCCCTGCCGGTTGGTTACTTCACTTGGTCCCTCCTGTCTGTGGACCGCAAGGCACGCACGGCCACCGTGGAAATCCTCACCCGGGGGAGGCAGGAAGCCGAAGTCCAGGAAAAGGACACCAGCGGATTCCTGTCCGCCATCGGCTTCCGGCTGACGCCGGCCGCCTATGTCCGCAGGCTCGATCACCTGCTTTCGCTGGCAGGCAGGCCCGTCGCCTGGCCGCTCGGCCGCATCCTTGCAGCAAAACCCGTACTCGGGCTGATCGGGGCGTTGCTGGGGCTGCTGATCAGCACCAGCAGCCCGGCGCCGCTCATCAAATTGACAGGGATATTTGTCCTTTTCCTCGGGTATTTCATCCCCGACCTGCTCCTCTACAGCAAAGGCCTGGAACGCCAGAAGCTCATGCAGCTGGAACTGGCCAACACGCTGGACCAGATGCTCATTTCCGTGGAAGCCGGGCTGGGCTTCGAAGGAGCCATGGCCCGAGCGGGAGCAAACGGCAAGGGACCCCTGGCCGAGGAATTGGTCCGTACTTTGCAGGACATGCAGGTTGGGCGTAGCCGCAGGGAATCCTATCTGGCCCTCGCTGAGCGGACCAGCCTTCCTGAGCTCCGCAGCTTTGTCCAGGCCATTGTCCAGGCAGACAAATATGGGATTGCCATTAGCCGGGTACTCCGAGTGCAGGCGAAAGTGATGCGGGTAAAACGCCGCCAGCGCGCTGAGGAAAAGGCAATGAAACTCCCGGTGATGATCCTCTTTCCACTCCTGTTTTTCATTTTTCCCGTCCTCTTCATCGCGATTCTTGGACCCGCCGTCATCAACGCCGTTGTGACTTTCAGTAGCCAGTAATCCAGATCTGACACCCCGTTCCTCAATGTCCCGCAAGGTTTCCACAGGATCGGCTTAAGTCGGGCCCCTACAGACAATCAGGAAGTAGCCTTGAACCATGCACACTCCAGACACAGGCTCCGGCGATAAGGGAACCACCGCGGTTCCCCTGCCCGCCGTGGCTGGAGGAATCCCGGAGCATGCAAGCCTGCAGGAACTGGACGATCTCCTTCCCCTGGTCGATTCCGGCGTCCTCGAAGACTTGGAAGAAGAACTGAACGGCTCAGAGCTGGCACTCCGGTTTGCCCGTGATTACGCCGCCATGTGGGACCAGCGGTACAGCCGGCTGGCCCTGGCCGTCGAGAACCAGGACCGGGCCGCCGCCCTGGACGCCATCATCAGCCTGCGCATCACGTCCGCCATGGTGGGGGGCGTTCGGCTGGCCCGACTGGCCGAGGTGCTGGAATCCGTCATTCGGGAGGGCGACTTCGGACAAGGCCAGGCCATGATGGAAAGCGTCGCGGAAAACGGCGACCAGACCATCTCCGAACTCCAGGCGAACTACATCCTGAAGAACGGTTAGGCCTTGGCCGCCCCGGTCGACGGCAACTTATCTAACGCTGGTCCGGCCGTTTCGGCGCCAGCCGGTAGCCGACTCCCCGAACCGTCTGAAGCCACCGCGGAGCTGCCGGATCTTCCTTCAGCTTGCGCCGCAGGTTGCCGATGTGGACTTCCACTGCCCGCTCATCGGCTTCGCTGATGTAGGCGTCTTCCTCGTAGAGATCGCCCCGTACGGCCTTGACCAGGTCCGAGCGTGTGCAGACGGCCCCTCCACCGCGCAGCAGCACGTGGAGGAGGTCGAACTCGCTGCGCGTCAGCCCAAGCTGTTCACCGTGGATTGCCACCGAACGCGTCCGATGGTCAAGGACCAGCCCGTTGTGGTGCAGCACTCCGGTGTTTGCCAGCGGCGCAGGCGGCAAAGTACCCGAAGCCCATTCCTGGGGAACCTGCTGCTGGATCTCATGCCGGGGCCGGCGCATCATCGCAGCAACCCGGGCTCGCAGTTCGCGGGGACGGAAGGGCTTAGCGATGTAGTCATCCGCCCCTGCGTTCAGCGCGGACAGCAGATCCGGTTCTTCCGTCCTGCCAGTCAGCATCACCACGTAGGCATCGCTAAAATTCCTGATCCGCCTCAGCACTTCAAAGCCGTCAATATCCGGCAGGCCGATGTCCAGGGTCACCACATTCGCGTGCTTGGCACGGACCACTTCAACGCCGTCCCGCCCGTCCGAGGCGGTATGGACCTCAAACCCGGCCTGGCTAAGCACACCCTCCAAGAGGTTACGCACGTCGGCATCATCTTCGATGACTACCGCTACTCCAAGATCGTCCATTGATATATCCCCATGCCAGGTGAAAGCGGCCCCCCATCAGCCCAGCGCCAATGCCGTATTCACTCCAACTGCCTCTACGCTACAAGGATGTAGGCCTGATGACACGTCTTTTCGGTATTGACCTGCGCAAAGTCAATTATCATGACATCAAACGTACATTTGGGGGCCGAGAGAGGGCTGAGCACTGTGGGCGTCACCAATTCGTTGCCAAATACGCTGAACGCGGCATTTGATCCGTCATCAAACACGGAAAAAGCCAATGCCTGACGGGCTGCTGCAGCGTGGTACGGCGCGGTATTTCCGGAATTTAGGGCAACGCGGCCAAGTAGCCTTATGCCAACTGCCGCTGACGCTGATTGTGGCCGCGATGGCCGTGGCCACACCGCTGGCCTGGCCGTCCCTGATGCACAGCCCGTTGTATCTCTCGGGCCTGGTTCTTCACGGCATCCTTTTCGTGGCATGCTTCGTGACGCCGTGGGAGCGGCTGGGCCCGCAAGCCTATCTTGCGGTGCCTATCCTGGACCTGCTGGCGATCGGCCTCCTACGAAATGGCGCCTCACCGCTTCTGCCGGGATTGGCCATCCTCGCCATTTTCCCGGTCATCTGGCTCTCCGCCTCCGGGTTAATGGCGCGCACCAGCATCGTGTTGAGTGTGATCGGGCCGATGCTCATCATGCTCCCCACGCTCTCTGGCAGGTTCCCCAACCTCACGGCATCTGACATCACATCCACCCTGCTTTTCCCGCTAATGATGCTCGCAGTGTCCCTGGCCATTCGCTTCGCGAGCGTGCATATGAGAATTCAGCAGCGGCAGTTGAAGGAAAAAGACGCGGAACTCCGTGAATTGCTTGCAGCCAGCACGGACAGGGAACGGCTGCTGCAAACAATCCTGGACGCAACCGACGTCGGAATTGTGGCAGTGGACTCGGACGGTGGGATCCTCCTGACCAACAACAGGCAAAGGGATTTCGAGCAGATCTCCGGCCCACGGGAAAGCCCAACCACGGCCGAAGAGCAACAGTTGATTTTTGCCCGGGACAGGGTTACCCCCTTGCCCGCCGCCAAGCGCCCCGTCCGGCGCGCCATCGACGGCGAATCCTTCGCGGACTATCTCGTCTGGATCGGCACGGGGCCACGCCAGCGCGCCGTATCGACGGCGGCACGTCCGTTAATGGACGACGGCGGACGCTTCAGTGGCGCTGTCATCGTCTACACGGACGTCACAGGGCTGGTGGAGGCACTGGCGGCCAACGAAGAACTCGTCTCGAACGTCTCGCATGAATTCCGGAATCCGCTCAATTCCATCCTGGGCAATATCGATCTCGTGCTTGAGGACGTCCAGGGCACGTCCCCGGCCTCCGTCCGGCGATTGGAGGTTGTGCAACGCAACTCCGAGAGGCTCCTGGCTTTGGTATCCGACCTCATGGCGTCGGCTTCCTCCGCCCTCAAAGTGCACCCTAAACGCACGGACCTCGCAAGCCTCGTCGAGACCAGCATCGGCTCCGCACAGCCCCAGGCCGAACAGTCCAGCATCTCCCTGGTGGCCGATATCCCCTCGCCCTTGTGGGCCTACGCGGACCCGCTGCGCATCGGGCAGGCCCTGGACAACCTGGTGTCCAATGCCATCAAGTACTCCCCCGGCGGCGGCGTGGTAAACATTAGTGCCCAAGGCACAGACGAGTGGGTCCGGCTGAAAGTGCAAGACTCGGGGATGGGCATGACCCCGGAAGACTCGGCCAAGGTCTTCCGCCGGTTCTTCCGGACGGAGTCAGCACGCGAAGCCGCCATCTCGGGGGCAGGCCTCGGACTGTCCATTACCAAGGCCATCGTCGACGGCCACGGCGGCGATATTTCCTGCACCAGCAGCCCCGGCAAGGGCAGCACGTTTACGCTCACCCTGCCGGCCGAGGGGCCGAGGACGTACTAGGGCACGTCAGTTGGGGTGCTCCCGGACGGCCCTCGTGAGTTCGGCCCGCGCCAGCATCTCGCCGTCGGTCGGGTAGGCAACTTCCTCCAGGACCAGCGGGTGGGGCGCCGCCAGGACCGATTTGGCGTCCCGCTTCCTGGCGAGGAGGCGGTCATAGAGCCACCCGGGCTCCTCAATGCCCTCCCCGACGAACAGGGCCGAGCCCACCAGGGAGCGCACCATGTTGTGGCAGAAAGCGTCCGCCTGCACCGTGGCCACGATCACCCCGTCCTCCCCGCGCGCAAACTCAAAGCGCTGCAGTTCGCGGATGGTGGTGGCCCCTTCCCGAGGCTTGCAGTAGGAGAGGAAGTTCTGCAGCCCCAGTAGTTTGGAGGCCCCCTCATTCAGCAAGGAAACGTCCAGCGGATTCTTGTGCCACAGGGTGAAGTAGCGTTCCAACGGGTCCCAAAGGGCGGGGCCGTCCGCGATCCGGTAGCTGTAACGGCGCCACAGGGCCGAGAACCGCGCGTCAAAGCCTTCAGGGGCCAGGGACACCCTGTGGACCTCGATAGCCCCGCTGAGGTCGCCCAGGCCCCGGCTCAGTGCGCCGCGGATCCGGCGCAGCATGGCGACGGCGGGATCGAGTTCGTGCCCGCGGGGCAGAGCCAGCCACTCAGCTTCGGTCAGGTCGAGATGGACCACCTGTCCCCGGGCGTGCACGCCGGCATCCGTGCGGCCAGCCACGGTCACGCGGACGGGCCGGCGCACGAGCAGCGCAACGGCTTCCTCCAGGACGCCCTGGACGGTCCGGAGGCCCGGCTGAAGGGCCCACCCATTAAAGGGACCGCCGTCGTATGAAATATCAAACCGGATACGCAAAAACCCGCCGCCCCCTGAAACGGGGGCCGCGGGTTTTTGGTCGTTCATAGACTCAAGTCTATGCGAAGGAATCAGCGAATTACTTCGCGTCCTTTTCCTCAGCCTTGTCCTCGGCGGGAGCTTCCTCAGCGGCCGGGGCCTCTTCGGTTGCAGCCTCAGCCTCGGGAGCCTCGGCAGCTTCAGTCTCAACGACCTCGGCCTCGGGAGCCTCTTCAGCGGCCGGGGCAGCAGCAGCTGCTTCCTTCTTGTCGGCGTCGCGCTTTGCGGCAGAGGTAGCCTCGGCTACAACGGCCTGCTTAGCGGAAACCGGCTCAAGGACCAGTTCAATGACGGCCATGGGAGCGTTGTCGCCCTTGCGGTTGCCAATCTTGGTGATGCGGGTGTAGCCGCCGTCGCGGTTTTCCACTGCCTGTGCAATGTCGGTGAACAGCTCGTGGACGACGCCCTTGTTGCTGATCAGGCCGAGTACACGGCGGCGGGAAGCCAGGTCGCCGCGCTTGGCGAAAGTCACCAGGCGCTCGGCGTACGGCTTCAGGCGCTTGGCCTTGGTCACCGTGGTGGTGATCCGCTTGTGCTCGAACAGTGCTGCTGCCAGGTTCGCGAGCATAAGACGCTCGTGAGCCGGGCCGCCTCCGAGGCGCGGACCCTTAGTGGGGGTAGGCATAATGGTTTCTCCTCATATGGAAGCCGGTGGTGGGCACACCATGGTGCCCGCCGGCCAAGATCTGTTTTAGAGTTCGTCGTCGCCGAAGGCGGCGTCGTCCTCTTCAATTGCTGCGGCGCGTGCTGCGAGGTCAAAACCGGGAGGCGAGTCCTTGAGGGACAGGCCCAGTTCAACCAGCTTTGCCTTGACCTCGTCAATGGACTTCGCACCGAAGTTACGGATGTCCATCAGGTCGGCCTCGGAGCGGGCAACGAGTTCACCCACGGTGTGGATGCCCTCACGCTTGAGGCAGTTGTAGGAACGGACGGTGAGGTCCAGATCCTCGATCGGCAGGGCCATGTCGGCTGCCAGGGCAGCGTCCGTCGGCGACGGGCCAATCTCGATACCTTCAGCTGCGGTGTTCAGCTCGCGGGCCAGACCGAAGAGTTCCACCAGGGTGGTACCTGCGGAAGCAACCGCATCGCGCGGGGCGATGGCCTGCTTGGTCTCGACGTCGACAATGAGCTTGTCGAAGTCAGTGCGCTGCTCAACACGGGTTGCTTCCACGCGGAAAGTAACCTTCAGTACCGGCGAGTAGATCGAGTCGACCGGGATACGGCCGATCTCTGAATCGCCGGACTTGTTCTGAGCTGCCGAAACGTAGCCGCGGCCGCGCTCGATGGTCAGTTCGAGTTCGAACTTGCCCTTCGAGTTCAGCGTGGCAATGTGCAGATCCGGGTTGTGGAATTCGACGCCGGCCGGCGGAGCGATGTCCGCGGCCGTGACGACTCCGGGGCCCTGCTTGCGCAGGTAAGCAACAACCGGCTCATCGTGCTCGGAGGAAACCGACAGGCTCTTGATGTTCAGGATGATCTCAGTGACATCCTCCTTGACACCGGGAACCGTGGTGAACTCGTGCAGCACGCCATCGATCCGGATGCTGGTTACAGCAGCACCGGGGATGGAGGAGAGCAGGGTACGGCGGAGGGAGTTTCCGAGGGTGTAGCCGAAGCCCGGTTCCAGCGGTTCAATGATGAAACGCGAACGGTTTTCGGAGACTACCTCTTCGGAGAGGGTGGGGCGCTGTGCAATGAGCACTTAGGTTTCCTTTCGGCGAGCATCCGCTATATGACGCAACACAGGTGGTGGAAAATCGGTCTGAAGACTTAACGCGGCTGGGCCTGCCCGGACCATCTACGGTCCGGGCAAGCTCCTGCTGCTGTAAAAGCCTTAGACGCGGCGGCGCTTCGGCGGACGGCAGCCGTTGTGCGCTGCGGGGGTGACGTCCTGGATGGAGCCAACCTCCAGGCCAGCGGCCTGCAGCGAGCGGATTGCGGTTTCGCGTCCGGAGCCCGGTCCCTTGACGAAAACGTCAACCTTGCGCATGCCGTGCTCCTGTGCGCGCTTGGCAGCGGCTTCGGCAGCCATCTGGGCAGCGAACGGGGTGGACTTACGCGAGCCCTTGAAGCCAACCTCACCTGAGGAAGCCCAAGAGATAACAGCGCCATTCGGATCCGTGATGGAAACGATGGTGTTGTTAAAAGTGCTCTTGATGTGCGCCTGGCCAAGCGCGATATTCTTCTTGTCCTTCTTACGCGGCTTGCGAACCGCGCCACGAGTCTTCGGGGGCATTATTTCTCCTACAGAAAGTTATTGGGGGAAGACGAGTCAATCCCGAGGGATTTAACGAGCCTTCTTCTTGCCTGCAACGGTGCGCTTCGGACCCTTGCGGGTACGTGCGTTCGTCTTCGTACGCTGTCCGCGCACTGGCAGGCCCTTGCGATGGCGAATACCTTCGTAGCTGCCGATTTCTACCTTGCGGCGGATATCAGCTGCTACTTCGCGGCGAAGGTCACCCTCAACCTTGTAGTTGCCTTCAATGTAGTCACGCAGCTCAACCAGCTGGGCATCGGTGAGGTCCTTAACACGGACGTCAGCGCTGATGCCAGTGGCAGCCAGGGTTTCGTGTGCACGGGTCTTGCCCACGCCGTAGATGTAAGTAAGCGCAATTTCCAACCGCTTTTCGCGGGGAATGTCTACGCCAGCGAGACGAGCCATAGTGGCAGTACTCCTTGAATAAACCGGAGGTCGTAGGCAGTACACCCGCACGTTCTGTGCGGCCCCAGCCTCCGACCGGGGGTTAGCTGTCCGGGCTCATGCGTCCCAATTCAGCTTGTGCTGCCTTTATTTACTTGCGTGGGTTAGCAACGCAGGGTTTCCTTCAAGGAAGGAAATTAGCCCTGGCGCTGCTTGTGGCGCGGGTTCTCGCAGATCACCATGACCCGGCCATTACGGCGGATCACTTTGCACTTTTCGCAGATCTGCTTGACGCTCGGCTTGACCTTCATGGCATTCCTTTGCGTGTGGCAGTTGGTCAACTGGAGCGGCCTTCGGCTCTTGCCGGGGCTGCCCAGAATTTACTTGTAGCGGTAGACGATACGACCCCGAGTGAGGTCATAAGGGCTCAGTTCCACCACTACCCGGTCCTCAGGGAGAATCCTGATGTAGTGCTGGCGCATCTTGCCTGAGATGTGTGCCAGAACGATGTGCTTGTTGGTGAGCTCAACGCGAAACATCGCATTGGGCAGCGCCTCAGTCACAACGCCCTCGATCTCAATGACCCCGTCCTTCTTGGCCATACCCTCCGCTAACTGTTGTTGCCGCAGCCCTGCCGGATTGCACCGGACAAGACCACGAACGTTTTTGTTGGATCGGTTATCACCTCAGGCCCCAAACAGGGCACAGCAGGGCAGACAACCAACAAGCAACACTACGCCACTTTGCGGCGAATGTTAAATCCAGCCATGCTAGCGCACTGCGCGCCGGTACGCACTATATTCAGCTGCCGGAGTTGAGACCGCCTCCGCCCTGTCCACTCCATCCAGGATGGCTAAACGTACGACGTCGGCTGCCGCACTCTGCAGCGTGATGAGGCTAATCTGCCGGGCAGTTTCGGTGCTGCGGTCTAGCGCAACGGTGCCTGTTGCGAGGCAGAAGACGGTGTCGCCATCAGCCAGCGTGTGGGAAGGGTCCAGCGCCCGGGCGATTCCGGCCTGGGCAGCAGAAGCAGTCCGCTTGCACTCTGCCACATCAAGCACGGCGTTGGTGGCAACCACAACCAGGGTGGTGTTGGGTCCGGGGGCTTCCGGCGCCTCGGGCTCGGAATCACGCCCGCCAGCGGCATTTGCCGCATACGGAAGACCCAGCGCGTTGACTACGGCAAGTGCCCCGATAACTGCACCGCTCTCCAGAGTTACCGATGCGGTGCCCACTCCCCCTTTGAAGGTCCTGGCGATGACCGCGCCGGTGCCGGCGCCCACATTGCCACGTACGACGTCGTGCCCTTCCTCCTGGGCAGCGGCGGCCTCCGTGGCGGCGTAACCCATCCCCGCGTCCGGGCGGGCACTGAAGTCACCGCCGCGGCCCAGGTCGAAAATGGCTGCGGCGGGAACGATGGGGACCACCCCGCCGGGAACCGCAAATCCTCGCCCGTGTTCCTCGCACCAGCGCTGGGCGCCGTGGGCAGAGGCCAGCCCGTAGGCGCTGCCGCCTGTCAGGACCACCGCGTCCACGGCGGACACCAGCGTGGTGGGGTCCAGTGCGTCGGTCTCATGGGTCGCGGGGCCTCCCCCGCCGACGTCCACGGAACCGACCGTACCCGGCGGCGGCAGGACCACCGTCACACCACTCAACCAGCCGCCGTCGGACTTCTGCTGGTGGCCCACCCGGATTCCCGGCACATCAGTAATGGCTCCCATGGGCTCCATTGTTCCCCCTCACCCAACTAAGTAGCAGCAGATGTCGTTATGAGGGCTCAAAACGACATCTGCTGCTACCTAGTTGGGCAGGGGACACGCCGGATTCCAAAGCAAACGCTGGGCGATCCGATAGACAACAGTCAGTAAACGGCCAGGGAAGGGTTGAACAACATATCCGCGTATGCCGGAAACCGGCTGTTGACACCCCGAGCGGTGTGGTGGAGTGAAGGCGGATCCTGCCCTGCCTCTTCCCAGGCCTGTTCACCGTTAGAGACCAATGACATCACAACTCGCCGACAGGCACCCGCCACTGGCCCCGTCCGGCCAAGCTGCCGGCACCCCCGCCAGGCCCCGCCACAACCGCTGGTCGCAGCGGAAACGCCGGGACTTCTTCGTTTTCCTCGCGCTGGCCTTGCCTAACCTGCTGCTCATCGCGGTATTCACCTACGTTCCACTGTTCAACAACCTCTACTACTCCACGCTGAACTGGACGCTCGGCTCCGCGTCCGCCACCGTCGTCGGGCTGGAAAACTACATCACGTTCTTCACCAGCGCGGACGCCGGCCGGGTGCTGGGCACCACTGCCGTATTTATGGCCGCAACAGTAGGCGGCTCCATGGTGCTGGGCTTGCTGGTGGCGCTGGCACTGAACTCGAAAGTCCGCGGCACTACCTTTGCCCGGTCGGCAGTCTTCGCGCCGTATGTGCTGTCCGGGGTGGGTGTTGGCCTGGTCTGGCTGTTCATCTTTGATCCCGGCTACGGTGTGCTGGCCTGGATCCTTCGGGGCTTCGGACAGCAGAGCCCGCAGTGGATCAACGATCCGGAACTTTCACTGGTGATGGTCATCATCGTGTATGTCTGGAAGAACCTGGGCTACTGCGCGGTGGTGTTCCTCGCCGGGCTCCAGTCCCTGCCGCAGGATGTGATGGAGGCCGCCGCGCTGGACGGCGCCGGCCATGTCCGGCGCTTTCTCAGCATGTCCCTGCCGCTGCTTTCCCCTACTACGTTCTTCCTGCTGATCACCACCATGCTCAGCTCCCTGCAGGCCTTTGACCTCATCCGAATCATGACGCCCCTGGGCAGCGGCACCAGCACCCTCATCTACGAGGCATACCTCCAAGCCTTCGGTGCCTATAACCGCGCCGGCTATTCCGCCGCCATCTCCGTGGTCCTGTTTGCAATACTGCTGGTGATCACCGTGCTGCAGCTGCGGTTCATCGAAAAGAAGGTGCACTACTCGTGAGCGCCCCCGCTGTCCTCCTCCCGGAACCTTCAACGTCCGACGCCGTCCCGCCCCGCGAGCGCGCATTCTCCCGTGCCAACCTGGCCAGGACAGTCGCTGCCGGGTATGCGCCGCTGGCGATCGCTGTCCTGGTGGTCTTCCTGCCGCTGCTGTGGATGGTGCTGAGCTCGTTCAAACAACCTGGCGAAATAGTGACTTTGGACCTGCAGGCGCTCCCAGCAACCCTGGACCCGGAGAACTACCGGGTGGCCATGACCACGGTCCCGTTCGGTCAGTTCTTCCTCAACAGCACCATCGTCACCGTGGTGGGCGGCGGCATCAAAGTGATCCTCGCACTGCTGACCGCCTACGCCCTGGTGTTTGTGCGGTTTCCGTTCAAGAACGTGATCTTCGTCCTGATCCTCGTGGCCCTGATGGTTCCCGCGCAGGTGTCCATCCTGCCGAACTACATCCTGATCGCCGGAATGGGCGGGAAGAACACCCTGTGGGGCATCATCCTGCCCGGCCTGGGAACCGCGTTCGGCACCTTCCTGCTGCGCCAGCATTTCCTGACCCTGCCTGGTTCCATCCTGGAATCAGCAGAGATCGACGGCGCCGGCCACTGGCGGCGACTCTGGCAGATCGTGGTGCCGGTGTCCGTTCCTTCCATCGCCACGGTAGCCCTGGTCACCGTGGTGAGCGAGTGGAACGAGTACATCTGGCCCCTGATCATCACGGACAAGCCCGAAAGCATGACCCTTCCCGTGGGCCTCACCCTCCTGCAGAACTCAGAGAGCAACGGCGCAGGCTGGGGAGTCATGATGGCCGGCGCCGTCCTCGTGATCGTCCCCATCCTGGTCATCTTCGCCATGCTCCAGCGCTACATCGTCGCGGGCCTGACCCAGGGCAGCGTGACGGGCTAATCCCGGGCGGGCAGCGTGACGGGCTAATCCCCGTCGGGCATCCAAAACATCCATCCACCGCATCCAGCACCACCGAGGCACACAACGAAAGGCAGCACCATGTCCCTAACCCTTGATCGACGGTTCTTCCTCACCCTGGCCGGGGCCGGGGCAGGAGCCGCAGCACTGTCCGCCTGCGGCGGCCCGTCAACAACCCCCGGAGCCGCGGTGACACCCGTTGCCGACATCGACTTCAGCGGCGTGAAGCCGGCCGCATCCATCGACTTCTGGTCCAACCACCCGGGCAAGTCACAGGATGTGGAAAAAAGCATCATCGAGAAGTTCCACGCCAGGTACCCGGACATCAAGGTGAACCTGGTGACAGCAGGCGCCAACTACGAGGAAATCGCCCAGAAGTTCCAGACCGCCCAGGCCGCCAAGTCAGGCCTGCCGTCCCTGGTGGTGCTCTCCGACGTTTGGTGGTTCCGTTACTACCTGAACGAAAGCATCATCCCGCTCGACTCGCTGGTCAAGCAACTGGACGTCAAGCTGGACGACTTCCGCACCTCGCTGGTGGACGATTACAAGTACGACGGCAAACAGTGGGCTCTTCCCTACGGCCGGTCCACGCCCTTGTTCTACTACAACAAGGACCACTTCGCTGCGGCAGGCCTGCCGGATCGCGCCCCCGCCACCTGGCAGGAATTCGCCGGCTGGGCACCCAAGCTCAAGGCAGCTTCCGGCGCCCAGTATGCCTTTATGCACCCCGCCCTCGCCGGGTACGCCGGCTGGACCCTGCAGAACAACCTCTGGGGCGAAGGCGGCGGCTGGTCCAAGGGCTGGGACATCACCTGCGACTCAGCCGAGTCCGTCGGGGCACTGCAGGCGGCCCAGGATTCCGTCTACAAGGACGCCTGGGCCGGGGTCTCCTCCAAGGAATCCGCCGACGACTTTGCAGCTGGCCTCGCCTCGGCCACTCTGTCCTCGACGGGTTCGCTGATCGGCATCCTGAAGTCCGCCAAGTTCAACGTGGGCGTTGGGTTCCTGCCGGGCGGTTCGAAGGCCACCTCAGGAGTGTGCCCCACTGGCGGAGCCGGCCTGGGCATCCCCAGCGGTGTCACCAAGGAAGAGCAGCTTGCGGCCGCCATGTTCCTTCAGTTCATGACCGAGCCGGAGAACACTGCGGCGTTTTCAGCCGCAACCGGTTACATGCCCACGCGGACCTCCGCTGACATGACCGCCGTGCTGGCCAAGACCCCGCAGATCAAGATCGCCATGGACCAACTGGCCGTTACCCGCGTCCAGGACAACGCCCGCGTGTTCCTGCCCGGCGCAGACCAGGAGATGGCCAAGGCTGCCGCCAAGATCCTCACCCAACAGGGCGACGTGAAGGCCACCATGACGGAGCTGAAGGCGACGCTCGAGGGAATCTACACCAAGGACGTCAAGCCCAGGCTCAAGGCCTGACTTACGGGATGGGGACGGGCACGACGCCGAGCGGCACCAGGTGCTCTGCCCCGCCGTCGGGCGCGGAAAGGACCCAGATCCCCTTGTCGTGGACGGCCACGGAATGCTCCCACTGGCAGGAGCGCTTCCCGTCCGTGGTCACCACGGTCCAGTCGTCGTCGAGCACGGCGGTGTCGATGCTGCCGCGGACCAGCATGGGTTCGATGGCAAGGCACAGGCCGGGCCGGATCTTCGGGCCGCGGTGGCTGGTGCGGTAGTTCAGGACGTCCGGGGCCATGTGCATCTCCGACCCGATCCCGTGGCCCACGTAGTCTTCCAGGATGCCCAGGGGCTTGCCGGGGACGGAGGAGACGTAGTCGTCGATGGCAGCACCGATATCTCCCACGTGGCTGCCGGACGCCAGGGCGGCGATGCCCCGCCACATAGCCGCCTGTGTGACGTCGGAAAGACGCTGGTCCTCGGGGTCTGCCGTGCCCACGATGACCGTGCGGGCCGAGTCGGAGTGCCAGCCGTCGACGATGGCTCCGCCGTCGATCGAGATGATGTCGCCGTCGTTGAGGACCCGTCCGCCGGGGATGCCGTGCACCACTTCCTCGTTGACGGACGTGCAGATGGTGGCCGGGAAACCGTGGTAGCCGAAGAAATTGGACTTGGCGCCGGCCTGGTTCAGGACGGCCGCGAATACGTCGTCCAGGTGTTTGGTGGTGACCCCGGGCACCGCGGCCTCAACTGCTGCGTCCAGCGCACGGCTGAGGACCAGGCCCGCCTCGTGCATGGTGCGCATCTGGGCGTTGGTCTTATATTCGATACGGGGCTGGCCGAAAGCCATGGTGTGTCCTTTCAATGGCTGAGGCTCCTCCCGGAATCCGGGAGGAGCCTCGAATAACTGTTGCCGGGATCAGGCGGCCTGTGCTGCCTTGATGGCCTGCATGACGCGGTCGGTGACCTCGTCGATGCCGCCGATGCCGTCCACCTGGGTCAGGATGCCGCGTTCGGCATACTTGGCCACAACGGCCTCGGTCTGCTCGTGGTACAGGTCCAGGCGGTGGCGGATGACGGCTTCGTTGTCGTCGCTCCGGCCCGTTTCCTTCGCCCGGCCAAGCAGCCGGTGCACCAATTCCTCGTCGTCGGCAGTGAGCTGCAGGACGACGTCGAGCTTCTCCTCGCCCTTGGCGAGGATCTCGTCGAGGTAGTCCACCTGGGCTGTGGTTCGGGGGTAACCGTCCAGCAGGAAGCCGGTTTCGACGTCGGCCTCGCTGAGGCGGTCACGCACCATCTTGTTGGTGACGCTGTCCGGCACAAAGTCGCCGGCATCCATGTACTTCTTGGCCTCGACGCCCAGCGGCGTCTCACCTTTGACGTTGGCGCGGAAGATATCGCCGGTGGAGATCGCAACGACGCCGAGGCGTTCGGAGATCCGCTCTGCCTGCGTTCCTTTGCCGGAACCGGGAGGTCCGATAATTAGCATTCTCGTCATCGCAAAAGCCCTTCGTAGTGACGTTGTTGTAGCTGCGCGTCAATCTGCTTGACCGTCTCCAGGCCCACACCCACCATGATCAGGATCGACGTACCGCCGAACGGGAAGTTCTGGTTCGCGTTGATCAGGACCAGGGCGACGAGCGGGATCAGTGCCACAAAGCCCAGGTACAGGGCGCCGGGCAGGGTGATCCTGGACAGGACGTACTGCAGGTAGTCCGCCGTCGGCTTGCCAGCCCGGATGCCCGGGATGAAGCCGCCGTACTTCTTCATGTTGTCCGAGACCTCTTCAGGGTTGAAGGTGATCGCGACATAGAAGTAGGTGAAAAACACAATCATGGCGAAGTAGAGCGCCATGTAAATCGGGTGGTCACCGCGGGTGAGGTTGTTGTTGATCCACTCCACCCACGGGGCCATTGTCTCGCCCTGCTTGGGCTGGTTGAACTGCGCAATCAGGCCCGGCAGGTAGAGCATGGACGACGCGAAGATCACGGGGACCACGCCGGCCATGTTGACCTTGATGGGAATGTACGTGCTGGTGCCGCCCACAGTGCGGCGTCCAATCATCCGCTTGGCGTACTGCACCGGGACGCGACGCTGGGACTGCTCCACAAAGACCACCAGGGCAACGGTGACCAGGCCAATGGCCAGGACCATAAAGAACGTGCCCGGACCCTGCGAGGTCCAGATAGCGCCCAGGGAGGTGGGGAAGCTTGCGGCGATGGAGGTGAAGATAAGCAGCGACATGCCGTTGCCCACACCCTTTTCGGTGACGAGCTCGCCCATCCACATGATCAGGCCGGTGCCGGCCGTCAGCGTGATGATGATCAGGATGGTGGTGATCACGCTGGTGTCCGGGATGATGTCCAGCGCACAGCCTGGCAGGAGCTGGCCTGAACGTGCCAGCGACACCAGTGTCGTGGCGTTGAGCAGGCCCAGGGCGATGGTGAGGTACCGCGTGTACTGGGTCAGCTTGGACTGCCCGGAGGCGCCCTCCTCGTACAGCTGCTGGAACCGGGGAATGACCACCCGGAGCAGTTGAACGATGATGCTGGCCGTGATGTACGGCATGATGCCCAGCGCGAAGATGGACACCTGGAGCAATGCACCGCCGCTGAACAGGTTAACGAGCTGGTAGAGCCCGCCTGCGGTCTGACCGTTCTGCAAGCATTGCTGGACATTCTGGTAGTTCACACCAGGCGAGGGAATGAAGGCACCCAAGCGGAAGATGGTGATGATTCCCAGCGTGAACAACAACTTGCGTCGCAGATCAGGCGTGCGAAAGGCCCGGCCAAATGCGCTAAGCAAGCGTCCTCCTGTGGTGTAAATAAGAGTGGGGTGATGGGAGTCAATAAATCCCAACAACCGAGTCTAACGGTTGTATGCGCTATGCGAACAATCCGTCAGGGCGCCCATGCGGCGAACGGACGGAAATAGTCGGCCGGCGGGATGTGAAAAAACTCCCGGTACGCAGAGCCTGGGGCCCTGCATACCGGGAGTTCACAACGGGCGTTCGCCCACCGCCTCGTTAGAGGGCGGTGGTGCTTCCGCCTGCTGCAGCAATCTTTTCTGCGGCGCTGGCCGAGAATGCGTGGGCGGTGACGTCAACCTTGACGGTGATGTCACCGGTGCCAAGCACCTTGACGGGCTGGTTCTTGCGAACGGCACCCTTTTCGACCAGGTTCTCCACGGTGACTGCGCCACCTTCCGGGAACAGCTCGTTGAGCTTGTCCAGGTTTACAACCTGGAACTCAACCCGGAACGGGTTCTTGAAGCCGCGCAGCTTCGGCAGGCGCATGTGCAGCGGCAACTGGCCGCCGGCAAAGCCAGCCTTGATCTGGTAGCGGGCCTTCGTACCCTTGGTACCGCGGCCAGCGGTCTTACCCTTGGAACCTTCACCACGACCAACGCGGGTCTTGGCGGTCTTGGCACCCGGGGCGGGACGCAGGTGGTGGACCTTCAGAGCGTTCTGCTTCTCAGCAGTCGCGCTCTGTGCCTTCTCAGCAGTGTTTTTCTCTGCCATTTACTTCGCCTCCTCTACCTTTACCAGGTGCGGAACCGTGTTGAGCATTCCAACGGTCACGGCGTCGGCGGTGCGGACAACGGTGTGTCCGATCCGCTTCAGGCCGAGGGACCGAAGGGTGTCGCGCTGGTTCTGCTTGCCGCCAATGACGGACTTGATCTGAGTGATCTCCAACTGGACGTCGGAGGGAATCAGGTTCTTAGCCATAACTTAGACACCCGCCTTCTGGTTCAGGAGAGCCTTCACCATTGCCGGCGGAGCAACCTCGTCCAGGGGCAGGCCGCGGCGTGCTGCCACTGCTGCCGGCTCTTCGAGGCGCTTCAGGGCATCAACGGTCGCGTGAACGATGTTGATGGCGTTCGAGGAACCGAGCGACTTGGAGAGGATGTCGTGGATGCCCACGCACTCCAGTACTGCACGGACCGGGCCACCGGCGATAACACCGGTACCGGCGGAAGCCGGACGCAGCATTACGACGCCGGCAGCAGCCTCACCCTGAACGCGGTGCGGGATGGTGTTGCCAATGCGGGGAACGCGGAAGAAGGACTTCTTGGCCTCTTCAACGCCCTTCGCGATTGCGGCAGGAACTTCCTTAGCCTTGCCGTAGCCAACGCCGACCATACCGTTGCCGTCACCAACGACGACCAGAGCGGTGAAGCTGAAGCGACGACCACCCTTGACGACCTTGGAAACGCGGTTGATGGTAACAACGCGCTCTACGAACTGGCTCTTCTCAGCTTCACGGCCGCCGTCGCGGCCGCCACGGCCACCACGGTCGCCGCGGCCCTGGCCACGGTCTCCACGCTCGCCACGACGAGCGCCACCACGGCGGTCATCGGCAGCAGCGGGAGCAGTGGTCTCAGTGGCCGGAGCAGCTACGGCTTCAGTCGCCTTCTGATCTGCAGACACAGTGTCCTTTTCCTTGTTTGCTTCCGTCACAGTGACAGCCCACCTTCACGTGCACCGTCAGCGACGGCGGCGATCCGGCCGTGGTACTTGTTACCACCGCGGTCGAAGACAACAGCTTCGATACCGGCAGCCTTGGCACGCTCGGCGACGAGCTCGCCAACGCGCTTGGCCTTGGCAGTCTTGTCACCGTCGAATGCACGAAGGTCGGCTTCCAGTGTGGACGCGCTCGCTACGGTCAGGCCCTTGGTGTCATCGACAACCTGGACGAATACGTGGCGTGCGGAACGGTTGACGACCAGACGAGGACGTATAGCCGTACCGGAGATGCGCTTGCGGATACGAAGCTGACGACGGCTGCGCGAAGCAGACTTGCTCTTGTTCGTACGCTTCTTATTAATTGAGATGGCCATGGTTACTTACCAGCCTTTCCGACCTTGCGGCGGATGACTTCGCCGGCGTAACGGATGCCCTTGCCCTTATAGGGGTCCGGCTTCCGCAGCTTGCGAATGTTGGCAGCAACCTCGCCGACCTGCTGCTTGTTGATACCTGAAACAGAGAGCTTGGTCGGGGTCTCAACTGCAAAGGTGATGCCCTCCGGTGCGGAGACATTTACCGGGTGGCTGAAGCCGAGAGCGAACTCAAGGTCAGATCCCTTGGCCTGAACGCGGTAACCAGTACCAACGATTTCAAGCTTCTTCTCGTAGCCCTTGGTTACGCCCTCGATCATGTTGGAGATCAGGGTGCGGGTCAGGCCGTGGAGTGAACGGGAGGCGCGCTCGTCGTTCGGGCGGGCGACAGTCAGGGTGTCTGCTTCCAGGGAAACCTCGATCGGGCTGGCCACAGTGTGGTTCAGCTCGCCTTTGGAACCCTTGACGCTGACGACAGAGCCGTCAACCTTGACCTCAACGCCGGCAGGAACGGTGATGGGGAGACGTCCAATACGTGACATTATTCTCTTCCTTTCCCGTTACCAGACGTAAGCGAGGACTTCGCCGCCCACGCCCTTCTTGCCGGCCTGCTTGTCAGTCAGGAGGCCGGAAGAGGTGGACAGGATTGCGACACCCAGGCCACCGAGCACGTGCGGCAGGTTGGTGGACTTTGCGTAAACACGCAGTCCCGGCTTGGAAATACGACGAACGCCAGCGATTGAACGCTCGCGGTTCGGACCGAACTTGAGCTCGAGGGTCAGCTTCTTGCCAACCTCAGCGTCTTCTTCTTTCCAGGAGGCGATGTAACCTTCGGCCTTCAGGATGTCGGCAACGCGTGCCTTGAGCTTGCTGTACGGCATGGTCACGGAATCGTGGTATGCCGAGTTTGCGTTGCGCAGACGCGTAAGCATGTCTGCGACAGGATCTGTCATTGTCATTTTGGGCTCTTGCCCTTCCTCATAACGGTTTCCTCGCTGCTGCCTAAAGCCTCAGCGAAGGACCTGTTACGTAGTTAGATTAGTCTTCGGCCTTGAACGGGAAACCAAGCGCCTTCAGCAGCGCGCGGCCTTCGTCATCGGTCTTGGCAGTGGTAACAACCGTGATGTCCATACCGCGAACGCGGTCGATGGAATCCTGGTCGATTTCGTGGAACATAACCTGCTCGGTCAGACCGAAGGTGTAGTTGCCGTTGCCATCGAACTGCTTGCCGCTGAGGCCGCGGAAGTCGCGGATACGGGGCAGAGCCAGCGTGACCAGACGATCCAGGAATTCCCACATGCGGTCTCCACGCAGGGTAGCGTGGGCGCCGATGGGCATGCCTTCGCGCAGCTTGAACTGTGCGATCGACTTGCGGGCCTTGGTTACCTGCGGCTTCTGGCCGGTGATCAGGGTCAGATCGCGGACAGCGCCGTCGATCAGCTTGGAGTCCTTAGCGGCATCTCCAACACCCATGTTCACAACGACCTTCACCAGGCGGGGAACCTGGTTGACGTTCTCGTACTTGAATTCCTCAATGAGCGTGCTCTTGATGGAATCGGCGTACTTGGTCTTCAGACGAGGAACGATCTTCGTTGCCGGAGTCTCGAGAGTCTCAGTCATTAGATGTCCTTCCCGGAGCTCTTGGCCACGCGTACACGCACTTCGCGCTTCACGCCATTGCGCTCAACGGTCTCGGTGCGGAAACCAACGCGGGTGGGCTTCTTGGTGGACGGGTCAACCAGAGCCACGTTGGAGATGTGGATCGAAGCTTCGACAACCTCGATGCCACCGGTCTTGGTGCCGCGCTGCGACTGACCGACCTTGGTGTGCTTGGTTACGCGGTTAATGCCTTCGACCAACACGCGGTTGCTCTCCGGGAATACGCGCAGAACCTTGCCCTGCTTGCCTTTGTCGCCGCCGCGCTCAGCCTTGGCGCCAGTGATGACCTGAACGAGGTCACCCTTCTTGATCTTAGCCATGGACTAGAGCACCTCCGGAGCCAGAGAAACGATCTTCATGAACTTCTTGTCACGGAGTTCACGACCAACCGGTCCGAAGATACGGGTACCGCGGGGGTCACCGTCAGCCTTCAGGATCACAGCTGCGTTCTCGTCAAACTTGATGTAGGAACCATCCGCACGGCGGCGTTCCTTCTTGGTACGGACGATGACTGCCTTGACAACATCGCCCTTCTTTACGTTGCCGCCCGGAATTGCGTCCTTGACGGTAGCGACGATGACGTCGCCAATGCCTGCGTAGCGACGGCCAGATCCACCGAGAACGCGAATGGTAAGGATTTCCTTAGCACCCGTGTTGTCGGCGACCTTGAGTCGCGACTCCTGCTGAATCACTATTTACTCCTTGCGTCGCGCTGGTTCTCAGACCGAAAATCTTCCTACGGAATGAGCCTTGCGGAACGGTTGATCGGGGTGTCTCTTGACCTGCCTGGATTTTGCCAGACCAGGCCTAAACGCCCGTGCCAAAAACAGTTGCTTCCCAAGCGAATTGGACGCAGTCCAAGTGCAAGGGGGCACTATGCCGTGGCACGATTGTTTACGAGGTTTGATGACGGCGCACAAAAGGCGCCATACAAACTCAATATCCTAGCACAGATCGGGTCAGTCCCCATATCACAGGCCGGGCCGCTGCATCAAAGAACGACGGCGTCAGGGCACGGCATTCTTTCGGCGCACCGCCGGTGCCGCTCCCCCACGAAACCCGGGCCGCCGCCGTCGTACGTTCCGTGAAAACGTGCTGCACGTGACGCCCTCAGCCGCCCGTCCCGGAAATGAGGAAACCCCCGTTCCCAAAGGGAACGGGGGTTTCCGGGCATAGCCCAGCAGCACAGCTGCAGGTGTTACTTAGCCTTCTCGAGGATCTCCACGAGCCGCCAGTTCTTCGTGGCGGACAGCGGGCGGGTCTCAGCGATGACTACGAGGTCGCCGATGCCGGCGATGTTCTCTTCGTCGTGAGCCTTGACCTTCGAGGTGCGGCGGATGACCTTGCCGTAGAGGGCGTGCTTCACGCGGTCTTCAACCTGGACAACGATGGTCTTTTCCATCTTGTCCGAAACCACGTAGCCGCGACGCGTCTTACGGTAACCGCGCTGCTCAGCCGTAGCTGCCGTAGCAGTTTCCGTCACGTTCTCGTCCTTTTCACTCACTTGGCATCCTCCTCGGTCTCAACCGTTTCAGCCTTTTCGGCCTTCTTGGTTGTTGCCTTCTTGGACTTCTTTTCTTCCTTGGCTTCCACAACCGGTGCGGCAACCTCGGCACGAATGCCCAGCTCGCGTTCACGGAGAACGGTGTAGATGCGTGCGATGTCCTTCTTTACCGCGCGCAGACGACCGTGGTTCTCCAGCTGGCCGGTGGCGGACTGGAAACGCAGGTTGAACAGCTCTTCCTTAGCCTTGCGGAGTTCTTCAACGAGACGCTCGTTGTCGAAACCGTCCAGCTGTGCGGGAGCGAGTTCCTTGGATCCTACTGCCATTTCTATTCACCACCTTCGCGACGCAGAATGCGTGCCTTCAACGGGAGCTTGTGGATTGCCAGGCGCAGGGCCTCGCGTGCCACCGATTCTTCGACACCGGAGATCTCAAAGAGAACCCGGCCCGGCTTGACGTTGGCGACCCACCATTCCGGTGAACCCTTACCGGAACCCATGCGGGTTTCGGCAGGCTTCTTCGTCAGGGGACGGTCCGGGTAGATGTTGATCCAGACCTTACCGCCACGCTTGATGTGGCGGGTCATCGCGATACGTGCAGACTCGATCTGACGGTTGGTTACGTATGCCGGGCTCAGGGCCTGGATGCCGTACTCACCGAAGGAGACCTTGGTGCCGCCCGTAGCAGCGCCGGAACGACCCGGGTGGTGCTGCTTGCGGTGCTTGACTCGACGTGGGATAAGCATTTAAGCCTGTCCTCCTTCTACTGCAGCAGGTGCAGCCTCAACTGCCGGAGCCTCTGCAGCGGGAGCTGCTTCGGCGGCCGGACGGTCGGTACGACGGCGGCGGTCACCACGGTCAGCACCGCCCGGGCGGCCCGGACGGTCGCTGGCGCCGCGGCCACGGGACGGAGCAGCAGCTGCCTGCTGAGCCAGTTCCTTGGCGGTGACGTCACCCTTGTAGATCCAGACCTTCACGCCGATGCGGCCGAAGGTGGTCTTGGCCTCGTAGAAGCCGTAGTCGATGTTCGCGCGGAGGGTGTGCAGGGGCACACGGCCTTCGCGGTAGAACTCCGAGCGGGACATTTCAGCGCCGCCCAGTCGACCCGAGCAAGCGATACGGATGCCCTTGGCACCTGCACGCTGCGCGGACTGCATGGCCTTCTTCATCGCACGGCGGAACGCCACGCGGGAAGTCAGCTGCTCAGCAACGCCCTGGGCAACAAGCTGTGCTTCCATTTCGGGGTTCTTGACCTCGAGGATGTTCAGCTGGACCTGCTTGCCGGTGAGCTTTTCGAGCTCGCCGCGGATGCGGTCTGCTTCGGCGCCGCGGCGGCCGATGACGATGCCCGGGCGTGCCGTGTGGATGTCCACGCGGACACGGTCACGGGTGCGCTCGATTTCGACCTTGGCGATACCGGCGCGCTCCATGCCAACAGACATGAGCTGGCGGATACGGATGTCTTCGCGAACGAAGTCCTTGTACCGCTGTCCGGCCTTGGTGCTGTCAGCGAACCAGTGCGATACGTGATCGGTGGTGATGCCGAGTCGGAACCCGTGCGGGTTTACTTTCTGTCCCACTTAGCGAGCCTCCTCTTTCTCCGGGGTAGCGACTACCACGGTGATGTGGCTGGTGCGCTTCTTGATCTGAAATGCACGACCCTGGGCACGCGGCTGGAACCGCTTCATGGTCGGGCCTTCATCAACAAACGCTTCGCTGATGATGAGGTCACCTTCGTCAAACGCCACGCCGTCGCGGTCCGCGAGGACCCGGGCGTTGGAGATTGCCGACTGAACTACCTTGAATACCGGCTCAGAAGCTGCCTGGGGGGCAAACTTCAGAATTGCCAGAGCCTCGTTCGCTTGCTTACCACGAACAAGGTTGACGACGCGCCGGGCCTTCATAGGCGTTACGCGGATGTGACGCGCAATTGCCTTGGCTTCCATTGCTTTCCTTCTCTCGTCTATGACGTAAGTGCAGGCGCCTAGCGGCGCTTGCCCTTACGGTCGTCCTTGACATGGCCGCGGAATGTCCGCGTGGGAGCGAATTCGCCGAGCTTGTGCCCGACCATCGACTCGGTAACAAACACCGGAATGTGCTTGCGTCCGTCATGTACGGCGATCGTGTGCCCGAGCATGTCGGGGATGATCATCGAACGGCGGGACCAGGTCTTAATGACGTTCTTGGTGCCCTTTTCGTTTTCCCTATCCACCTTCACAAAGAGGTGCTGGTCAACGAAGGGACCTTTTTTCAGGCTGCGTGGCATGTGTCCAGGCTCCTATCGCTTGTTCTTGCCAGTACGACGGCGACGAACAATAAGCTTGTCGCTCTCTTTGTTGGGGCGGCGGGTGCGGCCTTCACGCTTACCGTTGGGGTTGACGGGGTTACGTCCACCGGACGTCTTACCCTCACCGCCACCGTGCGGGTGGTCAACCGGGTTCATGGCGACACCACGGACGGTCGGGCGGACGCCCTTCCAGCGCATGCGGCCAGCCTTACCCCAGTTGATGTTCGACTGCTCTGCGTTGCCGACCTCGCCGACGGTTGCGCGGCAGCGCACGTCAACGTTGCGGATTTCGCCAGAAGGCAGTCGCAGCTGGGCGAAGCGGCCTTCCTTGGCTACAAGCTGGATCGATGCGCCGGCGGAGCGGCCCATCTTGGCGCCGCCACCCGGACGCAGTTCAACTGCGTGGATAACGGTACCCACCGGAATGTTGCGCAGGGGCAGGTTGTTGCCAGGCTTGATGTCAGCGTTGGCACCTGCTTCTACGAAGTCACCCTGGGAGAGCTTGTTCGGGGCGATGATGTAACGCTTGGTGCCATCAACGTAGTGCAGGAGGGCGATGCGAGCCGTACGGTTCGGATCGTACTCGATTTCGGCAACGCGGGCGTCAACGCCGTCCTTGTCGTGGCGACGGAAGTCGATCAGACGGTACTGGCGCTTGTGGCCACCACCCTTGTGACGGGTTGTGATCTTACCGGTGTTGTTACGGCCGCCCTTTTTGGGCAGCGGACGTACCAACGACTTTTCCGGCGTCGACCGCGTGATTTCTGTGAAGTCCGCTACGCTCGAGCCACGACGGCCCGGGGTAGTCGGCTTGTATTTACGGATTCCCATAATTTATTTCCTCGTTAAAGTGGTCTCCGCTACGCGAGCGGACCGCCGAAGATGTCGATAGTGCCTTCTTTGAGGGTGACAATCGCACGCTTGGTGTTCTTGCGGGTACCCCATCCGAATTTGGTGCGCTTGCGCTTACCGGCACGGTTGATGGTGTTGATCGAGTCGACCTTGACGGAGAAAATCTTCTCCACGGCCAGCTTGATCTCGGTCTTGTTCGAGCGGGGGTCCACCAGGAAGGTGTACTTTCCCTCATCGATCAGGCCGTAGCTCTTTTCCGAAACGACGGGTGCAAGCACGACGTCGCGCGGGTCCTTGATGGTGGCTGCACTCACTTGGCATCCTCCTCGTTCTTTGCAGCCTTGTCAGCAACGAATGCTTCGTAGGCAGCCTTGGTGAAGACTACGTCGTCAGAAACGAGAACGTCGTAGGTGTTCAGCTGGTCTGCGTACAGAACGTGAACATCCTCGAGGTTGCGCACGGACAGTGCAGCAACATCGTTGGCGCGCTCAATGACAACGAGCAGGTTCTTGCGCTCGGAGACGCCGCGCAGCGTTGCCAGTGCTTCCTTGGAGGACGGCTTGGAGCCGGCGACCAGGTCAGCAACGACGTGGATGCGTCCGTTGCGGGCGCGGTCAGAGAGTGCGCCGCGCAGTGCAGCAGCAATCATCTTCTTGGGGGTGCGCTGGCTGTAGTCACGCGGTGTGGGACCGTGGACAACGCCACCGCCGGTCATGTGAGGAGCACGGATTGAACCCTGACGGGCGCGGCCGGTGCCCTTCTGCTTGAACGGCTTGCGGCCTGCACCGGAAACTTCGGCGCGGGTCTTGGTCTTGTGGGTACCCTGGCGAGCAGCAGCGAGCTGTGCAACGACGACCTGGTGCAGCAGCGGCACGTTGGTCTGAACGTCGAAGATCTCTGCAGGCAGGTCAACCTTGACAGTGTTAGCCATTGAACTAGGCTCCCTTCACGGCGGTGCGTACGAGTACGACCTGGCCGCGGGCGCCGGGAACGGCACCCTTGATCAGGAGCAGCGACTTCTCGACGTCAACAGCGTGAACGGTGAGGTTCAGCGTGGTGTGACGAACGGCGCCCATGCGGCCGGCCATTTTCATGCCCTTGAAGACGCGGCTCGGGGTGGATGCGCCACCGATTGAACCGGGCTTACGGTGGTTCTTGTGGGCACCGTGGGAAGCTCCAACGCCGTGGAAGCCGTGACGCTTCATAACACCGGCGAAGCCCTTACCCTTGGTGGTGCCAATGACGTCGATCTTCTGGCCGGCTTCGAAGAGCTCAACAGAAAGCTCCTGGCCCAGCTCGTAAGTGTCAGCATCTGCAGTGCGCAGTTCGACGACGTGGCGGCGAGGCGTGACGCCTGCCTTTTCAAAGTGACCAGCCAGCGGCTTGGTGACCTTGCGGGGATCGATCTGGCCGTAGCCGATCTGAACGGCGACGTAGCCATCGGTCTCTGCGTTGCGCAGCTGCGTGATGACGTTCGAATCTGCCTGGACCACAGTGACGGGGATGAGCTTGTTGTTCTCGTCCCAGACCTGGGTCATGCCGAGCTTCGTGCCCAGCAGGCCCTTTACGTTACGGGTTGCGGTCATAGTCTCTCAGCACCTCCCTACAGCTTGATTTCGATGTTCACGTCGGCAGGCAGGTCGAGACGCATAAGCGAGTCAACGGCCTTCGGCGTGGGATCGATGATGTCGATAAGACGCTTGTGCGTGCGCATTTCAAAGTGCTCGCGGCTGTCCTTGTACTTGTGCGGAGAGCGGATTACGCAGTAAACGTTCTTCTCCGTCGGAAGCGGCACGGGGCCAACTACCGTGGCGCCTGCGCGCGTGACCGTCTCAACGATCTTCCGGGCTGAAACGTCAATGACCTCGTGGTCATATGACTTCAGCCGGATGCGGATTTTTTGTCCCGCCATGTCGCCTGACTCTCTTTCAGTCTGTGCTTCCCCTGGTTGGGGCTGCCCTGTTCACTTACTCGTTGTGTGGCTGCCGAAGCATTTGAAGTCGTAACTACCACCCGCCGCACAAACTGAATCCGGATGAATCCGGGTTCCTCACCTTGCCGGCGCAACCGACCCCCGCGGTCGGGCGTGTCGCGATTTTCACGCATACAAATCCGCAGTTCCATGGGGAGTGGGTTATGTTTGGGCTTCAACTTGGACCCTGACACCCGGCATTATCCGGATCGGGACACGAAGAAGCGCTTGAACAACTCATCTAGTATGCCGGATATTATCGGCAGAAGCGAATCTGCTTGGCTTTCGTGCCCCTGGATCATTGCCTTCGGCAACCTGCGAATAGATGATGGGGGCATGACGGTCGAAAATGCTGCTTCCGTACGCGACCTCGCCGACCGGTTGCCGCCTTCCTTTAAGCTGGGCGTAGCCGCAGCCGCCTTCCAGATTGAGGGGGCCCTGGCCGAGGACGGGCGTGGTCCCTCCGGCTGGGACGCCTTTGTGCAGAAGCCCGGCAGCATCATGGACGGCCACTCCCCTGCCGTGGCCTGCGACCACTACAACCGGTTCCCCGAGGACATCGCCCTCATGCGCGAGCTGGGCATCGATTCGTACCGCTTCTCCCTATCGTGGCCCCGGATCCAGCCGGACGGCCGCGGTGCCATCAACAGGCAGGGCCTGGACTTCTATGACCGGCTGATTGACCGGCTCCTGGAGGCCGGTATCTCGCCCATGGCCACGCTGTACCACTGGGACACTCCCCTGCCCCTGGAGCACGGCGGCGGCTGGATGAACCGCGCCACGGCCGAACGGTTTGCAGAGTACTGCGGGGTAGCCGGGAAGCACTTCGGTGACCGTGTCGACCAGTGGGTGACCCTCAATGAGCCCGTGTCAGTAACACTCAACGGGTATGCGCTCGGTGTCCACGCTCCCGGGCGGGCACTCATGTTTGACGCCCTGCCCTCGATCCATCACCAGCTCCTTGCCCACGGCCTGGGTGTCCAGGCCCTGCGCGCCGCGGGCGTCAAGGGCGGCGTGGGAGTAACCAACCTGCACTCACCGGTGCGACCCGCCAGTCGGAAGGTCGGCGACAGGCTCGTGGCGAGGCTGTACGACCTGCTGATGAACAGAATCTATGCAGACCCTGTGCTGCTGGGCAGGTACCCCAAGCTCCCCGTGGTGTCACGGCCCTGGCTCCATTCCATCGGAAAGCTTTCGGACGCTGATCTGAAGACCATCCACCAACCGCTGGACTTCTATGGCCTCAATTACTACTTCCCGGTGAAGGTGGCCCTCGGACGCGGCATTACCCCCATTCCCGCCGACACGCACAAGGCCGTTGCGCAATTGCCTTTCCACGAAGTGGGGTACCCGGAATACCAGACCACGGGCTTCGGGTGGCCGGTGGCCCCCGCGCATCTGGGCATTCTCCTCGCGGAACTTCGGGACCGCTATGGGGATGCCTTGCCGCCGGTCTACATCACCGAAAGCGGCGCCAGCTTCCCGGAACCGGATCGCGTGGACGGCCCCCTCCAGGATGCGCGCCGGGTGAACTACATCGCCGATCACTTGCGGCAGGCGGTTGACGCGACGGCTCCAGGCGGAATCGCCGAGGGGCTCGACCTCCGTGGGTACTATGTCTGGACACTCATGGATAACTTTGAATGGGCCGCAGGCTACTCCCAGCGCTTCGGGCTGATCCACGTGGATTTTGAAACGCAGGAGCGGACGCCGAAGTCGTCCTTCTACTGGTACCAGGCCTTGAGCCGGGAGCGGAAGAGGCTGCCCGGCTGAGCACGGGGCAACCTCAAGGCTTGCAAGCGCCGTCTGCGCGCTATTGCCCTACTGGTTCTTTTTTGCCCGGTTGATGCGCTTGGCGCGGTCGATCTCATTCCGGAAATACTTCTTCGCCCAAAAAACACCGGCAACAACTGCAACCACAACAGCCAGGAAAATTAGCCATTCCATGATGTGCTCCTCTCGATGCAAGCAACAGTATCAGTGCTTGCTGAACGGCTCCCCGCCATCCGGCTGGTCAGGTGAAGGCTGTCCTGGGGACGGCTGCAGCGCCGGTTTCTCCCCGGCCGCTCCGCGGTTCAGCCGCCAGACTGCGAACACAATAAGCCCGACGGCGATCAGCGCCAGGAGCGCGAACGTGTACTGACGCATTGCCCAGAGAATGCATGCGGCCACTCCGGCGGCGCCCCACCAGACAAACAACCGTTCACCCAACCCCAGGCCGGCGAGCAGAAGCCCTGCGAAGAGGACCAGCACCCACAATTGCTGGCTGCCGCTACCGCCAAAAACAACACCCAGGGCGCTCAGCGTGAGCAGTCCGGCCGCGGCTCCCAGAAGGAGCCTGCCGGCATTCCGCTGTCCTGTAGTGAAGCGCAGGATCCCCAGGCCGGCCCCGGCGAGCACGTACCACTGGGCTACCCAGAACGGGTCAGGCAGGCCAAGCGAAAGGCTGTAGTTCTGCCCGTACTGCCCATCCAGGTCGAAGATGGCGGCCCGCTGCACCGCCGCCACGACCGCCACAAACCCAGTCTCGGCAACGATCCGGCGTGCCGTTCCCGGAGCTTCGAGGCAGGCTACTCCCACCGCCGCAGCCAAGGCAAAGGCTGCTGCCCATGCTGTCGCGTCGGGACGCACCCCGGTCAAGGCGACAATGCAAAGCCCCAGGAAGGCCCCTCCGGCCAAGGACCAGCGGCGCACGGGGTCGGCGGCCAGCTCTCCACTGCGGTACAGCCGTGCGCCATACAGTCCAGCAGCTGACAGTCCCGCGCCGCAAAGCCACGTAAGATACTGGCCCCACTCCCCCGGAACATCCCGGAAGGCAGCATCCGCCAGCTGCATGCCGCCGGCCAGGGCAGCAAGCGCGGCCGGTACGTACAGCCAGGGCAGCTCCTCAACATGCGAGGCCGTGAAGCACACCCCGGCGAGCACCAGGAGGGCAGCGCCCACAACCCAGCCCGTCGCCGTCGTGGACACAAACAGGGCGGTCAGGGCAAATGACCCGGCGGTGGTGAGCCAGAGCCAGTGGTCGACCTCCGTCACAGCAACGTTGCGCCCGCGCAGCATTACGCCTGCAAGTGAAGCGAGGATCGCCCCGAGCAACAGCACTGCCGCAGTGCCGGTGTAGTCGAGTACCGGAGCCGCCAGGAAGCTCGCGCTGCCCGCTCGGCTGCCAGAGGCGAAACTGACCACGGGCCCAAATGATAGGACCCCGAACAGCAGCGCATAGACGGCGAAGTAGAGGGATCCTCGCGCCGCGAAGAACCGGCGCGCCACGACTGCCGAACATAGCAACAGTGCCAACTCCAGGAGCACCACCCAGCGTCCGCCGTCGTCGTCGGAAGTCCTCGCCCAGCCCAGCCGGGCCTGCCAGACGTAAGCAAGGGGAAGAAGGGCCTGGCCAGCGAGCGTGATCCAGACGGCCGCCTGCTGGAAACGAATTTCAGCCAGCCGTGAACGCATCAGCCAGCGGATTCCGTGCTGGGCAGCCAGCACAAGCGCGAAGGTGACGGAGACGGCGGTCGGAGACGCCGTGGCGTCGTAACTGAGGACTGCAGCGAGGGCGGCCGTCAACAGCCTGGCTCCTGCAAAATACCAGCCCTTCCATAAGGGCTGGCCGGATGCCACCACCATCACCGCGGCAAACACGGCAAAGATTCCCAGCACGAGTTCAACCACCAACAGGTCACCGCCGCTGAATGCCAGCAGGACCACCAGCGACGACGGCGCGAACCAGACGGCGGCGCCCGTGCTCCTGAAGACGTAGCCCGAGGCCACGGCGCAGGTTGCTGTCAGTGCAGCGACGAAGGGCGCTTGCCAACCGTCCGGGTCCAGCACCAACAGCAGCACAGACGCCATCAGCTGGAACAGCAGGACCACGCCCGGATCCGTGAGCACTCCCCGCGGAGCCTTCCCGCGCACAAAGGCGGAGACGGGGAATACCAGTTGGATGGCGAGGAAGAGGACCAACACTGTGGCAGGGCGGAGTACATCGCCGGCGATGACGGTTGGCCCTGCCTCACTCTGGAGAAGGTCAAAAGCCGTCAGTACCAACACCGTGGCTGCAACGCGGCCCAACCACCAGTAGGTCCAGCGGTGTTGCTGCACCCGCATCCGCAGGCCGGAAGCGAGCAGGTATCCCAGGACCAGAAGCAGTGCGACGTTTCCGAAAGGCTGGCTCACAGCCAGGAAAGACACGGGGACACAAAGCGTGGAGGCCGCCAGAGGAAGGGCTTCCCAGATTGTCGCGTTCCACTCAAGCTCACTTGCAGGCCGGGGCACCATCAAGAGGCCAACCGCCATCGCGGTCAGGAGTTGAATGAGTACCGCTGCCCGGATCCAGTCGTGGGCCGGAGTCGTGTCAAGGAGCACCAGCATGACAACGGAGGCCAGGCCGCCCGCGCCGAAGCCCGCAAGGGTAGCCTCCGGCGCCAGGGAGCCGCCACCTGCCCGCTCCAGGAACGCCGAGATCACCTGCTGACACACCAGCGCTACCAGCAGCCCGAAGACCGAAGTGATGATGCGGTCCGGGCCGGCGCCGATAACCGCTGCAACAGTGACAGGAACAGACAGGGTCAATGCCAACCTGGCGGCGAGTACGAGGTTCCTCCGGAGCTTGCTGGCCGCGAATAACGCGCGGACTGCCCAGAAGACGAACGCCAGTGCCAGCATGACTGCCAACGGCCACGCGCCCAGGGCGTAGCCGAGCACTCCCGCGAGGAGCAGGGCGGCCACAGGAGCCCACTCGGCCGGGCCCCCCAGGCGTGTGGCCACAACAAAGCTGGTGGCCAAGGCACCGGCAACGGGTATCCACAGGGGAACCTCACCCACCTGGCCGAACGCGCCGTAGGGGTAATACTCGGCCGAAAGTACGAGGCCGCCGTACATCGCAGTGGCGAGCAGCTGGATAGTGAAGGTGGCCAGCGAGTCCACGAACCAGCGTCCATGCAGTGTGCCTGAGGACGGTTCGGCCCGGTTTTGCGGACGCTTAGCGCCTGGCATCCAGTGGCCTAACCAGGCGGAGGCAAGAGCCACGGCCACTGCCTGGACCGCGAGGATTGCTGCCGCAGCCAGTAAGGCATCGCTTCCCCTGCCGGTCAGGTTCCAGATCTCGACTGCGGCGGCGATCGTCAGGGATACCCGCGCTGCGTAGAAGTTGGCGAGCCTGAGCCGACTGCCCGGCACGGCGGCCATCAGCCCAAAGTAGCAACCGCACATAGCCATAATGAACGCGTACTCGGTCTTGTCCAACAGCAGCGGAACGCAAGTGGCTGCGGCTGCGACGGCAGGCACCACCAACGGATGCAACACCATGAGTGGCCTCGCATAGACCGGCGGAAGCCAGGCGGGCTTGGCGAGGGACACTAGGGTCAGCAGTACGGCCACGCAGATCTGTGCGGCGAAGTACCAGACCAGCGCCCCTCCCAGGACTGACACCCCGGACCAAGCCGTAGACGCCACAAACGTCAGCGACAGGTAGACCAGCACCCGACTTTCGAGGCGGACGGCGGCAGCGACGTAGGCGGCGGTCCCAATCAGTGAAGTGATCAGCCAGGCGGTGGGGCCGTGGTGGAGGGCGAAGTTGTACAGGGCGAGTCCCGTCACCGGGACCAGCGCCAGGCCCGTTCCCGCAAAGGCCACCGCCGCCGGCCTGAGGCGTGGCACCCGGCTATGGAGAACAAATCCCGCGGCATAGAAGGCGGCGGTAACTATGCAGACTCCGGCGAAGCGAAGCGTGGGGGGAAGGCTGGTTCCGATGAACAGCGCCGCTGCTGCGACCAGGAGCAGGCTGGCGACGTAGAGCGTGATGTTGATGTTCTGCCGGTCCCGCTTCTCGCGCCGGGCCTGGCGTTCCGCGACCGTCTCCGCCGGCTGCCTTGCCGGGTAGTTGGAGTACGGCGCTGCCGGACGGTCAACGTGGGGCCCAGGTGCCGCCCGCCCGGATACTGGCGCGGCTTCCTGGGGACGGATCGTGGAGGCAGGGCGCCCGGGCACACGGGATGGCAGGGCGAAGGTCGGTTCCGCCGCCGGGACGGTCCCCGTCTGCGAACCCGCACTGTAGGCCGCCGGGGGCGCGGGATGAACCCTGGGCTGGAAAGACGGCGCTGTGCCCGGTGCGGCCGGACTCGGGGCCGCAGGCTGCGTTGCCTCGATCTTGGCCATGGCGTCCAACCAGCCCTGGAGGTGCCCTGCACGGTAGCCCGCTTCATAAGATTCGTCCTGCATGATGAACCCTCTCCAACGGGCAGGATGAATCCGGCCCAATTAATCCAGTGATTGGATTAATAGTAGCAAAGAACAGCCCCGCTGCACTAGCAGCGGGGCTGTTTCCACACTTTCCGTCAGGACCGCTAGGCGGCCTTTCCGGTCAGGTCAATCAGGGATCAACAAGAATTACTTGATGATCTTGGTAACGCGTCCTGAACCAACGGTGCGGCCGCCTTCGCGGATAGCGAAGCCGAGGCCCTCTTCCATGGCGATCGGCTGGATGAGCGCAACGGTCATCTCAGTGTTGTCGCCAGGCATAACCATTTCCGTGCCTTCCGGCAGGGTGATAACGCCGGTTACGTCCGTGGTGCGGAAGTAGAACTGCGGGCGGTAGTTGGAGTAGAACGGGTTGTGACGTCCGCCTTCGTCCTTGGAGAGGATGTAGACGTTAGCCTCGAAGTCGGTGTGCGGGGTGATGGAACCCGGCTTGACGACAACCTGGCCACGCTCTACGTCATCACGCTTCAGACCGCGGAGCAGGAGGCCACAGTTCTCGCCGGCCCATGCTTCGTCGAGCTGCTTGTGGAACATCTCGATACCGGTAACCGTGGTCTTCTGGACCGGGCGGATGCCGACGATCTCGACCTCGGAGTTGATGGCGAGGGTTCCACGCTCGGCGCGGCCCGTTACAACGGTGCCACGGCCGGTGATCGTGAAGACGTCTTCGATCGGCATCAGGAACGGCTTGTCACGGTCACGTACGGGGTCCGGAACGGACTCGTCAACAGCTTCCATGAGGTCCTCAACGGACTTGACCCAGACGGGGTCGCCTTCGAGGGCCTTCAGGCCGGAAACGCGAACAACAGGAGCGTCGTCGCCATCGAAGCCCTGAGCCGAAAGCAGCTCACGAACTTCCATTTCAACGAGGTCCAGCAGCTCTTCGTCGTCGACCATGTCCGACTTGTTCAGTGCAACCAGCAGGTAGGGAACGCCAACCTGGCGGGCGAGCAGGACGTGCTCGCGGGTCTGAGCCATCGGGCCGTCAGTGGCGGCAACCACGAGGATTGCACCGTCCATCTGTGCAGCACCGGTGATCATGTTCTTGATGTAGTCAGCGTGACCCGGAGCGTCTACGTGTGCGTAGTGGCGCTTCTCGGTCTGGTACTCAACGTGGGAGATGTTGATGGTAATGCCGCGCTGACGCTCTTCGGGAGCAGAGTCAATAGACGCGAAGTCGCGCTGCTCGTTGAGAGTCGGGTACTTGTCGTACAGCACCTTGGAAATGGCGGCCGTCAACGTCGTCTTACCGTGGTCAACGTGACCAATGGTGCCGATGTTAACGTGCGGCTTAGTCCGCTCGAACTTTGCCTTTGCCACAGGTTCCTCCTAGAACGTTTTCAAATGACTTACCCTTCAACCGCGCTTGTCGCGGCAGAAACTCAGGCAAGTCTACTTGGGGGGCTTTGGATTGGTGAAATTGCAGATTCAGGAACTAATACTAGTGCCTAGAGCCTGTTCGTGCAGATGGCCGGGGCCCGGCTTGACCGGACTGCATCCGACCGGGTTCCGGCCACCTGCACCAGGCGGGCTTCCGTTATCCGGAAACCACACCCGAGTTTGTCGCTTCGAAAGTCGAAAAAGACTACTCGCCGCGGGTCTTCTGGATGATCTCGTCGGCGACTGCCTTCGGGACCTCGGCGTAGCTGTTGAACGTCATGGAGTACACAGCGCGGCCCTGGGTCTTCGAACGCAGGTCACCGATGTAGCCGAACATGCCGGACAGCGGGACGTGCGCACGGATAACCTTGACACCCTGTGCATCTTCCATGGACTGCATCTGGCCACGGCGGGAGTTGAGGTCACCGATAACTTCACCCATGTATTCCTCAGGGGTGCGGACCTCGACATCCATCAGCGGTTCGAGCAGAACAGGGTTCGCCTTGCGAGCGGCTTCCTTGAAAGCCATACGCCCGGCGATCTTGAACGCCATTTCCGAGGAGTCAACATCGTGGTACGCGCCGTCAATCAGCGTGGCCTTGATGCCGACAACCGGGTAACCGGCCAGGACGCCGTCGTTCAACGCATCCTGGATACCGGCGTCAACAGAGGGAATGTACTCGCGCGGAACGCGGCCACCAGTGACCTTGTTCTCGAACTCGTACAGTTCGCCTTCGGCGGTGTCCAGCGGCTCGATCGCGATCTGGATCTTTGCGAACTGACCCGAACCACCGGTCTGCTTCTTGTGTGTGTAGTCGTGACGCTCCACAGCACGCTTGATGGTTTCGCGGTACGCAACCTGCGGCTTGCCAACGTTGGCCTCGACCTTGAATTCGCGGCGCATGCGGTCCACCAGGATGTCCAGGTGGAGCTCGCCCATGCCGGCGATGATGGTCTGGCCGGTGTCTTCGTTGAGGGACACCTGGAAGGTGGGGTCCTCAGCGGAGAGCTTCTGGATGGCCGTGGAGAGCTTCTCCTGGTCACCCTTGGTGTTCGGCTCGATGGCAACCGAGATCACGGGCTCCGGGAAGCTCATGGACTCGAGGACGATCTGGTTGGCGGAGTCGCACAGGGTGTCGCCCGTGGTGGTGTCCTTCAGACCGATCGCTGCGTAGATGTGGCCGGCGGTAGCGCCCTCAACAGGCATTTCCTTGTTGGCGTGCATCTGGAACAGCTTGCCGATGCGCTCCTTCTTGCCCTTGGTGGAGTTGACCACCTGTGCGCCTGCTTCCACGTGACCGGAGTACACGCGGATGAAGGTGAGCTGGCCGAAGAACGGGTGCGCGGCAATCTTGAACGCAAGAGCAGAGAACGGCTCTTCCGAAGACGGCTTGCGGGTCAGTTCCTTCTCTTCGTCGCGGGGATCGTGACCGATCATCGGCGGGACGTCGAGCGGGTTCGGCAGGTAGTCGACGACGGCATCCAGCATCGGCTGGACGCCGCGGTTCTTGAACGCGGAGCCACAGAAGATCGGGTACAGCTCGGAGTTGATCGTCATCTTGCGGATGCCGGCCTTGAGCTCGTCGACTGAGATCTCTTCGCCCTCAAGGTACTTCTCCATGAGTTCTTCGGAGGCCTCGGCAACGGTCTCAACGAGCGTTGCGCGGTACTCTTCAGCCTTTTCCTGGAGGTCAGCCGGGATCTCGCGGATCTCGTACTTGGCACCCATGGTGACGTCACCCTTGGCATCGCCGGGCCAGACCAGTGCACGCATGTACAGCAGGTCCACAACGCCGATGAAGTCGTTCTCGGCACCGATCGGCAGCTGCATGACCAGCGGCTTGGCACCGAGGCGGCTGATGATGGTGTCTACGGTGAAGTAGAAGTCAGCGCCCAGCTTGTCCATCTTGTTGACGAAGCAGATACGCGGAACGTTGTACTTGTCGGCCTGGCGCCAAACGGTCTCAGACTGCGGCTCAACGCCTTCCTTGCCATCGAAGACGGCGACAGCGCCGTCGAGGACGCGCAGGGAGCGCTCAACCTCAACGGTGAAGTCAACGTGGCCAGGGGTGTCGATGATGTTGATCTGGTTGTTTTCCCAGAAGCAGGTCACGGCGGCAGACGTGATGGTGATGCCGCGTTCCTTTTCCTGTTCCATCCAGTCGGTGGTCGAAGCGCCGTCGTGCGTTTCGCCGATCTTGTGGTTCACACCTGTGTAGAACAGAATGCGCTCGGTGGTGGTGGTCTTGCCGGCATCAATGTGGGCCATGATGCCGATGTTGCGGACCTTACTAAGGTCGGTAAGCACGTCCTGTGCCACGGTGTCTCCCTTTCGGATGGACTACACGTTCGCCGCCGGCTCGTAACGAGCCGGCGGCGTCCGGAAGTATTACCAGCGGTAGTGTGCGAAGGCCTTGTTGGACTCGGCCATCTTGTGGGTGTCTTCGCGACGCTTCACAGCGGCACCGAGACCGTTGGACGCATCCAGGATTTCGTTCTGGAGGCGCTCGGTCATCGTCTTTTCGCGGCGGGCCTTGGAGTAGCCGACCAGCCAGCGCAGTGCGAGGGCGGTGGAACGGCCCGGCTTGACCTCAACGGGAACCTGGTAGGTTGCGCCACCAACGCGGCGTGAGCGGACCTCAAGGGAAGGCTTGACGTTGTCCATGGCCTTCTTGAGGGCTGCAACGGGATCGCCGCCGGACTTGGCGCGTGCGCCTTCGAGGGCACCGTAGACGATGCGCTCTGCGGTGGACTTCTTACCGTCGACCAGCACCTTGTTGATCAGCTGGGTGACCAGCGGGGAGCCGTAAACGGGATCTAGTACGAGCGGCCGCTTGGGGGCCGGACCCTTGCGAGGCATATTACTTCTTCTCCATCTTTGCGCCGTAGCGGCTGCGGGCCTGCTTACGGTTCTTGACACCCTGGGTATCGAGGGCGCCACGGACGATCTTGTAGCGGACACCCGGGAGGTCCTTCACGCGACCGCCGCGAACGAGCACAATGGAGTGCTCCTGCAGGTTGTGGCCTACACCGGGGATGTAAGCGGTGACTTCAATGCCACCGTTGAGGCGTACACGTGCCACCTTACGCAGAGCCGAGTTCGGCTTCTTCGGGGTGGTGGTGTAAACGCGGGTGCAGACACCGCGGCGCATGGGGCTGCCGTTAAGCGCGGGAGCCTTGGTCTTTTTGACCTTAGGCGTGCGGCCCTTGCGGACCAGCTGGTTAATCGTAGGCACTCTCGTGTTCTCCGTTTTATCCGGAGTGGCCGCTTCCAGCCACTCTCTTGTTGCGTTGCCTCGCCGCCCGGGCTTTGAAGGGAATCTCCAGAGCAGCTGAGGCGAAGCCTTAATAGTCGGATCGCACCCCGGGGACTGTTATGACTGACGTCTTCAAAGGTCCCTAGGCATGCAAAAGTGTGGCATACGTTGCACAAGAACCCTGCAAACCGGAAACGTCGCTCTGGTTCAGCCTTTCAGCTGGAACCGGCGCACTCATCCACTGCCACAATAACAATTGGTAACAAGTCTAACATGGACTCCCGCCAGGCCTTAATCGGCGCCCCTCCCCGAAAGCGGAAGGCCCCGCCCCCGGCCTGCTCGTTGAAGCAGGCTGGAGACGGGGCCGACGCCGTTGAGCAACGGTTACCGGAAATCGTTGCCGAGGTCGTAGTCATCCAAGGGGATGGCGTGGAACTCAGGTGCTCCGTCGCCTCCCAGGGTGTCGTACGAGAAGTCACTGAACGCGCTGGGGCCGGTGAACAGGTTGGCCTTTGCTTCTTCAGTGGGCTCCACGGTGACTTCGGTGTAGCGCGGGAGACCCGTGCCAGCCGGGATCAGCTTACCGATGATGACGTTCTCCTTGAGGCCGAGCAGCGGATCGCTCTTGCCTTCCATGGCCGCCTGCGTCAGGACGCGGGTGGTCTCCTGGAAGGAAGCTGCGGACAGCCAGGACTCGGTGGCCAAGGACGCCTTGGTGATGCCCATGAGCTCAGGACGTCCGGAAGCCGGAGTCTTGCCCTCAGACACAACACGGCGGTTGGCATCTTCGAAGCGGCTGCGCTCGGCGAGCTCGCCGGGCAGCAGGTCCGATTCGCCGGACTCGATGACTGTGACGCGGCGCAGCATCTGGCGGACGATAACCTCGACGTGCTTGTCGTGGATACCGATGCCCTGGCTGCGGTACACGCCCTGGACTTCATCCACCAGGAACTTCTGCGCGGCACGGGGACCCATGATGCGCAGCACCTGCTTGGGATCGACCGGACCGTTGATGAGCTTCTGGCCCACTGTGACGTGCTCGCCATCCTCGATGAGGAGGCGTGAACGGCGCAGTACCGGGTAGGCGATCTCTTCGGATCCGTCATCGGGGGTGATGACGAGGCGCATCTGGCGCTCGGACTCTTCAATGGTGATGCGGCCGGCTGCTTCAGCAATCGGTGCGACACCCTTCGGAGTACGGGCTTCGAAGAGCTCCTGGATACGGGGCAGACCCTGGGTGATGTCGTCGCCACCGCTGGCGGAAACAGCACCACCGGTGTGGAACGTACGCATGGTCAGCTGCGTACCGGGCTCACCGATGGACTGTGCGGCGATGATGCCCACGGCCTCTCCGATGTCCACGGTCTTGCCGGTTGCCAGGGAACGTCCATAGCACAGGGCGCAGGTGCCGACGCTGGACTCACAGGTGAGTACAGAGCGGACCTTGACTTCGGTGATGCCTGCCGCGAACAGCTCAGCAATTACGACGTCGCCGCAGTCAGTGCCGGCCGGAGCCAGGACATTGCCCTTGGAGTCAAGGACATCCACGGCCAAGGTACGGGCGTAGGCGCTGTTCTCGACGTTCTCGTCCAGGACCAGCTCGCCGTTGGAGTCTGCGACAGCGATGGCCGTCACCAGACCGCGTTCGGTACCGCAGTCCTCTTCGCGGACGATGACGTCCTGGGACACGTCCACCAGACGACGGGTCAGGTAACCCGAGTTGGCGGTACGCAGTGCGGTGTCAGCCAGACCCTTACGGGCACCGTGGGTGGCGATGAAGTATTCCAGCACCGACAGGCCCTCGCGGTAGGAGGACTTGATGGGACGCGGGATGATTTCACCCTTCGGGTTGGCCACCAGGCCACGGATACCCGCGATCTGGCGGACCTGCATCCAGTTACCACGTGCACCGGAGGACACCATGCGGTTGATGGTGTTCATCGGGGACAGGCTGTCACGCATCGCCTGGGCGATCTCATTGGTTGCCTTGTTCCAGATCTCGATCAGTTCCTGGCGACGCTCGTCGTCGTCGATCAGGCCCTTGTCGTACTGGCCCTGGATCTTGGCGGCCCGCTCCTCGTAGCCGGCAAGGATGGCAGGCTTTGCGGCCGGAACCTCGATGTCGGAGATGGCAACGGTGACGCCTGAACGGGTGGCCCAGTAGAAGCCTGAATCCTTCAGGTTATCCAGCGTCGCCGCGGTAACAACCTTCGGGTAGCGCTCAGCGAGGTCGTTGACGATGCGGGACAGTTCACCCTTGTCGGCAACAGCCTCAACCCAGGGGTAATCCTCGGGCAGGGTCTCGTTGAAGAGGACCTGGCCCAGGGAGGTCTGGACGAGGGCGGGCTGACCCGGCTCCCAACCTTCGGGAGCTTCCCAGCCGGCGTACGGAACAAAGCCTTCGAGGCGGATTCGTACCTGCGAGTTCAGGTGCAGCTCGCGGGCGTCGAAAGCCATGATGGCTTCGGCAACCGAGCCGAAGACGCGGCCTTCGCCAGCTGAACCGACACGCTTGGTGGTCAGGTGGTAGAGGCCGATGATCATATCCTGCGACGGCAGGGTGACCGGGCGTCCATCGGACGGCTTCAGGATGTTGTTCGAGGACAGCATCAGGATGCGTGCCTCGGCCTGGGCCTCCGGGCTCAGCGGCAGGTGCACTGCCATCTGGTCGCCGTCGAAGTCAGCATTGAACGCGCCACAAACCAGCGGGTGGAGCTGGATTGCCTTGCCCTCAACGAGCTGCGGTTCGAACGCCTGGATACCAAGGCGGTGCAGGGTAGGTGCACGGTTGAGCAGCACCGGGTGTTCGGTGATGATCTCTTCGAGCACATCCCAGACCTGCGGGCGGTAGCGCTCGACCATGCGCTTGGCCGACTTGATGTTCTGGGCGTGGTTGAGGTCAACCAGGCGCTTCATCACGAACGGCTTGAAGAGCTCCAGGGCCATCTGCTTGGGCAGGCCGCACTGGTGCAGCTTCAGCTGCGGGCCGACGACGATGACCGAACGGCCGGAGTAGTCAACACGCTTGCCGAGGAGGTTCTGGCGGAAACGGCCCTGCTTGCCCTTGAGCATGTCGCTCAGGGACTTCAGCGGACGGTTGCCCGGTCCAGTGACCGGACGGCCGCGGCGGCCGTTGTCGAAGAGGCTGTCAACAGCTTCCTGAAGCATGCGCTTCTCGTTGTTGACGATGATCTCCGGAGCACCCAGGTCAAGCAGGCGCTTGAGTCGGTTATTGCGGTTGATCACACGGCGGTAGAGGTCGTTGAGGTCGGAGGTCGCGAAGCGGCCACCGTCCAGCTGGACCATCGGGCGCAGTTCCGGCGGGATCACCGGGACGGCATCCAGAACCATGCCAAGCGGGCTGTTGTTGGTGGTCAGGAACGCGTTGACAACCTTCAGGCGCTTCAGGGCGCGGGTCTTGCGCTGGCCCTTGCCGTTGGCAATGATGTCGCGCAGCAGGTCAGACTCGGCCTGCATGTCGAAGCCCTCAAGACGCTTCTTGATGGCTTCGGCACCCATGGAGCCTTCGAAGTAGATACCGTAGCGGTCGCGCAGTTCGCGGTACAGGCCTTCGTCACCTTCGAGGTCTGCGACCTTCAGGTTCTTGAAGCGGTCCCAGACCTGCTCGAGGCGCTCGATGTCGGCGTCGGCGCGCTTACGCACGTTCGCCATCTGGCGGTCGGCGGAGTCGCGGGCCTTCTTCTTGTCGGCAGCCTTGGCACCCTCACCCTCAAGGCGCGCAATTTCGCCTTCGAGGTCGCGGGCGATGGCCGCGATGTCGGAGTCGCGGTTGTCGATCAGCTGCTTCTTCTCGATGTCGTGCTCAACCTGCAGGTTGGGCAGTTCCTCGTGGCGGGCAGCCTCGTCGACGCTGGTGATCATGTAGGCGGCGAAGTAGATGACCTTTTCGAGGTCCTTCGGAGCCAGGTCAAGGAGGTAGCCCAGACGGGAGGGGACACCCTTGAAGTACCAGATGTGCGTGACCGGTGCGGCCAGCTCGATGTGGCCCATGCGCTCACGGCGGACCTTCGCGCGGGTGACTTCAACGCCACACCGTTCGCAAATGATGCCCTTGAAGCGCACGCGCTTGTACTTACCGCAGTAGCACTCCCAGTCGCGGGACGGGCCGAAGATCTTCTCGCAGAAGAGGCCGTCCTTCTCAGGCTTGAGCGTGCGGTAGTTGATGGTTTCCGGCTTCTTAACCTCGCCGTAAGACCAGCCACGGATGTCTTCCGCGGTGGCGAGGCCGATCTGCATGAGGCCGAAGGAGGATTCGCTGGACATATGGTCCCTGTTCTCTCTTGTTCTCTAAATTCTGAAGTCTTGGTTACGGGAAGAGGGAGCCCCGGAGCAAGGCAGCGGACGGGCCGGCTGCCTTGCTCCGGAGGACTCTAGACCTCTTCTACGGAACTGGGCTCTGCACGAGACAGATCGATGCCCAGTTCTTCCGCAGCCGTGAAGACTGCGTCATCAGAGTCACGCATTTCAATTGTGGTTCCGTCCGTGGAAAGCACTTCCACGTTCAGGCACAGCGACTGCATTTCCTTGATCAAGACCTTGAAGGACTCAGGAACGCCCGGCTCGGGGATGTTCTCGCCCTTGACGATTGCTTCGTAGACCTTCACGCGACCGTGGATGTCATCCGACTTGATCGTGAGGAGCTCCTGGAGCGTGTAAGCGGCGCCGTAAGCTTCGAGCGCCCACACTTCCATTTCACCGAAGCGCTGGCCACCGAACTGTGCCTTACCACCCAGCGGCTGCTGCGTGATCATGGAGTACGGACCGGTGGAGCGGGCGTGGATCTTGTCGTCCACCAGGTGGTGGAGCTTCAGGATGTACATGTAGCCAACAGAGATCGGATCCGGGAACGGCTCACCGGAGCGGCCGTCAAACAGGCGGGTCTTGCCCGAGGAGTTGATCAGGCGTTCGCCGTCGCGGGTCACGTTAGTGGAGTCCAGCAGGCCGGTGATTTCCTCTTCGCGGGCACCGTCGAACACGGGCGTTGCAACAGTGGTCTGGCCACTCTCGCGCGGCAGGTTCGGCAGCTGCTTGACCCACTCGGGCTCGCCTTCGATCTTCCAACCGGTCTTGGCAACCCAGCCGAGGTGCGTTTCGAGCACCTGGCCGACGTTCATTCGGCCCGGAACACCCAGCGGGTTCAGGACAATATCAACGGGGGTGCCGTCGGCAAGGAAGGGCATGTCCTCGATCGGAAGGATCTTGGAGATGACGCCCTTGTTGCCGTGGCGGCCGGCGAGCTTGTCGCCGTCGGTGATCTTGCGCTTGGCGGCCACGTAGACGCGGACCAGCTGGTTGACGCCCGGCGGCAGTTCGTCGTCGTTGTCGCGGTCGAACACGCGGACGCCGATGACGGTGCCGGACTCGCCGTGCGGAACCTTCAGGGAGGTGTCGCGCACTTCGCGGGACTTCTCACCGAAGATGGCGCGCAGCAGGCGCTCTTCCGGGGTCAGTTCGGTTTCACCCTTCGGGGTGACCTTTCCGACCAGGATGTCGCCGGCTTCAACCTCGGCACCGATGTGGATGATGCCGCGCTCGTCCAGGCCAGCCAGTACTTCCTCGGACACGTTGGGGATGTCACGGGTGATTTCCTCGGCACCAAGTTTGGTGTCGCGGGCATCGATCTCGTGCTCCTCGATGTGGATGGAGGAAAGGACGTCCTCGGCAACAATGCGCTGCGAGAGGATGATCGCGTCCTCGAAGTTGTGGCCTTCCCATGACATGAATGCCACGAGCAGGTTCTTGCCGAGGGCGAGCTCGCCCTGGTCAGTTGCCGGGCCGTCGGCGATGATGCCGCCAACCTCGAGGCGCTGGCCTTCGTTCACCAGGACACGGTTGTTGTAGCAGTTGCCCTGGTTGGAGCGTGCGAACTTGTTGATGCGGTAGTTGGTTTCCGTGCCGTCGTCGTTGAGCATGATGACCAGCTCAGCGGAGACCTCGGTGACCACACCGGCCTTCTTCGCGATGGTGACATCACCGGCGTCGACGGCGGCTGCGCGCTCCATGCCGGTGCCCACGAACGGAGCCTCGGAACGGACCAGCGGCACAGCCTGGCGCTGCATGTTGGCACCCATGAGTGCTCGGTTAGCATCGTCATGCTCGAGGAACGGGATCAGGGCCGTAGCCACGGACACCATCTGGCGCGGGGAAACGTCCATGAACTCGACATCAGCGGCAGGAACCAGCACGGGCTCGCCTCCACCACCACGGGCGCGGACCAGGACGGTCTCTTCGGCGAACTTCTTGTTCTCATCCAGCGGAGCGTTGGCCTGGGCGATCAGGACCTCTGCTTCGTCGTCGGCCGTCAGGTACTGGACGTTGTCGGAAACGACGCCGTCCTTGACCAGGCGGTACGGCGTCTCGATGAAGCCGAACGGGTTGATACGGCCGTAGGAAGCCAGCGAACCGATCAGGCCGATGTTCGGGCCTTCAGGGGTTTCGATGGGGCACATACGTCCGTAGTGGGACGGGTGAACGTCTCGAACTTCCATGCCTGCACGGTCACGGGACAGACCACCCGGGCCAAGCGCGGACAGACGGCGCTTGTGGGTCAGACCCGACAGCGGGTTGTTCTGGTCCATGAACTGCGACAGCTGGGAGGTTCCGAAGAACTCCTTGATGGCTGCAACAACCGGGCGGATGTTGATCAGGGTCTGCGGCGTGATGGCCTCGACGTCCTGGGTGGTCATACGCTCGCGGACGACGCGCTCCATACGGGACAGGCCGGTGCGGACCTGGTTCTCGATGAGTTCGCCGACGGCGCGGATACGACGGTTGCCGAAGTGGTCGATGTCATCGATCTCAACGCGCAGTTCGTGGTCCTGGCCGTCGCGCTTACCCGTCAGGGTCTTCTCGCCGGCGTGCAGGGCAACCAGGAACTTGATCATGGCCACGATGTCTTCAACGTGCAGGACCGAGGCTTCCTTGTCGCCAAGGGAGCGGTCGATGCCAAGCTTGCGGTTGATCTTGTAACGGCCGACTTTGGCCAGATCGTAGCGCTTGGAGTTGAAGTACAGGTTGTCCAGCAGGGACTGGGCAGCCTCGACTGTGGGCGGCTCGCCCGGTCGCAGCTTCCGGTAGATGTCCAGCAACGCGTCTTCGCGGGTCTCTGTTGCGTCCTTCTCGAGCGTGGCGCGCATGGAGTCGTACTGGCCGAACTCTTCGAGGATCTGGCCTTCGGTCCAGCCAAGGGCCTTCAGCAGCACGGTGACGGACTGCTTGCGCTTACGGTCGAGGCGTACGCCGACCTGGTCGCGCTTGTCGATCTCGAGTTCAAACCATGCACCACGGGAGGGGATGATCTTGGCAGTGAAGATGTCCTTGTCACTGGTCTTGTCGGCGGTGCGCTCAAAGTAGGCGCCCGGCGAACGGACCAGCTGGGAGACGACGACACGCTCGGTGCCGTTGACGACGAAGGTACCCTTCTCCGTCATCAGGGGGAAGTCGCCCATGAACACGGTCTGCTGCTTGATTTCGCCCGTGTTGTTGTTCATGAACTCGGCCTTGACGTACAGCGGTGCCGAGTACGTTGCGTCCCGGTCCTTGCACTCGGCCATGGTGTACTTCGGGTCAGCGAACTCCGGATCGGAGAAGCTCAGGGACATGGTGCCCTGGAAGTCCTCAATCGGGGAGATCTCTTCGAAGATGTCCGACAGTCCGGACGTGGTGGCGACGCTGAGGTCGTTTTCTTCTACGGCTTTCGCTACGCGTGCCTGCCAGCGTTCGTTTCCGACCAGCCAGTCAAAGCTGTCCGTCTGCAGGGCAAGAAGATTCGGAACGTCAAGCGGTTCGTGAATCTTTGCGAATGAGAGCCGGCGAGTGGCACCATCAGTGCTGTCGGCGGTGTTAGCGGTTTCGTTATTAGAGGTGCTCGAGGCGACCAAGAGGGATCCTTCCACAGACCTTCAGGCGTTTTCAGATCTCCCCCGCTGTGCACCCTGCAGAATGACTCCGCAGTGCTACCATCCGGTTCCGCTATATGACCCGGGGCCCGGGCTGCCCATACAATGACGTTGTTGACGGCACGTTGATGGTCAGCTGCCAGGCAAAGCCCACCGCTATATGAAGGCTGAAGGTAAACAGGGAAGACGCAAATATCTACGATACGGCAAAACCGATTACGTGTCTACCCCACATCGCGCGTTATTGCAAGACCCATATTTTTCGCATTCGGACGCGGCTCAGAGCCGGAGCGTGACACCCTCAGCTGTGCATTCCTGGGCGTTGGCGAAAACCGCGTCACGGACCATGTCCTTTGACGATTGGTCCACTTCACCGCCGCTTTCAACCGCCGACGACCTGTCCAGGGACAGGACGCCCAGGGACGTAAACAATCCCTTCTGGTTGCCGGACGCAACGTCCTTGGCGTCCTGGGCGGCGAAGTAGATCTCTTCGTAGGCCTTGGCGTCATCCTTAATGGCCTTGTAATCGGCGTAGAGCTTGTTGAACTGCTCGCAGGCGGCCCGGACACCTCCTGCCTGCGGAGCCTGGGCGTCGGAAGAGCGCGACGGCGTCGGCCGCGAAGATGCGGGGCTGGACGTCGTGGGGGTGGCCGTCGCCGTGGTGGGAGCGGGAGCGGCTACGCTGCAGGCCGTTAGCCATGCAAGGCTTGCGACCGCTGCCACGGCGAGGATTTTCTTCACGATGATGCTCCCTGTTTTTGTTCTGCGGCGATGCTGTCATACCCGCCGTCCACCCTACTGAGGCCGCCGACGCCTTGCACGTTTCGGTGATGGGTAGTTCTCCCCTGCCGCGTGCCGAAGGAATTCGCCTGCGCCCGCCAATGTTTGGATAATTAGGTGAGGAAGCTCACGGTAGCCTTGGCCTACATCGGTTCAGATCGGAAGAGATAACAATGGGCAACTCCACAGACAACACTGACGTTGTCATCCTCTCAGCGGCGCGGACCCCCCAGGGCCGGCTCAACGGGCAACTGGCGAGCTTCACCGCCGTCGAACTCGGAGCCCACGCCATCAAGGCCGCGATCGCGGCAAGCGGCGTGGACGCCGGGCGCGTGGATGCGGTGATCATGGGCCAGGTGCTTCAGGCCGGAGCGGGCCAGAATCCTGCCAGGCAAAGCGCCATCGGGGCCGGGATCGGCTGGAATGTTCCGACGGTCACTATCAACAAAGTGTGCCTCTCCGGCCTGACCGCGGTCATAGACGCCGCCCGCCTCATCCGCAGCGGCGATGCCACTGTGGTGGTGGCCGGCGGACAGGAGTCCATGACGCGCGCGCCGCACCTGCTGCCCGGCTCCCGCCAGGGCTGGACCTACGGCGCGATCCAGGCCCTGGACGTCGCGGCACACGACGGACTGACTGACGCCTTCGACGGCCAATCCATGGGTCTTTCCACCGAAACGAGGAACCTCGCCCTCGGCATTGACCGAACGTCCCAGGACAACGTGGCTGCCCAGTCCCACCAGCGTGCCGCGCTGGCAGCGAAGAACGGCGTGTTCGACGACGAAATCGCACCGATCAGTGTCAAGCAGCGCAAGGGCGACCCCCTTGTTGTCGCCGCGGACGAAGGTGTTCGGCCCAACACCTCCATCGAAACACTGGCCGGCCTCAAGGCAGCGTTCGTGACGGACGGGACCATCACCGCCGGCAACTCCTCTCCCCTGTCCGACGGCGCCTCCGCACTGGTACTCGCGTCGCGGCAGTTCGCCGAGGACAACGGGTTGGAGTACCTGGCCGTCGTCGGTAAGCCCGGGCAGGTGGCCGGGCCAGACAACTCGCTTCACTCCCAGCCCTCACATGCGCTCCAGAGCGCGCTTGACCGGGCAGGCTGGACCACGGCGGACCTGGACTTCATCGAGATCAACGAAGCATTCGGTTCCGTGGCAGTGCAGTCCCTTAAGGACCTGGACTACCCGTTGGAGCAGTGCAATATCCATGGCGGGGCCATTGCCTTGGGCCACCCCATCGGCGCCTCGGGGGCTCGGCTGGCACTGCACGCGGCCCATGAACTCAAGCGGCGCGGAAGCGGCAAGGCTGGCGTCTCCCTGTGCGGCGGCGGAGGGCAGGGCGAAGCGCTCCTGCTGTACCGGGACTGATGGTGGCGCAAGCCGACAACGGAAGTGCCGCCGTCGGACGCCAGCGCTTCCTGGCTGACGCCGCGGCGCGTGGCCTCGACGTCGAGGTGGTGGAGCGCCTCGCCGCCCGGAGCCTTGAGGAGGCTGCGGGCATCCTGGGCATAACCCCGGCGGACATCGTGAAGTCCCTGGTGGTCAAGCACAAGGACGGCAGCTTCCTGTTCGCGCTGATCCCCGGTGACCGGCAGATCTCCTGGCCCAAGCTCCGCGCCCTGGTGGGAGTCAACAAGCTGTCGCTGCCGCCGCCCCACGTCGCCCTCGACGCCACGGGATACGAACGGGGCACCATTACTCCGCTGGGCAGCACCAAGGCTTGGCCGGTTTACGCCGACCAGACGATTGCCGGACGCCGGATCTCCATGGGCGCCGGGCAGCATGGTTTCAGCGCCTTTGTTGACGCCGACGCCCTGACTGCTGCCCTGGGCGCGACCGTCGCGGACATCTCCGATCCCAACCCCATGTAGGTAGCAGCAGATGTCGTTTTGAGCCCCCATAACGACATCAGCTGCTACCTAGTTGGGTTTAACGCAGGAAGCCCCGCCCACCTGAGTGGACGGGGCTTCCTGTTGGAAAAGCGAGTGTTACTTGAGGGTAACGGTGGCGCCGGCAGCCTCGAGCTGCTCCTTGGCCTTCTCGGCAGCTTCCTTGGTTGCACCTTCGAGGACAGCCTTCGGAGCACTGTCAACCAGGTCCTTGGCTTCCTTCAGGCCCAGGGAAGTGATGGCGCGAACTTCCTTGATCACTGCGATCTTCTTGTCGCCAGCAGCCTCGAGAACGACGTCGAAGTCGGTCTTCTCTTCGGCTTCTTCAGCAGCAGCGGCGGGGCCGGCAACGGCAACAGCAGCAGCAGTAACTTCGAAGGTCTCTTCGAAGAGCTTGACGAACTCGGAGAGCTCGATGATGGTCAGTTCCTTGAAAGCTTCAATGAGCTCTTCGTTGGTGAGCTTCGCCATGGTGTGGCGTCCTTCCTATAGGTGGTGCTTGGCGGCCAGGGCCGTTGCCTTCACACCGGAGTCTGGTTTGAAAGAGAGTTAGTTCTCTTCGGTGGCTGCGGCCTCGGCCGGAGCTTCGGTCTCTGCTGCTTCTGCGGCCGGGGCTTCTTCAGCGGCGGGCGCGTCGGCTGCTGCCGGTGCACCGTTCTCTTCTTCAAGCTTGAGGCGCAGGGCGTCAATGATGCGTGCAGCAGCGGCAGCAGGAGCCTTGAGGATCCCTGCAACCTTGGCGAGCTGCAGCTCGCGGGACTCGAGTGCTGCCAGGGCAGCAACTTCGCTGGCGTTCAGTGCCTTGCCCTCGAAGTAACCGGTCTTGATAACCAGCTGCTTGTTGGTCTTGGCAAAATCCGTCAGGCTCTTGGCCGCTGCAACTGCGTCACCCTTGATGAACGCGATTGCAGTGGGGCCGGCGAGCTGGCCGTCGAATGCTTCGACACCAGCTTCCTTGGCTGCAATGGCGGTCAGGGTGTTCTTGACGACCGAGAACTTGGTGTCCTGGCCGAGAGAAACACGCAGCTGCTTGAGCTGTGCAACAGTGAGCCCACGGTATTCGGTCAGGACAGCGGCGTTCGATTCCTTGAAATCGTTAGTGATCTCAGCTACTGCTGAAACCTTTGCAGGCGTTGCCATAACCCTCCTTCCGGGGATAGTGCCGGTATTCGACGGTCCCCGCTCAAGGTGAGCTAAAACTAAAAACGCCCCGCGCAGATGCACGGGGCTTGGCTCAAACACAGTTTCACACCGTGGAGCTTTGCTTCGTTCACCTGCGCCGGCCGCCCTACGTTCAGGGTCCTTCGTCCAGAAAACCACTTGATCTCCAGCGCACAAACTACAGAGTTGAGCTGTGTTCAGGAGAGTGGATTTCCAACAACCGACGGTCTTTGGTAGTTCAAGCTTACGGGACGCGGCGTCCCTCTACCAAATCGTGCAAAGCGAAGGTTCAGCTCTTGCTGGCGCCCAACTGCGGGAGTTCCTTTTGCCAGATGCCCGTCACCCCCGCCGTAGTGAACCCCAGCTGCTTGTTGACGGTCAGCAGGTATCTGTTCTCCGGGGCATTCCAGGTATAAATGACCCTCGCGTCCGGGAACTGCTCGGTGAGGCGTTCCATGTTGGCCACCTTGATCAGCAGCCCCAGCTTATTCCCGCGGTGTTCCTGGAGCACCAGGGTGTCGTCCTGGAACACCACGTCGGCGCGGTGGGCCAGGACGCTGATTGTGGTCAGGCCCACCAAAGCGCCCGTGGCAAGGTGCTCAACAGCCGTAACCACCGTCCGGCGACCCTGGGCAATGGTGGCCTCTTCCGCCTCACGCAGGATGCCGCCGTCGAACACCATGTCCTGCTCGACAGGGGTCTGCAGCGATGGGTCAACGTCGGCGCCCGCCTGGTTCTCCAACACGGCCACCGCCTCCAGCCACTCGTCCGGGCAGCGGTCCGTCCAGTGATGCAGGCGGTACCGGCCGTTGTTGGCGGCGTCCGCCTCCGCCTGGAGGTCGGCCACGAGCTTGGTGTCCAGGGGCAGGGCGCAGGAACTGAACTGCTCAATGTGCTGCAGCGTATACCCGGTCTTGCGGGCAAACTCGACTTCGCGGCTCTCCAATGGAACAAAGCCCTGGCCCGATCCGGGGACCAGCTGGGCTTTCTCGAACTCGTGCAGTGAAGCACCCGGGTGGTTGGTATCCACCAGGATCATGGTCCGGCCCTCAGCCCGCGCCAGGTGTTCGGCGGCGAGCAATAGTTTCCGGCCAACGCCCTGGCGCTGGAATTCGGGCAGGATGTCCAGCGTGAACTCGGCCAGGTCCAGGTTATCGGCCAGTGGAAGGGCGATATCAACGGTACCTACGATCTCACCGTCGACCTTTGCCACCAGGATGATCTGGCGTTCGTAGGGGTCCTCAAGCTCCAGGAGTTTCTCCAGCGGCGCATACGCCAGATCATCAGTGCCCCAGGTCTGCATCCGGACCTTGCGGCCCACCTCGACGGCGGCCAGGAAGTCCGCCGCGTCCGGTGCGTCCAGCGAATCCGGGATCCACAGCTGCTCGATCTTCACGTCGTTTGCCATAAGGGGCATCATCCCAGCCGTTTCTGCCACTCACCTTCATAGCCAGCAGGCTTGAATCCAAGCGAAATATTTATCGCCAGCATATGCTGGTTTTCGCTGGCATTCCACGTAAGGACCGACCGCGCGGCGGGCCAGCGCTGCTGTGCCAGACGCAAGTTCGCGAGCTTGACCAGCGTTCCCAAGCGGTGTCCCCGGTGTTCTGCAGACACCAACGTGTCCTGTTGGATGATCGTCGCAGGAACCTCCGGGCGCCAATTCAGGACGGTATAGGCCGCCAGCCTGCCGGATGTGCTGTGCATCGCGGCGGCCACCAGGGCCTGTACACCACTGCGGACCAGCGTTTCTTCCTCTTCCCGCACCCGGGCCGCGTCCCAGTCCTCGGGGCCCCAGTCCAACCCGGCCGTGGGCACATCGGTGCTCATTCGGGCCTTTAGGGCTGAGTATTCAACGACGAACTCCTCCGGACAGGACTCCGTCCAGGTGAGAACCTTGTAGTCCAGTGCGTGGGCGGACGCCTCGGTCTCGAGCATTTCCAGGCGCTCTGCAGGAACGGGTAAGGCAAGCCGGCTGGACCGCTCCACCTGCTCCAGCTCATACCCGGCATCGGCGGCAAAGGCAGTTGAAGCCTCGTCCCGCGGGAGCCCACCTGCGCCTGATTTGGCCGGCAGCAAGGTTCCTGGGCGTTCTGCCAGCTCCAGCGGGATCTCGCAGTAGGCGTCCAGCGACGTCCTGCCCCGCGTCGCCGCAACGGACTCGGCGTACTCCAGCAGGCGCCTCCCCCACCCGCAGCGCCGGTAGGCCGGGGCCACCAGGACATCGATCCCGGCACTGGCCGTGTTCTCCCGCAGGGGCAGCGTGACCGAGCACAGGCCCACCAGCTCTCCGCCGAGCCGTGCGGCAAAGAGGTGCCGTTCCTCGTACTCGTTGCCGCGCCAGAACTCCGTGGCCTCGGCTGGAGTAAGGCAGCGGTCAAGGTTGCCCCATTTCTCCTGCTCGTGCGCTTCACGAAGGGCCTGACAGGCACGGAAGTCCGCGGCACCGTCCGGACTTCCCTCTGCAGCCGGGGTGCCGCCGTCGGGCGTTGGCGGGATCTGAACAGCGGTGATGGCCAGGGCGGTCATGCCCCCAGCCTAGCCATCCGCAGGATTTAGTCGAGGGTGCGGGCTTAAGCAAAGAGACCGCCCGGCGCGATGCCGGGCGGTCTCTCTGTGTGCCGGACAGGTCCGGCAGCAGGCGCTGTTGAGGATTAGACCTCGGTCAGGACCTTGGTGACGTTGGGGTCAACGGAGATGCCCGGACCGAACGTGGTGGCCACAGTGGCCTTCTGGATGTAGCGGCCCTTGGAAGCGGACGGCTTCAGGCGAAGCACCTCTTCCAGTGCTGCGGCGTAGTTTTCGGCCAGCTTGATGGCGTCGAACGAAACCTTGCCGATGATGAAGTGCAGGTTCGAGTGCTTGTCGACGCGGAAGTCGATCTTGCCGCCCTTGATGTCGTTGACAGCCTTCGCGACATCCGGGGTGACGGTGCCGGTCTTCGGGTTCGGCATCAGGTTACGGGGACCCAGCACCTTACCAAGACGGCCAACCTTGCCCATAAGGTCAGGGGTGGCTACGGCTGCATCGAAGTCAGTCCAGCCGGCGGCGATCTTTTCGATCAGGTCATCGGAACCAACGAAGTCGGCGCCGGCTGCGATTGCTGCCTCAGCCTTGTCGCCCGTTGCGAAAACCAGGACGCGGGAGACCTTACCGGTGCCGTGGGGCAGGTTGACGGTGCCGCGGACCATCTGGTCAGCCTTGCGGGGGTCAACGCCGAGGCGGAAAGCGACCTCAACGGTGGCGTCGAACTTGGACGGGTTGGTGTCCTTGGCGAGCGTTACTGCCTCGAACGGCGCGTAGAACTTCTCCGCGTCGATCTTGGCGGCTGCTGCCTCATATGCTTTGCTGCGCTTTGCCATGCTGCTTATTTCTCCTTGTGCAGTTGTGGTCTGCGGACCGCGCTGGGCCCTGCCACAGTTGGTGATCCGGCTGGTGTACGCGGATTCCAACATTACGGTTTGTGCCGGTTCTCCGGCAGTGGTGCCGGTTTCCCGGCGGTGCCGCCCGCCGTCGTGATCGGTTTCCCGAACCCAACGCCCTGGCAGCGGAAGGGGATTAACCCTCGACGGTGATACCCATGGAGCGGGCGGTGCCGGCGATGATCTTCGCTGCGCCTTCGAGGCTCGTGGCGTTGAGGTCTTCCATCTTGGTGGTGGCGATCTCGTTGACCTGGGCCTGCGTCAGCTTGGCAACCTTGACGGTGTGCGGGGTGGGTGAACCCTTGGCAACGCCTGCAGCCTTCTTGATGAGTTCTGCAGCCGGCGGGGTCTTGGTGATGAACGTGAATGAACGGTCTTCGTAAACCGTGATTTCAACGGGGATGACGTTTCCGCGCTGGGCTTCTGTGGCAGCGTTGTACGCCTTGCAGAATTCCATGATGTTGACACCGTGCTGGCCAAGCGCAGGACCGATCGGCGGAGCCGGGTTAGCGGCACCTGCCTGGATCTGCAGCTTGATGAGGCCGGTGACCTTCTTCTTGGGAGCCAATGTAGGGTCCTTCTCTCAATAATGTCCTGGGACACAGGAGCGTGCCTCAGGTTTTTGGCCGCCATGGCGAGGCGGCCGGCCGTTCCGGACCTGCTAAGCGGGCAGCGCCGGAACGAATTCTGTAGTGGTGCTAGATCTTGGTGACCTGGTTGAACGCCAGGGTGACCGGGGTTTCGCGCTCGAAGATGGAGACGAGCACCACGAGGGTCTGGGATTCCACCTTGATTTCGGAGATCGTGGCCGGGAGGGTCTCAAACGGACCTTCCTTGACGATGACGGATTCGCCAACCTCGAAGTCAACGTCAACCGGGGCGGCAGCGTGCTTGACGGGCTTGCCCTTCTCGGCCTGCTCTTCTTCGAAGACCGGGGCGAGCATGGAGAAGACCTCATCGAGGCGCAGCGGCACGGGGTTGTGGGCGTTGCCCACAAAGCCGGTAACGCCGGGAGTGTGGCGGACGGCGCCCCAGGAGGCGTCCGTCAGGTCCATGCGAACCAGGACGTAGCCGGGGATGCGGACGCGGTTGATGACCTTGCGCTGGGCGTTCTTGATCTCAACGACTTCTTCCATCGGCACCTGGATTTCGAAGATGTAATCTTCCATGTCCAGGGTCTGGATGCGGGTCTCAAGGTTGGCCTTCACGCGGTTTTCGTAACCGGCGTAGGAGTGGATGACGTACCAGTCACCCTCCTGGCGGCGCAGTTTGGCCTTGAATTCCTCGGCGGGATCAACCTCGGCCTTGGCGGCCGCAGCGGCGAGGGCGTCTGCCTCCTCCGATTCGTCGTCGGAGTCGTCGCCGTCAACGTCTGCCTCTGAAGCGTCAGAGTGGTCGTCGGAATCATCAGCGTCGTCAGAATCGGCGAAGTCGGATTCGGACGCAGCGGACTCAACCTCGGACTCTTCACCGGCTCCTGCCGTGACGTCCGCGGACTCTTCCAGCTCAGTCTCGGTTACCTCGAGCTCCTGCTCAGACACTTGGTCTCCTGCTTCCTCATTGCCTAACATGCCTATTTAAATGGCTCAATTCCGCACACTGTCGTGGCTTCCTCCGGTTTACCCGGACCAGACCACGCAGCCTGCGGACGATTCGCCTTAGCGGTCCCCGGGAGCGATCCCGCCGAAGACCCAGCTGACAGCGGTTCCAAAACCGATGTCCAGCAGGCTGACGATGACCATCATGATGGCCACGAACACCAGCACCACCAGTGTGTAATTGATCAGTTCCTTGCGGGTTGGTGCAACAACCTTCTTCAATTCACCGATGACCTGGCGAACGAAAAGTGCAATGCGAGCGAAGAAGTTTGCCTTGGCGGCCTTCTTAGCTGGGCGGCCCTTGGAGCTGCTGGCAGCTGTTTCGGTCACCTGGTCCTCGCTCATCTTTGCAATGTTGGATTACCCGGCCCTGATCAGAACCATGGTTGCTGCGCTTGCTCCGGCTTGTCGCCGGAACAGCTTGCGCAGGGCAGACAGGACTCGAACCTGCAACCTGCGGTTTTGGAGACCGCTGCGCTACCAATTGCGCCACTACCCTATGGATCGAAAACGACCGTTTTGACGGACTTCCGCAGTTTGCACTGGGGCGCACGACATCATCTGTGTTTTCAACACCGGTGAACCAGTCTACGCAACAACTTCGCGTACGTCGAACCAGCCACATTCCGGACGCCCGTTCCGCTGGAATTGTTGATCTGACCTGCAGTCACAAAACCAATCCGGCAACCCGAACGATCCGGTGAACAGCATAGAGTAGATCACGTCGAATTCCACCATTCAGCCACCGAGCTGTAAGCGAAGAACGGACCCGCCATGTCTGCCGCCCGCGTTTCCCAGCGCATTTCCGCCATTGCCGAATCCGCAACCCTGGCCGTTGATGCCAAGGCCAAGGCGCTCAAGGCGGCCGGCCGGCCGGTTATTGGCTTCGGCGCAGGCGAACCTGATTTCCCTACGCCGGACTACATCGTCAAAGCGTCCATCGAAGCCGCTGGCCAGCCCAAGTACCACCGCTACTCCCCCGCCGGCGGCCTTCCGGAACTGAAGAAAGCCATCGCCGAGAAAACCCTCCGCGATTCTGGCTACGCGGTGGACGCGTCCCAGGTGCTGGTGACCAACGGCGGCAAGCAGGCTGTGTACAACACTTTCGCCACGCTGGTTGACCCGGGCGACGAGGTGATTGTCCCCACACCGTTCTGGACCACGTACCCGGAGGCAATCAGGCTCGCCGGCGGTGTCCCCGTTGAGGTCTTTGCGGGTCCGGAGCAGGAATACCTCGTCACCGTGGAGCAGCTTGAGGCCGCTGTCACGGACCGGACCAAGATCCTGTTGTTCGTTTCGCCGTCCAACCCCACGGGTTCGGTCTACTCCCCCGAGCAGGTCGCCGAGATCGGCAAATGGGCCGCTGCCAAGGGGCTGTGGGTGGTCACCGACGAAATCTACGAGCACCTGACCTACGACGGCGTCCCTTTCACCTCCATCGCCACCGCTGCCCCTGAACTGGGCGACAAAGTGGTCATCCTCAACGGTGTGGCAAAGACCTATGCCATGACGGGCTGGCGGGTGGGCTGGATGATCGGCCCGGCCGATGTCATCAAGGCAGCCACCAACCTGCAGTCCCACGCCACGTCCAACGTCTCCAACATCATGCAGATCGCGGCCCTCGCAGCCGTCTCCGGCCCGCTCACCGCCGTCGACGAAATGAAGGTCGCCTTTGACCGCCGCCGCAAGGCGATCGTCGCCGGACTGAACGCCATCGACGGCGTGGAATGCCCGACGCCGAAGGGCGCCTTCTACGTCTACGCGGACGTCCGCGGGCTGCTGGGGAAGGAATTTCCGACGGCGGCAGGCACCGCCACGCCGTCGACCTCCGCTGAACTGGCCGCGCTGATCCTGGACGAGGTCGAGGTGGCGGTGGTGCCGGGTGAGGCATTCGGCCCATCCGGCTACTTGCGCCTCTCCTACGCCTTGGGCGACGAGGACCTGGCCACCGGCGTTGCCCGGCTCCAGGACTTCCTCGGCAAGGCCAAGTAGCGCTCCCCGACACCAGATGCGCTATCACTTGTGGTCCCTTATCAAGGCTTATAGGGACCACAAGTGATAGCGCATCTTTGGGTTAGAGGAGGCGGCGTTCGGCGGCCCATTTGGTGAGCTCGTGCCGGCTGGAGAGCTGGAGTTTGCGCAGCACGGCCGACACGTGCGTTTCCACGGTCTTGATGCTGATGAACAGCTCCTTAGCCACTTCCTTGTAGCTGTAGCCGCGGGCAATCAGGCGCATGACTTCCAGTTCGCGGGCAGAAAGCCTGTCCAGTTCGTCGTCGGCAATGTCCGCCGGGGCAGTACCGAAGGCATCCAGCACAAAACCTGCCAGCCGGGGCGAGAACACGGCGTCCCCGCCTGCCACCCGGAACACGGCGTCGGTGATCTCGGCACCGGAGATCGTCTTGGTGACGTACCCCCGCGCTCCCGCCCGGATGACAGCCACCACGTCCTCCGCGGCGTCCGAGACACTGAGGGCAAGGAACTTCGTGGTGCCCAGGAGCGCTGCTGAGCCGGCAATGACTTCACGCCCGCCGCCGCCGAGGCCGCCGGGCAGGTGCACGTCCAGGAGGACCACTTCCGGACGTTCCTGGGCGATCACCGCAATGGCCTGCTCCACTGTGGCGGCCTCGCCCACCACCTGGATGCTCGCGTCAAGGTCAGCCTTGAGGCCTGAGCGGAAAATGGCGTGGTCATCCACGATCACCACGCGGACCGGCTGGGCGGGGCGAATGGGTCCGGTCGCCTGTGCGTTGTTCATGATTTCCCTTCCGCGTTGTCCGTTTGGAGCGCCGGCAGGCCAAGCCGCACTTCAGTACCGTCCGGTGTACTGATGATGGAGGCGGTCCCGCCATGGCGCTTCATGCGTCCGATGATCGATTCCCTGACTCCCAGCCTGTCCTCGGGCACATCGTTGAGTTCGAATCCGGGACCACGGTCCTTGACGAAGACTTCGGCACGGCCGTCAGAGACTTCAAGGTACACGGACACAGAGCCGCCGCCGTGCCGGGAGGCGTTCAGCATCGCCTCCCGGCTGGCCTGGACGAGGGCCTCGTGGGCTTCGGTCATGGCCGTGTCCCCTACGCTCACCACTTCAACGGCGTTGCCCAGGAAGTCCTCCACCTCGGCCGCCGTTGCCTTGATCCGTTCAGAGAGCTGCCCTGCGTCCCGGCCCGGGTCCTGGAACAGCCAGCCCCGGAGTTCACGCTCCTGGGCCCGGGCGAGGCGGACGACATCGTGTTCGTTGCCGGCACGGCGCTGGATCAGGGCGAGGGTCTGCAGTACGGAGTCGTGCAGGTGGGCCGCGATCTCTGCGCGTTCGGTTTCGCGGACCCTGCCGGCACGCTCAGATTCCAGGTCCCGCCAAAATTTGAGTGCCCAGGGAAGCAGCACCAGCACCACTCCGCCCAGTACCGCCACCGAAGCAAGCAGCGCCAGCCACGTCTGTTCCCATGATCCTGAACCGGACACCATCACCAGCACGCCGGCCACCACCAAGGCCAATCCTGCTGCCAGCCGTGCCCAGCCACCGGCCTGGTCGGCCTTGGTTTTGTCCAAGAGCCCCGCGCGGCGGGTCTCGTCGAGCTGCATCCAGGCGATGGCAGCGCCTCCCAGCACGGCCGCGGCAGGAATGAGCGTCCCGAGGGGTACGTCGACACCCAGGAGCTGCGCGATCAGGATGCCCGCCACCAGGAGGAGTCCGGCTCCCAGCAGGACCTCCTTGCCGTACCGCATGCTGCGGACCCGGAACCACGGCGGGCGCACAGCCGCACCGTAACCTGTCGTGGCCGGGCCGTAGCGGGGCAAAGGCTCGGCCGACCACGCTGCGCTGTAGGCAGCCGGACCATTGGCAGCGGCGCCGCCCGCGGCGGCCGGGGCGGAAGCTCCGGCATCGTGCGTTCCGCGCAGTGCAGCACCCGTGGCTGAGTGGCCGGCAGGCTGTGCCCGCGCCGTGGTCGGCCGGGCGCTGAAAGCCGGATCAAGACTCACCGCCGGGGCAATGGGCGACGCCGGACGCCTGGCGTTGCGCCGAGCGCTTTCGTCAGCAGTAGGGACCATGATCCAGAGCCACGCGTAGAAGGCCAGTCCGGCACCGCCGGCCAAGGTTGCGAGCGCCATGCCGATCCTGACGGTCTTCACCGGCCAGCCCAGATGCGCCGCGAGGCCGGAGCACACGCCCGCAATGATGCGGTCGCTGCTGCGGACCAGCGGTGGGCGGGTAAAGGCTGTGCTCATGTGTCAATCCAAACACGGATCAGGGTTCCCCGGACCCGATTCGGGCCCGAACCGGGGGTATCTCAGGGACGGCTCAGGGTGTTCCCCAGTAGAGCGGGGCGGCGCCGGACGGCAGGATCGAAGTATGAACTCGCAGACCCCCACCCCAGATGACGAACACCCTACCGAGCCACTCCCGCCCCGCGGAACCGAACACCCTACCGAGCCACTGATGCCTGGGACGGAAAGCACGCAGGATTCGCAGCCCTCCCCGTCACAGGACGCGCCGGAGCAACCACCTTACGGCGAGCAGTCCGGACCCTACGCCGGACCGTACGCCGGCCCCTACCAAGGCCAGCCGTCTGGCCAGTACGCCGGCGCCAAACCACCTGCCCAGTCCACCGATTTCTTCCCCTGGATCCGGAGCCACGGCATCCAGCGCGGACGGGACCGCTGGATCGGCGGTGTCTCCAGCGGCATCGCCTACCGGATGGGCATCGACCCCCTGATTGTGCGAGGCATCTTCATCGTCCTCACGCTTTTCGCCGGAATCGGCGTCCTTCTCTACGGCCTCGCGTGGGCGTTCCTCCCCGAACCTGACGGCCGGATCCACGTCCAGGAAGCCGGTGCCGGCCGGTGGTCCACCGGCATGACCGGTGCCTTGATCACCACCGTTGTGGGCCTCACCGGGCTCGGCGGCGGCTTCTGGGGCTGGAGCCGCAACGGCTTCGGCGGATTCGTCTGGACGGTCTTCTGGGTAGGTGGCGCCATCTACCTCATTTACTACCTGACCCAACGCAACAAGGTCCGGAATGGAGCTCCCATGAACGCCACACCGCAGCCGGCCGGCGCCGACGGAAGTGCCGCCTTCGCGGCCGCATACCCCACCGCCCCGTACACCTCGCCATACTCGACGACGGATACCGGTTCCGGTTCCGCCGGGACCCCTCCCTATACGCCGATGCCACCTTCCGGCCCCACCCCGCCCTATGGCAGCGGCGGATTCCCCGGTGGAGGCAACTACGGTGGCGGCAATTATGGCGGCGGTTACCAGCAGCCCCAGGGACCGGCGCACCCGGCCAAGGTCCGCCCCGGCGGCCCTGGTGCACCTGCTGTGGCAATCACCGCCGGAACAGCATTGCTGGTCGGCGGCGGGCTCAAGGCCCTGGACGCCGGCAACGTGATCAACCTCGGCGACTCCGCGAACGCCATCGTCTGGGCCAGCGCCGCAGCGGTCCTGGGCCTCGGCATCCTCCTCGCTGGCCTGCGCGGGAGGACCTCAGGGATCCTCGGCTTCTTTGCCGTGGTTGCGCTGATCATCGGCGGCATCTTCAACGTGGTGGGCAACGGCGACAGGGTCCGCTTCACCCAGGTTGACTGGACACCCACCAGCATCGAACAGGCCAGGGACGGACTCGACGTCACCGCCGGCCGCGGGACTGTTGACCTCACTGACCTGGGCGTGGCTGCCCCACTGACATCCGACGTCGTTGTTCCCCTGGACATCACCGCCAGCAACGTCACCGTGGTTATCCCCGATGACGTCCCCGTGGATGTCAAGGCCGACATGACTATGGGCAACATCCACGACGGCGCCAACGACCGCAGCGGCATCACCACCCGTGAGAGCAGCTACAACACCGACCTCCCCGGCGCCCGCCTGGTGGTCGAGATTGACGGCACCTTCAGCAACGTCACCATCCAGGAAGGAAACTGACATGAGCAACGTTGATCCGGCACCGGATTCATACACCAAGGAAACGCCGACGGCGGAGTCCGCCAGGACAGAACCCACTGCCCCCGCAACTACCAGGGTGGGAACCGTGGTCTGGGGCCTCGTGGTCCTGGCACTGGCCGTCCTGATCATCATCGCCCAACTGGGAGTCGTTACCCTGAACGGAACCTACGTGCTGATCGGCCTCATGATCGGAGCCGGTGCCGCGTTGGTGGTTGGCGGGCTGCTCTCGGCACGGAAACGTGACAACGAGCCCACAACAGGGAAGTCTTGAACCATGGACAAGTTTTTCAGCATCGTCAGGGGCTTCGGCCTGAAACGCGGTCCCGAGCGCTGGCTGGGCGGCGTGTGCGGAGGAATAGCGGCCAAGCTCAACGTGGATGTGGCCTTTGTCCGGATCGCGTTCCTGGTCTTCTGCCTCCTCCCCGGACCCGCCGTGGTCTTCTACGTCGCGGCGTGGCTCATCCTTCCGGACCAGCGGAATTCCATCCCGCTGCAGACCTTCCTGGACCGCCGGTCCATTAACGGATCCTGACCCTTCCAAACGGGCCCCCGTCCGCGAGCACCCACCATGGGAACTCCGCGGACGGGGGCCTTTCCGGTGCCGGCTGTACGTGCGATTCCTGCACACGCGATTCCCTTCCTGTGTCCACCGGCCGGTGGACACAGGATTCAACCGGCCGGACCTGTTGGCAGCTGGCCCCCGACTGCCACGCTGGAAGCATGAACTCTTCAACCGGCCCGGAGCGGCGCTCCCCTGATGCCATCACCGTCCGCGGCCTCAACAAGTCGTACAGGTTGCCCAAAGGCGGCATCCTCACTGCAGTGGACCATCTGGACCTCGCCATCCGGACCGGCGAAACGTACGCCCTCCTAGGTCCGAACGGGGCGGGCAAGTCCACCACGATCGAGATGCTTGAAGGACACCGGAAACCGGACGGCGGCGAAGTGAGCGTCCTGGGCACGCGGCCATGGAAGGCCCACCCAGCTTTCCGTGCCCGGATCGGGATCGTCCTCCAGGAAGCTACCGATTCCGGGGAACTTCGGGTCTCTGAGGCACTTCGGTCCCTGGCTGCCTGTTTCCCCGCGCCCCGCAAGGTGGATGAGGTCATCGAAGCGGTGGGCCTCGGGGGCAAAGGCGGTGTCCGTATCTCCACCCTGTCGGGCGGTCAGCGGCGACGCCTTGATGTTGCCCTCGGGATTATCGGCAACCCCGAAGTCCTGTTCCTGGATGAACCCACCACAGGATTCGATCCCGAGGCCCGGAGGCAGTTTTGGGATCTTATCCGCCGGCTGAGCAAGGGTGGCACCACCATTGTGCTCACCACCCATTACCTTGACGAGGCCGAGCAATTGGCGGACCGGATCGGCGTGATAAACCACGGCCGGATGATCGCCGAAGGCAGCCCGGCGGACATCGGAGGCCCCGGCCTCCGCGTGCCGCGGGTCCGTTGGCGGGATGCCTCGGGCCTGCGTGAAGTGGTGACCCAGCACCCCGCGGCGCTGGTCCACACTCTGTCCGACGGCGGCGCAACCGAGCCGGCGGAGCTCGCCGTCGTCCGTCCCAGCCTCGAGGACATCTATCTCCAACTCATCGGCGCCGCCGATGAGGCCGGGCGTCCGGACCACAGCGAACCTTCGCCAGACCAAGCGATACCGCCGGGCAAGGCAACACATTCCAGGACAGGAGCCCTCCGATGAGCACCGCATTGCCGGCATCCGCCGGTCCAGTAGCCGGCCGCCCGGCCTGGCGTCCCTCAGTCCTGCGCCTGGGGGTTGGCCGGATCCTGCTGGAGATCAAGCTATTTAACCGGGATGTGCTGTCACTGGTCCTCGTGCTGTTTTTCCCGATCCTGATGATGTCCCTTTTTGGCACAGTGTTCGGTGATGAACCGGTCTTCGGGGCGGATCCGAACGGGCAGGGCGGCATCACCCCGGCGCACTATTACCTGCCAGGCATGCTGGCCCTGAGCACCATCCTCAGCGGCTTCCAGAACCTCAGCAGCTATGTGGCAACCGAGCGTTTCAACGGCACAGTGAAGAGGCTTGCAGGGACCCCGTTGCCGGCCGCCTCCTACTTCATCGGAAAGACGGGCCAGACGCTCTACCTGATCGTGGCCCAGACCGCCCTCCTGCTGCTGGCGGCCACAGTCCTGTTTGACGTGCCGCTCCCCCGGGAGGCAGGGCAGTGGGGCCTCGTGGCGCTGCTGATGGTCCTCGCCACGGCCGCCTGGGCCACCGTGGCGATAGCCTTCACGGCCCTGCCCAAGTCCGCCCAGAGCGCCTCGACGCTCGCGGTCCTGCCGGTACTGCTGCTGTCCTTCACCTCCGGGGTGTACTTCCCGTTCTCCCAGCTTCCGGACTGGCTGCAGTCCATCAGCAATTTCTTCCCCCTGCGGTGGACGGCGAGCGCCTTCCGGTCCGTCTTCCTGCCTGCCGGTTTTGAGGCCGTGGAGCCGGGAGCAACGTACAACCTGCCGCTGACGTTCCTCGTACTGGGTATCTGGGTGGCGGCCGGTACGGTCCTGGCAAGGCTGGCGTTCAAGTGGCCGCCACAGAAGTAACCGGACCGGCGGCGGGAGCGATCTTGGTTGCCCGCCGTCGCGCCGATAGGGTGCACCCATGAGCTATATCAGCGGACGGACCGAGCGGCTGCTGCCCGCCCGCTCGGTATGGACCACTTCCATGCTCTGGTGGCACGCGGGTTTCTACGCCGCTCTGGCCAGCGTGTCCTACTTCGCGCTCTTTGGCGATGGGCGGGATTCAGCGACGCCGCTGGTGATTGGATCGCTGTTGCTGCTGGGCATTGCCTATCCGTTCCTCACCCGCACCAGGGATCTCCGGACGGCACGCCCCACCATTTATGTGGCGCTCCTCGTGACGGTCGTTGTGCTCCTCTCGTTCGTGTACGACGGCGCAGGCGTCCTGCTGTTTGTGGCTTTCCCCCAGGTCTGGATGTTTACAGGCACGCAGCGCCAGGGCGTGGCTGCCACGGCCCTGCTCTGCGTGGGCGTGGCCGTTGGGCAAGTCAGCCGCTGGGGGCTGAGCGGCACGGAGGTCTACGGCATTACGGCCCAGCTGGTGACGTCGTTCGTGGCCAGCTGCATGATTGGACTCTGGATCTCCAAAGTCATCGAACAGAGCGAACAGCGGGCCGAACTGCTGGCCGAACTTGACGCAACACGCCATGAGCTCGACGTTGCCGAGCAGGCACGCGGGGCACTGGCTGAGCGGGAACGGATGGCACGGGAAATCCACGACACCCTGGCACAGGGCTTTACCTCCATCGCCATGCTGTCCGAAGCCGCACAGGCCCAGCTCAGAACACAACCGCAGGATCCAACGGGACTGCTCCGGAGCCTCTCGGCCATCTCCCAGACCGCCCGGGAAAGCCTGGCCGAGGCCCGTGCCCTGGTGGCTTCGGGCGTCCCGTCCGACGTCCAGGGCGGCGACCTGCTGGCCGCACTGCGGCGCCTTCCGGACACCCTGCACCTGGACAGCATGCGGCTCAACGTGGCCCTGCCGGACCACCTGCCGCCGCTCCCGTCCACGCAGCAGGTTGCCCTCCTTCGGACGGCCCAGGAAGCACTAAACAATGTCCGGAGGCATTCCGGAGCGACAACCGCGGAGCTGGTCGTGGACGTCCCGGCAGGAGATCCACCCTTGCTGCGGCTGACTGTGACGGACAACGGGCACGGATTTGACCCCTCGGCTGACCACGAAGGGTTCGGCTTGCGGTCCATGGCGGCCCGGCTGGCCGAAATCGGCGGCCGGCTGCAGGTGACTTCATCGTCCGGCGGCACCCGGCTGGTGGCAGTCGTCCCGACGGCGGGGCCAGCCGCCCTGGCAAGTGGACCCCAGCGTGATGAGGCGGCGGCACAGGAGCCCAGCGACGCGGACCTGCGTCCACGGTCGCACACACCGGGAGCCGGGGCATGAACGCCGCCGGAACGGTCACGGTAGTCCTGGCCGACGACCACCCCGTAGTGCGGAGCGGCCTTGCCGCCCTTCTTGACACCGCTGCCGGCATTGACGTGGTGGCTGACGCCGCCAACGGGCAGGAGGCGGTGGACGCCGTCAGCCGCCTGCGGCCGGACGTTGTGCTGATGGACCTGCGGATGCCCGTCCTGGACGGCGCCGGCGCCACGGAACAGATCCGGGACCGGTTCCCTGGCACCAAGGTGCTGGTCCTCACAACGTACGACGACGACTCCGACATCATGCGCGCAGTGGAGTCGGGCGCGGTGGGATACCTGCTCAAGGACACGCCCGGGGACCGGATCATCGAGGCCGTCCGCGCCGCGGCGCGTGGTGAGACCGTCCTGGCGCCGCCGGTTGCGGCCAGGCTGGTCTCCCGGATGCGGTCCCCGGAACTGCCCCGGCTGACCGCCAGGGAGGTGGAGGTCCTCCGTTGCGTAGCCCAGGGGCTGAGCAACCCCGAGGTGGCCGCGCGGCTGCACATCGCCGAAGCGACGGTTAAGACCCACCTCCTGAGGGTCTTCAACAAACTGGACGTGGACGACAGGACCCGGGCTGTGGTCGTCGCCATGGAGCGGGGCCTTTTGTAACCAGTTTGTGTCGTACCCCACACCGCCCACTAGAATCTAGGGTGAGCTCAGCGTGGCGCTCTGCCTGTAAACCTTCACACCAGGATTTGAGCCGAGACATGAAAATTGGAATTCTTACCAGCGGTGGCGACTGCCCCGGATTGAACGCCGTCATCCGCGGAGCCGTCCTGAAGGGCATCGCCATCCACGGCCACGAATTCGTGGGATTCCTGGACGGCTGGCGAGGCGTCGTTGAAGGCGACATCATCGATATCCCCCGCACCATGGTCCGCGGCATCGCCAAGCAGGGCGGCACCATCCTGGGTACTTCCCGCACCAACCCGTTCGAGAACGGCGGAGGCCCGGAAGTCATCAAGGCCCACATGGACCGGATGGGCATCGATGCAATCATCGCCATCGGCGGTGAGGGAACGCTCGCTGCCGCCAAGCGCCTCACCGACGCCGGACTGAAGATCGTGGGTGTCCCCAAGACTGTCGACAACGACCTCGACGCCACCGACTACACCTTCGGATTTGATACCGCCGTCCAGATCGCCACCGAAGCCATCGACAGGCTGCGCACCACCGGCGAATCGCACCACCGCTGCATGATCGCCGAAGTGATGGGCCGCCACGTAGGGTGGATCGCCCTTCACGCCGGCATGGCAGCCGGTGCGCATGCCATCCTGATCCCGGAGCAGAAGGTCAGTATCGAACAGATCACCGAATGGGTGCAGGAGGCCCACGACCGTGGCCGTGCGCCCCTCGTGGTGGTGGCAGAGGGCTTCGTGCCGGACCACATGGAATCGCCCCACTCCGAACGCGGCCTTGATACCTTCGGACGGCCCCGGCTGGGCGGCATCGCGGACCAACTGGCGCCCGAGCTTGAGGCGCGCACCGGCATCGAGACCCGCGCCACGATCCTCGGCCACATCCAGCGCGGCGGTGTGCCGTCCGCCTTCGACCGCGTCCTGGCCACCCGGCTGGGCATGGCGGCCATCGACTCCGTGGTGGAAGGCTACTGGGGCACCATGGTGGCACTCAAGGGCACCGACATCCAGCACGTCGGCTTCGCCGAAGCGCTGGGCCAGTTGAAGACCGTACCGCAGAACCGCTACGACGAGGCCGCTGTCCTGTTCGGCTGAGCCAAGCGGCACGGACCAGCGCGGACGTACAGTTACCGCCCCCTTTCGACGCGGGGCCGTGACTGTACGTTCGCGCTTCACTGTGCTGGGTAGGCTGGGCACATGACTCTTGACCCCGGTTCCGCTGCCATCATCCAGCTCGCGTGGGCCAGGCGCCTGGGGCTCGACGACGACGCGTTCGCTGCGTCCCTTGCCTCCGGCGAGCGGATTGTCAGGGCCGACGACTCGGTCCGGACAGTGGAGTTCGTCCGGCTTTTCGGCAGCTCGGCGCTGGTGGGCCCGCAGTGGGTCATTGACGCAGCCGCCGGCATCCCGGACGAGGAAATGGCCCAGCATGTCACGCTGCTGACCCTGACCCGCTCCCATGGAGGCCACGGCCTTGGGGCCGCAGCCCTATTTTTCGCCGACGACCTGCCCCTGAAGCAACCTTCCGAGGATTTGACCGTGTCCCACGGCAACCCGGAGGCGATCGAGCTCGAGGGGCTGTGCCCGCCGGACGATGTCAACGAAGTGGGGCTCTCGGACCTGGAAAACCGGTACACGATCGTCCATGATGTGGACGGCCGGCGGGTCCCGGTGGCGTGCGGCGCCTACTCGGAGTGGGAGGGCCTGCTGGGCCACCTCGGAGTGCTGGTGGATCCGGAATGGCGGCGCCGGGGGCTCGGGTCGCTGGCTGCCTCCATTGCAGCGCACGAGGCGCTCGCGGCAGGACTCACCGTCCAATGGCGTGCCGAAGTCAGCAACACCGGCTGCGTGGCCCTGGCCCGAAAGCTCGGGCTGTCCACCGGCGGAATCCAGACCAGCGTGCACCTGGGCTGATCCCGGCGCTGCCCGGCGAAGGGCTATGGCCGGGCAGCGCCCTCCGCCGCAGCGCCTGGCGTGTCCGCGGCAGCAGCCTGCGGCGCGCTCCAGCCGTGCACAGCCTTGGGTTTGGCGAAGAACAGGGCCACCGCCGCCCCGACGAGGATCACGGCTGCCGGCAGCAGGATGGACTGGCCCATCGCCGTCGAGAATCCCTCATGGAGGGATTCCGGGAGCCGGCCTGAGAATTCCATGTTGTCCGTCCCGGGTCCCCCGGCAGGAAGTTCCGCCGCGAGGCGCGCCTGGATCAGCACAGCGATGGCCGCGCTGCCCAGCACGGCCCCGATCTGGCGCGTGGTGTTGTAGACGCCCGAGCCCGCACCGGCCTGCCGCGGCGGAAGGTTCCGCGTCGCCGTCGAACTCAAGGGAGCCCAGATGCCGGCGTTGGCGAAACCCAGCACGGCACTGGGCAGGAGGAACAGCAGGACGGGCGTGTCCGGGTGCATCAGGACCGAGTTCCACGCCAAGGCAACGGCCATCAGGACCAAGCCGCCGGACGTGATGTATTTGGGATTGACGCGGTCGATGATCCGGCCAACCACCGGGGCGAGTCCGCCGGAAATCAGCGCCATGGGCACCATCATCAGGGCTGACTGGGTGGGCGTCATGCCCCGGACCATCTGGTAATAGAAGATCAGCGGCAAGCCGAAGGCGGTCACCGTGAACCCCACCGTGGTGATCCCGATGTTCGCCAGCGAGAAGTTGCGGTCACGGAACAGGTCCAGCGGCAGGAGCGGCTCACCCTTGTTGTAGCGCTGCCAGGCGATGAAGCCGGCAAGCACCACCAGGCCGGAGATGATCAGGCCCCAGACGCTCACGGGTCCGGCGATGGTACCCCAGTTATAGGTCTCGCCCTCCTGGATGCCGAAGACAAGCAGGAAAAGTCCGACGGCGCTGAGCAGCACGCCGGGAATGTCGAACCGGTGCGGATGGGTACTGAGGGACGGGACGAAGCGCCAGGCGAGGATGAAGCCCACGATGCCGACCGGGACGTTGATGAAGAAGATCCACTCCCAGCCGAGGCTGTCCACGAGGACACCCCCGAGGATGGGGCCTACCAACGTGGCCATGCCGGCGGTCGCTCCCCAGAGCCCCATGGCTGCACCGCGGCGGTCAGGCGGGAAGATCCGGGTGATGACGGCCATGGTCTGCGGCGTCATCATGGCAGCGCCCAGGCCTTGCAGGACGCGGGCAGTAATGAGGGACTGGACATCGCCGGACAGTCCGCACCACAGGGATGCCATCGTGAAGACCACCAGGCCCAGGAGGTACAGCTTCTTGGGGCCGAACCGGTCACCCAGCCTGCCCGTGATCAGCAACGGCACGGCGTAGGCGAGAAGGTAGGCGCTGGTCACCCAGATGACGGCGTTGATGTCCGTTCCCAGCCCCTCCATGATGCTGGGGTTGGCCACCGAGACGATGGTGGTGTCGATCAGGATCATAAAGAACCCGATCACCAGCGACCACAGGGCTGGCCAGGGCCGTGCTACGTTTTCCAAGCGTCAGTTGCCCAGCAGGTCAAGGATCTCCGTGCGGGCGAACATCTGCGCTGCCGCCCGGGCCGACGGCGTGCCGGCGTCGGGATCGGCTCCTGCCTCCAGCAGGACCCGGGCGACGTCCGCGTAACCCTTGAACGCCGCACCGGCCAGCGGCGTCTGGCCGCGGTCATTGGCGGTGTCCGCCTCGGCCCCGTGCTCCAGGATCAGCTGTACTGTGTCCGCATGGCCGTGGTAAGCGGCAAGCATAAGCAGGGAATCCCCGGCGGCGTTGGTCATGGTGGCAGGCGCGCCCGCGCTCAGGTAGCCGCGCAGGAGCCCGGTGTCGCCCTCCCTGGCTGCCTGGAACAGCTTGTGCGCGAGCTCCAGCGTTTCGTCGTCAGGTGCGGTCGCGCCGGACGTTGCCGGGCCGGGTGCAGTGTTTTCTGTCATGAGCGGGTCCCCCTCAGGAATCCTGTCGGGCGCCCCACTACCTGGCCGGCGTCGGGGGCGACAATCACTTCCTGGGCGGCGGTGTATGGTTCCTCGCCGTCCATTACCGTCAGTATTTCATCGGGGGCAACGGACCGCTTAATGACGGCCAGTGCCACCGGGCCCATTTCATAGTGCTGGGCCACGGAGGTTACCGTGCCTACCTTCCGCTCGCCCAGCAGGACCTGGCTGCCGGGCGCGGGCATGGTGTGCTGCGACCCGTCCAGCTGGAGGAAGACGAGGCGGCGCGGCGGGTGGCCCAGGTTGTGCACGCGGGCGATGGTCTCCTGGCCCTTGTAGCAGCCCTTGGCCAGGTGCACCGCGGTGCGGAGGAGGTCCAGTTCGTGCGGAATGGTCTTGTCATCGGTTTCTGCGCCCAGCCGGGGACGCCAGGCCGCAATGCGGAGGGCTTCTGCTGCCAACACGCCCGCGAGCGGCCGGTCCCCCACCGTCTGCTCCAGCTCAGCGGCTGGCACAAGGTACTCGAACCAAGGGCGTTCCAGGCCGGGGTGCCTGTCTTCGGGAACCACCGCGTAGGAGTAACCGCCGACGCCTACCTGGGGCCAGGGATCCCGCCAGGCCTGCAGGCCTGACCATTCCAGCACTTCCTGCGTGGAGCCGAGTACTGCCCAGTCTGAAGAGACGTCGTTAATTTCTACGCGCAGCATGAACTTCATCCTGTTCAGCCATTCCGCCAGCGGCCCGGCCTCGGCGGCCTCAACGATCAGCCAGGTGGTCCCGCCGTCGTCCACCACCCGGGCGTCAAACTCAATCCGGCCCTGGACGCTCAGCAGGAGCAGTTCGCTTGAGTCCCCGGGCTGCAGGCCCGTGACCTGCTGCGAGGACAGGGTGTTCAGCCAGGACAGCCGGTCCGGGCCACTGACAGTCACCACGCCGCGGTGGGAGAGGTCGACGACGGCGGTGCCGGCTGCGAGGGCGCGCTGCTCGCGCAGGGGCTCACCGTAGTGGGCTGCGACGCCGGCGTCCGCGCCGGCGCCCTCGACGGCACCAGGGCGCGACAGCAGTGGGCTGGGAGTAGTCATACTGGGGCAACGTCCTTTGGTCAGTGAGTATTCCGGTGACGCTAGCGGTATTCCGGGTTTTCGAAATCGAAACGCGTTCCGGCTTTCCATTCTTCAGGAAGGTTGCCGTAGGCGGGAATTCCGCCGGCGTCCTTGAGCATCCGGGCGAAATGTAACAGGTTCCAGGTCATGAACGTTGTGTTCCGGTTGGTGAAGTCGGATTCGGGGCCGCCGGAGCCTTCGTCCAAGTAGCTCGGGCCCGGGCCCACCGGACCGATCCAGCCGGCATCCGCCTGTGGCGGGATGGTGAAGCCGATGTGCTGCAGGCTGTAGAGGACGTTCATGGAGCAGTGCTTGATGCCGTCTTCGTTGCCGGTGATGAGGCAGCCGCCGACTTTGGGATAGAAGGCCCACTGCCCCTTGCTGTTCAGTTGCCCCGAGTGGGCGTAGAGCCGTTCGATCAGTTTCTTCGTTTGCGAGGAGTTATCGCCCAGCCAGATGGGGCCCGCCACCACCACGATGTCGGCTTCCTGCACCGCAGGGTACAGCTCAGGCCACTCATCAGTGGGCCACCCGTACTCTGTCATGTCCGGGTACACGCCGCTCGCGATGTCATGGTCCACGGTCCGGATGACGCGGGTGCTGACACCCTGCTTTTCCATGATGAGGCGGCTGACGTTGATCAGGCCCTCGGTGTTGGATGTCTGCGGGGATCTTTTCAGCGTGCCATTAAAGAACAGTGCCTTCAGATCGCTGTAATCCGTGGCGTTCTGCTGTGCAGCCATGATGCTCCCTGTGATTCACTCGCGGGTGAAGCCTAGGAACCCAAGTGTAGTGAGGGCCACGACCTCGCGGGCGTCACGAATCAGTGTCAGGAAACCTTTTTCAGGAAGGCGGAGGCATGCGCCTCAAGCCCCTTGCCCGGCTGCGATGTTCCACCGGTTGCGACGTCCCAGCGCCAGAGGAGGTTCCCGTCCACTAAGCCGAAAATCCGCGTGGCGGCACTGTAGTCCTTGGAGTGGCTGCCGCGCATCACCATGTCGGTAGTGAGCTGGATCTGGGGTCCCTTGATCTGTCCGTAATAGAGTTCGGAGATGCCACCGGGGTGGGCGATCGAGACAGAGATATCGAACCCGCCATCCTTGTTGCGCAGGGCTTCGACCTCGTCGGCGCTCTTGAGGGCCGGAACGATGTCCGCCGGGATCAGGCCCGGGCCGCCGTCGGCGTCGAGTTGCTTGCGCTCCAGTGCCCAAAAGCCGGTCTCAACGGTCAGGGGCCGCAGGCGCGTGCCGTCCTCGGCCGTTAACCAACTCTCCGCCCGGTACTGCAGGTACGGCAGACCGTTGTGCGTGAAGGACACGTGTTGGAAAAAGTGTTCCGAGTCCTCGTCGCCGCTGCCGAGCCGGCCGCTGCCTTCCCACTCACCAATGAGCCAGGAAAGGGGGACGAGTTCGGGGGTCAGATCTGTGGGAATCTCAATCGGCACAGCAATTACCTCGGGAAACGGCTAGCTTGTTGAACGGTCTACTTCTGGCCTTTGAAGAGGCGGTAGACGACGAATCCCGCAAACCAAGCCATGGCGAGGCTGGCGATACCGAGCAGGACGAGGAAGAAGATTTCAAATGCAAGTACGGACATGATGCCATCCTAACGCCTAGTAGATGAGTAGTTTGTCTATGAAGTACGCCAACGAACCCACGGCTGAGACGGGTGCAAGACCCATACTAAGAGCCGCCGGAATGTTAAGTGGAGCGCCCCGGAGTGTGACGAGCCGGCGGAAACTGACCAGTACCGCACCCACTACCACTCCGAATACCGCGGCCGGCAGGACGGCGATGTCGGAAAAAACCAGGCCGGCAAGTGGCCCGGCCAGCCCGGCCATCACAATGCCGAGCGGCGCCACAATGCTGTCGGGCCAGCGGATAAGGCCAGCCAACAGGGCAACGGCGGCGCTGATGGCTGCGACCAGCATCATTTCCCGGACACCGTTGAAACGGGCCCCGGCAATCCAGCCCGCACCAAGGCAGGACAGCAGCACGCCGGCGCAGCAGCCCAAGGTGGATTCGAGCCGCTGGGCCTGGCCTGTGCCGCGGATGAGCTGCACCACAAACACGGCCATCATGCCCAGCGCCATGAACGCCGGTGTCCAGTCCAGGAAACCTGGGGCAGGGGCATAAGCTGCCGCGAGCGCCGATCCAACACCAGGCAGCGCAATGACAGCGGCCAGGGTCTTCTTCGCCGGAATACGGAGGAAGTGGGGCCAGCCGACGCCGACAGCGAGCGCCGCAACCACCGCGACAGCGAGCAATGTGTCCGGAGACGTGTACACCCCGGCAATGATGGCGGCCAGCCCGGCCATGCCGAAGGCGCCGATTGTCCACGAGGGCAGCGAACGGACCGGGGCTTGCAGATCCGCGCTCATGCGGGACCTGGCTCTGACGTGCGCGGCTTCAACTCTGCACCCAATTCGCGGCATTCCCATTCTGGCTGGCGACCGGGAGGCGGTTCAGCCCCCGGCAGGGCACAGTGCCCCTGTGTTCAATCCTGCCCTATGTGACCGCGATGTGTCGCAAAACGGACACGGAGGATGGCCCGATCAGTGTCTGTTAAGGGGCGGTTGGGTATACTCAAAGCTCAGCTACGCTTCCTGCTTCGGTTGCCGGCCGGATTTTCGATCGACGGCCCAGACCGCAGCAGTGAGACAGTACCGGCCGGTGAAAACCCGGTTCAGTCGCCCAAAGATGCGCGGACGGCCCTTGGAGGAATAATGTCGCACATCCTGTTATTGACGAACAGCACCGGCTCATCGGTGGACATCCTGCCTGCCCTTGAACTGCTGAACCACCGCGTGCACATCCTGGCCGCCGAACCCACCGCGCTGCTGGAGACTGATCCATGCGACATTGTGCTGCTGGATGCCCGTAAGGACCTGGTAGGTGCCCGTTCGCTGACCCAGCTCCTGAAAGCCACCGGCCTGAGCGCCCCGCTGGTCCTGATCCTGACCGAGGGCGGCATGGCTGCGGTTTCCTCTGCCTGGGCCGTGGACGACATCGTGCTGGACTCCGCCGGGCCCGCCGAGGTGGAGGCCCGCATCAGGCTGTCCGTGGCACGGGCCGTTCCGGACACCGACGACGCCCCCACCGAAATCCGGGCCGCCGGCGTGGTCATCGACGAAGCGAGCTACACGGCCCGAGTCAATGGCGCTCCGCTGAACCTGACTTTCAAGGAATTCGAACTCCTGAAGTACCTTGCACAGCATCCGGGACGCGTGTTCACCCGCCAACAGCTGCTGACCGAGGTCTGGGGTTACGACTACTACGGCGGCACGCGGACCGTCGACGTCCACGTCCGGCGCCTCCGGGCCAAGCTTGGCGCAGACCACGAGAACCTGATCAGCACCGTAAGGAACGTGGGTTACCGGCTTACTCTTGTAAGGCAGCAGGAAGACGAACTCACGGAAGCCTGACCCAGTTCCATAACAGAACAGCCCCGGACTACTGTCCAGGGCTGTTCTGTTTTATGAGTCTTCGTTGTGGAGGACATACGGGTCGAACGTATCGAGGCCACCCCACTGGTGGATCCCCCTCGAATCCGGCGTTGTGCTGCTCCCCGGATCGGATACCGACTATACGGTCAAGCCACGCACCTATCAAATCGGCAGAGCTACGGCCGGGGCGTATAGCCTAGCTTCATGACCCCAGCACATCCGGAGAAATGGCCCGTCCTCGTCGTCAGAGGCAGTGTGGATGACCAGTTACTGAAGGACTTCAGTGGCCTCCTGGCTGCGGCCGAGGAATCCGACGGCAATCCTTCGCTGTCCGAGCAGACGGTGGTCACACTCCGCGCCGGCGATTCCGCCGAACACTCTTTGCTGAGCCTGGCCCTGTACGCTCCGGACGAGGACTCGGATCCCGCAACGGGGCAGGACCTGGCCGGCTTCGCCGTGGTGGTGGAAGAGTCCGACGGCGGCGGGGTGCTGGAGATCGCAGTTCACCCGAGTTACCGCAACCAAGGCGTCGCCGACCGCCTCGTGGGTGCGCTGAAAACAACACGCGGCTTGGACGGCCTGAAGGCCTGGTCCCATGGCAATCACGAAGCAGCGGCGGATCTTGCCGCCCGCTACGGCTTCGGCCCGGTCCGGGAACTGTGGAAGATGCGGCTGGCGACTGCCTCCTCTGATCTTCCCGACGCCGGCCTTCCGGACGGGGTTTCACTGCGTGCTTTTGTGCCGGGCCAGGACGAGGACGCCTGGCTGGCAGCGAACCGTGAGGCATTCGCCCACCACCCTGAGCAGGGCGGAATGACCCGCGCCGACCTGGACGCCAGGATGGCCGAGGACTGGTTTGATCCGGCGGGGTTCCTCCTGGCCGTGGACGGGTCAGGCCGGCTGCTGGGCTACCACTGGACCAAGGTCCACCCCCGGCACGGTGACCACCCGGCGATCGGTGAGGTCTACGTCGTCGGCGTCTCCCCTTCCGCGCAGGGAATGGGACTGGGCAAAGCACTGACGGTGGCAGGCATCCGCCATCTCCAGGAGTTGGGCCTGAACGCCGTCATGCTTTATGTCGACGCCGACAACGCCCCGGCCGTGCGCCTCTACCAAAATCTCGGGTTCACACGGTGGGATATGGACGTGATGTACGCCCCGGTCACGGCGGGTTAGTCCAATCGACTGACGCAGGACTTCCAGCGCCCGAAATCTAGGGGTCCGCGCCGCTGAATGCTTGTAAGGTTGAAACAGAACCGCGCCGGCCGTGAGAGCCAGCATCCAGCGCCAGGTAAGAGGAGACCCCATGAAACCGGAACCCGCCGGAACAGTCACGTCCGAAGGCGCCGCCGTGCCGGTCCGGGCACGTTTTGGTTCATCCGAAGTTCCGGCATCACGTGCCACGCAGGACCGGATCGACATCCCGGAGTTCGCCCCCAACCTCGAGCCTGAGGGCGATATCCGGCCCGACCGGTTCCTGGACCGCGAGCTGAGCTGGCTTGCCTTCAACTCCCGGGTGCTGGAACTGGCTGAGGATCCCACGCTCCACCTGCTGGAGCGGGTCAGCTTCCTGTCCATCTTCGCTTCCAACCTGGACGAGTTCTTTATGGTCCGCGTGGCCGGACTGAAACGGCGCATCGCCACAGGACTGGCTGTGCCCTCCCCCGCCGGCCTCAGTCCGGTGGAAGTCCTGGAGAAGATCGGTGAGGAAGCCCACCGGCTGCAGCAGCGCCATGCCCAGGTCTTCGCCGAGCAGATCCGTCCGGCCCTGGCCTACGAGCACATCCACGTGATGCACTGGGATGAACTGGACGACGCCGCAAAGCAGCAACTCAGCGCCATGTTCGCCGAGAAAGTCTTCCCCATCCTGACGCCGCTGGCCGTGGACCCCGCCCACCCGTTCCCCTACATCTCCGGGCTGTCGTTGAACCTGGCCGTAGTGGTGCGAAACCCGGTCAGCGACAAGGAACTCTTCGCCCGCGTCAAGGTCCCTGATCAGCTTCCGCGGCTGATCTCCATCGACGGACCGCGTGCCGGCGCCGTCGCTGGACGTGTTGCCCGGTTCATTGCCCTCGAAGAAGTCATCGCGGTGCACCTGGACAAGCTCTTCGCCGGGATGGAAGTCCTGGAACACCACATCTTCCGGGTCACCCGCAACGAAGACGTGGAAGTGGAAGAGGATGACGCCGAAAACCTCCTTCAGGCGCTGGAGAAGGAACTGCTGCGCCGCAGGTTCGGCCCGCCCGTCCGCCTCGAAGTCACGCACGACATCAACCCCAACATCCGTGCCCTGCTGATCCGCGAGCTCGGTGTGGAAGAGTCCGAGGTCTACTCAGTCCCCGCGCCGCTGGACCTCCGCGGACTGTCCGTCATCGCCGGCATAGACCGGGCGGACCTGCACTACCCCAAGCATGTGCCGCACACGTCCCGGTACCTCAACGAGTCCGAGACATCCAAGGCGGCCAACGTTTTCGCTGCCATGCGCCGCCGCGACATCCTGCTCCACCACCCCTACGACTCCTTCTCCACTTCGGTCCAGGCCTTCCTGGAACAGGCGGCCGCGGATCCCAAGGTCCAGGCCATCAAGCAAACCCTGTACCGGACCTCGGGTGACTCGCCCATTGTTGATGCCCTGATCGATGCTGCCGAGGCTGGCAAGCAGGTCCTGGCCCTGGTGGAGATCAAGGCCCGGTTCGATGAGCAGGCAAATATCTCGTGGGCACGGAAGCTGGAGCAGGCCGGCGTCCACGTGGTCTACGGAATCGTGGGCCTCAAAACGCACTGCAAACTGTCACTGGTTGTCCGGCAGGAAGTGGACGGCCTCCGCCGCTACTGCCACATCGGCACCGGCAACTACCACCCGCGGACCGCGCGCTACTACGAGGACCTGGGCCTGCTGACAGCGAATGACCAGGTGGGCGAGGATCTTTCCAAGCTGTTCAACCAGCTTTCCGGCTACGCGCCCAAGTCAACGTTCAAGCGCCTGCTCGTGGCTCCCAGGTCGGTCCGCTCCGGACTCATTGACCGCATCGAAACCGAGATCCGCAACGCCCGCGCCGGACTGTCGGCCCGCGTCCAGATCAAGGTCAACTCCATGGTGGATGAGGCGATCATCGATTCCCTGTACCGCGCTTCTCAGGCAGGGGTGAACGTCGATGTCATTGTCCGCGGCATCTGCTCGCTCCGTCCCGGCGTTCCGGGCCTGAGTGAGAACATCACAGTGCGCTCCGTGCTGGGCCGGTTCCTGGAGCACTCCCGTGTATTCGCGTTCGCGAACGGGGGCGACCCTGTGGTCTACATCGGCTCGGCCGACATGATGCACCGTAACCTGGATCGCAGGGTCGAGGCCCTGGTGCAGCTCGCCAGCCCGGATGACGTTACCTACGTCCTGGACCTGCTGCGCCGGTACATGGACCCGGAGACGGCGAGCTGGCACCTGGACAACCAGGGTGACTGGACCCGGCATCACATCGCCGACGACGGCACCCACCTCGACGACGTCCAGTCCTGGCTGCTTGCATCGAGGCCGCGCCAGCGCTCCTTGAGCCGCCGGTAGGGCAGCGGTGTTGGCAAGCGATACACCGGTAGCAGACCAGACAGACCATCCCGGCGAGCCGGTAGCAGTTACTGCTGCCGGTGCCCTGCCGTGGCGGATCAATAAGGACCGTTTAGAGGTCCTGCTGATCCACCGGCCGCGCTATGACGACTGGTCCTGGCCCAAAGGCAAGATTGACGCCGGCGAGACGATCCCCGAATGTGCCGTCCGCGAGATCCAGGAGGAAATCGGCCTCACCGCCCAGCTGGGCGTCCCGCTTCCGCCCATCCACTATCACGTGGCCACGGGCCTGAAAGTGGTCCACTACTGGGCCGTCCAGGTGAACGGAGCAACCCTTCGGCCCGACGGCAAGGAAGTTGACAGTGTTATGTGGTGCGCTCCCGAGAAGGCTGCGGCGCTGCTGTCCAACCCGTCCGACGTCGCTCCGCTTGAGTATCTCCGGGAAGCCCACGAACGCCACGAACTGGCTACCTGGCCACTGATTGTGGTGCGGCATGCCAAAGCCAAGCCGCGTTCATCCTGGTCCAAGGCGGAGGGAGAGCGGCCCTTGGCCGCCACCGGGATCAGGCAGGCGCAGGCCGTGGGGCGCCTGCTGCAGGCCTGGAAGCCGCAACGCGTGGTCAGCAGTCCGTGGCTGCGCTGTGTTGCCACCATCGCGCCGTATGCCAAGGCCGTGGACGCAAAGATCAAGCTGGTGGATGCCCTGACCGAACACCGGCACGCCCGGAACCCGAAGAAAACCGCTGCCGTTGTGTCAACGCTGTTGGACAAACAGCGCGGCGTTGCCGTCTGCACGCACCGGCCTGCACTGCCGACCGTCCTTGACCAGCTGGGAAAAGCGATGCCGGGCCGCCTGCGCGGGCTCCTGCCAACGTCCGATCCCTACCTCGCGCCGGGAGAGATCCTGGTGTTCCACGTTTCACACCACAGCAAGCAGCGGATCGTCGCCGTGGAGCAGTTCAAACCGTTTGACGACTAAAGGCGGGGTGCTGCTCATAACAGCCAGCAATGCCGTCCCGCCGCTGCTGGGACTGCCTGCGTCCTCCGCCACCTGGCAGCCCGGTGCCGTCGTGGGGGCGGCGCTCACCACTGCGGGGGTGGTCATCGCCATTATCCCGGTCAGGGGATTCGCCCGGGTTCCTGCAGCCCCGGCGCAGTCCGTGCCGGAAGGGTCACGGTGAACGCCGGAATCTCCGTGGACCTGCGCTCGGCAACCCCGCCGTATGAGCAGATCCGCTCCCAAATCAGCTCCCTGATCGCCACCGGCGCACTCCCGGTGGGCAGCCGGCTGCCCACGGTCCGGAGCCTTGCCGCGGACCTGGGCATCGCTACGGGGACCGTCGCCAGGGCCTACAAGGAGCTGGAAGCAGCCGGCCTCCTAGAGTCCCGACGGCGGAACGGCACCATTGTTGCGCGCGCGGCACATGGCAGCGCTTCCGGACTGCCAGGCGGCACCGTGCCCGAAGCGGTGACTGCCGCCGTCGACCTCTTGGTCCGTTCGGGCCGGGACGCCCGGCTCAGCGATGAGTTGCTGCTGGACCTGGTCCGCGGAAAGCTGAGGAAGGGCTGACGGCCTCACTGGCAACGGCGTTTTTCGGCCGCGCCGCGATGTCGCCGACGGCCTCGGGCTGCCTCCCCGGTAGACTTTAGCCGTGAGCATCCCAACGCCTTATGAAGACCTCCTGCGCGATGTCATGGCCCATGGCACGCACAAGTCCGACCGTACGGGAACGGGCACCACCAGCGTGTTCGGCCGGCAGATCCGCTTCGACCTGGCCACCAGCTTCCCACTGATCACCACGAAACGCGTCCATTTCAAGTCCGTTGCCGTGGAGCTCCTATGGTTCCTGCGCGGTGAATCAAACGTGAAGTGGATGCAGGACCAAGGCGTAACTATCTGGAACGAATGGGCCGACGCCGACGGCGAACTCGGACCGGTTTACGGCGTCCAATGGCGCAGCTGGCCCACGCCTGACGGTGGACATATCGACCAGATCGCGGAGCTGGTGGAGAACCTCAAGACGAACCCTGACTCACGCCGGCACATCGTGTCCGCCTGGAACGTCTCGGAACTCAAGGACATGGCCCTGCCGCCGTGCCACGCGTTCTTCCAGTTCTATGTCGCGGACGGCAAGCTCTCATGCCAGCTCTACCAGCGTTCCGCGGATATGTTCCTGGGGGTCCCCTTCAACATTGCCTCCTACGCACTGCTGACCCACATGGTGGCGCAGCAGGCGGGGCTGGGTGTTGGCGAATTTGTCTGGACCGGCGGGGACGTCCACATCTACGAGAACCACATGGACCAGGTCCTCAAGCAACTGGAGCGCGAGCCCTACGAGTACCCGCAGCTGGTCATTACGCGGAAGCCGGCTTCGATTTTTGACTACACGCTGGAGGACTTCGAAGTGGTCGGTTACCAGCACCACCCCACGATCAAGGCTCCGATCGCCGTATGAGCACCGAGAACACCGCAGATCCCCAGGCCTTCACCGAGGAACTCGCCGGCTCCGTCACGGGCGTCGGCCTGGTCTGGGCCCAAACGTCCGGCGGAGTAATCGGCAAGGACGGCGACATGCCGTGGAACCTGCCGGAGGACCTGAAGCACTTCAACCGGCTCACCATGGGACACCCGGTGATCATGGGGCGCAAGACCTGGTTGTCGTTCCCGGACAAGTATCGACCGCTCCCCGGCCGGACCAACATCGTCATTACGCGGCAAAAAGGCTGGGGGGAGTCACCCGAGGCAGAGGGCGCCGTCGTGGTTCCTTCCCTGGATGACGCCCTCTTGGAATCCCAGTTCGTCGACGGCGGCGAGACCGTTTGGATCCTCGGCGGCGGTGAAGTGTTCCGCCAGTCCACCGACCTCGCCAACGTCGCGGTGGTCACCACCATCGATATGGAGGCCGACGGCGACACCTTCGCTCCCGAGCTTGGCGAAACCTGGGAGGCGGCTGCTTCCGTTCCGCCGGACGGCTGGCTCACGGCTGCCAACGGGACTCAATACAGGTTCACCAAATGGGTACGGACGGCGGGCTGAGATGCTGAAGAAACCGGAAACCCTCTTTGTCCTCGGGTATATGCTGCTGCCGCTGCTGGCGCTGCTGTCCGCCATTGTTGGACTGACCATGATCCTGGGCGGCAACAAGATCGCCGGAGCCATCGTGCTGGTGGTGGTGACGCAGGTGTTCGCGTTTGGTGCCTTCTTTGCCTTGCGTGCGCGTAAGGCTGCCGTGCTGGAGGAAAGCGACCGCGGCTGACGCGTTTTGCCGGTGGGCGGATGGGGAGGACAGCCCATCGCGGGCCTTTTGCTCCGCTACTAGAGTTGTGCAGGCAGCCTGACGAATATTTGCTGCAGAGACATTTGGGGGATGATGCCTTGTGGCAGGAAACATGTGGGGCGCCGACGTCGCCGAGCTCCGGACGCTGGCGCAGCAGTTCGGCAAGGCGTCCGACACCCTGCTCCAGCAGTCAACCCTGCTGAGCAACCAGATCAACAACAACCCTTCCTGGAAGGGCCAGGACGCTGCCATGTTCCGTTCCGACTGGAACGGCAACCACCGTGCGCTACTCCAGCAAGCGGCTTCCGCGCTCAAGCAGGAGTCCAAGAAACTGCTGGAGAACGCCAACGAGCAGGAGAAGGCGAGCAATGCGGCGCCTGGATCCGGCGGCGGGCCGGGCTCCAGGGGACAAAGCGGAACATCCGGGAACGGCGGACTTGACTCCGGCGTCGGGCCGTCCCGGGATCCCTATTTTTGGGAGCACGAGGAGGACGACACCTGGTGGGACACCTACGTGGCAAAGCCGTGGGATGTCTACAAGGTGGTACCGGACACGCTGCGAACGATAAGCCTGCCCCTTCAGGCAGGCACCGAACTTGCCAGCTGGCATAACGCGTTCAATTTCGCCGGCACCACCAACAAGTTCTGGGATACGTTGGACTCGCCACTATTTACCAAGGCAGCCAAGGCCCTGGACAGCGCGGCAGATCTCACCGAAGGATCGGACAAGGTTTTTGCGGCGCTCAAGGGCGTGAAGACCTTTGGAAACGTCCTTGGCGGCCTCGGCGCAGTCATCGACGCGGGCAGCGCAATCAACAGCTTCTCTAAGGGTGAGATAGGCGACGGCGTCTGGAGCACGACGAAGGCTGCCTTAGGGGCGGCCGCTCTCTTCCCTGGTCCCCAGCAGCCGTTCCTGATCGCCGCCAACGTAGGGATTGCCGTATGGGAAAACCGGGAAAAAATCGCCGACGGGGCCGAATGGGTGGCCGACAGGGTCAGTGAGGGCGTCACCGCCGTGGCCAAGGATCCGGCCAAGCTTCTTCCCTGGAACTGGTGAAAATTGACTTCGTTAGGAGATATTAAACATGAGTGCTGAGACCATCGAGGGCACCGGCCTTTCGCCAGCTGGCTATGGGATTGCCGAGTTGTTGTACCTACTCGGATGTTATGACACAGCGAGCACGAGGAAATCCGCCGACGCACTGATGCTGCAGTGGCCCTCGAGCAGCGACGACTTGCGTGTTGCGGGAACGTCATCGCTGCTCGCGCGGCAACAGCTCAAAGTCGAGGGCGACGAACTGGTTCCTACAGGACTGGCACTGGCCATAGCCTATGCCTTGGGGAATGCCACGCGCTGGACCAGCGCCTCATTCCTTTCGGATGACGCACCCCAGGCGGCGGTCTTCATTCACGCTCCGGACTTAGCGGCATTCCTCCAGCCACGTGGGCTGGGCGGCTGGTTTGCCCAGGTCCAGATGGCCAGCCACGGTGTCGCGGGGACTTTGGTACAGCTTGCCGCCGAGCACTGCTCCCAAGCCACGAATGCAAAGGTGGTTCTTTCATCGACCGTTGATGGCTCCTTGGCCCGGAACGTCATTCTCCGCGCATCCGGGGACCGTTGGGAAGCCGCACTCAGCCGTGGTGATGAACGCGCCGTGCCACTGGGCGGGACATTGAGCCTGGCGGAAGTTGAAAGTCTCTTGAACGAACAACTCCTCGGATAGGAACATCGCTGTGAAACCTGACCGTAAAGTCTTCCGTCGCCCCGACGGTACCCCATATGATCCAAACCGCTTCAATGTGCGCCAATACGAGGAGCAATACGGTCCGGGCGGAGTCCCGGAAGGGTACTCCATGGCTGCCATAACGCCTGTGCAGAGCCCCGGCTTGATCACGGGAGTCGGCATCTTCCTGATAGCCATGGCCGGGATGATGGTCTATGGGGCGTTCGCGGCTGCTGGTGAGCCCGGCTTGTCCGTCTATGCGGCTATCGTCGCCGCGCTGACCTTAGCCGGTGCCGTCTGGGCCTTCATCATCGCGGGTCGGCGCCGGCGCTGGTTGCGGGAACAATCCAAAGCCCCTGCGGACCCTGCTCTGTGACCGGGAACGTGAAACCGAGGCAGACCTGACGCAGCCGATGGCCCTTGCGGCCGGGCGAGTGCCGCCGTCGTACGTTCCGGCTGAACCCACCTGGCGGCGTGACGTAACCGACTGCGCCCTGCCGGTTCCGAAGTCTAAACTGTACGAATGACTACAGCAGCTACCCCGTCCGTTGGACTTGTCGGTTGGCGTGGCATGGTCGGTTCCGTCCTGATGCAGCGCATGCAGGATGAGGGCGACTTCGCCAACATCAACCCGGTGTTTTTCTCCACCTCAAACGCAGGAGGTGCCGCCCCGTCGTTTGCTGATGGGGCCGGCAAGCTCGAGGACGCGTTTGACGTCGAGACCCTGGCGAAGCTGCCCATTATTGTCACCGCCCAGGGCGGGGACTACACCAAGCGCGTGCACACCGAGCTGCGGGGCCGCGGCTGGGACGGCCTCTGGATCGACGCCGCTTCCACCCTGCGGATGAACGACGACTCCATCATCGTGCTGGACCCGATCAACCGCGACGTCATCGACAAGGGCCTGGTCAACGGCACCAGGGACTTCATCGGCGGCAACTGCACTGTGTCGTGCATGCTGATGGGCCTCGGCGGGCTGTTCAAGAACGGCCTCGTCGAATGGGGCACGTCCATGACCTACCAGGCCGCCTCCGGCGGCGGCGCCCGGCACATGCGCGAACTGCTGAGCCAGTTCGGCACGCTCAACGCCGAGGTCAGCTCGGAACTGGACGACCCGGCGTCGGCCATCCTGGAAATCGACCGCAAGGTCCTGGCCCACCAGCGCACCGACATCGACGCCACACAGTTCGGCGTGCCGCTGGCCGGCTCCCTGATCCCCTGGATCGATGCCGACCTCGGCAACGGACAGTCCAAGGAAGAGTGGAAGGCCGGGGTTGAAACCAACAAGATCCTGGGCACCTCGGAAGAGAACCGCGTGATCATGGACGGCCTCTGCATCCGGATCGGTGCCATGCGATCCCACTCCCAAGCCCTCACCCTCAAGCTCCGCGAGGACCTCTCCGTGGCCGAGATCGAGAAGATCGTGGCCGAGGACAACGAGTGGGCCAAGGTCATCCCGAACACCAAGGAAGCCTCCATGGCCGGTCTGACTCCTGTGGCTGCATCCGGAACACTGGACATCCCCGTGGGCCGCATCCGCAAGATGGAAATGGGTCCGCAGTACATCAGCGCCTTCACGGTCGGTGACCAGCTGCTCTGGGGTGCCGCCGAGCCGCTGCGCCGCATGCTCAACATCGCCACCGGGAACCTGTAGCCCGCCCGCTTCCTTCCAGGACACGCAATCGGTCCGGGGATGCCTGAATTCAGGTGTCCCCGGGCCGATTCCGTGTCCTCTGCGCGCTTCAGTGCTCCAGGAAGCTGACGTACCTTTCGACGGCCCTCGTGAAGGCGGCCTGCGCGCCGGCACCGAGCGGCCGGGTTTCGTCAAAGAGTTCAGGTACGACGGCGGCGCTCCTGCTGGTCCCGGCCCGAGCCCACGTGCCGATCACCTCTCCCCCGGCCACGATGGTCCTCTTAAACACGCCGTTGCCGCCCGGGACGATCTTGTTCGCGTGCTCCGGCGCCAAGACCAGGCTCCGGTCCTGGTAACCCAGGAGAAACTCGTCAAAGCCGGGCAGCAGGAGGACGGACCGCTGTCCAGGCACGCCGTCGTCAAGCAGCGCGGCTGTTTCCGGTGACATCCAGTAGCTGGTATCGCCGAATTCCACCTCGACCAGCTTCACGCGAACCTGCTCAAACGCGGGCCGCACGTCAGTCAGGGGGATCTGCGTCCACCATGCGAAGTCACGGACGGTGGCTGGACCGTGGCTGCGGAAATAGCGCAGCGCAAACTCGGCGATTCCCTCCTGCCGCTCCAGCTCCCGAGACTTCGGGATCCACTCATCGAAAGCCACCAGCAGCTGCTGGTTTCCGGCCAGCGGACCCTGTACAAGCCAGCCGTGGCGGCACAGCGTACCAAGGATGTGGATCCCGCGCTGGCCAGTGGTGGGCTGCCCTGCCGCCTCAAACACTGCGAAGAGTTCAGTCCTACTCAGGGAACCGCCTCCCGCGACGCGCTCCAGGGCAACGTCGCGGCATTTCTCGACGTCGGCCCAGGTGATGTCAAGCTCCCGGTGCCTGCCGGCGATGCTGCGCGTGAGCCGATCGGCGGTGAGGCCCAGCATCCAGCGCAGATCCTCAGGTGCCACCAGGTGAAGCGTTCCCCGCATGGGCCAGGAACGAACCACAGAGCCCTCGTCCAGGGCTGCCCGGACGTCCATCAGTCCGGAGCCCGGTACACGGCAGCCGACAGCCCACAGCGCTGCCTGAAAGTCTTGGGCCTGGGAGGCCGTCATCCAGCGGACAGCCTCCGGGACCGAGCCCAGGCCGGGCCCCAGCAGTCCTTGGGACGCCAGCCGGAGCCGGCCCAGGAGCTTGCGGCTTACACGTTTCGATGCCGTTCCTGCCATGACCTCATCCTAGGTTGTTGACGAACTCCCCAACATGGTTGAAAACCTGGGCCTGGGCCGCCAGCGAGGGCAGCAATGGTCCTCGCCCCTACGGCGTGGCCGCTAGGGTAGAACCATGACTTTGGGGAGTTTGTGGCAGTTGTTCGCGCGCGAAACAAAAGGATGGATGGTGGGAGGGACCGTTTCGGTCCTCGCCGGTGTGGCGGTGGGACTGCCTGCAGTCACCGGATTCCTGGCACACGGGGAATCAGAACTTTCGCTGCTGCTGTCCTCCTTGGCGTTCAGCCTCGGTGGCGGCTACGCCGTCCTGTTTCCCGGTATTCGCGTGGGCCACAGTACCCTCCGCATTCTCCGCGACTGGAAGCAGCACCCCCTGAGCGGGAAGGTCCTCTGGATCCTGTCCCACGCCGTTGCGGTCACCGGCCTCGTGACCTGCATCCTTGCCGGCGGTGGAAATCCGTCGCTCCCAGGGCTCCTGATCTGGCTGTTCATGGGCCCCTACCTCGCCCTGACCGGCTGGGCCACAGCCGTGCTCGGCATGGCAGCGAACCTCCGGCTCGCTGACAGTGAAGCTGGCCAGCGCGACGCCGCTGCGCGGGCGGCCGGGGCTAAAGCGACAGACCGATAAGCAGCGGTTCGGGGTGCAGCTCAATGCCAAAACGTTCGACGACGCCGGCACGCACCTCGCGTGCGACGGCCACCATGTCCGCGGCGCTGGCGGAGCCGCGGTTGGTGATGGCCAGCGTGTGCTTGGTGGACAGCGAGGCCCGTCCACCGGACACACTGCCTTCCTCCAGCCCGTAGCCTTTTCCAAAGCCCGCGTGGTCGATGAGCCAGGCCGCCGACAATTTCACCAGGCCGTCGGATCCGGCCGGGTACCGCGGCGCAGAATCGGGCAGCCGTGCGGCCGCGTCCGTCGGGACGATCGGGTTGGTAAAGAACGAGCCGGTGGAATAGGTATCGCGGTCTGCGGAGTCCAGCACCATGCCCTTGGAGGCGCGCAGCCGGAGCACCTCCCGGCGGACATCGTTGGCATAGGCACGTTTGCCGGGCTCCACGCCAAGGGAACGGGCAAGCTCGGCGTACCGAATAGGGGCGCTCATCCGGCCCAGCGGCAGCTGGAACTCGACCGTCAGCACCACGTAGCGGGGCGACCCGTCCACGGTGGTCTGCTTGAGGATTGAATCGCGGTACCCGAACTTCAGCTCCGAGTTGGTGAACGTCTGCACAGCGTTCCGGGTCCGGTCCCAGGTCCGCACGGCGGCGATGGTCTGTGAAACGTCCGAGCCATAGGCCCCCACGTTCTGGACAGGCGTGGCACCGGTGGCACCGGGAATTCCGGCGAGGGCTTCGATTCCGGACCAGGCGTGCAGCACAGCGTGTTCCACGAGGGCGTCCCAGTTGTGGCCGGCCTGCACCACCACAGCGACGCCGCCGCAGGAATCTTCGGCGTTCACGGTGAAACCCTCCGAAGCGATCCTGACCACGGTTCCGGGGAACCCGTCGTCGGAAATCAGGAGGTTGGAGCCGCCCCCGATGATGAGGACCTGCTCCCCGGCGGCGTCTGCCGTCCGGACGGCGTCGATGATCTCGGCCTCGGTCCGGGCCTGAACAAATTTGCCGGCGGGACCTCCGACGGCGGCCGTGGTCAGGTCGGAGAGCATTGTCTGGGTCACCCATCAACCCTAACGCAGGCGATGCCTACGGAACTTTGCGGGCCACCGGGGAGAGCAGGAAGCTCACCACCAGCATGACCATCACGGCCAGCAGCGAGTGCAGGATGCCCACGTGCTCGGCGAGCAGGCCCAGCAGCGGCGGCCCGCACAGGAACGCGCCGTAGCCGATGGTGGAAACGACCGAGACCCGGGCGGCTGCCTTGGCGGGGTCGTCAGCGGCGGCGGACATGCCCACCGGGAAGCCCAGCGATGCGCCGAGCCCCCAGATGGCCAGTGCGACAAAGGCAATCCATGGGACCGGGGCGAACACAAACAGCCCGAGTCCAAATACGGCCAGCGCCGCGCACCAGCGCATCACCGGGACGCGGCCAAAGCGGTCCAGGACCAGGGTGCCGGCGAACCGCCCAACGGTCATGAAAGTAACGAAGAAACCATAGCCTGCGGCGCCGGCGGCGTCCGTCTGGCCGTGGCCGTCCGCGAGGGCCAGGGCAACCCAGTCGCCCGCGGCGCCCTCGGCAAGTGCCAGTCCCAGGACCATCACGCCCAGGAGAAGGGTGCGCCGGTCCCGCCAGGCCTGGGCGATCCTGCGCTTGTTGTCCAACGGGGCTTCGGCGGACTCGGCCTGCGTCCCACCGGGCGTGATGATCGGGATCGGCCCCGTGGACGGATCCTCGAAGTTATCGGGTACATATGCCCGCTGCCCCGCCACGGGGGTAACGTCCGCGCGGAACCATCCCGCCGCCGTCGTCACCGAAACAGCCACCACGACGCCGGCCGCCGCCAGGTGCCAGAACACCGGGAGCGAGGCGGCAGCAGCCCAGGCTCCGAGTCCGGCACCGGCCACGGTGCCCAGGCTGAAGGCACCGTGGAGCCGGGGCATGATGTGCCGGCCCACGGCACGTTCCACCGCGGCCCCTTCAACGTTGGAGGCGGTGTTCCAGCTGGCGGTGCCCAGGCCGATGATGGCCAGGCCCACAGCCACAGCGACAGGGGTGGCAAGCACCGACGTCCCGAATCCTGCGATCACCAGGCCAAAGCCCACCATGATGCTTCCGGTCCGGATGGTCCGCTTGGAACCGAGCCGGAGCACAATCAGGCCGGACGCGGAGACCGAAACGAAGGATCCCAACGTCATGCAGAGCAGGAGCAGGCCAATGTTGCCTGGGGTCAGGTCGAGTCCGTCCCGGATTGCAGGAAGCCGCGACACCCAGGACGCGAAGGCCAGGCCGCTGGCCGCGTAGGCCACCACGACGGCGTTGCGCCAGGCGGTGACCTCGGCGGCGGCAGTTGTTGTGGTGGTCAAAGGCTCCTTGGGGTTCAGGAGAGCCTGACCACGGCCTGGGCCTTCATCAGTACCTTCTGGCCGGCCGAGACCACGGTGAGGTCAACGCGGGCGGTGCCGGCATCGGCGTCGAGCTTTCCAATGGCGCCACTGACTTCGATGGTGGCCCCGGGCTCAGCGGTGCCAGTGGTGTCCGCGACAAGGACCGGTTTGGTGAAGCGGGTCTGGAAGTCGACGACGGCGGCGGGGTCCCCTGCCCAGTCGGTCACGAGCTGGACCGCGGCACCCATCGTGAACATGCCGTGCGCGATGACGCCGGGGAGTTCCACACCGGTGGCGAACGCTTCGTTCCAGTGGATGGGGTTGAAGTCGCCGGACGCGCCGGCGTACTTGACCAGGTCCGTGCGGGTGACCTCGACCGTGCGGCTGCCGATTTCCTGGCCAGCCATAAGTTCGTTGAAGGTGGGGCTCATGGTTATTGTCCCTCTCCGCGGACGAGGATGGATGAGGTGGTGGTGGCAACGCTTTCACGCGATTCGTCTGCGGCGAGGGCGAAGATTTCCTGGCGGGTGGTGATCATGGCACCGCCACCCATAGCACGGACGCCGTCAACGTGCAGTTCCGCCACCAATTGGTCGCCGGCGAAGATGGGGCGATGGTGGGTGAAGCGCTGGTCGGCGTGGACCACTCGGGAAAAATCAATCCCTGACTCCGGATCCTCGATCAGCTGCGCGTCGGCCCGCTGCGCGATGATGATCGCGAATGTCGGCGGGGCCACCAGGTCGGCGTGGCCCAGGGCCTTGGCTGCGTCGACGTCGAAGTGGGCTGGGTGCGTGGCTTTGACGGCGCGGGCGAACTCGCGGATTTTCTCGCGGCCGACGTCGTATACCTCTGCGGCAGGGTAGCTGCGGCCCTGCAGGTCCGGATTGATAGTCATGGGTTCAAGCCTATCGTTGCCCGGCAGTGGGCGGGGTCTTGCGACGCCCTGATATGATGGATTCATCATTCCATCAAGTCGCTGCGGTTCCTTGTTCCTTGGATTGCCGACTACTCCACACAAGGAGCCTCCCCATGTTGACTCCCGCCCAGGCTCCGCTTTATGAGATCAAAGCCAACCTGTTCAAAGCACTGGCCCACCCGGCCCGGATCCGGATCCTGGAGCTGCTGGCCGCCGCTCCGGAGAACACAGCCGCAGTGAGCTACCTCCTTGCCGAGACCGGCCTGGAGGCCTCCCATCTCTCCCAGCATCTGGCCACGCTGCGCAAGCACAAGGTGGTGACGTCGGCGCGGTCCGCCAACGCCGTGACGTACCGCCTTGCGCACCCGGGAATTTCGAAGCTGCTTGCTGTCGCCCGCACGTTCCTGCTCGACAGCCTCGCTGACTCCAACGAACAACTCCGGCTGGCACAGCAGCTGCCGGATGGCCACCTGTCCGGGGGAAGCGCCCCGTGAGCCAGGACCTCCGCCTTGGTTCCCGGGGCTTCAGCCGGTTCCTGCCGTCCCGGGCCGACTACACCGGCATCCGGCAGTTCTGGCGGGCGGACCTGCTGGCGGGCATTACCGTGGGCATCGTGGCTTTGCCGCTGGCGCTGGCGTTCGGCGTCAGCTCCGGGGTTGGCGCGGAGGCCGGGCTCATCACAGCGATCGTGGCCGGGCTGGTGGCTGCCGTCATGGGTGGATCCCCGGTCCAGGTGTCAGGGCCCACCGGCGCCATGGTCGTGGTCCTCGCCCCGGTGGTGGCCGTCCATGGCACCGGCAGCGTGGCCCTGCTGTCCCTTATGGCGGGACTGTTGGTCTGCATACTGGGAATCAGCGGCCTGGGGCGGGCAGTGGCGTTCATCCCATGGCCCGTAGTGGAAGGCTTCACGCTGGGCATTGCCGCCATCATCTTCCTCCAGCAGGTTCCGCTGGCCACCGGTACATCCGGCATCCCTGGCCACAACACCTTGCTGGCCGCGATCGAGGCGGCGTCCGGGGCAGTGGCGCCCACTGTCCTGCTGACACTCGCGCTCGTGGCGGGTGTCGCCGTCGTGATGGTCCTGGTGCAGAAGCTGTTCCGGGCCCTTCCGGCGAGCCTGCTCGCGGTGCTCCTGGCGACCACGGCGGCCGAACTCCTGCAGTTGGACATCCCGCGGATCGGTCCCTTGCCGCACTCCCTGCCCTCACCCGCGTTCCCTGGCTTTGATCCGGCCTCGCTGGGCAGCCTGGCCATGCCGGCCGTGGCAATCGCGGTCCTGGCCTCGATCGAATCCCTGCTCTCCGCCCGGGTGGCCGCGGGCATGACGGGGCCGGACGGCGCACTAAGCGGTGCCTATAGCCCGGACCGGGAGCTTACGGGCCAGGGCCTGTCTTCCATCGCCGCGGGACTGTTTGGCGGCATGCCGGCTACCGGTGCCATCGCACGAACTGCCGTCAATGTGAGGGCAGGAGCCAAAACCCGGATGGCCGCTGCGGTCCACGCCGTGGTGCTGTTGGGCATTGTCTACCTGGCGTCCGGGATGGTCAGCCGCATCCCGCTGGCAGCCCTGGGCGGGGTCCTGATGGTTACCGCGGCGCGGATGGTGTCCCGGCGAACCGTTGCCGCAATCCTGCGCTCTACGCGACCGGACGCGGCGGTCTTTGTGCTCACGGCTACCGTCACTGTGGCTTTCGACCTGATCGTTGCGATCCAGATAGGCCTGGCCGCGGCTGCGCTCTTCACCCTGCGGAAGTTCGCATCGCTGAGCAGTGTGCAGCGCGAGGAGATTTCAGGGCCACCAACCGACGGTGATGAGCATATTGCCATCTTCCGGTTGGATGGCGCCATGTTCTTCGGCGCCGCTGAACGCATCCTCCAGGAGATCAGCCAAGTGAAGGACACCCAGGTGGCCATCGTCAGGCTCTCCCAACTGCGGATGCTCGACGCCACCGGCGCCCACGCCCTCGTGGAAGTCATTTCTGCGTTGGAACTGCGCGGCGTCACGGTTTTGCTCAAGGGGGTCCGACCTGACCATCTGGCCCTGGTGACCAATGTTGGAGTGATCCGTTCGCTCCGGCACCACAAGCACCTGTTCGAAGACCTCCCGTCGGCAGTGGCGCATGCCCGCGACCACGTGCGCAGGAACGCGGCCTACCGCTTGTAGTTCTTCCGGATCGCCTGGCCCCGGACCACGATCCCGGCGACATGCAACAGGAGGCCGAGCCCGATCAGCGGCAGGGAGGCGGTGGCCAGGCCCTGGTTTCCGGACGTGTTGCCGATCAGGTTCAGGACGATTCCGACGCCGATCAGCCCCATAGCGGTGAAGACCATGACCTTGTAGGCGGTGGGCGCGGTGTTCCAGAATTCGTTCAGCACCGTCCAAGTCTACCGAGCACGCTTAGAACAACGATTCCTGCACGGCAGGCACGTCCGAGGCGAAGTCCCCCAGGACGATGGTCCGGGCGGCCAGCCGGCCAAGGTTCACCACGAAGGCAGCGTCCGTTCCGTCCAGCCGGGCCAGGGCGTTCGTACCGCTGAGCGCCGCGATACCGAAGCCGTGCCGGCCGTCGTCGAGCGCGTGCGGGTAGGCGTGCCGGGCGGTGGATGCGCAGAGGCCGGCTGCCTGTGCCGGCCGCACCCATTGTTCCTCCACAATGCTGAAACCCTCGACGGCGACGCCGGGTGGAGGCTGATTTCTTGAAGGCACCGTTTGGCGGCTGGAGGCGCAGAACCGGCCTGCCGCCGTCGTGCTCCTGCTGGGAAGCCGGTTCCCCGTCCCAAAAGACCCCGTGCACCAGATAGCGGGTATCGGTCACGGGGCCTCCTGTCACGGACTGCTGTGGCTAGAGCGCCGGCTGCACGCCGAAGGCTACCGCAAGCTTCATGATCTTCTCGGCGCGGCCCAGGCGGGGCAGGTCCGAGCCGTCCCGGATGACGCGGCCGTTGGCCTCGAAGTCGGACATGAAGTCAGTGGCCCACGCGACGTCAGACGGCGTGGGGCTGATGACCTCGTTAATGATGGCTGTCTGGTCGATGGCGAGGCAGAGCTTGCCCGTCATGCCCATCATGACGGTGATGGCGGTCTGCTCGCGCAGGATGGGGTGGTTGGTGCCCACCGTGGGTCCGTCAATGGGGCCGGGCAGGTTGCCGACGCGGCTGGCGACAACCAGCTTGGCGCGGGGGTAGGCCATCGCTTCCTGGGTAGCTGCCATGCCGGTGTCGCGGCGGAAATCACCGGAACCGAAGGCGAGCCGGAAAGCACCCTGTGCCTTGGCGATGTTGTTGGCTTCCTCGATACCCAGGGCGGACTCCACCAGCGGAATGACCGGCGTCTTGCCGTCCATCCGGTGGAAGCTTTCGGTGACCTGGTCCGCGGATTCGGTCTTTGCGAGCATAACGCCGAGGAGCCCCGGGGTGCCGCGCAGGCCTGCGAGGTCGTCGGCCCAGAAGGGGCTGGTGGCATCGTTGATTCGAACCCATGCCTTACCGCCGCCGGAGAGCCAGTCCACCACGTGGCCACGGGCGCGGTCCTTCTGCGACGGGTCCACGGCATCTTCGATGTCGAGGATGATGGAGTCGGCACGCGAGATGGCCGATTGGTCAAAGAGTTCCGTTTTCATGGCATTGACGAGAAGCCACGAACGGGCGATCTCTGCGGGGATATGCCGTTCAGGCCGTACGGTCTCGGTGGCGGTGGTAGACGTCATGTATCTACCGTATCCGCCCGGCAACCGGCTCGCCGCAGAAAACGGCCGGCATGTGAGGATCAATACGAACTAAACCGGATATGACTGGCGCCCGGAGCAACTAGGTAGCACTTGATGTCGTTTTGGGGGCTCAAAACGACATCTGCTGCTACCTAGTTGGGTTAGGGGAGGCTGCTGCCCCGCGCCGTGACCCACAGCCCGTACCACTCGGCGCGGGTCATGGCTTCGGCAACCCGGGCAGCGTCCGCGCAGGCGGCGATCCTTGACGGATTCACGGTGCCTATCACAGGCGCGATCCCGGCTGGGTGCTTCATGAGCCAGCCCAACAGGACCGCCTCCCCCGTGGTGTTGTGCTCCCGTGCCAGCTCTCCCACGAGCTCCGCGGTGGCTGCCTCGGCCGTTGTGGGGTCTTCCGGGCCCGCCCCGGTGTACAGCCCGCGGGCCAGCGCACCATAGGCCTGCAGGGTGATGCCTCTTCTGGTGCAGTACTCCAACGTCCCGTGCGGGAAGCTGTAGTCCAGGTGCTCCGCGTGGTTCACCAGGACGGTGCTCTCCAACCAGGCGCGCTTCAGCAGGCTCATCTCCAGCTGGTTAGCCACCACGGGGACTTCCAGCCGGTCTTCCAACGCCTGGATCTGCGCGCCGGACATGTTGGACACGCCAAGCGCACGCACCTTGCCTTCGGCCAGCAACTGCCCGACGGCGGCAGCCACCTCCGCAACGTCCGTCAGCGGATCGGGGCGGTGCAGCAGGAGCACGTCCACGAAGTCCGTCCGCAGCCTCTTCAGGCTGGCGCCAACCCTCTCCAGGATGGATTCCCAGCTGAGGTCATAATGCCCGGGCAGCCCACGTTCGCTGAGCCGGATCCCGCACTTGGTCTGCAGCCGGATCCGTTCACGCAAGCCGGGTGTCGCCGCCAGGACGTCACCGAACACGGCTTCGGACTTCCCGCGGCGGTAAATATCGGCGTGGTCGAACAATGTGATTCCGGCAGCAAGGGCTGCGTCGACGGCGGCAGCGGCCTCGTCCACATGAACAGACCCATGGGGTTCGTCGGACCAACTGCCGCCCAGTCCCATGCATCCATAGATGAGTTCCTGCGCGGACGATGGAACGGTGTGTTCAGTCATTGCTTCACTCTTTCACGGTGCGCGGCAAACGCACAGGTGGCGGGGCCCGGCCGGGCTCCGCCACCTGTGGTTGCTATGGGGTTATGTCAGCGCAGCCAGGCGGTGCTGTTGGCGCCCAGCTTTCCGTTCTCCAGCGGCGAGCTACTAACCAGGACAGTTCCTGCAGGGAGCTCGACGGCGGTGTCCCCGAAGTTGGTGACGGACTGCCAGCCGCCCGGCCGACGGAAGTGCAGGACCTCGGGGTTGCCGGTCTCCACCCACTCCAATTCCTCCGCAGCCTGGAGTTCGCGGCGGAGCTTCAGGGCCGTGCGGTACAGCTCCAGGGTGGAGTTCTCGGTGCCGTCCTGCGCCTCCACCGCGTACTTGCTGAACCAGTCCGGCTGCGGCAGGTGTGATCCACCGTCGCCAAAGCCGAAGGAGGTTCCTTCAACCTTCCAGGGAAGCGGCACGCGGCAGCCGTCACGGCCTACCTCAACACCCTTGTTCCGGAAGAAAGAGGGATCCTGGCGTTCGGCGTCGGGAATTTCCGCCACTTCCTGCAGGCCAAGTTCCTCGCCCTGGTAGAGGTAGGCGGATCCGGGGACCGCCAGCATCAGCAGGGTGGCGGCGCGGGCGCGGCGCTCACCGAGCTCCACGTCAAGCTCTTCCTTGGGGCCGCCGGCCAGCAGCCAGTCCTTGCCGTCCTGGCCCTTGGCGTAGTTCTTGCCCGCGGACGCCTTCGGCAGGCCGTAGCGCGTGGCGTGCCGTACGACGTCGTGGTTGGAGAAAACCCAGGTGGACGACGCGCCGGTGGCGGCGGCTTCAGCCAGGTTGTGCGTAATGATTTCGCGGAAGTCCTCGGCGTTGAAGTCGGCCTGGAGCAGGTCGAAGTTGAAGGCCTGGCCCAGGCCTTCCGGGCTGGCGTAGCGGGCGCGGCGGGTAGCGTGCACCCAGGCTTCAGCCACGGCGGTGCGCGGCGGGTTGTATTCGTTGAACACCTCGCGCCACTCGACGTAGATGTCGTGTACGTCGTCGCGGTCCCAGAAGGGGTGCGAGCCGTCGTCGAACCCGTCCGTGCCTGTGTTTGCCGCGCTCAGTTCCAGCTTGGAGAGCAGCGGTTCGGTGAGGTCTTTGGTGAGGGCGTGCGCCACGTCCACGCGGAAGCCGTCCACGCCGCGGTCTGACCAGAAGCGCAGGGTCTTGAGGAAGTCGTCGCGGACCTCGCGGCTGGACCAGTTCAGGTCCGGCTGCTCCTTGGCGAAGATGTGCATGTACCACTGGCCGGGGCTTCCGTCGGGTTCGGTGATGCGTTCCCAGGCCGGTCCGCCGAAGACGGAATCCCAGTCCGACGGCGGGAACTCGCCGTTGGGGCCCTTGCCGTCGCGGAAGATGTAGCGGTCGCGGGCAGCGGAACCCTTCGGCGAGGCGAGCGCCTCCTTGAACCATTCGTGCCGGTTCGAGGAGTGGTTCGGGACGATGTCGGCGATCAGCTTGATGCCCGCGGCGTGCAGCGCCTTGGCCATCTCGTCGAAGTCCGCCAGGGTGCCCAGCTTGGGGTCCACGTCGCGGTAGTCGTCCACGTCGTAGCCGCCGTCCGCCAGGGCCGACGGGTAGAACGGGCTGAGCCACACGGCGTCGATCCCCAGTTGCTTGAGGTACGGGACCTTGGCCGTGATGCCCTTGATGTCACCCAGGCCGTCGCCGTTGGAATCGGCGAAGCTGCGCGGGTAGATCTGGTAGACCGCGGCCTGGCGCCACCAGTTGGGATCGGCCAGGCGGTCAGAATCGGACAGGGTTGCCAGAGTGGCAGTGGTGGACAAAGGATGATCCTTTTCTCTTGTTTGGGTTGTTCTTGGTTCTTGCTGGCTTTATTGGACTGGCTATTTCACGGCCCCGCGCATTACTCCGGACAGTACCCACCGTTGGGCCAGGATGTAAACCACCAGGGTGGGGGCCATGGCCATCAGGTACGACGCGAATGCGAGGCTGTAGTTGGTGTTGAATTCGCCCTGGAAGAGCATCTGGACCACGGGGAGCGTCTGCAGCGCCGGATCGGCGATCATCATCTGCGGCAGCAGGAAGTCGTTCCACGAACCCAGGAAGGCGAAGATGCCTACGGTGGCGTTCATGGGTGCCAGCAACGGGAAGATGATCTTGCGGAACACCTGCCAGGTGGTGGCGCCGTCCATCCGCGCCGATTCTTCCAGCTCCACGGGAATGGAACGGACGAAGGCGATGTAGAGCAGCGCGTTGAACGAGATTCCGCCCAGCACGTGCAGGAAAACGACGCCGGCCGGGTTGTCCAGGCCAAGGAGGGCGGTCTGCTTGATCAGGGGCAGGATGATGACCGGGAACGGGATGAACATGGCCGAGAGCAAGTACACAAAGGAGCCGCGGAAGAACCGGTGGTTCCAGTTCCGTGCGATCGCGTAGGCCACCAGCGAGCTGCAGGCCAGCGAGCCCAGCACGCTGAGGACGGTGACGAAGGCCGTGGACATAAAGGCACGCGGGAAGTTGGTGGCCACGTACGCGGCGGCGAAGTTTTCCCAGTTCATCGGGTTGGGCCAGGCAAGGCCGGTACCCGTGCCGATCTGCTCCGGGGACTTCAGGGCCATGGCCACCGTGAAGTACAGCGGCAGCAGGACCGTCAGGGAGGCCACCAGCATGAGGGCACTGAGCCACCAGTTGACTTTGAAGCCTTCGCGGGCCGACCGGCGGTTCCTGCGGGCCGTTGCCTTCGTTGCGTTCGGTGCGGAGCGGATAAGAGTCGATGAAGTCATTAGAGAGATACCCCCCGGCGCTGGATGAGGCGCAGCTGGATGACGGAGATCAGCAAGGTGATCAGGAAGTAGATGACGGCATTGGCCATCTGGTAGGAGTAGTCGCCGCCCGTGAAGCCGGAGAAGATGCGCATGGCCACTGACTGCGTCGCCATGCCTGGGCCGCCGCCGGTAAGGCCCACGATGATCTCGTACGTGCCCAGGAAACCCTTGAAGCCGAGGATCACATTGATCACCAGGTAACCGAGGATAAGGGGCAGCGTGAGGCTAAGGAACTGGCGGAAGCTGCCAGCCCCGTCCAGGTCAGCGGCTTCATAGACTTCCGAAGGTACGCTCTGGAGGCCGGCGAGGTAGATGATGGTAGCCCCGGGCGCCGCCTGCCACACGGTGACCAGCACGATGGCCAGCCAGGCGAGGTTTTCGTTGGCGAGGATGCTGGTGGCCAGCGGCGTGACGCCGAAACGCTCCGCCAGGACCGGAAGGGTGTTCGAGAACAGGTAGTTGAACACAAAGGACACGATCAGGGCGGAGAGCACCATAGGGATGAAGAACACGGTGCGGATGCCGGTGCGCCACTTGATCTTGGCGTTCAGGCCAAGGGCGATGGCCAGTGCCACGACGTTCACCACCACGGTGGTGGTCAGGGCAAAGACGAACGTGAAGATGTACGACTGCAGGACAGCGGGGTCCTTGAAGATGTTGACGTAGTTGGCCGGCCCGATGAACTTCCAGTCTCCGTAGCCGGCGTAATTGGTCAGGCTGAAGAACACGCCCACCAGTGCCGGGAGGGTGATGAAGAAGGCGAACAGTGCCAGGAGCGGCACCACCATCCAGTAGTAGGTGGGGTCGATCCGGCGTTTGGTCCGGACGGTTGGCGCTTCGGCTGAGGCTGAGTCGGTGCGCGGGGAGGGGGCTGCCTCGGCCGCCAGGGAAGTTGTGGTCACGGTGGTTCCTGGGATCGGGGTGGGCATCAGACCGCTGTCCGTTCGGCGACACGGCGCCATTCGTCGTCGAGCGCGGAGAGGAACTGGTCGCCGTTCTTGTTGTAGACAAACGACTGAATGTAGTTGTTTACCGGCACTGAGGGCGGGAAGTACGTGACGGCGCCCTGGAAATAGCGGGCTTCCCTGATGGAGTCGTTGAGTCCGCTGATCTGCGGATTCGTCACTGCCGGGGCGTCCTTGAGCGGGGAGAAGGCGGCGTTCTTCTCGTTGTAGGTGTTCACTACGTCCGGCTCCAGCAAGTAGGCGACGAACCGCTGCGCCGCTGCCATGTTCGGGGTGTTCCGCGTAATGGACAGCGCCATATCCACGTTGACCCGTGCCTTGTTCTCCTCCGGGTTGTTGGTGACGGGCAGCGGAAAGGTGCCCAGCCGGATCGCAGGATTGGCGGCCACCAGCTGGGACAGGGCCCACGGACCCTGCAGGTACATGGCTGCTTGTCCCTTGGCGAACGCAGCATTGCCGTCGGCGTAGTTCTTGCTGGCGGCGCCGCCCTGGGAGTAGGACGCCAGCTGCAGCATTTTAGGCATAGCAGGGCCGAAGTTGTTGGTGAATGATTCCGGGGCGGCCGTGCTGATATTGGCGCCAGTGGCATTGAGTTTCGTGAAGAATTCGGCAACGTCCAGTGAGCCGCCGGCTACGTAGTCGAACATGCCCTGCGCAAGGGTCCAGGGGTCCTTGAAGGTCCCGTAAATCGGGGCGACGCCGGCAGCTTTGAAAGTCTCGCAGGCGGCCACGAATTCGTCCCAGGTGGTGGGGACGGCGACGCCGTGGGCCTCGAAGATGTCCCGGTTGTAGATAACTCCGGCGGCAGCAACGGAGAACGGCAGTGCGCTGGTCTCGGTGCCTTTGTACCGGCCCCAGGAGCTGATGAGTTCCTGCATCTCCGGGTTGATGGTGGAGGCTGCGGGGAGGTCGGCGAGGTCGGCGAAGATGCCCTTCTTGACGAAGTCAGCGGTGGCCTGCGCGAAACCCCGGGTCACGACGTCGGGCGGATCGTTCCGCACCAGGCCGGGGACGAAGTTGCCTTCGTTGAAGTCCTGGATCACACGGATGTCCGGGTTCAGCGCTTCGAAGTCCTTGATCACCTGGTTGAAGTAGCCCACCACTTCGGGCTTGTTCTGCATAAAACGCAGGGTGGTGACGCCGTTCTGCTGGCTGGCGCTGGCGGCGCAGCCGGTCAGGGGAAAGATGGCGGCAGCCCCGGCAAGGCCGGCGGCACGGAGAAGGGAACGCCTGCTCAGCAGTGATGCGGGCACGGTGGTGTTCACAGGGCGGCGGCTGACGCGGCGTTGCGGCGGGGCCGGGGCGAGGGCGGGCAGTGCTTCGGGATGCAGTTCACAGTTGCTCCTTTGCAAAAGGCGAAAGTGGAGGGCTGGGAGAGATGCCAGTGGTCGGCGGCCGTCCGGTCCGACTGGTTCCAGCCATTTATTTGGAATCTAAATTTAGTTCCTCAAGTATTATGTGGTGGAAAGCACAGAGAGGTCAACACCATGTCGGAAATCTCCGCGGCAACGCCCCAACTGCTGCGGCGCGTGAGCGCTGGAGCAGTCCTGGATTACCTGCGCGCCTCAGAAGCCGTAACGGTCACGGACGTCATGGAAGCCACCGGACTCACGCGCGCCACGGCCATTTCGGTGTGTGAGGACCTCATGGAACGGGGCTGGATCCGGGAGCTGGAGAACCAGCGGGCGTTTGGCGGCTACCAGAAGGGCCGGCCGGCACGGCGGTTCGAACTCAACGAACGCGCCGGCTATGTCCTGGGCATGGACGTAGGCATCCGGAAGGCAACGGTGGTGGTGTCCGACCTCCGCGGGAAGGCGCTTGGCAGGGCCAGCCAGCCGTTCGCGGAAGCGGAAATTTCGGCCGAAGAGCGAATCTCGGTGATCGACCGCGCCGCCATGCTGGCGCTGCACAGCGTTGGCGCCTCCCCCGAATCAGTCCTTGCCGTCTGTGCCGGTATTGCGGCCCCGGTGGACCGCAACGGCGACGTGCTGGTGACACAGCACTTTTGGGGACTGTTCGACGTCGGCCTGAAGGCTGCGCTGCGGGACCGGCGGGGATGGACCGTACTGCTCGAGAACGATGCAAACCTTGCCGCCCTCGGCGACCGCTGGCGGGGCGCCGCGGCCGGCGTCGACGACGTAGTGGTCATCCTCGCCAGTGAGCGCTTCGGCTCCGGGGTGATCGACGGCGGGCGGCTGGTGCATGGCCGCGGCGGAGGCGCCGGCGAGCTCGCCTTCCTGGACATGGTGGAGGGAGTGGGAAACACATTCGGCATCGCCTTCCTGGCCAGGGAATGGGCAACCGACGCCCTCGCCGGGAATGCTGAAACTTCGCTTCGCGAACATGCCGCCGACGGTGCAGAAGCTGCGCACGTTTTCGCTGCCGCCGCCGAAGGCGATGCCGTGGCCCTGAAGATCCTCGAACGACTGGCCGACAGGATGGCCCGGGTGATCGGGGCCGTGGCCACGATCATCAACCCCGAACTGGTGGTCATTGGCGGCGCCGTAGCCAAGTCCGCAGGAGTGCTGCTCGACCCGATCGCCGAACGCCTGAAACAGTACACCGCCACTCCCCCACGCCTGGCGGTCTCCCCGCTGGGCGACTCGATCGTCACCGTGGGCGCTGTACGGTGCGCCCTCGATTACGTGGAGAAGAACACCCTGGACCTGAAGCTTATGGCGCGTGCCTCACCCCACCTGCCACCAGCGTCAGCCACGGCTACAAGCTAAGCCTGCGGCTCCAGCGCGGCAGCAATGGGCAGCGTGCCGTCGCGGAATTCGATGGTCCGCCCCGCGGTTTCAGGCAGGTCCAGCACGGCAGCGGCCACACTGGCAGTATTGCTGCGCGAGGTTTCCCTGCCGCCCGACGCTGAGGGGTTGACGTCGATCCGCCCCGTCCCCGGCTTGTCCGTTAGCGTGCCGGGGCCAAGGATGGTCCAGGCCAGCCCGGTTCCCCGCAAGTACTCGTCCGCCGCCGCCTTCGCTTCTGCGTAGGCGAAGAAGCTGTTTTCCGCCGGGACGCCGTGGTCCGGACCCGCGCCCAGGTAGGACACCATCACATACCGTTCGACGCCGGCCTCCGCCGCAGCGTCCATGGACCGGATGGCCGCATCCCGGTCCACAGCGTAAGTCCGCTCGGGATTTCCGCCGCCCGCCCCGGCTGACCAGACCACGGCGTCATGGCCGGCGAGGCACTCGGCGATCGCCGCCGTCGTCGAACTTTCAACATCCAGGACCGACGGCGTTGCCCCCGTTGCCGCCACGTCAGGCGCGTGATCGGGGTTGCGGATGATCGAGGTGACGCTGTGCCCCTCTTCCGTAAGCAGAGCGGACAGGCGGAGGGCCACTTTGCCGTGGCCACCAATGATTGCGATGCGGGTCATGCCCCCATTCTGCCCTCTCTTGAGCCGGCAACACCTCAGGACAACGTGCGGTAGCGGAGGTAGACCACGCCGTTTCCGAACCTACGCTCTTCAAGGAGTTCCAGCCGCAGGTTCAGCCCGTCCGGCAGGAACCGCTTGCCGCCGCCCACAACCACTGGGTTGAGGAAGACCTGGCATTCGTCCACCAGTCCGGCGTCGAGCGCGGCAGCGGCCAGCGTGGCGCCGCCTATCCCCAGCCTGCCGTCCGTCCCGGCCTTCAGCTCCCGGACCCCGTCGGGGCTGAACGTGGTCTCGATCCTGGTACGGGCTGTGTCAACCGTTGCCAGCGATGTGGAGTAGACAACCTTGTCTGCCGCCCGCCAGATCCGTGCATAATCCTGGATCACCGGCGGATCCTCGGCGCCGCCCATACCCTCCCAGACTGACATGACCTCGTACATGCGGCGCCCGAACAGGTAGGTGCCGACTTCACGTTCGAGATCGTTGATGAAGGCATGGACTTCCTCGTCCGGGGCGCTCCAGTCGAAGTTGCCCTGGCGGTCTGCGACGTAGCCGTCCAAAGATGCAATAGAGGAATAGATGAGCTGGCCCATTCGCCCATTCTGCGCCTGGCGGCATCAGATGGGTAGGCGCTGGCGGGATGCGGCGCCGCCCGCTGCGGTGAGGGGTGAGCTCTCGGCGCTAAGCCCCGGCCTATACGCCGAGAGCTCATCCCCCTCACTTGATGAAAAACTGTTGCACCATGGCCCAGAGATTGGTGGTGGTCCAGTAGATCAGGACGCCGATCGGAAAGAAGATGCCACCCACGGCGAAAACAAGCGGCAGGACATAAAGGATCATCTTCTGCTGGCGCACGAGGGGATTGTCTGTGCCCTCGTCAGGCATGTTCCTGGCCAGGGCCCTTCTCTGGGCGATGACCTGTGAGGCAGTCATAGCCAGGATCATCACAAGGGTGAGTGCCGTGACCGCCGCCGGGTCGCCGCTGACATGAAGCACTGACGCTGAGAGCGGTGCCCCGAAAATGCTCGACTCGCCGAACTGCAACACCTGCTCAGGGTTCATTGCTCCAATACCTTTGGCTTCCCGGGCCGCGGCTGGGATGCCGGCGAGTACCTGGAAGAGCGCGAAGAAGAAGGGCACCTGGATGAGCATCGGCAGGCAAGCGGAGAAGGGGTTGGTCCCATGTTCCTTGTAGAGGGCCATCTGCTCCTGCGCCATCGCCTGCCGGGACAGTTGATCGGTCTTGCCCCTGTACTTGTCCTGCAGCTTCTTCAGTTCCGGCTGCAGGAGCCGCAGCCGGCGCTGGGCGCTGACCTGCCGCAGGAACACGGGAATCAGAGCGGCACGGATAATCAGCACGAGGCCAACGATGGACAAAGTCCACGTCCAACCACTCACCGCAGGCATGCCGAGAGAGGTCAGGGCGTCGTGGAGTCCAACCATGGTGGCGGAGACAAACCAATTGAACGGAACCATGATTGTTTCAAAGAAGTCCACTGATATCCCCCTCGCCAAGTGCTGCAAAGCTACGGCGAAAAGCCGCGGTTGTCACGGCCTCTCACCGCGGCCAGCATGGCGCCCTGCCGGGAGACAGAAAAGCCCCCGGAATCTCGGGGATTCCGGGGGCCTGGCCTGTAGCGGTGGGGAGGCTCGATCTCCCGACCTCACGATTATGAGTCGTGCGCTCTAACCAACTGAGCTACACCGCCACGAATGAGAAAAACCTGCGCCAAGCCGGTCAAAACCGCCTTGACACAGGCCCTCATCCAGAGCCCCCCACCGGAATCGATCCGGTGACCTCGTTCTTACCAAGAACGCGCTCTACCACTGAGCTAGGGGGGCAACGAGTAAATACTCTACCGGAAGATTTCGCCACCAACAAATCGGCGGCCAGACGCCACCGGATGCACGAAAAAGCGCGTAAATCCGGGCCTGAAAGGCTCGCCAGGGAGCCGATGTCATGCCGCCGGGGTCTGCCGGCGAAACCGGTGTGACGAAGCGAACAGGCGGGGTCCGCCGTCGTGCGTTAAATGCCGATGGGCCGGCTCGAAAGCCGGCCCATCGTCGGTAAATGTCAGACTAGCTGACGCTTACCATTTGCCCTTGCGGTTGAAGTCGCGCTGTCCGCCTTCATTGCCGTGGCGGGGCTTGCGTGAGCCGTCGCCGTGGCCGCCGAAGCGGGAGTCGCTGGCCTGGCCGCGGGTGGAGCCGGTGTCGGCACCAACGGAACGCTCGCTGTAGGAACGGCCACCACGGTCAGCGGAGGACCGCTCGCCGTCGCTCTTGCGGAATTCCTTCTTGAACCCGCCGTTGCCCTTGAAGTTGCCTCCACGGTCGCCGCCACCGGAGTAACCGCCGCGGTCGCCGCCACGGTTGCCCTGGTAGCCGCCACGCTCGCCCCCGCCGGACGGCTTGCGGCCGTTGTCCAGCTCGAGGTGGATCAGCTCGCCGCCGATCCGGGTGCGGGACAGGGCGCGAAGCTGCTCGGGGCTGAGGTCGGCCGGGAGCTCCACGAGGGAGTGGTCAGAGCGGATGTCAATGCCGCCGATCTGGGCCGAGGAGATGCCGCCCTCGTTGGCAATGGCGCCCACGATGGAACCCGGCATAACGCGCTGGCGGCGTCCGACGGCGATCCGGTAGGTGGCGTTGCCCTCGGTGAGCGTGCGGGTCGGGCCACGGGAGCCGAAGCCGTCCTTGGCGCGTTCGCGCTTCTGGAACTCAGGAGCTGCAGGCAGTTCCTTGACCAGCAGCGGCTGCCCGCCCTGTGCCATGACGGCCAGTGCAGCAGCGATCTCCGACGCCGGAACGTTGTGCTCTTCCTCGTAGGAGGAGATGAGGTCGCGGAACGGGGCCACGTCCTCGGACGCGAGGGTCTCGGTGATGCGCTCGGCGAACTTGCCAAGGCGAAGGGTGTTCACGGTCTCCGCGGTGGGCAAGTGCATCTGCTCCACCGGCTGGCGCGTGGCCTTCTCGATGGAACGCAGCAGGTACTTCTCCCGCGGCGTCATGAACAGGATGGCATCGCCGGAACGGCCTGCACGGCCGGTGCGGCCGATGCGGTGGACGTAGGACTCGGTGTCGTGCGGGATGTCGTAGTTGACCACGTGGCTGATGCGCTCCACGTCAAGGCCACGGGCTGCGACGTCCGTTGCCACGAGGATGTCGATGCGGCCTTCCTTCAGGGCGTCGACGGTGCGTTCGCGCTGCTGCTGCGGGATGTCGCCGTTGATGGCGGCGGCCTGGAAGCCGCGGGACTTCAGCTTGTCAGCCAGGTCCTCGGTAGCCATCTTGGTGCGCACGAAGGCGATGACGCCGTCGAACTCTTCAACCTCAAGGATGCGGGTCAGGGCGTCGAGCTTGTGCGGGCCCATGACCTGCAGGTACCGCTGGCGGGTGTTGGCGCCGGTGGTGGTCTTGGACTTCACAGAGATCTCGGCCGGGTTGTTCAGGTACTGCTTGGACATGCGGCGGATCTGGCTCGGCATGGTGGCGGAGAACAGTGCAACCTGGCGGTCCGAGGGGGTCTGCTGGAAGATCTGCTCCACGTCTTCGGCGAAGCCCATGCGCAGCATTTCGTCGGCCTCGTCCAGCACCAGGTACTGGAGTTCGGACAGGTCCAGGGAACCCTTGGAGATGTGGTCGATCACGCGGCCTGGAGTACCGACAACCACCTGGGCACCGCGGCGCAGGCCGGCGAGCTGGGGGCCGTAGGCGGAGCCGCCGTAGACGGGGAGGACGGTGAAGTCGTCGATGTGCTTCGCGTACGAGGTGAAGGCCTCGGCAACCTGGAGCGCCAGCTCACGGGTGGGGGCCAGGACCAGGGCCTGGGTCTTGCGGGAGGGGCCATTGAGGTCGTGGAGTTCGGCCAGGCGGGACAGTGCCGGTACTGCGAATGCTGCAGTCTTACCGGTGCCCGTCTGGGCCAGGCCCACGACGTCGCGGCCTTCAAGCAGCAGCGGGATGGTGGCTGCCTGAATGGGGGAAGGCTTTTCGTAGCCGACATCCTGCAGGGCGGCCAGGACGCGGCCGTCGATGCCGAGATCGGCGAACTTGATGCCCTCTTCTTCCTCGTCCTCAGCCTTGGCGGCGGGCGCGGCGGGCGCTTCCTCGACCTGGGCTGCGGCGGGCGCTTCGGCGGCGGGCGCCTCTGCGGCAGGCTCAGCGGCGGTTTCTACGGCGGGCTCGGCTGCGGGAACAGCGGGCTCGGTGAATTCGATGGTGGCGGTTTCGGCGGTCACGGCTTCTGCAGTGGCGTCGTTCTGATTTTCGGGCATAGGGAAATTTCCTCATCCATAGGGGGCCAGGCGGCACTACCCGAGGTGAGCGGAGCCGCAGTACATGTGCCGTGGATGCCGGGCAATCGTTGACCGGCCGGTCACGTAGAAGTCCGGCGCTTTCGCAATCCCGTGGCAGGACTTCCCGCTGCATCTCTTGGCTGCTATCCCAGCAGTCTGTACAGCGTTTTCTTTAGCCGGCTCTCCCTATGAAAATGCCCGCTTCACATTCGCGGGCCCCAACACTTGCCAGTCCTGCCTCAAAAATTGGGCAGGAATAAGGGATTTCCGGAGTGGGGGATGTTTCAAGTGTAAGGCACAGATCCGCCCAGGACTAAATTAACGCCCGACGGCGGCGGTGAGCTTGCGCACATTGCCGCCGGTTTGGGCTGGGCTACCGACCCAGCCGCCGCAGCAGCAGCTCGAATTTGTCGTGGTATTCGGGCTGGAGGCGGATCTCGCCGTCGGCGTCTGCATCCCGCAGGGCCTCCATAACCTCAAGGTCCGGATCGCTGAACCAACGACCGATAGTGACGCCATGCTTCGGGACGTACAGACGGTGGATGTGGTCACCGGCCCGAATGGTGCCGGTCCGGATGACCCGCAAGTACGTGCCCACGCGGCCGGCGTCGGTGAAGCGCTTCACCCATTGCGGCTCCCCCATCCGGCGCTGGAACGCAGCGCAGGGGACCCTGGGCGAGGTGACTTCCAGCTCGACGTCAAGCCCAATTTTCCAACGTTCCCCAATGATTGCCCCGGTGGTTTCGATGCCGGAAACCCGGAGGTTCTCGCCGAACACCCCCGGCGGAAGGTCCCTCTGGAGCTCGTTAGCCCAGTAGTCGGCGTCCGACTGGGAGTAGGCGTAGACGGCCTGGTCTTCGCCGCCGTGGTGGATCCGGCTTGCCTGAACGTCACCGTGAATGCCCAGCTTGTGGACCTTGACAGGACCTTCCACGGGCCGCTTGTCTATGGCCGTGACTCCCACGCTGCCTTCATCGGGAAGGAGCTGGTGGACACGGCAGACTGCGAGCACTGATGCGGTTTCCATGGCTCCAGTGTAGGGTTCCCGGCACGCTGGCGCCGTTGGAACCGGCGATGGGCAGTTCTGTCCCGTTTCCTGCTCGCAGCCGGAGCGGGCAGAGACTACGCTGAATTCAGGTTTGAGATTCCGGCGCACAGGTGCGCCCACATTCAACATGGACTACCGAGGGGGGACGCCGTGGACCCGAATAAGGATCCGGAGCACGATCCACAGCAGGACCTGCCCGGCAACGGTTCGCAGGGCAGCACTGACACGGGCGGTACTGACAAGGGCAGCACTGACACGGGCGGCACCAACGCGGGCGGCAGCCACGCCGTCGGCGGTTCATCGCCGGCAGACGCGCCAAAACCCCCGCCATGGCAGGTCCCCAAGCCCGAACTGCGTCCTGATCTCCTGAATGAACCCACCCCGATGGTGGATCCCTTCGCCAGGGACCGCGAGCGCCAGGAGCACGAGGCCGCGGCGCGCAAAAAGCGTTCCCAGCGGCGCACCGTGGTGGTGGGCCTGGGGGTCACTGCCCTCCTCGCCGGGACAATCACCGCCGTCGTAGCCAGCAACCAGGACGAACCGGAGTACGCGCAGGTCTGTTTCAACGACGAAACCGGCGAGCGCGTGGAGGACACCCAGTGCAACAGCTCTGCCGGACGCGGTGGCGGGCTCTATGCGTGGTACTTCTACTCCCGCGGCGCGAGCGTACCGGGTGTAGGGCAGAACCGTTCCTCGTACCCGAGCTACACCAGCACCATCCCCAGCGGTGCGAAAGCGTCCACGGGGTACAGCACCAAGGGTGGCACCGTCAGCAGGGGCGGCTTCGGCAGCAGCTCCAAGGGCGGAAGCACGGGAGGCTAGGCGTGAAGCGGTTGTTATCGGAGCCCAGGCCCGACTGGAAGCGGAAGATCGAAGAGCAGGGCCTGGTCTTCTCCACCACCACCATGCCCGATGGCCGGAAAATCGAATATTGGCATGAAGCCGCCTACTACGAATTCACCATGGACGAGGTGGAGGCCCTGGAGGTCACGGCCGAGGACATGCACAAGATGTGCCTGGAGGCTGCAAAGTTCCTGGCGACGGGCGCCATGGGCAACATCGGCATCGGTCCGCAGGCCTTGGAGCTCGCCGCTGAGTCGCTGCAGGCCGGGGACATGGACGTCTACGGCCGCTTCGACTTCATCTACGACGGCCAGGGCGGACCGGCCAAGATGCTGGAGTACAACGCCGACACCCCCACGGGCCTGATCGAGGCTGCCGTGGCGCAGTGGTTCTGGCTGCAGGATGTGTTCCCCGAGAAGGACCAGTGGAACGGGATTCACGAGGCACTGATCCGGCAGTGGAAGAAACTGCAGTACCGCACCGGGATGAGCACGCTCCACATCGCCCATTCAGAGGCCGAGGAATCCGGCGAGGACTGGATGACGGCCGCCTACATGCGGGACGTGGCCAGCCAGGCAGGCTGGACCACCATCGGAATCAACATGTCCGACATCGGCTGGGATCCCAACCTGAACCGTTTTGTGGACCTGGACAATTTCATGATCAGCACCATGTTCAAGCTCTACCCGTGGGAATTGATGATGAAGGAGCCGTTTGGGCACCGTCTGCTGCAGCGTGCGCACAACCCGCGCTGGGTTGAGCCGGCATGGAAGATGCTGCTCTCCAACAAGGCGCTGCTCGCCGCGCTCTGGCATTTGTACCCGGACCACCCCAACCTGCTGCCCGCCTACCTCAACGAGCCGGGGCCGTTGAAGGAATGGGTGGCCAAGCCGCTTCACGGACGCGAAGGCGACAACATCAGGATCCATGCCCAGGGCATCAACCTGGAGCAGCCGGGCGGATATGGCCGCGAGGGCTGGTGCTACCAGCAGTTCCATCCACTGCCGGACTTCGACGGCAACCACCCCGTCCTGGGCCTCTGGGTGGTGGACGGCGAGTCCGTGGGGTGCGGGATCCGGGAATCGGATGGCCCCATCACCGATTACTTCTGCCGTTTTGTACCCAACACCATTGATGCCCCGGCTCCGCTTTCCGCGGCAGCCCAATCCAACAAGGCAGGTATCGCCCTATGAGCCCCCTGGCATTTCAGAGCCCGGTGACACCATGAGTACAGAAATAACGACGGCGGGTGGCGGCTCCGGCGGACCGTCCGGCGGTGCCGTTCCCGCCAAAGGCCTTCGGGCGGGCATCCTGGACCTTGGCGACTCGGTCATGCTTGGCCTCGCCTCCACGGCACCGGTGTATTCGCTGGCCGCAACGCTGGGCCTGATCGTGGCCGTCAACGGAAACTACACCCCGCTGATCCTGCTCCTTGGCTTCATCCCCGTCCTGTTCATCGCCTATGCCTTCCGCGAATTGAACAGCGCCATGCCGGACTGCGGCACCACGTTCACCTGGTCCCGCCGGGCCTTTGGTCCTTGGGCGGGGTGGCTGGGTGGCTGGGGCGTTGCGCTGGCGGGCATCGTGGTCCTGGCTAACCTGGCCCAGGTGGCCGGCCAGTACGTGTGGCTGCTCATCGGGGACGGCTCGCTGGCGGAAAACGATCTCGTGGTCACGGCTACGGGCGTGCTTTTCATTCTTTTCATGACCCTGGTGAACTACCGGGGCATCCGGCTGGGCGAGCACGTCCAGCGTGTCCTGACCTACGTGCAATATGTCTCGCTGGGCATCTTTGCGCTGGCGATCATCATCAGGATCGCGGGCGGCGCCCCCGAAGGCCAGGCGTTCGACATCGAGTGGTTCAATCCGGCCGGGGCTTTCGCCGATCCTGGCGCGGTGGTGCATGGCGCCCTCCTCGCCTTGTTCATCTACTGGGGCTGGGACACCTGCCTCGCCGTGAATGAGGAAACCGAAAACCCGTCCACCACGCCCGGACGCGGGGCCGTCATTTCGGCCTTTGTCCTGGTGGCCATCTATGTCTCGATGGCGCTGCTGGTGATGATGTACGCCACGGTGGGCACCGAGGGCATCGGGCTCGGCAACGAAGCGAACCAGGACGACGTCTTCCTCGCTATGAAAGACGTGGTCCTTGGTCCCTGGGGCTGGCTGATTGTGGTGGCCGTCCTGGCTTCCGTGCTGTCCTCCACCCAGACCACCATCCTGCCAACGGCCCGCGGCACCCTGTCCATGGGCGTGCATGGTGCACTGCCGCCGAAGTTTGGCGAAGTCCACCCGCGCAACCAGACCCCGGGGTTCTCCACCCAGGTGATGGGCGCCGCGGCCGTGGTGTACTACGTGGCCATGAGCTTCCTCAGCGAGAACCTGCTCTCCGATTCCATCAGTTCCATCAGCCTGTTCATCGCGTTCTACTATGCGCTTACCGGCTACGCGTGCTTCTGGTACTTCCGCGGAACGCTCCGCGGATCCGCCCGCAACCTCTGGTTCCGGGGCATCCTTCCCCTCATTGGGGCATTGATGCTCACGGCCGCCTTCTTCATTTCCGCCGTCCAGATGTGGGACCCGGCTTACGGCGACACCGAGATTCTAGGTGTGGGAGGGGCTTTCGTCAGCGGCGTTGTGCTCCTCGCCCTCGGCGTTGTGCTGGCCGTCGTCTGCCGGTTCCTGCCGTCAACGCGCGGATACTTCATGGGCAAGCCCGCCCCTGCAGCCACCACTTCGAATCCGGCCTAGGGGCCTGCGATGACCGAAGCCCCAGGTGTCCCCGACGAATTCCCAGAAGTTCCCGCCCCAACCGATCCCTCGGACGTCCTCGCTCTTGACTCGCTCCTGAGCGCGGAGGAACTGCAGGTCCGCCAGAGAATCCGCGACTTCACCGACCAGCGGATCAAACCGGACATCGCCCGCTGGTATGACAGCGCCGTTTTTCCGCTGGAGCTCGCTCCCGAACTCGGCGAGCTGGGCGTCCTGGGCATGCATCTGGAGGGCTATGGCTGCCCTGGACGGTCCGCCGTCGAATACGGCCTGGCCGCGATGGAGTTGGAGGCCGGTGACTCCGGGATCCGCACGTTTGTGTCGGTCCAGGGGTCCCTGGCGATGACGGCCATCCACAGGTGGGGTTCCGAGGACCAAAAACAGGAATGGCTCCCCCGGATGGCTGCCGGGGAGATAATCGGCTGCTTCGCCTTGACCGAACCCACCGCTGGCTCGGACCCTTCCTCTATGACCACGTTTGCCCGGCGCGACGGTTCCGGGGACGGCGCGGGCTGGGTGCTGGACGGCGCGAAGCGGTGGATTGGCCTGGCGTCGGTGGCCGGAGTGATGGTGGTGTGGGCCATGACGGACGACGGCGTCCACGGTTTCCTGGTACCGGCGGGAACGCCGGGGGTCAGCGCCATCCCGATCACACAGAAGCTGTCCATGCGCGCCTCCATCCAGTGCGATGTGGTGTTCGACGACGTCAGGCTGGGTCCGGAGGCACTGCTCCCCGCTGCCCGGGGCCTGCGCGGACCGTTCACCTGTTTGAACGAGGCCCGGTACGGCATCGCATGGGGCGCCATGGGCGCCGCCCGTGATTCCTATCAGGCTGCCCTAGCGTATTCGCAGGCGCGGCTCCAGTTCGGCAAGCCGCTGGCCGCGTACCAGCTAACGCAGGAGAAGCTGGTGAACATGCTGGTGGAGATCCAGAAGGGCACCCTGTTGGCCCTGCATCTTGGCCGGCTGAAGGACTCCGGGACCCTGAAACCGGAGCAGATCTCGCTGGGCAAGCTCAACAATGTCCGGGAGGCCCTGGCGATCGCCCGGGAAGCCCGCTCCATCCTGGGTGGCAACGGCATCACGCTGGACTATTCGCCGCTGCGCCATGCCGCCAACCTGGAGTCGGTCCGCACGTACGAGGGCACCGACGAGGTCCACACGCTCATCGTGGGCCAGCACATCACCGGCTTCGGCTCGTTCCGTTAAGCCCCTCCCCACCCAACCGCGGCAGGGCACCTACGCGGAGAAGCCGCCGTCGGACTTGATCAACTGGCCCGAAACCCAGCGGCCTGCCGGGGACAGCAGGAAGGCCACGGTGCCTGCGACGTCGGCCGGGGTGCCGAGGCGTCCGCCGGGCTGCTGGCGCGTCCCCATTTCCCTGATCTCGTCGTCCATCCACCCGGTATCAATGGGTCCGGGATTCAGGACGTTCGCCGAAATGCCCAGCGGCCCGAGCTCCCGTGCCGCGGCGATCACGATCCGGTCCAGGGCGCCCTTCGAAGCGCCATAGGGCAGGTTGAAGGCGGTGTGGTCGCTGGTCAGCGCCACAATCGCGCCGCCGTCTTCCGTAACCTGCCGGGCGAACGCGGCGATGAGCTGCCAATTGGCCCGGGTATTCACCGCAAAGTGGCGCTCGAATGCCTCCAGCGTGGTGTCCAGGATGCCGGAATCGACGGACTCGGCATGGCTCAGGACCATGGCCTGCAGCGGTCCGGCGAGCTGGTTGGCTTCGGCCATGAGCTGGGCCGGAGCGGCGGGATCCTGCAGGTCGGCCGGCACTGTGTTGACGCGGGCGCCGATCGCCTCCAGCTCGGCGGTGAGGCGCACGACGTCGTCGGGCTGGCTTCCCCACGGCATCCGGGCATCGTAGTCGTGGCAGTAGCTCAGGACCAGGTCCCAGCCATCGGCTGCCAGTTGCCGGGCGATGCCGGCGCCGATGCTGGCAAGCCTGCCTGCCCCGGTGACCAGTGCTGCTTTCCGGGGAGTGGATTCACGGGGCATGGACTCAAAGGGAGTGGATTCCATCTGACCAGCCTAGTAGCGGACTGCCGCCGGGGGCGCCGCGGGGGCAGGTTCGGCCACAGGCTCAGCGAGCGCTTCCAGCAAAGCCACGGCAGAAACTTCAGCCAGCGGCTCGGCAGGGGCCAGGGCGTCGCGGCGGAGGACCGCCAGCCAGCACAGCAGGACCGCTCCCGCGCAGAACACTCCGGCGCTGGAGGCCATGATCCACGGCCCCGGCGTCTGGATGTCAAGGTTCTCGGCGCCGAACGCCATCCCGATGGATTTCGGCGAGAAGAAGAACACCAGGACCGAGAGCAGCAACACCGATGTCATGCCCGCGCGCAGGCGACGGTAGCGCTCCGGGGTTTCCCGCAGCGTCCAGGCAAAGGCGGGGAGGACGGCAGCGACCCAAACCCAGTGGTGGGACCAGGAGACAGGACTGATCAGGAGCATGGCCAAAGCGGTGGCGGACATGGCCACTACGCGGGCGCCCTGATCGGACGCGAGCTTGATGACTGCGGCGGCCAAAACCACCACCAACAGGCTCAGGACCATCCAGGGAACCGTGACCGCGGACGCCGGGACACCGAAGTGCAACAGCGCCCCCTTGATGGAGAGGTTGTCCACGTAGCCGGCCCCGCCGATCCGGGACGTGTCCGGCAGGATCTCCAGCCAGAACTGCAGGGTCTCGGCGGGGCGGAGGAGCCAGCCGAGGAGCACGGTGGCCCCGAAACCGGCGCCCATGTTGGCCAGGCCGCGCCGGTCCTTGCGCATCAGGTAGTAGAGCCCGAACACCAGGGGCGTCAGCTTGATGCCGGCCGCCACTCCTACCAGGAACCCGCTTCCCGGCATGCTCCGGTTCCAGCGGTGGTTCCGCGACAGCAGGTCCGCGGCCATAAGGCCCATCAGTAAGATGTTGACTTGGCCGAATGCCAGCGTCTCCCGCCAGGGGCCGAGGGTCAGCATCGCCAGGAGGACGGCTGCAGCGATCCAGCGGCTGCGTGGGGTTTCGAAGGTCCGGCGCCAGTCCGCCTTGGCGTTCCAATAGCGCACGGCGAGCAGCGACAGCCACGCGGCCACAGCCACACCGGCAGTGTTGAAGAGTTGGAGGGCGACAGGCTCGGGGAGCCGCGCAAGGAGGCTGAAGACGAGTGCCGCGAACGGTGGGTAAGTGAAGGGCAGTCTGGGGCCTCCGGCCCATTCAACATTCGGACCGTACAGGTCTGAGGCAGCCCAGCCGGCGTCGTTCAGGATCTTGCCACCATGCCAGTACACGCTGAAATCGAGGCCTTGTTTGTTCCACCCGGCCAGCAGGAACCAGGCCAGCACCGCGATGACGACGGCGGGCAGCCACAGCGTGGCTGCCCGCCACAACGCAAGTCCTCCACGTCGCGGGCCGGGGGCCACTGACGGTCTTGCCGGGTTGACTGCCGATAAATGCAGGTCGCGCTGTGCCATCCGTTGTCCCCCAAGGTCGCTCTAGCTGCGGGCGGCCGCGTTCCACCGTCAGTTGCATCGTTGGAACGGCGGCTGGCCGTAGCTACATACTACATATGCATAGGGATGATTCCCGGCATGTGTCGGGATGGTGTTCAGGCAGCAGCTACAGGTACGGGCTCCCGCGCAGCTGCGTCCTTGCGGATCGTGGCGCTGATGACAGCAGCGATGGTGCACATGGCTGCGGCCCCAAACCAGGCGTACGTGTACTGGCCGGTGGCATCGCGGATGGCTCCGGCGCCCAGCGCGGCAGCTGCGGCGCCCAATTGGTGGGCGGCGAAAACCCAGCCGAACACCACGCTGCCGTCCGAGCCGAAGGTCTTGCGGCAAATGGCTGCCGTGGGCGGCACAGTGGCCACCCAGTCCAGGCCATAGATCACCACAAACACGATCATGCTGGGCTGGACTGTGGCACTGAGGAGCAGCGGCAGAACCAGCAGGCCGATGCCGCGGAACTGGTAGTAGACGGCCAGCAGGATCCGGGGATTGAACCGGTCGGTCAGCCAACCCGAGGCGATGGTGCCCACGATGTCGAAGATCCCGACGACGGCAAGCAGCCCGGCGGCCGTGGTTTCTGGCATGCCGTGGTCGTGGGCGGATGGGATGAAGTGGGTGCCGATCAGGCCGTTTGTGGTGGCGCCGCAGATCGCAAAGCCCGCCACGAGCGCCCAGAACGTCCGGACCCGGCTGGCCCGCTTCAGGACCTGGAGTGCCCGGACTGCGGCGTTGCTGCTCCCGCTCTCCGGCCCGGCCGGGGTCAGCGATCCAGCCGGGGACAGGGCTGCCGATCCCTCCTCAGGCACCGTTTCGCCGTAGGGCAGCACGCCGACGTCGGCCGGTGAGTTCTTGAGGAACTTCAGCACCAGGGGAACCACCGCCAGCGCACCGGCCGCTATGAGCAGTGAGGCCTGCCGCCAGCCCGGATCCTGGGCCAGCATGGCTATGAAGGGGAGGAAGACCAGCTGGCCCGCTGCGCTTCCGGCGGTGAGGATGCCGATCACCAGGCCGCGGCTTTTGGCGAACCAGGTGTTGGCAATGGTGGCGGCAAAGACCAGCGCCATGGACCCCGTGCCGAGGCCGATGAGCAGCCCCCAGGTGAGCAGGATCTGCCAGGACTGGTTGACCAGCACCGTGAGCGCACTGCCGGCGCCGATCAGCACCAGGGCCGTGGCCGTGACGGCACGGATTCCGAACCGCTCCATGAGGGCGGCGGCAAAGGGAGCAGTGAGGCCGAACAGCACCAGGTTGATGCTGACCGCTGCCGAGAGCACGGTCGTGGACCAGCCGAACTCCTGCTGCAGCGGCACCATCAGGACCCCCGGAGCAGCCCGGAATCCGGCGGCGCCGACGAGGGCCAGGAAGGCGACGGCGGCCACGATCCATGCCGGGTGCAGCCGGCGACGGCGGGCCGTTTCGGTGGTGCTCATGCGGCTGCCCCGTTCTGTGTGGTGGCCTGCCCGGCCGCCGTGGCCAGCCGCACGGGAGCCCCGGAGCGGGTGAGGCTGTGCCAGCTGGTGTTGGCGGCGGTGAGCCGCTCGCCGCACCCGGTACACGTATCCGCCGAACTGGTCCGCTGCCCGCAGCCGGCGTGGATCACGAACATATGGGCTTGCTCGGAGGGTGCGGGCAGGTGCTTTTCCGCCCACATCACCACCGCATTCAGGACGGGGAGCGCGTCTTCACCTTTGGCTGTCAGGACGTACTCCTGGCGCGTGCGCCCGCCGTCGTCGTACGCCCTTTTACTGAGCAGGCCGGCCTCCACCAGGGCCGACAGGCGCTTGGTGAGCACGGAATCGGCCACCGCCAGGCGGGACTTCATGGAATCGAAGCGGCCGTTGCCGAAGAAGACTTCGCGGAGCACCAAAATGGACCAGGGGTCGCCCAGGATGTCCAGGCCCCGGGCAATGCTGCAGTTGCGCGCGGACCAGTCAGATCGGAGTGCCATAGAGGGCACCCTAGCTAACTTTCTTGAAGAAAGCCAGGCTTCCGCCGTGACGGGCTGTAGGCCACCGCCCAGTACGCCAACAGAGCCACGCCGCAGAGGACGCCCAGGCTAGTGACGGCCAACTGCAACTGGGTCTGCGGATCCTTGCCCCATTCGTTGGCACCGGCCATCATGGCAAGGTACTTGGGCGTGAGGTAGAAGGCGACAGCAGAAGCACCCACCACGATCCAGCCGTACAGCCGCATTTTCCCGCTGCGGGATGGCACACGGTGCATCGCGAAGGCCATGGACGGCAGCGCCACGGCCATCCAGACCCAGTGGTGGGACCAGGAGACGGGGCTGATCAGGAGCATCAGCACGGCGGTGGCGGAGACGGCCACGAAGTTCTCGTCGGCAGCCACGGCCCATTTGATCACCAGGGCCGCCAACACGGCGAGACCCAGCGAGAGCACCAGCCAGAGCATGCTGGTGGAGCCGGAGTCGGGCAGGCCAACGTGGAGCAGGAGCCCTTTGACGGAGAGGTTGTCCAGGTATGCCGGCCCGCCGATCCGGCCGGTGTCCGGCAAGATCTTGGTCCAAAACGTCAATGAGGCGTTGGGCAGCACCGCCCAAGCAAAGGCAATGGAGCCGAAGAACCCGGCCGCCATCCAGCCGAGGGCCTTGAAGTCGCGCCGCACCAGGAAGTACAGGCCGAACGCCAAGGGCGTGAGTTTGATGCCGGCCGCGATGCCGATCAACAGCCCGGCGGGCCACCTCAGCTCCCCCGCCCGGTCTTTCCCGTACAGCGCGAAATCGGCGAGGATCAGCCCCATCAGGATGATGTTGATCTGGCCGAAATCGAAAGTGTCCCGCCATGGTCCCAGCAGGAGGATGGCCGCGGTACCCGCCAAAGCAACCGAACGGAACCGCCAGTCGGCGAAGGACGTGCGCCAACTGCGGAGTCCGAAGTAGTGCCGCGCCAGCCAGGCGGCCACGACCCCGGCCCCCACCAGCGCCGTCGTGCTGAACACCAGGCTGCTGGTGCCCATGGGCAGGAGCGCGAGCCCGGCGAACAGCAGCGCCGCGAACGGCGGGTAGGTGAACGGGAGGCCGTCACGGGGTGCGTAGAGCTCGTGGGCGCCGGACTCACCGGTCTGCAGCACGCGGCTGCCGCCGTAGTAGTACACCTCGAAGTCGTTCATCAGCGGAATGTACGCGGAATACAGCACCACCAAGGCCAGGACGACGGCGGCAGCACCGCCCGCCGTCGCGATCCAGCCGCGGGTGGTGCGGGATGCCAGTGCCGGGGAAGTTGCGGTCACCGGATGAACGTGAAGGCGTGCTCGAGGTCCGCGATGAGGTCCTCAAGGTCTTCGATGCCGCAGGACAGCCGGATCAGGTTGACGGGAACGGCCAGTTCGGTGCCCTTGACCGAGGCGTGCGTCATTTCTGAGGGGTAGTTCATCAGCGATTCGATGCCGCCCAGGGACTCGGCGAGGGTGAATACGGACGTGTTTTCCGCGACGGTGCGGGCCGCCGCCTCACCGCCCTTGAACTGCACGGACACCATGCCGCCGAACTTCTTCATCTGCTTCCTGGCCAGTTCGTGGCCGGGGTGCGAGGGCAGGCCCGGATACAGGACGGCTTCCACCTCAGGGCGCTCCAGCAGCCATTCGGCCACGGCCTGGCCGTTGTCGCTGTGCCGGTCCATGCGCACGCCAAGCGTCTTCAGGCCACGGGTGGTGAGGAACGCATCCATCGGGCCGGACACCGCTCCTACGGCGAACTGGACAAAGCCGATCTTCTCCGCGAGTTCGGCGTCGTTGACCACAATGGCGCCGCCAACAACGTCAGAGTGGCCGCCGATGTACTTGGTGGTGGAGTGGACCACCACGTCCGCACCCAGGGCGAGCGGGGTCTGCAGGTAGGGGGACGCGAAGGTGTTGTCCACTACCAGGAGGGCACCGGCGTCGTGCGCCACCTTGGCGAGTGCCTCGATGTCCGTGATCTTCATCAGCGGATTGGAGGGGGTTTCGACCCAGACGAAGCGGGTCTTGTTGGCCGCCACTGCTTTGCTGACCGAGTCCAGGTCTGCCATGTCCACGGGCGTGTTGCCAATGCCCCAGTCGCCGAGCACGCCGCTGATGAGCCGGTACGTCCCGCCGTAGGCGTCGTTGCCCAGCACAATGTGGTCCCCGGGCCGGGTCAGGGCGCGGATCAGGGAGTCCTCCGCCGCCAGGCCGGAGCTGAAGGAGAACGCGTGGCTGCCGCCCTCGAGCGCGGCAAGCTGTTCCTGCAGGGCGTCGCGGGTGGGGTTTCCGCCGCGGCCGTACTCGTAGCCGTCGCGGAGCCCGCCGATGCCATCCTGCGCATAGGTGGAGCTGAAGTGCAGCGGAGGGACGACGGCGCCGGTGCGGGGTTCGAAGGCCTGGCCGGCGTGCACGGCGCGGGTGTTGAAGCCCTGGTTTTCAGAAACAGGCATGATGCTCCTTTGGAGTTAGTTGCTGAGGTACGCGAGGAGGTCGTGCCGGGTCAGGATGCCCACGGGCGCCCCGACGAACGTCACCATCACCGTGTCCACATCGGACAAGAGCGCGCGGGCCGCAGAGATGGTTTCCAGCGAGCCGATGATGGGAAGTTTCGGGCCCATGTGTTCGGAGATTTTGTCCGTCAGCTTTGCCTCGCCGCGGAACAGCTTGGAGGTCAGGGTCCGTTCGTCCACGGCGCCTAGGACTTCGCCCATCACCACGGGAGGCTCCTGGGAGAGGACCGGGATGTGGCTGACGCCGAACTCGTTCATGATGGTGATGACGTCGCGGACGGTCTCGTTCGGGTGGATGTGCACCAGGTCCGGAAGTTCACCGGTCTTGGACTTGATCACCTCGCCCACCGACGCTTCCTCGCCGCCCGAGAGGAAGCCGTAGGACCGCATCCACTGGTCGTTGAAGATCTTGGCGAGGTAGCCGCGGCCGGAGTCGGGCAGGATGACCACCACAACGGCGCTTTCCGGGAGGTCCCTGGCGGTCTTCAGCGCAGCCACCACGGCCATCCCTGACGAGCCGCCCACCAGCAGGCCTTCCTCACGGGCCAGCCTGCGCGTCATGGCGAAGGAGTCGGCGTCGCTGACGGCGATGACCTCATCCGGCACGGACTTGTCATAGTTCGCCGGCCACATGTCCTCGCCTACGCCCTCAACGAAGTACGGCCGCCCTGTCCCGCCGGAGTAGACCGAACCTTCGGGGTCCGCCCCGATGATCCTGACCCGGCCGCCGTCGGACTCCAGGCGGTCCGCAGAGACCTCCTTGAGGTACCGTCCGGTGCCGGTGATGGTGCCGCCGGTGCCGGCGCCGATCACGCAGTGCGTGACCTTTCCGTCGGTGTCCTGCCAGATCTCCGGGCCGGTGGTCTCATAGTGGCTGCCGGGGGCCGCCGGGTTGGAGAACTGGTCCGGCTTGTAGGCGCCAGGGGTCTCCGCGACGATCCTGTCCGAGACGCTGTAATAGCTCTGCGGGCTGTCAGGGGCGACGGCGGTGGGGGTCACTACCACCTCGGCGCCGTAGGCCTGAAGGACGGCCCGTTTGTCCTCGCCCACCTTGTCCGGCACCACAAAAATGCACTTGTAGCCCTTTTGCTGGGCAACCAGGGCCAGGCCCACCCCTGTATTGCCGGACGTCGGTTCTACAATCGTCCCGCCGGGGAGCAGTTTGCCTTCCCGCTCGGCCTCCTCGATCATCTTGGCCGCGATGCGGTCCTTGATGGATCCGCCGGGGTTCAGGTACTCCAGCTTGACCAGGACTGTGGCTTGGATGCCGTCAGTGACGTGGTTGAGCTTGATGAGGGGGGTCTTGCCGATGAGGTCCAGGATGGACTGGGCGTACTTCATAGGTACAAAGTTACCGTCTCCTGTGACGGGCCTTGCTCAGCGGTCAGCTCCCTGCCGAGGAATCTGTCTGCCAAAGGCCCATGATGTTGCCTTCGGTGTCCTTGAAGTAGGCGTAATAACCCATTCCGGGAACGGCGTCCTTGGCTTGGGTCACCGAACCACCGGCGGATTCGACCTGTGCCAGTGCAGCGTCAACGTCTTCCACATCGATGGTAAGGACGGGCGTCCTGAGGTTGTCCGTGCGAGGGAACAGGGCTCCGTTGATAGCCCCGGGCGCGCTTGGCATGCCTGTCTGTTCGTCCGACGGCGTGGTGATGGCGATGGTGTAATCCATCTCCTGCATGGGGGTCAGGTTCCAACCGAACGCGCTTTGGTAGAAGGTGTTGGCGCGTTCCTTGTCATCGGTGGGGATCTCGAAATGCACAACTCCAGCCATTGCATGCTCCTTTGGATGCCAGGGGAAGGCGCGGACGCTCCGCGCCACACGATGGAGTCTAGTCCCGGCATCAGTGGCCCGTAAGGGGGCTCCGGAACCGGCATTGTCAGCCAGCCGTGGGACGATGAAACCATGACCATCGCAGATGCCCCCGCCCGGCTGGCCGCCGCCGCGGACGCTTCCCTGCGGTGGCATCCGGACGGGCCATACAGCCTGCTGCAGACGCTCGGCATCCTCCTGCGCGGCACCGGGGATCCGTCGTTTTCCTCCCGGCCCGACGGGTTCTGGACGGCGTTTACGACGCCGGACGGCCCGGTCACGCTGCGTCTCACCACTGTGGCGGACGGCGCTGTCGATGCCTTGGCATGGGGGCCGGGTTCTGCGGCCGGACTCGCCGGGGTGCCCCGCCTCCTGGGCTCCGGGGATGACTGGTCGGCCTTTGACGAGCCTGCCTTCCACGCATCGCTCCCCCGGATGGTCCGCGAGGCCCGCCGTCGGAACCTTGCTGTCCGGCTGCCCTCCACCGGCCGGATGATCGATGCCCTGGTGCCCACCATCCTTGAACAGAAGGTCACCGTCATAGAGGCCCGCCGCGGCTACCGGTACCTGATGTACCGCTTCGGGTCGGCGGCACCGGCTGCCGGAATGGCCGCCCCGGAAGGGCTTCGTGTCCAGCCCACCGCGGAACAGTGGCTGCGCATCCCGTCCTGGGAGTGGCACAAGGCCGGCGTTGGACCACAGCGTTCCGCAACCGTGATGCGTGCGCTGCGCTCCGCCGTCGCACTTGAACGGCTTGCAGCGCTGCCGGCCACGGAAGCGGCGGCAAAGATGCAGGTCATACCCGGCATCGGGGTCTGGACCGCGGCCGAGGTGGTGCAGCGGACCCACGGCTGCCCGGACTCGATCGCCGTGGGCGACTACCACCTCGCGGCCTACGTGGGCGCCGCGCTCACCGGCCGCCGGACCGATGATGCGGGCATGCTGGCGCTGCTTGAGCCGTGGAAGGGGCACCGCCAGCGGGTGGTGAGGATGATCGGCCTGAGCGGCTTCCGCAAACCCACGTTCGGGCCGCGGATGACCATCCAGGACCACCGCGGGCACTGAGCCTTTTTTCCGTGGACTCCCGCGGGCCCTTGGGTATAGCGTGGCGCCATGGAGCCCGCACCAGAGCCCTGGAATCCCGCATTCTCTGGAGTCACCCATGATCCACACTGACAAACTGACGAAGACTTTCACCGTCAAAAAGGAGACCGTGGAAGCCGTCAAGGGCGTCGACATCGATGTTGCGCCCGGCGAACTCGTCGCGTTCCTCGGCCCGAACGGCGCCGGCAAGTCCACTACCCTGCGGATGCTGACCACACTGCTGCGGCCCACGTCCGGGACGGCAACCGTGGCAGGGGTGGACGTCGCCGAGGACCCTGCCGGAGTGCGGTCCAGGATTGGTTACATCGGCCAGGGCAACGGCGGTGGCCACAGCTTCCGGGTGATCGACGAAATGGTGATGCAGGGCCGCTTCTATGGCATGAACACCACAGACGCCAACGCCCGGGCGCAGGATCTGCTGAAGTCCCTGGACCTCACCGACCTCGCCAAGCGTACGGTCATCAAGCTGTCCGGCGGCCAGCGGCGGCGGATGGACGTGGCGCTGGGCCTGATGCATTCGCCGAGGCTGCTCTTCCTGGACGAACCGTCCACCGGTATGGATCCGCAGAACCGGGCCAACCTGTGGGAGCACATCATGCGGATGCGCGCCGAACACGGCACCACCATCGTCCTGACCACGCACTACATGGACGAAGCCGATTTGATGTCCGAGCGCGTGATCGTGATCGACCACGGCCGGATCATCGCCGATGACACGGCGGCCCGGCTAAAGGCCAACCTCGCCGGTGACCTGCTGGCTGTGGAAGTGGCGGCGGAAGCGGCTCCCGGAGTGCGGGGGTTGCTGGGCCGGGCCGCTGCGGGCGGGGAGGTCAATGAAAACACGTACGACGGCGTTGTCCGCTTCCGCCTCCGGCTCACCGAAGGCGCGCGGCTGGCGCCCGCGTTGCTGAAGGAGATGAACGACGCCGGCGCTCCCGCCCAGTCGCTGGAGCTGAAGCCGCCGACGCTGGATGACGTGTTCCTGGAACTGACCGGCCGCAACCTGCGGGAAGGAGCCAACCGCTGATGAGTGTGCAAGCCACTCCGGAAGTCCTGAGGAAGCCCAGCCTCGGCCAGGTTCTGAGGGATACGAAGTACGTATTCTGGCGCGAGATGCTGCTGCCGCTGCGGGACCCGTTCTCGCTGATCTTTTCGCTGATCCAGCCGCTCGTGTTCCTGGGCCTTTTCGGCCCGCTGCTCGGCGCTGCCGTGGGCGCGCCGGCGTTCGGCGGGCAGTCCACGCTTCAGTGGTTCCTGCCCGGGGTGGTGGTGATGATTGCCCTGTTCGGCACATCCATGACCGGTTCGAACCTGCAGTACGAGCTCATGACAGGTTCGTACGAGCGGATCCTGGCAACACCGCTGTCCCGTTCCTCGCTGATGATCGGGCGTGCCCTGAAAGAGTGGGCGCCGCTGGTGGTGCAGGGGCTGCTCATCGCCCTGGTCTGCATTCCCTTCGGCTTCGTCTTCTACCCGCTGCATGTGCTGGCAGGACTGGTCATCCTGGGGATCTTCGGCATCGGGCTCGGCGCGCTCTCCTACGCCTTGGCGCTCGTGTCCCAGAACAAGGAGTGGATCTTCTGGGGCGTGCAGCAGACGTTGCTGTTCCCGCTGATGATCCTCTCCGGCATCATGCTGCCCATTGAGGCCGGACCGGGGTGGATGCAGACTGCGAGCCTGTTCAACCCGCTGACCTACCTGGTCAACGCTGAGCGGGAGCTGTTCGCCGGCAACGTCGGGACCGACACCCTCCTGGGCTTGCTCGCCGCATCGCTGACGGCCGCCGTCGGGCTGGTGGTTGGTGTCCGGGCCATCAACCGCAACATCAGCTGAGCGGGTGGTTCTGTCCGTCTTCTTCGGCCGATGCCTCGTTGCCGTTGCGCTGGAGGAAGGCGAGCACTGCTGCGACGCGGCGGTGCACGCCAGTTGAAGGAAGGCGCAGCTTGGTAAAGATCGAATTGACATGCTTCTCGACCGTGGAGGAGGACAGGTACAGCGACTGTTCGATGCCCGCGTTTGTCCTGCCTTGTGCCATCTCCCGCAGGACGTCCAGTTCCCGGGGCGACAGGTCCGAAAGCGGGTTGGCTGCACCGGCGCTGCGGCGGCGCACCAGCGTATCGACGATCTGCGGATCGATGACCGAACCACCAGCCCGTACTTCGCGGAGCGCGTGCACGAGGTCCTCCAGGTCGCCGATGCGGTCCTTGAGCAAGTAGCCGAGGCCTGCCGAACCGTCGGCGAACAGCGCGAGCGCGTAGCTCTGGTCGGCGTGCTGCGACAGGACCACCACGCCCGTCTCCGGGTGCGCGGCGCGTATGGCGCGGGCAGCCTCAATGCCCTCCATGTGATGGCCAGGCGGCATCCGGATGTCGGTGAGCACCGCATCAGGCGAGAACCGGCGCACAGCGTCGATCAGCTCCGTTGCGTTGCCCGTGCAGGCCACGACGTCTATTTCGCCGGAGTCCTCCAGCAAACGTCGCAGCCCCTCGCGGACGAGGTAGTTGTCCTCGGCGATGACCACCCGCAGCACATCCGCTTCATCCAACGTGGTGCTCCTCCCGCTCCACGGGGAGGTCAACCAGCACGGTGGTGCCCGACGGGTCGCGGCCCGAGACGTCCACCGTTCCCCGCAGCGCCGCCACGCGGTCCCGGATATTGGCCAGGCCGCCGCGGGACCCGGGCGCGAGGGCGCCTATGCCGCAGCCGTTGTCGGTGATCGCGATCCGCAGGTGCCCGTCCTTCCGGGCGAGGCCCACGGAGGCATGGCTCGCCTGCGCGTGCTTTGCGGTGTTGGCCAGCGCCTCCCGGACCACGTAGTACGCCGTCGTTTCCACTTCCTCAGGGAACCGCTCGGCACGGATGCCCTCGTCAGCGTCGACCGTCAGCGGGATGGGGAACCTGGCCGCGCTGGACTCGATGGCCGCTACGAGGCCGTTATCGCTCAAGACGGGCGGGTGGATGCCATGGGCGAGTTCGCGCAGGTCGGTGAGCGTCTCCCGGGCCTGGTCCTGGAGATCAGCGAGTTCGACGGCGGTAAGCTCACCGCGCTGCAACCGGTTCCGGGCGAGGCGAAGCCCGGCGATCTGTGCGACCACGTTCTGCTGGATCCCGTCGTGCAGGTCCCGCTCGAGGCGCTTGCGTTCGTCATCCTGCGCGGCGACGAGCCGCTCCCTTGACGCGCTCAGCTCCTGAAGCTGCTCAGCGAGCTGGGCGCTCAGGCGCACGTTCGCCACTGACTCCGCAGCCTGGCCGGCGACCGTACGGAGCAAGGCCCGTTCGGCGTCGCTGTAGTCACCGCGCCGGCGCGGCCCAAGCTCGATCCGGCCCAGTGCCTCATTCGCCCGCTCAAGGTCGCAGGAGGCAACAGCCTCCCCCTTCACATCACCGGCCACACCCGTGGGCGATGCCACGAACCTGCCGTCAGGACCTGCGAGGAAAATGCGGACCCAGGATGCATCGAGGCCATCACGCACGGCCGCCGCCAGGCGGGCCATCAGCTCACCGGGCTCCACGGACTGCTCCAAGCGGGAACCGAGCTCGCTGAGCAGCATCAGCTGCCTGTCCCGATCCCCAAAGACAGAGCGGTGGATCCACCGCTGCAACCATCCCCGGACCGGCAAGAGGCACACGGCGAGAACCGTTGTCAGGAGAGCGGCGCCGATAATCGTGAGGCGGTCGGCCAGCAGTACGGCCGGTGTTGCGACGCCGATCGCGTACAGGACCGTGATGAGCAGGCCGGAGGACCGGGCCGCGAGGCGCCCGCGGTCACCGGGGGCAATATCGAAGGCGCCATGGCGGAGGATGCCATGGATGGCCGCCAGCGGGACTGCGGTGAGCGAAGCGAACACGGCGGCCGTAACGATGGCGTTGGGCGGCCCGTGCAGCCACAGCCCGTAGCTGATGACCGTGGCGATCACCACCCAGGTCATGACCCGGGTGCGTGCCCGGACTTCCTTGTCCCCGAACACTGCCCGGCTCAGGAGCACGCCCACGCCCAGTGGCATCCACGGCCACTGGTAGATGGCCCAGTAGACCGCCGGCGCCGCCCAACCCAGCCAGGGCACCGCGAACGCGTTCGGTATGCCATCGCTGAGGTCCAGAAACTGCGGCACCAGTACCTGCGGGCTGGTGAACAAAGAGAGCGGGGCGGCCACCACGGGAACCCACAGGAGGCCGACGGCGATGCGTTGCCACCGATGCTCGGGCACCCCGGTTGGGAAGCTCGCGAACATGCTGACGAAGCCTGCCGCCGCCACCGCATCGGCGGTCAGGCCGACCAGGTTCACGAGCGGGAACCACGGCTGACCGGGCAGCCCCGGATCCTGGACCGCGAACGTCTCGTACGCCGAGCCGACAGCCATGGCCGTGGCAGCGGCCGCGATGAACACGGCGGCCCGGGATGACGAAACGGTGAGCAGCCACATGCCGAAGACGAACGTCGGCAGCACGCCAAGCAACGGCCAGCTGAGTCCGTGGTTCTCCGGTGCGACGAACCCGCGAATGATCACGACGTAGATGAGCGACGCCACTCCGACCGGAGCCAACGCTGCGAGCAATCCCCATCTTCGGAGCACAGTCCTATGATCCGCCTGTGTGGCCATTCCCGGGAGGGGGTACCCACCCGACTCCCATGGTGGCTGGCCTCCATCTACCCTGCGGCCACCCGCGTTCCGGGCACGTCGGCTGCGCGCCTACGGTGGGCTCGAGTGGATGCCGCGGAATGGCACCCGCACGAACAGGAGGACATCATGCGCAGGATTTACGCAGCCATCGCCTGGATCATCGCCGGCGGCGTTGTTGTGCAGGCAGCGTCGATCGCCTTCGCCCTCGGAGGCATCGGCCGGTACGTCCAGGATGGTGGTGTCATCGACAAGGCCCTCGTCGAGAGCCGGCAGGCCACGTTCATCGGCGACCTCGGCTTCCCCATCCACGGCATCGTTGGCGGGGTGGTCATACCGCTGGCCGCCGTCGCGCTGCTCATCGTGGCGTTCTTCGTGAAGGCCGACGGCGCACGGCTGCGTGGCGCACGCCTGTGGGCAGCCGTTGTGCTCGCCCTGGTGGCGCTGCAGATCACGCTCGGCTACTCCATCGTTGACATGCCTTACCTCGGCCTGGTCCACGGTGCGAACGCGCTGGCCGTGCTGCTCACCGCCGTCTACGCGGGGATGCGGGCCAGGCGCTCGGCGGCAGCCGGTGCTGAGGAACGCGCCTCCCATGCCATCGCGACCTGACCTCGTCCGGCGCGTTTCCGCGGGTGTTGCGGTGGCCGGTGCGCTTGGCCTCGGTGCGCTCGGGTGGAGCTCGACCCTGCTGGGCGAATACTCGGTGATCGATATGGGTGGCGGGCACGCCTCCCACATCCATGGCTCTGGTTCCGTCGCTGCCGGCCCGGCCGGTGAGGTCAGCGTGACGGAGCTGATCGCGGACCCGCTCCGGCCACCTGACGTCCGCGTCGAGCTCGTCGCCCGCCGCCAGACAGTGGACATCCCCGGCGGACGTCCGGTGGAGGGATATACCGTGAACGGCACATCCCCGGGGCCTACGATCCGCGCCACGCAGGGTGATCTCGTCGAAGTGGTGTTGGTCAACGAGTCGGTCCGGGCAGGGGCCACCCTGCACTGGCATGGCGTGGACGTGCCGAACGCGGCTGACGGCGTTGCCGGGATCACGCAGGACGCTGTTCCTGTCGGCGGCCGCCATGTCTACCGTTTCACCGCAGATGACGCCGGCACGTATTGGTACCACTCGCACCAGGTCTCACATGAGCAGGTCGAGGGCGGGCTGCTGGGTGCGGTCGTCATCGAACCGGCCTTGCCAGCGGCCGACCCGCCGGCCAAGCAGTTCCAGGCCGACGCCGTCGCGCTGCTGCATGTCTACGGCGGCCAGCACACCCTCAACGGGCGCGTGCAGGACGAGCACGTGCCGGCCGAGCCCGGCAGTACCGTTAGGATCCGGGTCATCAACACCGACCAGGGAACTGCCGCTGTCTGGTCAGCCGCACCCTTCCGGGTCATCGCGACTGATGGGCACGAGGTCAACGGCGCCGCCGCCGTCGACGGACGAAAGGTACTGATTCCGGCAGGCGGCCGGGTGGACGTCGCCGTGCAGGCCCCCGTTAACGGCGCTGCCCGCCTGCACGTCGGCGGGGCCCGGAGCATCTCCATCGGCGATCCGGCCTCCGGAGATGCAGGCGCCGCGCCCTCTGCCCGGCAACCCTCCGAAACCCTGGACCTGCTGGCGTACGGCGACCCTGCCCCGCCCGACTTCGATCCGCGCTCGCCGGACCGCACTTTCGACTACAGGATCGGACGCCGCCTCGGCCTGATCGACGGCCGGCCCGGAAACTTCTGGACAATCAACGGGGCGCTCTTCCCGGACGTGCCGATGTTCCACGTGCGCGAGGATGACGTCGTCGTCATGCGGATCGCCAATGAGTCGGGCGAGGTGCATCCAATGCACCTGCACGGCCACCATGTCCTGGTGCTCTCACGCGACGGCAAGCCGGCGGCAGGAAGCCCTTGGTGGGTCGATTCGCTCGATGTCCACCCCGGCGAGGCGTATGAGATTGCCTTCGTTGCCGACAACCCTGGTATTTGGAGCGACCACTGCCATACGCTTCCCCACGCCGTCGACGGCCTCGTTGCCCACGTGATGTACGACGGGGTCACGACGCCGTTCACCATCAACGGCGGCGCCGGCAACCAGCCCGAGTAGCAGGCCGCAGCACAAACCGGTAAATGCGGGCCGATCAAGGCCCGGTCAGGCGGAGTCCAGGCGGGCGGCGTAGGCTGCGGCTTCAGCACGGTTGCGTAGGCCCAGTTTCTCCAGCACGTTGCTCACGTGGTGTGCCACGGTCTTGCTGCTGATGAACAGCTGTCCTGCGATTTCAGGGTTGGAATAGCCCTCTACCAGCAGGCGCAGGATCTCCTGCTCCCGGCGGGTGAGGATGCCTGCCTCGCGGGGAACGGACCGGCCCCCGGCACCCCAGGACCGCAGGAGGGCCGCAGCCACGTCTGCATCATGGGATGCTCCCAGCTTGTCCAGCGCTGACAGGGCAGAGCGGGCTTCAGAGACTGCGAGCGCGGGCTGGCCTTGGGCCAATGCCCGCGCAAGCTCCAGCCTGGTGCGTGCCGCCTCCAGCGGAAGCTCGAGCCGCCCGAACCAGGTGAGGGCGTCCTCAAAGTAGACCGTTGCGGTCTCCTGCCGGCCTTCGGCGGCGGCCACCCGCCCCTTCGCCAGCGCGGCATGGGCGGACAGCAACCGCACTTCCCCCGCGCCGCCGTCGAGCGTGGCAAGGTATTCGGCCGCCGCAGCGGCAGCAGCGGGATTTCCGGCTGCCAGGTGTGCTTCCACCAGGAGGCCGCGTGCGCCCGCCGTCTCCAGTGACGTCCGCTGCCCGCCCGCGTGCAGCGGCGGAGCCACGGCGTCGCTGTTGATGCTTTCCGACCGAAGCCACCGCTCTGCCAGGGCCACGGCCACCGCCGGTTCGTTGTTTCGGAGGGCCAGGCCCGCCGCCACAAGGCTGGCCTCGACCGGGGTACCGATGCCCTCAATCAATGCCCGGGACTCGTCGAAGCGTCCCTGGCGCAGGCGAAGCTCGGCAAGGCTCGCGATGGCCTGGTGGAACATGCCGGGGAAAACGCCCCTTGTGCCTGCGGCGGCACGCCGCAATTCCTCGTCTGCTTCGGCCCAGTGGCCCGTCAGCAGGAGAACGCGCCCGTGGACCAGCCGGCACTGGGCATAAAGGTAGGGGCATCCATACGCCCTCATGTAGTCATCTGCAGCCTGCGACCACTGGGTTGCCCGCCCGAGGTCGCTCAGGAGGTCGCAGACCGTCAGCATCGAACAGCTCGCCATAACCACGGTGTAGAACGTGGTCCCATCGCCGCCCAAAGCGCTGGCCATTGCCTCATCCACGCACCGCAACCCGGCCTGGACTTCGCCGTCCTTGACCAGGAGGACTCCGCGCTCGGCAAGGGCGCAGACTGCGAGGTCCGGGTCGCCCAGCTCTTGCGAGGTGGCCAGCGCCCGCTCGATCAGGTCCCGGCATGAGTGCACATCCGTGGCGAGGAGGGCCGCACAATAATCGACCCAGGCCTGGGTCAGTCCGTCGTCCGGGTCGGCCATGCTTTCGGCGCGGGCGAGCCAGCCCCGCGCCGCTGCCTCATTGCCCAGGGACATCCCGTAGACGAGGCACAGCCACACTGCGGAGTCGATCGCCTCCGGCATGTTGCCGGCGCGGCGGCTGGCGGCATAGGCGCGCTCACGGCAGCGGACGCTTTCACCAACTTCGCCGAGGAAAAACAGGGCGTCACCCAGGCCCGCCAGCGCGCCTGCCGATCCGGTGCCCACAAGCGCTTCCTCAAACGCGGCCCGGGCCTGCGCCCACTGCCCCGCTTCCAGTGCCTCGTGGCCTCTCGCTGTGATTTCCTCCAGCGTCACGCTTCAATTACAGCACTTCGGCATGGGCCACAAAATGGGTCAGCTGACCGATCCCCGCTGCCACCAATCAGGGGAGCCTGAAGGTGTCCCGGAAAACGGACAACAGGAACGAATTTAGGAGCAAACGATGAACACGAGCCCATTGACCAGTGCATTTACCACGGCGGTGGATGCAGTTAACGCCCACGATGCGAAGGCCTTCGCCGCAACCTACGCCGCGGACGCGGTGGTTCACGACCCGCTCTATCCGCAGCCGTTGAAGGGGCGGGACGCCATCGAGCAGGACATGGTGGAACTCTTGCGGGCCTTCCCGGACGCACGAGTCACGGTGGGTCCCCTTCTCCAGGACGGCGAGACGGTAGCGGGCGAGTACACCTTGCGCGGGACGCACCTTGGCCCGCTGGCTTCCCCCGAGGGGGAGATTCCCGCTACCGGAAATTCCATCGACAACAGCGGCGCTGTCTTCTCGAAGTTCAACGCTGACGGAGAAGTTATCGAGGAACGCCGCTACTACGACGCTGCCGGTCTGCTCGCGCAGATCGAGCCAGCCGCGGCAACCTGAGCCTAGCCCGCCTGTCAGAGCCCCAGCCTGGCCACAGCCTCCTCGCGCATTTCCACTTTGCGGACTTTCCCGGAGACCGTCATGGGGAAGCTTTCGCGGACGTCCACGTAGCGGGGGACCTTGTAGTGGGCCAGCTTCCCCCGGCAGAAATCGGCCACAGCGGCCGCATCGAGCCGCTCGGCGCCGGGCTTCAGGATGATGCAGGCCATCAGTTCCTCGCCGTACTTGGCGTCCGGCACCCCGATGACCTGCACGTCCTGGATGGAGGGGTGGCTGTAGAGGAACTCCTCGATCTCGCGCGGGTAGATGTTTTCGCCGCCGCGGATCACCATGTCCTTGATCCGGCCCTCGATCACCACGTAGCCGTCGTCGTCCATCCGGGCGAGGTCGCCGGTGTGCATCCAGCCGTCGGCGTCGATGGCTTCCGCTGTCTTGTCCGGCTGGTTCCAATATCCCTGCATCACCGCATAGCCGCGGGTGCACAGTTCGCCGATCCTTCCCCGTTCCAGCACGTCGCCGGAGCCGGGGTCGATGATCTGGCTTTCCAGCCTGGGCATGGTGCGGCCCACGGTCTCGGTGCGCTGCTGGAGGGTGTCACCGTTCCGGGTCATGGTGGACACCGGCGAGGTCTCGGTCATGCCGTAGCAGATGGCCACGTCCACCATGTGCATCTCGGAGATCACCCGGTTCATCACGTCGATGGGGCACACTGATCCCGCCATGACGCCTGTGCGAAGGGTGGCGAGGTCGTAGGAAGCGAAGTCCGGAAGCGCCAGTTCGGCAATAAACATGGTGGGCACGCCGTAGAGCGATGTCCCGCCAAAGTCCTGTACCGCCTCCAGCGCCGCCGCGGGGCTGAAGCCGCGGCCGGGAATGATGGTGGCCGCGCCATGGCTGAGCGCAGCGAGGTTGCCAATCACCATGCCGAAGCAGTGGTAGAACGGCACCGGAATCACTACCCGGTCGTGTTCGGTGTAACCCAGCAGCTCCCCGATGGAGTAGCCGTTGTTCAGGATGTTGTGGTGCGTCAGGGTGGCGCCCTTGGGGAAGCCCGTGGTCCCGGAGGTGTATTGCAGGTTGACAAGGTCGTGCGGGTCCAGTTCTGCCATCCGCGCCCTCAGGGCGGAATGCCCGACGACGTCCGCCCGCTTGAGCAGCTCGCCGTACGTCAGCTCTGCGTCGCTTTGGGGGATGCCGGCGTCGAGCCCGTCCACGCCCGGATCCGGCAGGAAGACCAGTTCCCGCAGGTCCGGGCAGGCGGTCAGGGCCTGGCGGGCCATCCCCACATAGTCGCTGGTCCGGTCCGACGGCGCCGCGACCAGCATGCGCATGCCGTTCTGTTTCACCACGAACTCCAGCTCGTGGCTGCGGTAGGCGGGGTTGACGTTCACCAGGATCGCGCCGGACTTCGCCGTAGCGTACTGCAGCAGGGTCCACTCGGCGCAGTTCGGACTCCAGATGCCCACCCGGTCTCCCTTGGCAATGCCCAAGGCGAGGAGCGCACGCGCGAGGCGGTCGACGTCGTCGTTCATCTTGGTGTAGCTCCACCGCCGGGCGTCGGCTCCGGGAACGGCCGCGGCCTCTATCAGCGCGTCGTGGAAGGGAAACTGGGCCACCACCCGCTCAAAGTTCGTGCCGATGGTCTCCTCGAGCAGCGGGACGTCAGTGTCCCCGGCTGTATAAGCGCGCATGCTGGCACGCTACCAACTGGCCCCCGGCATTGAAAGCACATGGGAAGCGCAACAGGCTGGTGTCTGCGCGTAAACAGGAACGGCCGGCAGCCTGCGGCCCGGTATTGTGAAATCCATGAGTGCACCCATCGACCTGCAGGCAACGTTCATCCCCAACGAGGGCGAGTTCTTCCGTGTGAAGCTCGCCCTGGAAATCGCCATCGACGAGGTGGTGAATGAGCCCGGATGCATCCGTTACGAGCTGACCGAGGCCACCGAAGAGAAGCTGGTCCTGACGGAGCAGTGGGCGTCCGAAGAGGATCTGGAGAAGCACTCCAAGGGCACCGCTGTCCAGGACCTGAACGAATCCCTGAGCGCCCTGCTGGCCGAGCCCGTGAAGCTGGAACGCCTGTAGCCTCCCGCCACTTAAGCATCGACTGCTCCGTAAGCGCCGTTTTGAGGGTTCAAAAGGGCGAGGGCCCACACCGGCAGGGTTCCCTGGCCGAGCTTGCGAGGCTGGGGGGCCGGTGGGGATCAGTCGATGCGTTTTAAGGGCTAGGAGTTGTCCTTGGCCTCGCCAGCCGCCGCGGCCTCTGCCTTCGAGCGCGCCACGTGGGCGTGCACCTCGTCCATGTCCAGGGCCTTGACGGCGTCAACCACTTGCTCCAGCTGCTGGGCGTTCAGGGCGCCGGGCTGCGAGAAGACCAGGACTTTTTCGCGGAACGCCATCAGCGTGGGGATGGACGTGATTCCGGCCTCGGCAGCGAGCTGCTGCTCGGCCTCGGTGTCCACCTTCGTGAACAGGACGTCGGAGTGCTTCTCCGACACGGCGCTGTACGTGGGCCCGAACTGCTTGCAGGGACCGCACCATTCAGCCCAGAAGTCGACCAGGACAATGTCATTGCCTTCGATGGTCGATGCGAACTGTTCACCTGTGATGTCAACGGTAGCCATGGTTTCAACGGTACGCGAGCAGGCCATGGAATGTCGCGGCGTGGGGGCCCTGTTCGCTTCGCGCGTCATTGGGAATAACTGCGGCACCCCATATACAGAGCGGGCCGCCGGGCCTACCCTTGGGGTGATCAGCCGCTGAACGCCGCGCACGGGAGGGTGCATGCCGCACGCCATCTCCACGAAGTCCCTCACCAAGAAATTCGGCCGCCGGGAGGTGCTCCACGGCGTGGACTTCGCAGTCGAGGCCGGCTCGGTGTTCGGCGTCATCGGCCCCAACGGTGCGGGCAAAACCACTACCATGCGCTGCCTGCTGGACATCATCCGACCCACTTCCGGGGAGGTCCGGGTCCTCGGGAAGGACCCGCGGGCGGCCGGTCCCGAACTCCGCCGGCGGATCGGCTACCTTCCGGGAGAGCTGTTCCTCGAGGGCCGGGTCACCGGCCGGAAACTCCTGGCCCATTATCAGGCCATCAGCGGCCCGGTAGCAACGGGCCGGATCGATGCGCTGGCTGAACGGCTGGGGTTGGACCTGGACCGCCACACGCGCAAGCTGTCCAAAGGCAACAAGCAAAAACTGGGCCTGGTCCAGGCATTTATGCACGATCCGGAACTGCTGGTCCTTGACGAGCCCACCAGCGGCCTGGATCCGCTGATCCAGCAGGAGTTCCATGCCATGGTGCGGGAAGCGCAGCACAACGGCCAGACCATTTTCCTTAGCTCCCACGTCCTGAGCGAAGTACAGCAGACGGCGGATACGGTTGCCATCCTGCGGGACGGCCGGATCATCGCTGTTGAGTCGGTGAGCGGACTTCGGGCAGGTGCCGTGCGGCACGTCCGGCTTTCTGCTCACGGAATTAACGCGCACGACGCCGGCGCGCTGCTTGGTGCGGTGCCCGGCGTCGGACGCGTGGAGGTACTTGAGTCCGGCAGCACCGTCACCGTGTCAGCCACGCTGGAAGGTGACATCCAGCCCTTAATTCAGGTGCTCGCGTCCCTGCAGCTGACCGACCTTGTCCTGGAGGAGCCTGATCTGGAGGAATCGGTACTGAAGATGTATTCAAGCCAGCAGGAGGCAGCAACGTGAGCACCAAGCTTCCGCTGTTCCGCCGGGCGTTTTTTGATTCGTGGCGCTCCACCCTCGGGTGGGGAGCCGGGCTGTCCGGCGCCACGTTCCTGTACCTGCCGCTGTACCCGTCCATCGGCGGAAGTGCGCAAATGCAGGACATGATCGATGCCCTCCCGGCCGAGATGACCAAGGCGCTGAACTACGACCAGATCGCCACCGGCCCCGGCTATACCCAGGCCACGCTCTTCGGCCTGATCGGGTTCCTCCTGATGACCATCGCCTCCGTGGGATGGGGTGCCGCCGCGGTGGGTGGTGACGAGGAGTCCGGCCAGCTGGAGTTGACGCTCGCCCACGGCGTGACCCGGGTCCAGGTGGTGCTTGAACGCGCGCTCTCCCTGGTCCTGCGTGTGGTGCTGCTCGCGGCCCTGGTCTTTGTGCTGGTCAGGCTGCTGAATGACCCGGCCAAGCTGGACATCCTTCCGGAGAACCTGTTCGGCGCGGCGGTGCTGTTCGCCGGCCTGGCGCTCCTGAGCGGAACCGCGGCGCTTTGCGCGGGAGCGGTGACCGGCCGCCGGACGTACGGGCTCGCCGCCGGTGCCGCGGTGGGGGTGCTGGGGTATGTTTTCAACGCCGTCGGCCGGCAGAGCGATGATGTGCAATGGCTGCTGAATTTGAGCCCTTACCACTGGGCGTATGGAAATTCCCCTGTGGCCAACGGTGCGGACTGGGCCGCGGCGGGGTGGCTGTGGACTATCTCGGCGGCCCTGGTGGCGCTGGCTGCTTTTGCGGTGGAAAGGCGCGACGTCGGCGCGTAGCCGGGTGCCGACGTCGGCCCTTTTTGTTTGCTTGGCCTGAGGTCAGGCCCTGGCTTCCCAGAGATGCGGGGCAGGTGTCCGGCTGCCCGGCAGTGCGTTGGCCTCACGCCACTCGTGAATCCATTCGGGCAGAATGCAGTCCGCCGGGGGCTGGCCGAACTCCCGCAGGATCTCTTCTTGGCTAACGGGTTTGCCGTTGCTGACCAGGCGGGTGGCGATGTAGGCACGGGCGTAAATCTCGCCGTCGGCCACCATGCGCTGCTCAAAGTAGATGGCTTTGGCATCCAGGCCGATAATCTTCGTTTCGATGGTGTACTGCTGCCACAGCTGCAGGGACTTCCGGAAGGCGATGGTCTCCCCCGCTGCCACCGGACTCCAGCCGCGCCGGCGCATCCTCTTCCAGACGCCGCTGCGGACCATGAGGTCGAACCGGCCCAGGTCCATGAGGGAGAAATACATGCCGTTGTTGACGTGCATGGCGATGTCGATGTCGGTGGGCAGGACGCGCAGCGGTAAGGACGAGGTGTCCCAGATGGTGAGCGCGGAGCGGCGGGCGGACGTGAACAGCATCAGGAGGGTACGAAGAAGCAGGTGCATCCCCCAATGTTACCCGTCAGTAACTTGAGGGGCCAGCCTGACTTTCAAGAGCTCCCGCGTAGGATGTGGCGCATGACGCAACAACGCTACCGGGACGTCGCCGAGTGGCCGCTGATGGGAACTGCACTGGTGTTCCTGGCCGCCTATGCGTGGCAGGTGATTGGCCGCGTCGAAGGAGGCGCCGCCGAGTGGCTGGAGGCCGTCCTGTGGCTGACCTGGGGGATCTTCGCCCTCGACTACGCAGCCAACCTGTGGCTCGCCAAGGACCGGCGTCGCTGGTTCCTCTGGAACCTGCACGAACTCCTGATAGTTGCCCTGCCCTTCTTCCGTCCGCTCAGGCTGCTCCGGCTGGTGACGCTGCTGTCGGTACTGCACCGGACCGTCGGTGAAACCCTCCGTGGCCGCGTTGTCACGTATGTGGCCGGCTCAGCGGCCCTGCTCGTCTTTGTGGGTGCCTTGGCAGTGCTGGATGTTGAACAGTCCGCTCCAGATGCCAAGATCCTGACCTTCGGCGACGCCGTCTGGTGGGCCATCACCACTATCACCACTGTGGGATACGGCGACATGTATCCCGTGACTCCGATCGGCCGGATGGTTGCCGCGGCGCTCATGATGAGCGGCATCGCCGTGCTCGGCGTGGTCACCGCTTCCATCGCCTCCTGGCTTGTCCAGCGCGTTGAGGAATCCACCGAAGCCGCCGCGGAGTCTGCGGAGGAACCCGTCCGGGCCGAGCTGGCCGACCTGGTGGAGGAGATCGCATCGCTGCGGCGCGAGGTCGCCGAACTGAGGGACCGGCGCACGCCCTGAAGTTCGCGTAGCCGCGGCGAGTACTACTGAGTAGAAAAAACGCCCGCCACTGGACTTGTTGCGAAAAATTCGAGTAACCCCTACTGGTGCCGCCTGGCGCAACGGCTTCCTAGACTCGGAATTCCTAGGGCCGAATACGTTGCTGGCGCATCCTCCGAGCTGGGGTGGATGATGCCGCTTCATGGTGGAGCTCCCGTATCTTCTGGGTATGCGGGCGGCTCCCATCACGCGCATCCTGCGCGGCGCCGGTTACTGACCGGAACCGCATAGCGCATCACACCTCGATCCGTCCTCCAAGGGGAACCGGCGGCATCCACCGCTGCTTTTCCTTGACTGGGCCGACCTGCGATGGGCCACCCATGCATCAGTTGACCGCAAAACCTTCCGAACCTCCCAGCCGGAACTTCGAAACAGACGTCCCCCGGGCAGAACTGACCCAGACCCGCAATCCTGTCAGCAACCGGCTCTGGGCAGGCATGGCCGCCGCTGCCGTGGTCTCCGCCGTTGGCGTTGGATCCTTGGCAGGGCCCGTCCGCACTGCAGAGGTTCCGCTTCCACCGGAGGTAAGCACGACGGCGGCCGCACCGGCCGAGGGTCCTGCACCGGCCGAGGGTCCTGCACCGGTCGAGGGTCCTGCACCGGTCCCGGCTCCCCCGGCGCCTGCTTTGGCGCCTGCTCCCTCGGGCGATTCCAACCGCTACACCGTTGTTCCCGGCGACACTGTGGGTGGGATCGCCGCACGGTATGGCGTGGACCTGAATGCGATGCTGGCCGCCAACGGGCTGGGTGCCTACAGCATCATCGTCCCCGGCCAGTCCTTGGTGCTGACCGGTCCCGCCGTCGCCGCCCCAACGACTCCGGGCCAGGCCACGCCTGCGGTCCGGACGATCTATGTAGCGGGCGCCGGCGGACAGGCAATGGTGGACGCCTGCATCGGCCCCATCCACTTCACCCCCAACGATGGCTACTCGCTGTTCATCACCGAACATGACTTCTGCGGCGGCTGGGCGCGCTTCTCCGGCATCGCCGTGGGCGAAACCATCAGCATCCCGGGCTACGGAACCTACACGGCCACCGCCCGTGGGCAGGTTCCCAACCCCGGCACCACCAACGACGTCAAGGCCGTTTTCGGTGGTTTCCCCAGGGCTATCCTGCAGACCTGTATCCCGGGAACCAGCCAGATGCTCCTGATCGCGCTGAACTGACTTTCCAAAGCTTGTCCGTGGTTCCTAACCTTCAAGGCGGGGAACCGCGGACAAGGCCATGACGGCCCACAAAGTAACGCCACGGAGAGGACTCCGTGGCGTTCTGCTTCAGTTGCTGACTACACCTGCATTCGGCTGCGTTCCGAAATGTGTTCCACCAGCTCGCCCACACGCTGCTCGGAGTAGTTGCGGGCGATGTCGCCCTGGCTGATGATGCCCACCAACTTGTGGTCGGCGATGACCGGGAGACGCCGGACCTGGTGCCTCTCCATCAGTTCGATGGCGGCGTCGACATTCGCATCGGCGTCAACCCAGTAAGGCTTGCCGGTTGCGAGGTCCTTGGCCATCATTTCGCGGGGATCGCGGCCGGCGGCGATGCATTTGAGCACGATGTCACGATCGGTGATCATGCCCTTCAACTTTCCGTCGTCACCGCAGATCGGCAACGAGCCACAGTCCAGATCCTGCATCATCCGGGCAGCATCCGTGAGGGACTGGGTCTCCTTAATACACTTTGCATCTGTAGTCATGAATTCACGTACAGCACTCATTGGTACTCCTTCATCGATTGATGCATCGACGCAGGGCATCGGGTTCATGCGCCGATGCTGCCAGCCTACGCCGGAGCCATAAAGCTGTCGACGGCCCAGATTTCCCCTTTGCGTGGTCAATTCCCCCTGTAACGCAGGGGGGAAAAGACCATGAGGAGGGGAATACCCCGCAGCAGGGCAGGACAGGCGGCCGGGGGTCGCTTCAAGCACGAAAAAGCCTCCGGAACCTGATGGTTCCGGAGGCTTTCCTTGGGTGGCAGATGAGGGATTCGAACCCCCGTAGGCGTTGCCAGCTGATTTACAGTCAGCCCCCTTTGGCCGCTCGGGTAATCTGCCGAACTTCAAAAGAAGATCACCCCCGGCTGCAGTGTTCGGAACGTCCGTTTCCGGGCCGTTCCGCTTCCAGTAACCGCGGGCAAGACAACTTTACAGAACTTCTGCCGAAGAATCGAATCGAGCCCCCGGCCCTGGGGAACGCGCGCGAAAAACCCCGAAACGGCGGGGAAAATCGGCCCGAATCAGGCCTCGCCGAGAATGCGTCCGGCGAGCCGGGCCTCGAACTTCACGGCCTGCTCCTCGGTGATCTGGTTCAGTTCGACCGCACGCAGCAGGTCCTCACTGACGCCGTCCATGCGGGCAGAAGCATCCGCCACGGGGCTGAAGATGATGGAGGCCGCCACGGCGGCGGCCGCGACGGAGGTGGCTGCGGTAGCCACGGCTCCGGCGGCTGCAGTGGTGGTTCGGTTGACGTAACGGACGGCTTTGCGGTGCATGGTCTTTCCCTTCGCGCTCTTACCAACAACTCCAACTCTCTGGCGCGGGGCTTCGTTCCCGCCCGGTGTCCGCTGAGAGGGAACTGTGAAAAGCGGCAACGACCAACACGGGCATCCGTATTAGGCTGGAATGCAGACATCAGGCGCCTCCCGGGCGCAACCGGCCGCACCACCGGCACAACACCACCAGCACAAGGAGAATCATGGCAGGCGAGTCAACGTTCGACGTCGTAAGCAAAGTGGACAAGCAGGAAGTGGCCAACGCCCTGAACCAGGCCCAGAAGGAACTGGCCCAGCGCTACGACTTCAAGGGCGTCGGCGCCGAGGTCGACTTCAGCGGCGAGAAGATCCTGATGAAGGCGAACTCGGAGGAACGCGTCCTGGCCGTCCTGGACGTGCTCCAGTCCAAGCTGATCCGCCGCGGCATCTCGCTGAAGTCCCTGGACACGGGTGAGCCCTACGCGTCCGGCAAGGAGTTCCGCCTGGAGGCCTCCATCAAGGAAGGCATCGCGCAGGACCTGGCCAAAAAGATCAACAAGCTCATCCGCGACGAAGCGCCCAAGGGGGTCAAGTCCCAGATCCAGGGCGACGAACTCCGCGTCACGTCCAAGTCACGCGATGACCTGCAGGCCACTATGGCGCTGCTGAAGGACTTTGACGAGGCGGACCTGCAGTTCGTCAACTTCCGTAGCTGATTTTCGGCCTCGCCAGGAGGGCTCCAGCACGCGGAAAGCACGACGGCGGCATCCAGCTTTGCTGATCAACCCCGGGTCAGCGCCGGCCGGCCATCCGTTCCAGCCGGGCAATCCGGTCCTTCATGGGCGGGTGCGTGGCGAACAGCTTGGTCATCGCCCCGCCGCGGAACGGGTTGGCAATCATCAGGTGCGAGGTGTTGACGAGCTTCTGGTCCTGCGGCAGTGGCGCGATCCGCACGCCCTGCTCAATCCGGCCCAGGGCTGAGGCGAGCGCCAGCGGATCGCCGGTCAGCTGCGCACCGTCCTCGTCGGCGTCGTACTCCCTGGTCCGGGAGATGGCCAGCTGGATCAGGGACGCCGCAAACGGCGCCAACAGGGCCATGGCCAGCATGGCCAGCGGATTGGAGTTGCGCCTGTCACCGCCGAAGAACAACAGCATCTGGCCCACCGAGGTGATCACGCCGGCGACGGCGGCAGCCACCGAGGAGGTGAGGATGTCGCGGTTGTACACGTGCATGAGCTCGTGCCCCAGGACGGCGCGGAGCTCCCTTGCGTCCAACAGCTGGAGGATGCCTTCGGTGACACAAACGGCGGCGTTGCGCGGATTGCGCCCCGTCGCGAAGGCATTCGGGTTCATCGTGGGCGAGACATAGATGCGTGGCATCGGCTGGTTGGCGCGGACTGACAGCTCGCGGACGATCTGGTACAGCTGCGGCGCCTGGGTTTCGGCGACAGGGTAGGCCTGCATGGAGCGTATGGCGATCTTGTCGCTGTTCCAGTAGCCATAGGCCGTGGTGGCCACGCCGATAAGTGCCATGATCCAGATGGGCGCCGAGCTGCGCATGTTGAGGCCGATCAGGGCGCCCAGTCCCAGCAGGACTGCCCAGAGGACGCCGAAGAGCGCCGCAGTTTTCAGGCCGTTGTAATGCTTGTGCACGTCCACTCCTCCACGTCTGCCCGGCACGCCTTCAGGGGACCGGGCAGCAGGACCCGGCCCTCAGTCAGAATTTTAGTACCGCTGTGGGCCAGTCGAGGTGCGGTTCCCATCCGAAGCCACCTGCAAACCTGGTCACGCCTGCGTGTCGTGTTGTGCCATCGGCTTGGTATCCTCAGGCGGGGGAAGGAGTTGGCGCATGAATCTATCCAGGCGGCTGCTTTTTGCATCGGCGTTCTGGGAGGTGGCCCGTCCCCGGACCGCGCTGAATGCCGGCCACCTCCTGATCAGGCTCACGAATCCAGCCGTTGCCTTCGATCTCCGCTCCGCCGCCGACTGGCTTTGGTGCCACAACGCTGCCCGGCAGGCGCTCGTCGAGGTCCTCGGCGCCAGTCGCTGCACCGTGGTTTTCGCCCACCAGTGGCACCCCATCGGCGCGGCAATCGGCGAACCGGAAGTCGAATCCTCCACGCCCACGTTCCACCTGTTCGGCCGCTGGGCCACTGAGCCGGTCACCCCGGGCGAACAGCTCCGCCTCCCCGCGCAGCGCCGGGTACCGGCGGCAGCCGAGGAACTCCAGGAGTGCGACGGCGGCCTCCGCACTGCGATGCGCCGTTTGGCTATGGAGCGCCAGGCTGATCCGAGATGGCAGGTCGAGACAACGTTGCCCGGCGACACTGCCGCGAACTCCCATCTCGGGGAACTCGTGGTGGCGCCACCCCGGCTTAAGGCCGGCGCGCACCACACTGTGTTGTCCACGGCGTTGGCGCCGTCGTCGGGCGAACCGGGGCTCAGGCCCGGACACTTGCTGGCGCTGGCCGCGTCACTCCAAAGCATGACGGAACGCCCCGGCGTGAGCGGGTTGAGCTGTGTGGTTCCGGAGCCTGGCGATGGGCCATTGGAGGTCCACGCCATGGGACGTTCGGCTGGGGAATCAGTCAATCCGATGCAGGAGTTCCTGGCTCTTCCGGAGGTTAGCCAAGCCTTATTGTGATGAACTCATAATAAGTGCTTCAATAGAGGCATGACGGAACACTTTGGCGGCCACGAAGCCTGGGCTGCTGCCCTGCGCGCCCACGGCCGCCGGGTGACCAAGCAGCGACTGGCGGTGCTGGCCGCCGTCGAGCATCACCCCCACTCCCCCGCGGAGAGCATCCTCGCCGCCGCGCGCAAGGAGCTCCCGGAGCTCACTGCGCAGTCCGTCTACGTGGTCCTGGGCGACCTCACTGACCTGCACATGCTGCGCCGCTTTGAGCCGCCGCACTCCCCCGCACTGTACGAGACCCGCGTGGGCGATAACCACCACCACGCGATCTGCATCAGCTGCGGGCGCGTCGAGGACGTAGAGTGCGCCGTCGGGCATGCGCCTTGCCTTACCCCGCATTGGGATAAGGACGCCAAGCCCATGACCATCCAGATCGCCGATGTCATGTACCAGGGCATCTGCCAGGACTGCCAGCAGTCCCAACAACTTCCTTCTGAACGTCCCTCGCAAGTAATAGAGAAATAGGAGAATAATGACTGCCATTTCAACGACCCAGTCAGGTGCGCCGGTTACGTCCGACGCGCATTCGAAGTCAGTTGGTGCCGACGGTGCCATCATCCTGACTGACCACTACCTGGTCGAAAAGCTCGCCCAGTTCAACCGCGAGCGGGTGCCCGAGCGCGTAGTACACGCCAAGGGCGGCGGCGCGTTCGGTACGTTCAGGGCCACCGAGGACATCTCTGCCTACACCAAGGCCGCGTTCCTGCAGCCCGGCGCCGAGACCGAGATGCTGATCCGGTTCTCCTCCGTCGCGGGCGAGAACGGCTCCCCGGACACCTGGCGCGATCCCCGCGGCTTCGCCGTGAAGTTCTACACCTCCGAGGGCAACTACGACCTCGTGGGCAACAACACCCCGGTCTTCTTCATCCGCGACGGCATCAAGTTCCCGGACTTCATCCACTCCCAGAAGCGCCTCCCGGGCACCCACCTGCGCGACGCCGACATGCAGTGGGACTTCTGGACCCTGTCCCCCGAATCCGCGCACCAGGTCACCTGGCTCATGGGCGACCGCGGCCTGCCGGCCTCCTGGCGTGAAATGCAGGGCTACGGCTCACACACCTACCAGTGGATCAACGCCGCGGGCGAACGTTTCTGGGTCAAGTACCACTTCAAGTCCAACCAGGGCGTCAAGACCATCACCGGCGAGCAGGCCGAAGAGCTGGCCGGATCCGACGCGGACTTCTACATCCGCGACCTCGCCGAAAACATCGACGCCGGCAACTTCCCGTCCTGGGACCTGCACGTCCAGGTCATGCCCTACGAGGACGCCAAGACCTACCGCTTCAACCCCTTCGACCTCACCAAGGTCTGGCCGCACGCGGACTACCCGCTGATCAAGGTCGGCACCATGGAACTGAACAAGAACCCGGAGAACTACTTCGCGCAGATCGAACAGGCCACCTTCGCGCCCTCGAACTTCGTGCCCGGCATCGCCGCGTCCCCGGACAAAATGCTCCAGGCCCGCATCTTCTCCTACGCCGACGCACACCGCTACCGCGTGGGCACCAACCACGCCCAGATCCCGGTGAACCAGCCCAGGAACCAGGTCAACAACTACAGCCAGGACGGCGCCGGACGCTACCTGTTCAACGCCCCCACCACCCCGGTCTACGCCCCCAACTCCGTGGGCGGCCCGGCAGCCGTAGAGCCACAGAACCCCGCCGGCGGCTGGGAGAACGACGGCGAACTGACCCTCTCCGCGCACACCCTGCACGCCGAGGACAGCGACTTCGGCCAGGCCGGCACACTCTACCGCGAGGTCTACGACGACGCCGCCAAAGCCCGCTTCCTCGACACCATCACCGGCGCCGTGGGCGGCGTGAAGAGCCCCGGCATCAAGGAACGCGCCATCCAATACTGGACCAACGTCGACGCCGAACTCGGCGCCAAACTCCGCGCCAACCTCGGCACAGCCGCTGCCGCCGACTCCGACGCCGAAGCAGCCAACAAAATCGGCTAACCCGGCGACCGGTCTGTGCCACCGGCTGGCTTATGCCACTGGTGGCCCGGTACCTGAGAACACCCCGCTGCGGATTTTCCGCGGCGGGGTGTTCTGCGTTGCTGCGATTTCCACATAGGGAATGCCGGCTCTGGCTGGAGGCACCCTACGGTCCTTAGGATCACTGCATGAGCACATTCCATGGCATCCCCGCAGGGGCATTCGAGTTCTACGCTGAACTTGAGGACAACAACAACCGGGAGTGGTGGCTGGACCACAAGGACCGCTACAACACCTTGGTCAGGGATCCAGTCACGGCCCTGCTGGCCGAACTGGAACCGCGGTTCGGCCCGGGCAAAATCTTCCGGCCCAACCGGGATATCAGGTTCTCCCAGGACAAATCGCCCTACAAGACCGCCCAGGGGGCCTTTGCGGCCACTCAGGAGGGCGTCGGTTACTACGTGCAGGTGAGCGCGGACGGGCTGTTGGTGGGCGGCGGATGCCACACCAGCACACCGGCCCAGCTGGTTCGGTTCCGGAATTCCGTCGATGCCTCGGGCACCGGCGAAGCGCTCCGGCAGATCGTTGAATCAGCGGCCGCCGCCGGCTTTGTGGTGGAAGGCGAAAAACTCAAGACCGTGCCGCGCGGCTTCGACAAGGACCACCCCAGGGCGGAGTTGTTGAAGCACAAGTCCCTGTCCGCGCGGGTTGAGCTTGGCCAGCCGGACTGGGTGCATGGACCGGAAGCGGCCGAGAGGATATCCGCGATGTGGGACCAGCTGCGGCCGCTCGTGGAGTGGGTGGGCCGGCACGCAGCCCCCTAAAACGTTCGCCGGAAAGTCAGGCTCCCTGGGACACCGCAGCCAGGCGGGCCTCCAGGTTGTTGAAAAAGACAGTCAGCATCAGCTCAAAAGCGCGGGTGGCGGCTTCGGGCTGGTTCATCACCACAAAATCGAACTGCAGGCCGTAGAAGGTGGACGTGAACAGCCGGGCGTCCGTATCCGCAAAGTCCTCCGGGATGCCCTGAACCATGAGCCAGTCCCTGGTTTTGTGGTGCAGCATGCGGAAGTTTTCCTGCGAGGTCCCGCGCGGTTCGGCAGCCACAATGTCCTGTGCCGTGGCCTCGAACTCAAGCCTGGCCAGGTGCCGGTTCCGCTGTGCCATGGTCCACTGCCAGGACTCCAGCAGGTAGTTCCTCCAGGCGTCCCGGTCGATGTCGTGCACGTCCGTGGTGCGCATGCTGTCCAGCCGTGACTCGATAGACCCGATGATCTCGTTGACCAACTGCTCCCGGCTGCCGAAGTGGTACACCAGCACGTAGGCGCTGATGCCCAAACCTTCGGCCAGGCTGCGGAAGGTCAGTTCAGCAAGCGTCTTGTCCATCAGGTAGTCCAGGATCGCGGAGAGCAGCTCTGCCTTGCGTTCGGGTTTTGCGGGGCGGGCCATGAATCCATCTTAGGTAACAGGGCCTGGCAACCCTGCCCTGGGTGCCTTGCGCCAAGGGCCGGTCACCATGCAGCGGCGCTGCCCCGCACGGACGGCGCTGCCCCGCACCGCTTGAGCGGGGCAGGGCAGCTAGTGCGGGACAGGCCGGCCTCTTGCCGCCGGCCCACGGTGGCCGCTAGGCGCGGCTGAACTCGTCCTCATCGTCGGCAGACTTGGGGGCGGCCTGTCCGGCGGGGCCGTTGACAGCTTCCTTGGCCTCGGTGAAACGCTCGTTGAGGCGGGAGTGCCGCTGTCCGTAGGAGAAGTAGATGACGATGCCGATCACAAGCCAGATCGCGAAGAAGATCCAGGTCTCCACCGCCAGGTTGGTCATCAGGTAAAGGCACAGCAGGGCCGAAACCACCGGCAGGACCTTGCCGAACGGCACACGGAAGGAGGGCTTGAGGTCCGGGCGCTTCTTCCGCAGCACCAGGATGCCCAGGCTCACCATCACGAATGCGGACAGCGTCCCGATGTTGATCATCTCTTCGAGCAGGTCCACGTTGGTGAGGCCGGCGACGAGTGCCACGGCGGCACCGCAGATCACCTGGAGGCGTGCCGGCGTCGAACGCTTTTCACTGGTCTTGGACAGGGCCCGGGGCAGCAAGCCGTCGCGGCTCATGGCCAGGACTACGCGGGACAGGCCCATGAGGAGCACCATGATCACGGTGGTCAGGCCGATCAGCGAACCGAAGGCGATGACCTTGGCGGCAGTGGTGTCGCCCACCGCCTCGAAGGCAGTGGTCAGGGTGGGGTTCTTGGCTTCCGCGAGGTCGGTATAGGACACCATTCCGGTCAGTGCAAGGGACACCAGGATGTAGAGGAGTGTGACGACGGCGAGGCCGCCGAAGATACCGCGTGGCAGGGTCTTCTGCGGGTTTTTGACTTCCTCTGCCGAAGTGGCCACCACGTCGAAACCGATGAAGGCGAAGAACACCAGGGCAGCGCCGGCGAAGATGCCCAGTGTGCCGTACTGTGCAGGGGCGGCTCCGGTGAGGAAGCCGAAGAAGGACTGCTTGAGTACATCAGCGGTGCCGCTGACACCCGTGGGTTCAGCTGCAGGGACGAAGGGGCTGTAGTTCTCGAATTTGACGTAGGTGAAGCCCACCACAATGACAAAGAGCACCACGGCGATCTTGATCAGCGTGAAGATGTTGCCTACCCGGGCAGAGAGCTTAGTGCCCAGCACCAGAAGGACCGTGAAGACAGCAACGATCAGGAAGGCTCCCCAATAGAGGTCAACGCCGCCAATGGACAGTGCTGCCGGGATGTCGGCGCCCATCAGGGCGAAGACCTTGCTGAGGTAGATGCCCCAGTACTTGGCGATCACGGCGGCGGCAGTGAAGAGCTCCAGGATCAGGTTCCAGCCGATGATCCAGGCCAGCAGTTCGCCCATGGTGGCGTACGTGAAGACGTAGGCCGACCCGGCGACGGGGATGGCGGTGGCAAACTCGGCGTAGCACATGATGGCCAGCGCGCAGGTGACGGCGGCGATGGCGAAGGAGACGGTCACGGCGGGTCCGGCGAAGTTGGCCGCTGCCTTGGCTCCGACGGAGAAGATGCCGGCGCCGACGGCGACAGCCACACCCATGATCATCAGATCCCAGGTGCTCAGTGACCGCTTGAGCTTGCGTCCGGGTTCATCGGCGTCGGCCATTGACTGCTCGATTGTTTTGGTCCGGAGGAGGTTCATAAGGAGATCCACAATCCTGATAGGGGATGGAAACAGACTTATCAACTTTACTGTCCATCCACTGGACGGTTCCAGTTGTCCCGTATCGTGAGACGCGCCGTATGCCGAAGTTAATTGCGGAAAACACCTTGAGGCCCTCCTTTTGGAGGGCCTCAAGGCTAAAGCATCGAACTGCCTAGGCGGGCCAGTCCATCAGCGTGGAACGGATGAGGAAGCGCTTGCCCTCCGGTGATTCCACCGAGAATCCGCTGCCCCGGCCCGGAACCACGTCCACTGTCAGGTGGGTGTGGCTCCAGTAGCCGAACTGTTCCCGCGACATCCAGAACTCCAGCGGCTGCCCTTTCCCGGGGCCGCCGGGCGGGTCGGACGTGACGCCGCCGCCGGTCCCGGCTCCGGATAAGTCGAACAGGCCCAACAGCACATCCGAGTCGCCGATAATGAACTCCCCGGCGGGATAGCACATGGGCGAGGAGCCGTCGCAGCAGCCGCCGGACTGATGGAACATCAGCGGCCCGTGCTGCAGCCACAGTTTCCGCAGCAACTCCACGGCTGCGGCGGTGAGCGCTACCCGGGAAAAGTCCTCCCCGGGCAGCGTCACTGCAGCGTCGAGCTTCGCCTCCGGCATCAGAACGCGTCCTTCATCAGAACTTGATGACGACGCGGCCGTCGATCTTGGCGTGCTTCATTTCGTCCAGGACAGCGTTGACCTCGAAGAGTTCCCTGGTGGACACCGTGGGGTGGATCTTGCCCTGGGCGTAGAAGTCAAGGGCTTCCTCCAGGTCCTGCCGGGTTCCCACGATCGAACCACGCACGGTCAGTCCCTTGAGCACAATCTCGAAAATGGGCGCCGGAAAGTCGCCCGGCGGCAGCCCGTTGAACACAATCGTCCCGCCGCGGCGTGCCATGCCGATCGCCTGTCCAAAAGCGGACGGGTGCACTGCGGTAACGAGGACTCCATGGCAACCTCCGGTTTCACGCTGGATAACTTCTGCTGGATCTTCGTGCAGGGCGTTGACGGTCAGTTCAGCTCCGTGGGCCTTGGCCAGGGCGAGCTTGTCGTCCGCGATGTCCACGGCCGCAACGCGCAGGCCCATAGCAACCGCGTACTGGACGGCGATGTGCCCCAGGCCCCCGATGCCGGAGATGGTGACCCACTGGCCCGGCTTGGCCTCGGTCATTTTCAGGCCCTTGTAGACGGTGACTCCGGCGCAGAGCACGGGGGCCACTTCGACGGGGTCCGTGCCGGCCGGGATCCTGGCGGCGAAGCGGCTGTCCACCAGCATGTACTCGCCGAAGGAGCCGTCCACGCTGTAGCCGGCGTTCTTCTGCACCTCACAGAGTGTTTCCCAACCCGTGCGGCAGTACTGGCAGTCGCCGCAAGCGGACCAGAGCCAGGCGTTGCCCACAAGATCGCCGATGGCGAGGTCCGTGACGCCCTCGCCGAGGGCTACTACTTCTCCCACGCCCTCATGGCCGGGGATGAACGGCGGAGTCGGTTTGACCGGCCAGTCGCCCTCCGCTGCGTGGAGGTCGGTGTGGCAGACACCGGTGGTGAGCACCTTGACGAGGGCCTCCCCCGGCCCGGGGGTTGGAATGGCGAGCTCTTGGACCTGGAGATCCTTGCCGAATTCAGTTACTACTGCTGCGTGCATTGTCGTCGTCATTGGCGAAATCCTTGCGTTGTTAGCGGGTGGTCGGGGTGGTAGGGAACGCAGACTGGACTCTAGAAGAAGCCCAGCTTGTTCTCGTTGTAGCTGACCAGGAGGTTCTTGGTCTGCTGGTAGTGGTCCAGCATCATGGAGTGGTTTTCACGTCCGATGCCTGAGGACTTGTAGCCGCCGAACGCGGCGCCAGCCGGGTAGGCATGGTAGTTGTTGACCCAGACACGGCCTGCCTGGATTTCGCGTCCGGCGCGGTACGCAACGTTGCCGTTGCGGGACCACACGCCGGCTCCGAGGCCGTAGAGGGTGTCGTTGGCGATTTCCATCGCGTCGTCATAGTCACTGAAGCGGGAGACGGAAACCACCGGGCCGAAAATCTCCTCCTGGAAGATCCGCATCTTATTGTGGCCTTCAAAGACCGTGGGCTGGACGTAGTAGCCGCCGGCCAGGTCACCGGGCAGCTCGGCACGGGCACCGCCGGTGAGCACCTTGGCGCCCTCCTGCTTTCCGATGTCGATGTAGGAGAGGATCTTCTCGAGCTGGTCATTGGAGGCCTGGGCGCCCACCTGGGTTTCTGTGTCCAGCGGGTTGCCCTGAATCATCTTTTCCACCCGTGCCACGGCGTCGGCCATAAAGGACTCGTAGATGCCCTCCTGGACCAGGGCGCGGGACGGGCAGGTGCAGACTTCGCCCTGGTTGAAGGCGAACAGCGCGAAGCCTTCCTGGGCCTTGTCGTAGAACGCGTCATTGTTTTCGGCGACGTCGTTGAAGAAGATGTTGGGGCTCTTGCCGCCGAGCTCCAGGGTGACCGGGATCAGGTTCTGGCTGGCGTACTGGCTGATCAGCCGGCCAGTAGTGGTCTCGCCAGTGAAGGCGATCTTGCGGATCCTCGGGCTGGAGGCGAGCGGTTTGCCAGCCTCGACGCCGAACCCGTTGACGATGTTGAGGACACCCGCAGGGAGCAGGTCACCGATGAGTTCGATCAGGACCAGGATGGACGACGGCGTCTGCTCGGCCGGCTTGAGGACCACGGCGTTGCCTGCAGCGAGGGCGGGAGCGAGCTTCCAGACGGCCATCAGGATGGGGAAGTTCCACGGGATGATCTGGCCGACCACGCCGAGCGGCTCGTGGTAGTGGTAAGCGGTGGTGTCGTCATCGAGCTGGGACAGCCGCCCCTCCTGGGCGCGGACGGCGGAGGCGAAGTAGCGGAAGTGGTCCGCGGCGAGCGGGATGTCCGCGTTCAGTGTTTCGCGGATGGGCTTGCCGTTGTCCCAGGATTCGGCCACGGCCAGCATTTCAAGGTTTTCGTCGATCCGGTCGGCGATCTTGTTCAGGATTGCAGCGCGCTCGGCCACCGAGGTCTTGCCCCAGGACGGCGCGACCTTGTGGGCGGCGTCGAGTGCCAGCTCAATATCCTCTGCTGTGCCCCGGGCCACCTCGCAGAAGACCTTGCCGGTGACCGGCGTGATGTTTTCGAAGTACTGGCCCTTGACGGGGGCAACCCATTCGCCGCCGATCCAGTTCTCGTAGCGGTCCTTGAACGTGACCTTCGAACCGTCGGTACCGGGCTGTGCGTAAACAGTCATTGCTAGCTCCTTTGCTGTGCATGGGGCGGGCCTTGATGCTGGGGCCGCCGTTGGTTTCAGCGTAGGAGTGTGAAGGTTGCAGCCAGGTTGCACAGCCGTGAGCCAGCTCACAGCAAAGGTTGCACAGACAGTTAAGCGCTCAGCTCGGCTTCCAGCCGTTCAAGGTCGGCGACGACGGCGGCCCGCTTGGGCGAGCGCGCGGGCAGCAGCTTCAGGGCGGCAAGCCGCACGCCGACGTCGTCCCTAGCCTCGGGCAGGGCCGCGTACTTGAGCAGCGTCTCGGCGCTGCCGTCGGTGAGCACTGCCTCACGCATCAGCGAAGAGACCCTCTGGCGAAGGTCGATGATGCCCGGGGCCTCGGACCTCGGCAGCACTGCGCCGCGGTAGATCTCCAAGGCAATCCGGTGGGCACCGCGTTGCAGGCAGCTCAGGACCTGGCCGCTGTCCGGCACGAGGTCCATGCTGAGCTTGTACGGCCGGGATTCGGGCACCGCAGCGGGGTTTAGCTGCTGGAGGATTTTGCGCAGCCGGACCATTTCGGCGCGGAGGGTCATCGTAGAGCCGTCGCCCGGGTAGAGCAGGACGGACAGCTCCTCGGCGTTCAGACCGTCAGGGTGGGTGCTGAGCAGGGCGAGGATTTCGCTGTGCCGGGCGGAGAGAGCCACGGTTTTACCTTCGATGCTCAGCAAAGCCTGGTCTCGCCCCAGGAGCTGCAAGCTGTTGCGGTAGAGGCTGCCTTCCTTTGCACCGGAGGCTCCCGCTCCCCCGGCCGAACCCTCCCTGGCCGCGGAACTGTTGCTCCGCCGTCGTACAGGCCTGCTTGCCAGGGCGGCAGCGAGCTGGAGACGCTCAACGCGGAGCTGCGCCTGGGCGGCGGCAACGGTGGCTTCGACAAGCGAGAGGGTATGCGGGGCCACCGCCGTTGCCTTGCCCGTGATATCCACAACGCCCAGTAGTGCGCCGCAGTCGGGGTCGTGGAACGGCACTGCGGTGCAGCTCCACGGGTGAACCGACCGCTGGTAGTGCTCGGCTCCGGAAATCTGGATCCCGCGGCCCAGGGCCAGGGCAGTCCCCGGTGCGCTGGTGCCTACGGTGGCTTCGGACCAGTCCGCCCCGGGCACGAACATCATGCCTTCCGCTCGCCGCTGCAGGACCGGGTCGCCTTCCACCCAGAGGAGCCGGCCCACTTCGTCGCCCACGGCCACCAGGAGGCCGCTGTCGTGACTGGGCTGGACCAGCAGCTTGTGGATCACGGGCATGATGCTGGCGAGCGGGTGCTGGCGGCGGTATTCCTCCAACTCGTCCGAGTCCAGGGCGAGCGGCGCTTCGGGGTTGTCCGGGTTGGCCAACAGCTGTGCGGACCGCCGCCAGGACTCCCGGATCAGCTTGCGCAGGCCCGGGATTTCCTCCGCGGCGGGGAAATCTGCGCTGGCGTCGGCGAGGCGTGCCACGCCGTCGAGCTTTTCATGGCCCGCCAAGGCACTCCGCTGGATCAGCCCCTCGGAGTCGTTACCGGGAGCTGCCGGGTGGATCAGGTTCCTCATCGAACTCCCACTTGCGCTCGGCCTGCAGGCACGGGGCATCGCTTCCAGCCTGCGTGTGGCCACCAGTGTAGCCCCGCGGCCGCGGACCCGCCTAGCAACTCATGTGCGGCGGACCGGAAGTCAGCCGCGGGAGATGCTGATCATTTCCTCGCGTGGGACCACCTTGATGCGTTCGCGGACGATGCCGTCGGTGGCTTCAGAGCCGGTCCAGGCCGCGCCGAGGGCTGCCTCGTGGGCGTCCAGCTTGTTCCAGCCCTCCCACGTGGTGTACTCGATTCCGCGCTCCTCCAGGAGGTGGATGATCGCCTGCGGATCCGGGTTCTGGGCAGGGGGCAGCGTGAGCCGGTCCTCCAGCAGGAAGCCGATAGTCTCCAGCGCGTCGCCCTTGGTGTGCCCGATCAGGCCTACAGGGCCCCGCTTGATCCACCCGGTGGTGTAGATGCCCGGCACAGGGTTGCCCTCAGCGTCCAGCACGCGGCCGCCCTCATTGGGGACCACACCGCGTTTGGCGTCGTACTCGAGCTCGTCCAGCGCGGAGCCGTGGTACCCGATGGCGCGATAGACGGCCTGCACGGGGTAGTCCACCATCTCGCCGGTGCCTTTGACGTTGCCGGTGCCATCGAGCTGCATCCGCTCAAACTTGATGCCTGCCACTTTTCCGGCACCGCCGTTGTCGGGGTCGTCATAGATCTCCACCGGGCTGTGCAGGAAGTGCAGGTGCAGGCGGCGGGAGGAGGGCTGCTCCGATTCCGCGTGCTCCTCGACCAGCCAGTTGGTGAGCGTGTTCACCATGGTCTTGATTTGGTTGTTGCTGCGGATCGCTTCGTCGGACGCTTCGTCGAACTCGAAGTCCTCCGGGTAGAGGACGATATCCACGTCCTTCATGTGGCTCAGTTCGCGCAGCTCCAGCGGGGTGAACTTGACCTGGGCGGGACCGCGGCGGCCAAAGACGTGGACGTCGGTAACCGGGGAGTTTTTCAGCCCCTGGTAGACGTTGTCCGGGATTTCGGTGCTGAGCAGTTCATCGGCGTGCTTGACCAGCATCCGGGCCACATCCAGGGCCACATTGCCGTTGCCGATCACGGCGATTTCCTTGGCGTCCAGCGGCCATTCGCGGGGAACGTCCGGGTGGCCGTCATACCAGGAGACGAAGTCGGCGCCGCCGAATGAGCCGTCGAGGTCGATGCCGGGGATGTCCAGCTGGGCGTCCTTGATGGCGCCGGTGGAGAAGATCACGGCATCATAGAAGGCGCGGAAATCGTGCAGCGTCAGGTCCCGCCCGTACGTGACGTTGCCCAGGAAGCGGATGTCGCCCCTGTCCAGGACCTTATGCAGGGCGTTAACAATGCCCTTGATGCGGGGGTGGTCCGGGGCCACCCCATAGCGGATCAGGCCGTACGGCGCGGGGTAGGCCTCGAACAGATCGATACTGACCTCGAAGTCGCCACCTTTGACCTCGTTGGACTTGGTGAGGATGTCCGCCGCGTAAACCCCCGCCGGTCCGGCGCCCACAATGGCGACGCGGAGGGGACGTTTGGAGCTGGATTCGCCTGGGTTGGACACCGGGAGCCCTTCTGGAACGAGGAGGATGCGAGTTGGTGGCTCACAATGCAGGTAGCGCACACGCAGTTAGCGCACAATGCCCCATTCTAAATGTCTACGGGGCCGGACGGGGTAACCCGTGACGCAGGCCTCAGCCGCTTTTCTGCAGCGGCACTACATCGCCTTCGCGGTACAGCAGCGCCCGCAACTCCGCCTCGGCGGAGTCCACGCGTTTGGGGTCGATGGTCTCCCCCGCGGCGAAATGGTCCAGCAGCCGCGGATCGACGTAGCTTTTGCGCGCAATCGACGGCGTGTTCCCAAGCACCTCAGCCGCCTCCATCATGGCCACGCTGATGGCCCGCTTCCGGGCCGCCACGGTCTTTTGCGGACCGCTGCGGGCCAGGCTCACTGCAGCTGCAACCGTGCCGCGCAAGGTACGGAAGTCCTTGGCGGTAAAGTCCGATCCTGTTCGTTCCTTGACGTAGCCGTTGATGTCCGCGCTGGTGACCGGATGCCAGCTGCGGCCGTTCTTGTAGGCAAGCAGCCGGGCGTTGCCGCCCCGCCGCTTGAGCGTGCGCACCAGGGCGGCGAGGTCGGCATCGTGGATTTCCGATTCCCAGTCCTTGCCGCTCTTGGCGGGAAACTTCAGCTCCAGGCACTCCTTGCGGACGTGCACGTGGGCACACAGGAGGGTGGCCAGGCCGTGGCTGCCGTTCTCATTCGTGTACCGCTCCGAGCCCACCCGCAGGGATCCGCTGTCCAGCATCCGGAAGGCCGCGGCCAGGACGCGCTCGCGGCTATGCCCCTCGCTGCGCAGGTCCAGGGTAACCAGGCGCCGGGCTGTGGGGAGTGACTCCGCCAACTGGAGGGCACGGTCGAACTTCACCCGGTCTTTCCGCTCACGCCACTCGGGGTGGTAAATGTACTGCCGCCGACCCACGGCGTCCAGGCCCGTCGCCTGGATGTGCCCGTTGTCGAAGGGCGCGATCCATACGTCAGTCCAGGCCGGCGGGATGCCGATGCTTTCGAGCCTGTCCCGTACGGGCCCGGGCGGCACCGTGGAGCCGTCCAAATCGCGGTAGCTGAAGCCTTTTCCTGCGGCAACCCGGCGGTAGCCGCGTCCGGAGGCGTTGCTGCGGCGGAGCCTCACGCCGAGGCCTCCTGGGGATTCGTCCTTCTCATAAAAGCAAGCATACTGACCAGTTCTTGGAATACCTGTCCACCGACTGGTGTTATCGGTTAGGTGCCTACTCCCGACGGATCCGTCTCCTCCCCCGCCCCCAGCGCCCGGTTGAATTCAACCCGGCCAACCGCGTCCAGGCAGGGCATGCCGGCTCCCGGGCTCAAGGCCGTGGACAAGGAGACGACGGCGGGAATCGCTTTCGGCATCGGCGCTTACGGCCTGTGGGGGCTGCTCCCCGTGTACTTCTTTGTCCTGCAGCCGGCCGGCGCAGTGGAAATCGTGGCCAACCGCGTGGTCTGGTCACTGATTTTCTGTGCGCTCCTCATTACCGTCACCCGCTCGTGGCGGGCGCTCACCGGAGCGTTCCGCGACCGTTCGGTCTTCGGTACCCTCACCATTGCGGCCGTCCTCATCGCCGTGAACTGGCTGACGTACACCTACGGCGTGACCACCGGCCAGGCGGTGGAAGCCTCCCTGGGCTACTTCATCAACCCTCTGGTGTCCGTGCTGCTCGGCGTGTTCGTCCTGAAGGAAAAGCTGCGTCCCCTGCAGTGGGCCGCCGTCGGAATCGGGTTTATTGCCGTCGGTGTGCTGACAGTGTCCTACGGCAAGCTCCCGTGGATAGCGCTGACGCTGGCCGTGAGCTTCGGCCTGTACGGTTTTGTGAAGAAACGCGTGGGCCCAAAGGTCGACGCCGTGACTTCCCTCAGCGTGGAGACCATGGTCCTTACCCCGCTGGCCGCCGCCACCATGGTGTGGCTGGGCGTCAGCGGCACGGCCACGCTGACCAGCCACGGTCCCGGGCACTTCTGGCTCCTGCTGGCCTCCGGCGTCATCACCGCCGTGCCGTTGCTGTTTTTCGGCGCCTCCGCACGCCGGCTGCCGATGACCACCATTGGGCTGCTGCAGTACTTCGCGCCCATCCTCCAGTTCATTGTGGCGCTTGTGGTGTTCCGGGAGGCCATGACGCTGGAGCGCTGGATCGGCTTCGGTGTGGTGTGGCTCGCGCTGCTGGTCCTCACCGTGGACATGCTCCGCGCCACACGCAAGAACTCCGTGGCCAGGAAGCTGGCCCGCACCTCAACCCCCTGAAGCGCGAACACGTGAAGCCCTGGAAACATCAGTTTCCAGGGCCTCACGTGCTTGTTCGCGCCGTTGCGAGGGGGCGCTAACTCTGTAGCGGTGCGTCCTAGGCGTTGGCCTTGATGGCGGCGGCCAGGACGTCCAGGCCATCGTTCAGCAGCTCGTCGGTGATGACCAGCGGAGGCAGCAGGCGGATGACGTTGCCGTACGTGCCGCAGGTGAGGATGATGACACCCTCCTTGAGGCAGGCAGCAGCCACGGCCTTGGTCAGCTCCGGGTTGGGTTCCTTGGAGCCGGCCTGGACCAGTTCGATGGCCAGCATGGCGCCGCGGCCGCGGATGTCCCCGATCACGGCGTTGCCGGCGCCGGCCAGCTCGGACTGGAGTGCCTGCAGGCGCCCGGTTGCGAGGGTCTCGATGTGGCGGGCCCGGCCGGCGAGGTTGTACTCCTCCATGGAGCCGATGGCAGCGAGTGCGGCGGCACAGGCCACCGGGTTACCGCCGTAGGTCCCGCCCAGGCCGCCGGGGTGGACGGCGTCGAGCAGGTCGGCGCGGCCGGTGATGGCGGACAGCGGCATGCCGCCGGCAATGCCCTTGGCCATGGTCATGATGTCCGGGACAACGCCCTCGTGGTTAACGGCGAACCATTCGCCGGTGCGGCAGAAGCCGGACTGGACCTCGTCGGCGATGAAGACGATGCCCTTCTCCTTGGCCCAGTCGGCCAGCGCCGGCAGGAAGCCGTCCGCCGGAACGATGAAGCCGCCTTCGCCCTGGATGGGCTCGATGATGATGGCGGCCACCTGGTCGCCGCCGATCTGCTTCTCGATCATGGTGATGGCACGCTTGGCAGCCTCGGCACCGGTGATCGAGGGGTTTTCCTCGCGGTACGGGTAGCTCATGGGCATGCGGTAGACCTCGGGCGCGAACGGGCCGAAGTTGGTTTTGTACGGCATGGCCTTGGCCGTCAGCGCCATGGTCAGGTTGGTGCGGCCGTGGTAGGCGTGGTCAAAGGCGACGACGGCGTCACGCCCGGTCGCGAGGCGGGCCACCTTGACGGCGTTCTCCACTGCCTCGGCACCGGAGTTGAACAGCACGGTGCGCTTCTCGTGCTCGCCCGGGGTCAGGCGGTTGAGCTGCTCGGCGAGGGCAACGTAGCTTTCGTACGGGGTGACCATGAAGCACGTGTGGGTGAAGTGCTCCACGGCTTCCTTCACGGCACCGACGACGGCGGGATCGGACGCGCCGACGCTCGTCACCGCGATGCCCGAGCCGAGGTCGATGAAGGAGTTGCCGTCGACGTCGTGGATGATGCCGCCGTCGGCGTCCGCAACGTAGACGGGAACGCTGGAGGCAACTCCGGCGGCGACCACTGCCTTGCGGCGTTCAGTCAGGGCCACGGACTTGGGACCCGGGAAGTCCGCCTGGACGCGGCGCTTCTGCTCCAGGCGGAAGGTGATTTCACTTGCGGTGGTGGTCATGGCGAAGCCTTTCTTCAAAGCTGGGGTGAGGCGAAAAGGTTGGGTGGCCAGTGGGGACTAGGCGGCTGGGTTATGCATCAAGCGCACTCATCACATGCTTGATGCGCGTGTAGTCCTCAACGCCGTACATGGAAAGGTCCTTGCCGTAGCCGGACTGTTTGAAGCCGCCGTGCGGCATCTCGGCGGTCAGGAGGATGTGGGTGTTGATCCACACTGCACCGAAGTCCAGGTCGCGGCTCAGGCGCATGGCCGTGCCATGGTCGGACGTCCAGACGCTGGAGGCCAGGGCGTAGTCGACGTCGTTCGCCAGCTCCACCGCTTCTTCCTCGGTGCCGAACTTCTGCACCGTGATGACCGGGCCGAACGTTTCCTTCTGGACGATGTCGTCCGTCTGCTTCGCGCCGGTGACGATGGTGGGTTCGAAGAAGAAACCCTTCTCCCCCGCACGGTGGCCGCCGGTGACAATTTTGCAGTTCTCCGGGAGGTGCTCCACCACGGACGTGACGGCCTTGAAGTGGTTCACGTTGTTCAGCGGGCCGAAGTAGTTCTCTTCATCGTTCTGCGAGCCCGTGTGCAGGGTCTTGGTGTGTTCCACCATGGCCGCCACGACGTCGTCGTGGACTGAGTCCTCCACCAGCACGCGGGTGATGGCGGTGCAGTCCTGGCCGGCGTTGAAGAAGGCGAATTCCGCGATGGCCGCCGCGCTCTTCTTGATGTCGGCGTCCTTGAAAACGATGGCCGGGGCCTTGCCGCCGAGCTCCAGGTGGGCGCGCTTGAGGCCCTTCGCAGCGCCGGATGCCACGGCGATGCCGGCGCGGACCGAGCCCGTGATGGAGACCAGCCCGGGGACTTTGTGGTCCACCATCATCGCGCCGGTTTCGCCGGTTCCGAGCACCACGTTCAGCACGCCGGCTGGGAGGATGTCCCCTGCCAGGCGGGCCAGCACGAGGGTGGATTCCGGCGTGGTGTCCGAAGGCTTGAGGACCACGGTGTTGCCGGCGGCCAGGGCGGGGCCGATCTTCCAGATGGCCATCAGGAAGGGGTAGTTCCAGGGCGCGACCTGTGCCACGACGCCGATGGGCTCGCGGCGCACGTAGGACGTGTGGCCTTCGAAGTACTCGCCGGCGGACTTGCCTTCAAGGATGCGGGCGGCGCCGGCGAAGAACCGGAGCTGGTCGGCGCCGGCGGCGATTTCCTCGGAGGCGATGAGTGAGCGGACCTGGCCGGTGTTGCGATGCTGCGCTTCGACGAGTTCGTCGCTGTTGGCTTCGATGGCGTCGGCGAGCTTGAGCAGCATGAGCTGGCGCTGGCCGGGGGTGACGTGCTTCCAGTTCTTGAACGCATCCTTGGCGGCTGTCATGGCCGCATCAACGTCCGCCTGGATGGAGACGGGCGACTGCGCCACGACCTCGCCGTTGGTGGGATTGACGATGTCCAGCAGGCTGGTGCCGGCGGGCGTGACGAACTCACCGTTGATGAAGTTCTGCAAGGTTTGAACCACGGTGTGCAACCTCTTTCATAGGAATCATCAGCTGCGAAGCGGATGGATGCGACTGCTTTGAGCCTATGCCAGCGCCCTTAGCCAGGGAATAGCCACCTGCACACCCTTGGGGGAAATGTTTAGTGCGGTTGACCAGCGTCCGGTTATCCTTGGAACCATGGCTATTTCCCTCGCTGCTCTCCTTGGCGTGAGCTCCCTGAACCTGTCCAAGGCAGGCCTCGCCGAGACCACCTGGCACCAGGACATCAACTGGGTAGCCGTGACCGAACTTGAGGATCCGCAGCGGTTCATCAACGGCGGTGAACTGGTGCTCACCACAGGGCTGCGCCTGAAGTCAGCGCCGGAGCAGCGCAGGTTTGTCCGGCAGGTCCAGCGCGCCGGGGCAGTGGGGATCGGATTCGGTATCGGCCTCTCGCACGACGTCGTCCCGCCAGCGATGATTGCCGAGGCAAACCGCTGGGGCCTGCCGATGGTGGAAGTCCCCTATGAGACCCCGTTCATTGCCATCGGCAAGCTCGTCGCGGATGCCCAGTCCGCGGACCACTACTCCAAACTGGAGCGGCTGATCGCCGGGCACCAGGTCCTGGCCCGTGCGCTCCTGACCGGCGGCGGCCTGGCGGAGCTCCTGAAGCACCTGGGCAGCATGCTCCGGACCGACATCGCACTCACCCAGTTCACGGCGCAGCTCTACAACAGCAGCAAGGAGCACCCCTCCGCGGACACGTGGGCCTCCTACCCGATCCCTACCGGCCGGCGCGATGCCTGCACGCTGTGGGTACGCCAGCCGTTCGAGGACTCAGGCATCATCGGTTACGCCCAGAACCTGATCAGCGTGGAGCTGAACAACATGGTCAAGCAGCGCCAGGCCCAACGCGCACTGTGCGGCCAGGTACTGGAGGACGTCATCCACGGCGCCCTCGAAACCAGCGAGGCCCAGCGCCGTCTTGCCGGCGTGGGGCTGAACAGCACGCGCAAGAACGTGGTGCTCCTGGCTGTCTCCGCCGCCCACCACAAGGCCTTGGTGAGCACCTCGGTGCCGCAGCCCCTGGAGAACGCGGTGGCCGCCGTCGTCGGGAAGGACCTGGCAGTGGTGATTAACGACGACGGCGGCGCGGCACCTGCGCTGGCCCGCAAACTCAGCGATCACCTGGCTGAGGCGGGCATCCATGCGACGATCGGCATCGGCGGCGCGTACACCAAGCCCAACGGCCTGCGCTGGAGCTACTTTGAGGCCCGCGACGCGGCCAGCCACGGCCTGCCGGTGAACGAGCCCGAACGCCTCAGCCTGACCTCGCTGCTGCTGGCCAGCGAGGACGTCCCGCTGGCGGACATGGCCAACGAATCCCTCAATCCGCTGCGGGCCTTCGACTCCGCCCACGGCGCGGAACTGATGACCACGCTGGAGAGCTACCTCAGCAACAACGGTTCGGTGGCCGCCGTCGCCGAGGCCCTGACCCTGCACCGGAACACCGTGCGCTACCGCTTGGCCCAGATCACCGAGCTGACCGGCTACGATCCCTCAGTCACGGCGGACCGGGTACAGCTGTGGCTTGCCCTGGCGGTGGCCCGGCTCGGGGGCCGGCAAGGCAAGTAGCCCCCGTCCCCCGCCCAACTAGGTAGCAGCAGATGCTGTTATGAGGGCTCATAACGACATCTGCTGCTACCTGGTTGGGGCCTAGAGCACTCCCGCCTTGAGCCGCTTCTTGGATTTCTTGCGCACCTTCAGGTACTTCTTCTCGGCGGCGGCGGCGAGCTGTACCTGCCGGGTCTTGAGCGTGACGTACGCAGACGCGACCGGTTCCGGCACGCCGGACGCGGCGGCGCACCCAGCCAGGAGGTCCCGGGCGATGACGCTGTCGTGGAAATCGCCGAGTGCCTGCTGCTGCTGGTGCGCGGCCTTGGCGACCTTAGCCGCGCGCTTGCCATAGACCGGGCCCGCCGATTCCGCCACATGCCGCAGTTTCTTGGCATTCTTGCGGACCTGGTGCAGAGCGGTCTCATGTGGGGCACCGCGGCGCGCGTTCTTCGCGCCGCGGTGCGACCGGCGCAAGCGTTTGGCGGCCTTATTGACCGCCTTGCCCGAAATCCTGCGTCCTGAAGAGGCACTTTCCGGACGGACCGGGGGGTGGTCGCGGAAGCTTTCGAGATCGTCAAGGAGCCTGTAGTAACGCTCGGAAAGGAGGGCCTTCTGGAGCTTCCGATAGCCGGTGTCCAAGGTATCGCCCAGTTCCTTCTCGAGCCAGCCCTTCCCTGCGGCCGCGGCATCCTCTGGCGGAAGGTCGCCGATGTGCCCGCGGAGCCTGTCCAACATGACCTGGGCGTCGCGCGGTTCCCCGAGGAGCCTGCCGAGCAGTCTGAGTTCATCCCGCAGCCGCCGGACTGTCACGGCGTCGTAGAGCCGGCGGTAAGCCGAGAGCGCCGAGCGTGCCCGGCGGGCGGCTGAGCGCATGTCGTGCACCGCTTCGGGCTCCTCCAGCCGGACACCCGCATCGTGCACCAGGATTTCCCGGATCTGCGCGGCAAGGTAGGCCGTCACGACGGCGGTGGCAGGCGATTTCTTACCCGGCACCGGAACGGCGGGAACCGCTGTGTCAGTGGGATCCTGGCCCGGCGCGCCGGCGAGCGCCCGCGCGAGCTTGGACGCGTGTTCCGAGGGCTTCGCTCCTGCATCGGCCAGGACCGCCGCCGCTGCAGGGAAGAGGTCGGGGCTGCCGTGCACGAGCTCAAGTTCCCATTCACGCCACTGCTGCGTACTGCCCGGCCCGTCCTCCGCACCAAGCAACGCGGCGCTGACCCGGTCATCGAGGAGGTCCGCGAGGTGCGTGCCGTCCTCGCCATACAGCGGGTGCGTGGTCCGCTCGGTTTCCAACCTGACCACAGGTGCCACAGTGTCACCGCGCAGGTAGGCGCGCAGGTGCGCCATCAGCCTGTCAGGCACGACGTCGGGCTGGCCCAGCGGCTCATGAAGCTCGCGCCGCTGCTGGGGTGCTGAATCAGGATCGGTCGCCGGCGCTTCCGGGGCGGCTTCGGGCGGAAGCTTCAAGTGCCAGCCGGCATCGGCACCGCCGGTCCGCCGCCGCAAGGTCATCCGCCGGGAAGCCAGGGTATGCCGGCCCGTGTCAAAGTACACTGCATCCAGGGTTGCCGTGCGCGGCTCCCCCACGCGCGCCACCCCCGGCACATCGGTGAGCGAAGGTACCTCGGCCGACGCGCCGACGTCGTACTTCTTTTCGATCTCGACTCCCTCGGAAACCACTGCAGGCCGTCCTTCCGCATCAGTGCGGCGCCTCCGGAGCAGGTTGCCCGGATATGCCGTGGCCACGAGTCTATTGCCCCGAAGTTAACGGCGGGGAGAGATTCACCACAAAACCGTAGACATCAAACGTCTAACGTCTAACCTTAGAAGATGCCCATCGCCGCCCCTGCCCCCTCAGCACTGGAAGCTTCACCACCCAAACCGCGCACCGCCGTCGCATTCGGTGTCATCGCGCTGGTGCTGATTGGCCTGAACCTCCGAGCCGGGATCACCGGGGCGTCGGCGCTGCTGCACGATCTGCAGCTGGTGCTCGGCTACGGGCCGCTGGTGGCGTCGATCATTCCGTCCATTCCCACGCTGTGTTTCGCGGTGGCGGGCGCGGGCACGTCCTGGCTCACGGGGCGGCTGGGCGTGGAGAAGGCCATCCTGCTGGCGCTGGCCATGCTGGCCGGCGGCTTGATGGTCCGGGGCATTCCGGCCACGGGCGCACTGGTGGCCGGCACGGTCCTGGGCATGTCCGGGCTGGCCGTCTGCAACGTTGCCATGCCGTCCTTCATCCGCGAGCACTTCGCCCACCGTACGTCGCTCATGACCGCCCTGTATACGGTGACCATGACCACCGGGGCCACTGTGACCGCCGTCGCCGTGGTCCCTCTCGCCCAGGCACTCGGCTCGCCTTCGGCCGCCGTCGGAGCGATCGGCATCATGGCCATGGCGGCGTTCCTGGGCTTCCTGCCCGTGGCCCTGCACGCGCACCGCAACAGCACGCGCACCAAGGCTGGCCCCATCTCGCCGTGGCCGCTGCTGCGCACCCGCAAGGGGCTGCTCCTCACCGCGATCTTCACCCTCCAGGCCCTGCTCGCGTACGCCCTGCTGAGCTGGTTCCCGTACATGCTCACCACCATGGGGCTCAGCGCCTCCGCGAGCGGCCTGATGTACGGTCTGATGCAGCTGGTGTCCGTGCCCGCCGGGATGGTCCTGATTGCCATCGGCTCCCGGCCCCGGATGCTCCGCCCGGCGTTCTACCTGGCCAGCGTCACCATGGCCGTCGGCATGGCGCTGCTGCTATTCCTGCCCGTCACGCTCGCCGTGGTCCCTGCCGTCCTGCTGGGCTTCGGTTTGGGAATATTCCCGCTGGTGATGGTGATGATCAGCCGCAGCGGCGAGAGCACGGCGGAGACCACGGCGCTTTCCACCCTCGCCCAGTCCACTGGATACCTGCTGGCTACCGCAGGCCCCTTCGGCACAGGGCTGCTGCATAGTGCCACCGGCGGCTGGACGCTGCCGCTGGCCATCCTGCTGGGCCTCGCCCTGGTCCAGATCGTTGTTGCGCACCTGATCAGTGGCCGGCCAGCCGCTCAGAAGAAGTAGGACATCATGACCCTGAGCACCTCGCACCGCCAGCCGCTTGCCGACGAAATCACCGCCAAACTGCGGGCCATGATCCACTCCGGCGAATGGCCGCTCCAGCAGCGGATCCCGTCCGAACCCGAATTGATGGCCAAGCTGGGCGTCTCCCGCGGTACGCTCCGCGAAGCAATCAAGGCCCTGGCCCACAGCGGCATGCTGGAAGTCCGGCGTGGGGACGGCACCTACGTCCGCGCCACCAGCGAAATGTCCGGCGCGGCGCGGCGCATGTACCAGGATCACACCGAGGCACACATCCTTGAGGTGCGGGTGGGGTTGGACACCCAGGCTGCTCGCCTCGCCGCCCGGCATGCCACGGCCGACGACGTCTCCGCAATGCGCGCCCTGCTCGCCGAACGTGCTGAGGCCTGGCACGCGGCCGATTATGCGGCATGGGCCCGCGCCGACTGGGGTTTCCACGAACGTGTGGCCCAGGCTTCCGGTAATCCGCTGCTGCACGAGCTCTATGTCAGCTTCGGCCACGTTTTCCACGACGACCTCCTGAACCAGCAGCGCCGCGCCGGCTTTGACGGACTCCCCGATGAGGGCCACGGCGCCCTGGTGGACGCCATTGAGGCACGCGACGGGGAGGCGGCCGTGGCCAGCGTCAACCGGAACCTGAACTCCTGCGCGGAGTGGCTCGGGGCGTAGCCCGGCGGCACGGGGTTTCGTCGGGGTTTCGTCGGCGCCGAATCGGTCAGTAGGCTTACGATCCTAGGTAGTTATGCCTGCGTTGCGCCCCCGCACCCAGGCCCCCGCTTGACGATGAGGAGTTCCCATGGCGCGAGCACCACGCCTGACCGAACGCGGGCCGGGCAGTGAGAACCCGCAGCCGGCACCAACCGATGAAGCGGCCCGGCCGAAGCCCGCAGCCGCCAGCCGGGTGAAGGAATCCAAACCGGCCAGCGCCTTGTGGGCCGACTCACTGGGCAGGGTAGGCATCCGCTCCGCCCAGGTCCTGCTGATTCTGGCCGTCGCCGTGGTCTCGGTCTACGCCCTGATGCAGATTAAGCTCCTGGTGATTCCGGTCCTGATCGCGCTGATCCTGGCCGCAGCCATCGGCCCGTTCGTGAACATGCTTCGGCGCCGAGGCATACCGGGCGCTGCCGCAACGGGCATTGCCTTTGTTGCCCTCCTCATTTTGCTCGGCGGCGTCTCCACGGTGATCTATTTCTCGGTCCGTAGCCAATGGACAGAGCTGGCGCAGCAGGCCTCTTCAGGCCTGGACGAACTGGAGAACTTCCTGCGCAATGGCCCCGTGCCCATCGACCAGGAGCAGCTAAACCAGGCGCGTGAGGGGATCATTCAATTCGCTACGAGCAGCCAGGTCCGCTCAGGCGCCATCACCGGCCTGTCCGTGGTTACCGAGTTCATCACCGGGACCATCCTGATGGTGGTCATCCTGTTCTTCTTCCTCAAGGACGGCGCCAAGATCTGGAATTTCTTCCTCCAGCCGTTCAAGGGTGAGCGCGAAGCGAAACTCCGCCGCGTGGGAAGCCGCACCCTGGAGGTGCTGGGCGGTTATGTCCGTGGCACCGCCATCGTGGCCCTGGTGGATGCAGTAGCAATCGGGGCAGCGCTCCTCATCCTGCAGGTACCGCTGGCATTCCCGCTGGCCATCATCGTCTTTATGACCGCCTTCATTCCGCTGGTGGGGGCAACGGTGGCGGGCATCCTCGCGGCACTGGTTGCCCTCGTTGCCAACGGCCCCGTGGTGGCGCTGATCGTCGTCGCGGTGGTTGTGGCCGTCAACCAACTGGAGGGCGACTTCCTGCAGCCTGTTGTCATGGGCAAGTCTCTCCAGCTCCACGCCCTGGTGATCCTGATGGCACTGACCGCTGGCACCATCCTCGCGGGCATCGTGGGCGCGGTGCTGGCCGTCCCGCTGGCCGCTGTGGCCTGGGCCATCATCCAGGTGTGGACTGCGGAAGACCCTGACCTCCAGGACATGAACCCGGACCTCCCGCCGCCCAACAGCCAGCCCGTCTGACACCGGCATCAGGGCTTCCGCAGGGGAACGCCCGACGGCGGCCAGGCACCTGGGTGCCGGACCGCCGTCGTACTTCCCGGTGCCGTTTAGGAGCGGAGGCCGGCGAACACGTTCTTGGGCCGCTGCATCTCGCCGTGCTTCGCACCCAGGATGATGACCACTGCAGCGAAGGCCGGTATGGTCCACTGCAGCATCTTGAGCTGCTGCTGTGCCGACTTCAGCTCCTCGGACGCCTCCGGCGCGGGTTCCGTAGCGCCGCGCGCGCCCTCATCGGCGAGCTTGTCCACCTTCTTGCCAAGGAGGCCGGCATAGAGCGTTACTGCAGCGCCGGCGACTGTCACCGCCGTCTTAATCGCGGTGTCCCGGGCCACACCCTCCTGCTTGGCGATACGGCCCTTGTTCTCCCAGGCGATGGCGAGGTCGGCCACCAAGTGTGAAGCGAATGCTGCCGTCTGGATGGGCGCCCACTTCATCCAGCCGGAACTGGAGAGCCTTGTGCGTTCCGCCGGATCCTTGGCTTCCGCGGCTGCCCCGTTGAGCCCGATCGCTCCCATCAGCGAACCGCCGAACCATGCCGCAGCGCTCAGGTCGTGAACGGACCGGGCAACAAGATTTCCTGCCATGATGTGGTTTCCTAACGTCGAACTGGTTCCGAAATGCCGCGGGTGCGGTCTTTATTAACCGTGTCCAATAAAGGTCATGGTCAGGCTATGGTAAGCACACTTACTAATGTTACGAAACCCCGACTTCCAGCACTGTTACGCGTAATATCGTCGCCATGGACAACACTGGGACCTTATTTGGCTGGGCATTCGGGGACCCCGCCCGCCAAGATGACGAGTCGTACCTGGCAGGCCTGGAGAAGGAAGCGTTGGAAAACGCGACGGCGACAGCAAAAGCCAAAGGCGTAACGGTGGTTAAAGGCTCAGAAGTCTTCACGGCCCTCAGCGCCCATGACAGCCTGGTGGAGCTGGACCACGCTCCCGGCAAGCTCGTGGTCCGCTGCACCGTGCACGTGGAAGGCCCCGGTGCCGGGAAGATGCATGCCGAAGGGCCCATGAACGGCTGACTCATGGCAGACGGGGAATCCAGCATCAGCGAGGCGGCAGACGCCGTCGAGGAGGCGTCGGACACCAAGGCGCTGGACATCGTGGCGCGCTCCGGATTTGCCGTGATGGCACTGCTTCACATCATTGTTGGCGCCATTGCCATTGCCCTCGCTTTCGGCCAGGCGGGTCAGGCGGAGGCCACCGGCGCCATAGAGCAGTTGGCCGCAAACCCTTGGGGCCCCGCGGTACTGTGGGCCTGCGTCATTGCCTGCACCGGCCTGGCACTGTGGCAACTGAGTGAAGCAACGCTGCGGGCACGGCACCGGTCCGGCACGAAGCGGCTCGGGAAGCTGATCTCGTCAGGCTGCCTGACAATTGCCTACGGAAGCGTGGGCCTGAGCTTTGCTGGCTTTGCCATCGGCATGCGCGGGGACTCGGGAGACACCACCCGGGACTTCAGCACCGCACTCCTGAACGCCCCGCTCGGGCTGCCTGTGCTGGTGGCCGTAGGGCTGACCACCATGGGCGTGGGCGTCTATTTCGTGGTCAAGGGCCTGCGGCGCGGGTTCAAGAAGGAGCTTTTCCGGTTTGAAGGCACGCGCCGTGGCCGCCTGATCGACTCGCTGGGGGTTGCCGGCCACGTGGCCAAGGGCGTGGCGCTGAACCTGGCCGGGCTGCTGTTTGTCATCGCGGCCGGCAAACAGAGCCCCGAAGAATCCACCGGCCTGGACGGAAGCCTCAAGGCGCTCCGCGACCACCCGTTTGGCCCGTACCTGCTCGTCGCGATCGGGGCGGGCTTCATTTGCTATGGCATGTTCGCGCTGGTCCGGGCACGTTTCGGCCGGATGTAACCACCAATGGAGGAAAAACCCATGTCAACCGTGAGCCGCTTGTTCAACTCTCCTGCCGACGTCGTCTGGAAGGTGATCGCCGACGGCTGGCTGTACTCGGGCTGGGTAGTGGGCGCCTCCCGCATACGGGCCGTGGATGCGCACTGGCCCGAGGCCGGCGCCAGGCTCCACCACTCAGTGGGCGCCTGGCCGCTGGTGATCAACGACAGCACCCGCGTTGTCGCCGTCGAGCCCGGCCGCTCCCTGGAACTGGTGGCCCGCGGCTGGCCGCTGGGTGAAGCAAAAGTGATGATCACGCTGGAGGACCTGGGCACTCAGTGTCGAGTCTCCATCACCGAGGATGCCATCCGCGGACCTGGCAAGCTGGTTCCCAAGGTGCTGCGCGACCCGCTGATCGACGTTCGGAACCGCGAGACCCTCAGCCGGCTGGAACTGATGGCCGCCGGCGGGGCGGGGACCTAGCCCAGCCGGGTTAACGCAAAAGCGCGAACCGGCAGCGGATGACTCCAAACTTGCGGTTTGGAGTCGGTAACTGCCGGTTCGCGCCGTGTGGAGCGGGAACCGGTCCGAAATCAGACGTTCGCGGCTACGCCGTCGCGGGAGATGGCCACCATGTCCTCGCGCGGCACCACCTTGATGCGCTCACGCTTGACCTCAACACCGTGGGATCCGCCAGCTTCCGTGGCTGCGGCACCCAGCGCAAGCTCGTGGGCGTCCAGCGCAAGCCAGCCTTCCCAGCTGGTGAACTTTACGCCGCGGGAGTCGAGGAGTTCAACGACGGCGTCCGCCTCGGGAACAGCGGCAACCGGAAGGTTTTCGCGGTCTTCCAGCAGGTATGTCACCGTCTCCAGTGCGTCGCCCTTGGTGTGGCCGATGAGGCCGACCGGACCGCGCTTGATCCAGCCAGTGGCGTAGATACCCGGCACATGGGTGCCTGCGGCATCCAGGACGCGTCCGCCGTCGTTCGGGACAACACCCTTCTTGTGGTCGAACTCGATCTCCGGCAGGGCCGAACCGAAGTAGCCGATGGCGCGGTACACGGCCTGGACCGGGTAGTCCACGAACTCGCCGGTGCCGCGGGCGTTACCCGTCCCATCCAGCTCCGTGCGCTCGAACTTCATGCCGGCCACCTTGCCCGGCGTCTCGGCGTCGTCGTAGATTTCCACCGGGCTGTGCAGGAAGTGCAGGTGCAGGCGGCGGGAGGCGGTGAGCTCGGAGAGGTCCTCGGGCTGCTCGGCGATCCAGTTGGTGAGCGTGCCCACCATGGTCTTGACCTGGTTGTTGCTCTGGATCAGGCGATCCGATTCCTCATCGAACTCGAAGTCCTCGGCGTACAGGATGATGTCCACGTCCTTGGAGTGGGACAGCTCGCGCAGCTCCAGCGGGGTGAACTTCACCTGGGCGGGGCCACGGCGGCCGAAGACGTGCACGTCCGTGACGGGCGAGTTCTTCAGGCCGGCGTAGACGTTGTCCGGGATTTCGGAGACCAACAGGTCATCGGCGTGCTTGGAAAGGACACGGGCCACGTCCAGTGCCACGTTGCCGTTGCCGATCACGGCGATTTCCTTCGCGTCCAGCGGCCATTCACGCGGGACGTCCGGGTGGCCGTCATACCAGGAGACGAAGTCCGCGCCGCCGTAGGAGCCGTCCAGCTCGATGCCGGGGATGTTCAGGTCCGCGTCCTTGATGGCGCCCGTAGCGAAGATGACGGCGTCGTAATGTGTGCGGAGGTCCTCGATGGAGAGGTCCGTGCCATAGTCCACGTTTCCGAAGAATCGGATATCCCCCCGGTCCAGGACCTTGTGCAGGGCGTTGACGATGCCCTTGATGCGTGGGTGGTCCGGGGCCACGCCGTAGCGGATGAGGCCGTAGGGTGCCGGGTAGCGGTCAAAGAGGTCGATGCTCACGGTAAGTTCGCCGCTCTTGACGGCTTCGCTCTTGGTGAGGATGTCCGCAGCGTAGACGCCTGCCGGGCCGGAGCCCACAACGGCAACGCGCAGCGGACGCTCGGCAGATCCTACGGTGGTGCTGGTTGACACGGCTGTGTTCCTTTTCTTCGTTCCGGCCCAACTAGGTAGCAGTAGATGTCGTTATGAGGGCTCAAAACAACATCTGCTGCTACCTAGTTGGGTGGGGGCTAGGTGGTGAGGACTCGGGGCTTGTTCGGACTGGTGGTGCTGTAGTCGGCTGTCTTGAAGTGCGACGGCGCGAAAGGGCTCACGCGCACCACGTCACCGATCACAATCACTGCGGGATTCGCGACGCCGGTGGCTTCCGCCTGGTCGGCGATGGAACCGAGCGTGCCGATGGTCACGCGCTGATTCGGCAGATAGCCGTTCTCAACGATGCCAACTGGAGTGTCCAGAGGCAAACCGGCGGCGGCCAGGGCGGCAGCGGAATCCCGGAGGGCGGCCACTCCCATCAGCAGGACTACAGTGTGGTCAGGACGGGCCGGGACTTCGGAAAGTTCCTCGTGGCCGGTGACCACGCTGAATCCCTTGGCCAGGCCGCGGTGCGTCACAGGAATACCTGCGGCGGCGGGAACGGAGATCGCGGACGTGACGCCGGAGACCACCTCAACCTCGACGCCGTGCTGCCGGCAGTATTCGGCTTCCTCACCGCCGCGGCCAAGTACATACGGGTCGCCGCCCTTGAGCCGAACCACTCGGTGGCCCTTGAGGGCTTCTTCGACAAGGATCCGGTTGATCCCGGCCTGCGGCACAGGATGATTCCCCGGGGTCTTGCCCACCTCGATGACGCGGACATCCGGAGCGAGTTCGTTAAGCAATTCGCGCGGGCCGAGGCGGTCTGCCACCACGACGTCGGCCTGGCCCAGGAGGCGGCGGCCGCGGACTGTGATGAGGCCGGTGTCGCCCGGCCCGCCGCCCACGAGTGCAACGGAACCTGCGTTTTTCGGAGCCCGACGGCGGCGCAGCGGGAGATCCCCCGTTTCCAGGGCGGTGGCAACGGCGTTGCGCAATGCCATGGCCCGGCGCGGGTCTCCCCCGGCGTTCACCGCAATCTGTACGTCGTCCACTACAGCGACGGCGGGGGTCCACGCGGCTGAGGCTTCGTGGTCGGAGGCGTTGACGCACCAGATGCGCTGTGCCTCGGCGTCGGCTGATACCTGGGTGTCCACGGCGGAATTGCCCGTGGCCGTCTGGACAAACCAGACGCCGTCGACGTCGGACGGAAGGTACGTGCGCGGCTCCCAGGTGACGAGGCCGGAGTCGGCCAGTACCACCAGGGCCTGGCAGGCAACGGGAGCCACGACGGTAACGCGAGCACCGGCGTCGAGCAGCCCCTTGGCGCGGCGCGCGGCAACGGGTCCGCCGCCCACCACCAGCACGGGGCGGCCGAGCAGCCGCAGTGCTGTGGGGTAAATATCCTGAATTGCCATGGATCAACGGTAGGGCGCCGTCACATTCGCCAACAACGGCGCGGAAACACCAGTTCACGTAAGGTAACGCTGCGTCACATAGGGCAGGGCCTCAAAAAGGCGCCGTTGTGGGGCACATAGGCGGCGATTCGGGCCCTAGGCAGGCTCAATCCGCGCCGTGTCCGTGTCAATGTGCCCCAGTTCGGCTACCGGTGCCTGCCAGGAACCGGCCGCGGTTGCTGATCAGCCGCATCAGGTACCGCCGGAGGATCAGGTTCTCCGCCAGCCGGCCCAGGAACCCGAACGGCGCCGTGAACTCCACACGGTCGGTCATGATGGTGCCCGTGGCCATGGACTGGAACTCATGGACGTGGCGGAAGGCCTTAAACGGGCCGCTGACCTGCTCGTCCGTGAAGCTGGTTGGAAACTCGAGGGCCGTGATCCTGCTGGTCATCGTCAATGGGATGCCGAAATGCCGGGCCCGCCAGGTCACCTCCTGACCCTCACCGATCAGCCCGGTCACCACGCCACCGACGGCACGTTCCCCGGCGCCCTTTTGCGAGTCAACATGCGCGTCAATGCTGCGGGCCAGGTCAAAAAGCCGCTCCCTGGGGAGGGAAGATTCAGTGCGGCACACGAAGCTCACAGTCATGGCGCCAGTCTGCCAGACCTTCGGCTTGTGCCCGGCGATGCAAATGCGTCACTTTTGGGACGGCCCGGCGTTGGGTCCCGCGGATTTCCGGGCCTCTGGGCATCCGGGCTGGCCAAAACTTACGCCATTGGGTGGCGGCAAACAGCAGGGCCCGACGGCGGTACTCGCCGTAGGGCCCTGCAGTCCAGTTTTCGGAGGGGTCAGCGGGTGCTGCCGGAGAGGAGGCCGCGGCTGCGGAGGAGTCTCTTCTCAATCGGTGCAAAGACGAGCAGTTCGATCAGGATGCCGACGCCGAGGATGAGCAGGATCGCGGACATCACCACGGTCATGTCGGACAGGATGCGGCCCTGGTCAAGCAACGAGCCGAGGCCGAAGCCGATAGTGCCGCCCACGGCGATGATTTCCGCCGCCATCAGGGAACGCCACGAGAACGCCCAGCCCTGCTTCAGTCCGCCGAGGTAGCCGGGAAGGGCCGCGGGCAGGATGATCTGCACGGCCATCTGGAGGCGGTTCGCGCCCAGGACCGTGCCCACACGGCGGTACTGCGGCGGGATCTGGTCCACGCCGGAGATCAGGCCGTTGATGATGGACGGGATGGCGCCCATGAACACCACGAAGTAGACAGTGGCGTCGGTCAGTCCGAACCAGATAATCGCGGCCGGAACCCAGGCCACTGAAGGCAGCACCTGAAGTCCGGAAATCAGCGGTCCGAAGGCCCGGCGCAGCGGAGCAACCTGGGCCAGCAGGAGTCCCACCGGGGTGGCGATGGCGACGCTGATCAGGAACCCGACCAGCCCGCGCTGCAGCGAGGTCCAGACCGCTTCCTGGAGTTTGCCTTCGCCCCAAAGGACGCCGACCTGGCCCAGGACATCGAGCGGGCCGGGCACGAGGTCGCGGCGTTTCACGCCAAGGGAAACATAGAACTGCCACATCAGGACCAGGACCACCAGGGCGGCTACCGGCAGCAGGATACGGCTCCAGTCGATGCGTGCCTTGCGGGCGGCGTCGGACTGCAGGGAGTCCAGGCCGGATTCCAGCTCGCGCAGGTCCTCGCGACCGGTGGAGGTCCGGGTCAGGGCTGCGTGGATGTGCCGGGACTCGGGCTGGGTCTCTGCAGGCTCCACCACAGCGTTACTCTCGGCCAGGGGTGTGGGGTTATTTGGCATGGCGGCGAATCTCCTCCCGGAGCCGGGCGGTAATGACCCCGGTCAGCTGTCCGGCCAGGCCGGCGTCGGTTCGGTGTTCCTCAGTGACGGCCCATTCCTCCACTACCCGGCCCGGGCGGGAGGACAGCAGCAGCACGCGCTGGCCCAGCCGCACGGCCTCGCGGACGTTGTGGGTCACAAAAACGATGGTCCGCCCGGTTTCCTTCCAGATGCGTTCCAGCTCGTCGTGGAGGAGGTCGCGCGTGATGGCATCAAGGGCCGCGAACGGCTCATCCATGAGCAGCAGCTGCCGGTCCTGGGCGAGCGAGCGAGCCAGCGAAACACGCTGGCGCATGCCGCCGGAGAGCTCATGCGGGCGCTTGTCCCCGGCTTCGCCGAGGTGCACCAGTTCCAGCAGCTCGTTGGCCTTGGCGCGGCGCTCGGCCTTACCCACTCCCCGCAGCTGCAGGGCCAGCTCGATGTTCTCCCGGGCCGTGAGCCACGGAAACAGGGCGGCGTCCTGGAACATAAAGGCTGCGCCGTCGCTGGGCACCTCCAAGGCGCCCGACGTCGGGAGCTCAAGTCCCGCCATGATGTTCAGCAGGGTGGATTTGCCGCAGCCGGAAGCACCGAGGAGGGCGACAAACTCGCCAGACGCGATGTTGGCGTTGACGTCGTCCAGCACCGGGGCGCCGTCGCCGAAGCGCTTGCCCAGGTTCTCCAGTACGACTGGCATGGTCCCGTCCTTACGTTGGTGGTGCGGTTGCTGGGGTGGTGTGCGGTTGCGTCGTCAGTCCTGGCCGAGGCCGGCTGCGGAGATCGACTTTCCGGTGACTTCGTTCAGTGCCCGGAGGTCGAACAGGCCGTTGATGTCCGCCTGCTTGGTGGTGCCGGCGTCCACCCCGTCCTTCAGGAGCTTGGGGTAGGTTCCGGCCAGCGGATCCACCGTGAAAATGATGTTCTTCAGGGACCGGTCGATGACGTCGGCAGGCAGGGCGGCGCCAGCGGATTCCTGCAGCGCGGCATTGATGACGGCCGCCTTTTCCGCGGACGGGGTGTCGTTGAGCCAGGCCACGGACTTGGCGTGCCCGCGGAGGAGGGCCTTGACCGTGTCCGGGTGCGCCGCCGCGAAGGCCTTGTTGACGATCAGAATGGTGGTGGGGAACTCCCCCGGTTTGCCGGACGCTGAACCGTCCCAGAGGTCCTTTTCGTCCACCAGCACCTTGGCTCCGGCCTGGAGCACCAGGCGCGAGGCCCACGGCTCAGGCAACCACGCGCCGTCGAGCTTTCCGTCCTGGAACAGCTTGAGCGTCTGGGCATTTTCAGTGGGGTTGATGGCCACATCGCCGCTGCCATCAACGTTCGTGTCGTACCCTTGCGAACCAAGCCAGGCGCGCAGCGCCACGTCCTGCGTTCCGCCCAGCTGCGGGGACGCGAGGGTCTTGCCCCTCAGGTCCGCGGCGGACTCGATTTCGGGCCGGACCACCAGCTGGGCACCGCCGGCGGCGGCACCGGCGATGACGCTGACGGATTCACCCTGGCTCTTGACGAAGGAATTGATGGCCGGGTTCGGGCCGATGTAGGCGGCGTCGATGGCTCCGGCGTTCAGGGCCTCAATGGCGGCGGGTCCGGCGTTGAAGGTTTCGGTGCTGAGATTCGTGGTGCCCAGTTCCTTGGCCAGGAAGCCCTGGTTGATGCCCACGAGTGCTGCGGCGTGCGTGATGTTGCCGAAGTAGCCGAGCTTCAGTTCTTCAGCGGGGGTGGGCGACGGCGTCGCGGCCTGGGCGTCAGTGTTACGCGAAATGCTGGACGCCACCACGGCGCCGACGGCGATCAGGAGGACCAGCCCAATGGCCAACGCAGCCTCAATGGCACGCTTGCGCCTGGGCACCGCGCTTTCACCGGCCACGATCCGGGTCATCCCGGGCTTGGAACTAGTCATTGTTTCACCATAGGGAGTGCCGATTGCCCGTTCAACGAAGCAGAAACGGGGGGTCACGCAGGTTCATCTGACGTCACATTCGCTGCCCAAGCTGCGCCTTCAGTTGCCCTTGACGTTGACCAGCTGGCGCAGCTTGTGCCGTACCTTCACCAGGTCCGCGGCGTCCCGCATCACCACATCGATGGGCTTGTAGGCGGCCGGGATCTCGTCGATGAAGGCCTCAGAGGCGCGGAACTCGATCCCGTGCATCGCCTCCTTCAGTTCGGCGAGGGTGAAGGTCTTGCGGGCGGCGTTCCGGGAGTACTCCCGGCCGGCACCGTGCGGTGAGGAATTCAGCGACACCGGGTTGCCCAGGCCTTCCACAACGTACGACGCCGTCCCCATGGAACCCGGAATAAGTCCCGGATCGCCGGGCTCTGCCCTGATAGCTCCCTTGCGTGAGACCCACACGGACTTGCCGTAGTGCGTCTCCAGCTGGGTGAAGTTGTGGTGGCAGTTGATGCGTTCGCGTTCCCTGACATGCCCGCCCACCCAATGGCTGAACTGCGTGATGACCCGGTCCATCATTTCCTCGCGGTTCAGCAGCGCGAAATGCTGGGCCCAGCGCAGCTCCTCGATATACCGCCTGAACTCGGACGTGCCCTCCTCCAGGTAGGCGAGGTCGGGGTCGGGCAGCCTGGTCCCCCGTTTCCGGGTCACCTGCTGGGCGACGCCGATGTGATGCTGGGCGATTTTGTTGCCGACGCCTCGTGAGCCGGAGTGCAGGAACAGCCAGACGGCGTCGGTCTCGTCTGCGGAGACCTCGATGAAGTGGTTCCCGGACCCCAGGGAGCCCAGCTGCAGTTCCCACTTCGCCAGGTACTGGGCCGGGTTGAAGCCCGCCGTGGCCGCCAGTTTCTTGAGCTCGGCGATCCGTGGCTCGGCGGTGGCCTGGACTGACCGGTTGTTGTGGCCGGCGGACAGCGGAATGGCCCGTTCGATGTCCTCGCGCAGCCGTTTCCGGTCCCGGGGCAGTTCCTTCACTGAGTACTGGGTCCGCACGGCGATCATGCCGCAGCCGATGTCCACTCCGACGGCGGCCGGAACGATGGCGTGGAGGGTGGGGATCACCGAACCCACGGTGGCGCCCTTGCCCAGGTGCGCGTCCGGCATCAGGGCAAGGTGCGGGTAGATGAAGGGCAGCGTGGAGGTGGCCAGCGCCTGCTCAAGGGTCTTGGCGTCCAGGATCGAGGCCCAGCTCATGAGCTTGCTGTTGATGGTCTCCACGCTTCGCCTCCCACCCTTAAGGATACGAAAACGACAAAACCGCGGCTTGTTCGCAAAACCGGCCCGTGAAGGTCAGGATCTGCGAACAAGCCGCGGTTTCGGGACAATCTCAGATGGAGTAGCGCTCGTCCTCGTGGTCGCCGGGGTGGTCCTTGACCAGGCCCGCGGCCAGCGTGTTGCCGTCCAGCGGATCGATCACCAGGAACGCGCCGGTACGGCGGTGGTGCAGGTAGTTCTCCAGTGGCAGCGGTGCGGAAAGCCGGAGCTGCGCGTGGCCGATGTCGTTCAGTTCCAGGCTGGACGCGGCTTCAAGCTTGAAGGAAGCCAGGTCCAGCTTGCCATTGACGTTGCGGACCAGCGCCTGGACGGTGCGGGTGCCGTGCTTCACCAGCACCTTGGCACCTTCCCGCAAAGGCTTGGGCGAAAGCCAGCACAGCGCGGCGTAGAGGTCTGCGGAGGACTCCCGGACAGTCCCGGCGGCGGCGATGGTGTCACCGCGGGCGACGTCGAATTCCTCGGCCAGGCGGATCGCCACGGACTGCGGCGCGAACGCCTCCTGCAGTGACTCCCCGGCGAAGTCGATGCCGGTCACCGTGGTGGTGCGGGGGGCCTGGCCGGGCGTCAGCACAGCAACCTTGTCCCCCACCTTCACGGAACCCTCGGTAATTTGGCCGGCGTACGCCCGGTAGTCGCGGTAGGCCTCAACATCCAGGCCGGCAGCCACGGCGTCCGGAGCCAGCGCACCCTGCGGTCGGATGACCAGCTGCACCGGGAAGCGGAAGCTCTCCAGCTGGGTGTCGATCTCGTCGGCGGCCGGCAGGGTTTCGAGGACCTCCAGCAGGGCCGGGCCGTCATACCAGGGCGTGCGCTCGGAACGGTCCACCACGTTGTCGCCCTCGAGGGCGGACACCGGGATCACCAGGAGGTCGTCGATGTGGTCCGCGGTCCCCAGCGCAGCCGCGCCGATGCCCAGTTCACGGGCCACCTGCTGCACATCGGCCTGGATCTCACGGAACACGGACTCGCTGAAGTCCACGAGGTCAATCTTGTTCACGGCCACGATCACGTGCGCCACCCGCAGCAGCTGCAGCACGGACAGGTGCCGGCGGGTCTGCTCCAGGACACCCTTGCGGGCGTCAATGAGTACGACGACGGCATCCGCAGTGGACGCGCCGGTCACCGTGTTCTTGGTGTACTGAACGTGGCCGGGGCAGTCGGCCAGGATGAAGCTGCGCTGGTCGGTGGCGAAGTAGCGGTAGGCCACGTCGATGGTGATGCCCTGCTCGCGCTCGGCACGCAGGCCATCGGTGAGGAGGGCCAGGTCGATCGCTTGGGTGCCGGTGGCACCCGCGCCGCCGAAGCCGCGGTCCGCGGACGTGCGTGCGACGGCGTCGAGCTGGTCAGCGAGGATCGCCTTGGAGTCGTGAAGGAGGCGGCCCACCAAAGTGGACTTGCCGTCGTCGACCGATCCTGCTGTGGCGAAGCGGAACAGCGTGGTGGGCAGGGCTGTTTCCAGCTCCGCGGCCAGGAGTGAAGTTTCGGTGCTCATTTAGAAGTAACCATCCTTCTTGCGGTCTTCCATGGCTGCCTCGGAGATGCGGTCATCTGCACGGGTGGCACCACGTTCGGTGATGGTGGAGGCGGCAACTTCGATCACAACGTCGCTCACGGTGGCTGCGGCCGATTCAACGGCACCGGTGCAGGACATGTCGCCTACGGTGCGGTAGCGGACCGTCTTGGTGATGACTTCTTCATGCGGCAGCGGCTGGGAAACCTCGCCGACGGCGCGCCACATGCCATCGCGGGCAAAGACTTCACGGCTGTGGGCGTAGTACAGGCCGGGCAGCTCGATGTTCTCGCGCTCGATGTAGCGCCAAATGTCCAGCTCGGTCCAGTTGCTGATGGGGAACGCGCGGACGTGCTGGCCCACGGTGTGGCGGCCGTTGTAGAGGTTCCACAGTTCGGGGCGCTGGTTGCGCGGGTCCCACTGGCCGAACTCGTCGCGGAGGCTCAGGATGCGCTCCTTGGCGCGGGCTTTGTCCTCGTCACGGCGGCCGCCACCGAAGACGGCGTCGAACTTGTTCTTCGAGATGGCGTCCAGCAGCGGGACGGTCTGCAGCGGGTTGCGGGTGCCGTCGGCGCGCTCGGCCAGCTCGCCGCGGTCGATGAACTCCTGCACGGAGCCGACGACGAGCTTGAGCCCCAGCCGTTCGACAGTGCGGTCTCGGAAATCGATGACTTCGGGGAAGTTGTGGCCGGTGTCCACGTGCAGCACGGGGAACGGAACCTTGCCCGGCCAGAACGCTTTGGTGGCGAGGTGCAGCATCACCACGGAGTCCTTGCCGCCGGAGAACAGCAGCGCGGGCTTCTCGAACTCGGCCACAACTTCGCGGATGATGTGGATGGCTTCGGACTCAAGGGCGTCCAGGCTGGAGAGGCGCGTGGATACGGCGGCTTCAGTCACCTGGGTAGTCTCCTCAGTTAGGAAAGTGCTCATACGTGTAGTCCGCATTCTGTCTTGTCGGTCCCTGCCCAGCGGCCGGCGCGGGGGTCGTCGCCCGGCGCCACCTTCCGGGTGCAGGGCTGGCAGCCAATGGAGGGGTAACCCTGGGAAAGCAGCGGGTTCACGGGCAGGAGGTTGTCGTCGGAGTACTGGACCAGCTGGTCGAAGGTCCACGCTGCCACCGGGTTGACCTTGACCAGGCCGTTGACTGCGTCCCACGTGACCAGCGGTGTGTTGGTCCGGGTGGGGGCTTCGTCGCGGCGCACGCCGGTGAACCAGAGTTCGTAGCCGGCAAGGGTGCGGCGAAGCGGGGCCACTTTGCGGAGGGCGCAGCACTGGGCGGCGTCGCGGGCAAAGAGATCCTTGCCGAGGAGCCGGTCCTGCTGTTCCACGGTGTTTTCCGGCAACACGTCCACAACGTTGACGCGGAGGTTCGCTGCCACTTCATTGCGCGTGGCGTAGGTTTCCGGAAAGTGGTACCCGGTCTCCAGGAACAGGACGTCGACGCCGGGCATCTGGTCCGCGACCAGCGCCGGAAGGACGGCGTCAGCCATGGAGCACGCGACAGCCACTGAGGAGAGGTCAAAGTTGCGTTCCACCCACGCGATCACGTCGCGGGCCGGGGCGTCCCAGCCGAGCTCGGCGGCCCCGGACTCAGCGAGGGCTTTCAGCTCGTCGTGGCTGCGAAGTGTGGCAGGTCGGGTGTCGGTCACTGGAGGGCCTCCTCATCTGCTGCGTGCGCCCATTCGGCGAAGGTCTGGCCTTCAGCGCGCTGGGCAACAAACGTGCGGACGACGCGTTCCACGTAGTCCGGCAGGTCTTCAACGTAGACCTTGAGGCCGCGGACGGTGCGTCCCAGGCCAGCCTCTTCGCGGCTGGTGGAAGCCAGCCCGCCGCCGAGGTGGACCTGGAAACCCGGGGTGGGGTCGCCGTCGGGCGTTGGAAGCATCATGCCCTTGAGGCCGATGTCCGCGGTCTGGATCCGGGCGCAGGAGTTGGGGCAGCCGTTGATGTGCAGGGACAGCGCGTGGGGCAGTTCGCCGGAAGCGGCGAGGTCTGCCAGGCGGCGTTCCAACTCGGCAACCGCGGTGGCCGCGGTGACCTTGGTTTCGACGATGGCCAGCTTGCAGTATTCGATGCCGGTGCAGGCGATGGTGCCGCGGCGGAACACGGACGGGCGGGCGGACAGGCCCAGGGCGTCCAGCTCGGCAACCAGCGGCTCAACGTGGTCCTTGGCGACATCCAGCACCACAAGCTTCTGGTGCGGGGTGGTGCGCAGCCGGTAGGAGCCGCGGGCCTCAAGCGTATCCGCGAGCTTTACCAGCTGACCGCCGGAGAGGCGGCCGGCCAGCGGGGTGGCGCCGATGAAGAACTTGCCGTCCTTCTGCTCGTGCACGCCGATGTGGTCGCCCGGTGAGGTGGGCTTGGGGGCGGCGGGGCCATCGGCCAGCTTGTAACCGAGGTATTCGTCCTCGAGGATCTGGCGGAACTTCTCCGGACCCCAGTCGGCCATCAGGAACTTCAGGCGTGCCTTGGTGCGCATGCGGCGGTAACCGTAGTCGCGGAAGATGCTGGTGACGCCGAGCCATACTTCGGCGGCTTCCTCCGGGCGGACGAACGCGCCGAGGCGCTTGCCGAGCATCGGGTTGGTGGACAGTGCGCCGCCGGCCCAGAGGTCGTAACCGACGCCAAGCTCGGGGTGCTCAACGCCCACCAGGGCGAAGTCATTGATCTCGTGGACCACGTCCTGGCTGGGGTGGCCGGTGATCGCGGTCTTGTACTTGCGGGGCAGGTTGGACAGCAGCGGGTTGCCGATGAACCGCTCGCCCAGTTCCGCGATGAGCGGGGTGGGGTCGATGATTTCGTCCTTGGCGATGCCGGCCACCGGGGAGCCCAGGATGACACGGGGCACGTCGCCGCAGGCTTCGGTGGTGGACAGGCCAACACCTTCCAGGCGGGTCCAGATCTCGGGGATGTCCTCCACGCGGATCCAGTGCAGCTGGATGTTCTGGCGGTCGGTGAGGTCGGCGGAATCCCTCGCGAAGTCAACGGAAATCTGGCCTATGACGCGCAACTGCTCGGTGGTGAGCGCACCGCCGTCGATGCGGACGCGGAGCATGAAGTACTTGTCCTCGAGCTCGTGCGGTTCGAGCGTTGCGGTCTTGCCGCCGTCGATCCCGGGCTTGCGCTGGGTGTACAGGCCCCACCAGCGGAAGCGGCCGTGCAGGTCCTGGCCGGGGATGGAATCGAAGCCCTCTTTGGAGTAGATGGACTCGATACGCTCGCGAACGTTGAGGCCGTCATCTTCCTGTTTCCAGGTTTCGTTGGCGTTCAGCGGGGTTTTGCCGTCCACTTTCCACTGCCCGTGCGGCTTTGCGGCGGGGCGGGAAGGGCGAGCGGGGCGCTTGGCGGCAGCGGGGTCCGCGGACGCTCCGGCTAGAGCTGTATCAGTCATGCATCGACTGTAGGTCCCACCCGAATAGCGTCACAAAGGGCCCGGAAACGCTAAGTCACCTAGGGAAATATTTCGTCATGAACCGCCGGAGGGCCTTGAAGATGCCTTCGCGCTGTGCATCGCCGGAACCCATTCCGGGGCTGCCTATTTCGCGGCTTCGGCGTCTTCGCGGCCCTTGGCGACGGCGGCGTCGTACCGTTCCAGCGCGATCTCGGCGAGCACGGGCGAGGGCAGCAGCGGCTCAGTGACGAGGTCAGCCCCTGCTTTGGCGAGCTGGTCGTGGAAGTAGCCCGGCGCCAGGAGGTAGGAGGCGATGACCACGCGTCCGCCCAGGTCAACCGCTCCGGCGGACTCCCCTGCCCCGGCACCGCCTTCAGCTTCCTCGCGAAGCATGGCGACGGCGTCGGGCACTGAAGGCTTGGCCGAGGCACCATAGGCGGGCACGATCCGGTTGCTGCGGAGCTCACCAAGGTGGCTGGCGAGTTCCTCCACACTGACGGCGGCGTTGGGATTGGATGATCCTGCGGCGGCCAGGACGATGCTGTCCCGGTCGGTGACGCCGGCTTCGCGGAGGCGCTGGTCCAGGAGGGCTGCGAGCCTGGGATCCGGGCCCAGCGGCGCCGCGGCCAGGCTGCCCGGACGGCTCCTTACGGCCCGGGCGATGTCCACCTTGACGTGGTACCCCACGCTCAGGAGCAGGGGCACCACGACGGCGGACTTCCCCTCCGGCAGTCCCGCCACCACGTCCACGAGGTCCGGCTGCTGCACATCCACATAGGCCTCGCGCACATCGAGTCCCGGGCGCAGGGCGGCGATGGCGTCGCGGAGGGCGTTGACCTCGGCGGCTCCCTGCACGCTGGATGTCCCGTGGGCACAGGCGATCATGATGGGGCTGTTCATACCCGCTAGCGTAACGTTGGAGCCGCCCTGTCCGCCCTCTTGAAATCCGCCGGGACGCTCCATGACATTTCCTTTTGACATCGCCCTGGTCTGGCTGGACTTGGCTGGCGTCTTCTTCTTCGCGGTCTCCGGATCCCTGCTGGCGGCGCGGAAGCAGTTCGACATCATTGGCTCCTTGCTCCTGGCCTCGCTGGTGTCCCTGGGCGGCGGCGTGATCCGCGACATCATCCTTTCTGCCGGACCTCCGGCGGCCTTCACCAACCCTGCCTACCTTGCACCTCCGGTCCTTGCCACAGTGCTGGTCTACTTCCTGTTTCCCAGCTTCCAGCGGTACACCTCGCTGCTGACCCTGTTCGACGCCGGCGGGCTGGCCCTGTTCTGCATCACCGGCACGCTGAAGGCCCTGACGATGGGGATGAACCCCATTGCCGCGGTGCTGCTGGGAGTGACGACGGCGGTGGGCGGGGGCCTGCTGCGGGACATTACAGCCAATGAGGTGCCGCAGCTGTTCGACCCCCGGGACCTCTATGCACTGCCGGCCTTCAGCGGGGCGGCCCTGACCACGCTCCTCTGGGTGACCGGCTCCTTTAACGCGGCGACCGCGTGCGCCGTGGCGGCTGTGGTGTTCGCCTTCCGCGTCATCGCCTGGCGTCGGGCCTGGTACGTTCCGCTGGCGGTGCATGGCTGGCACCGGCGGGGCGTGGAGGGTTCCCCTGGTCCCGGTGGCGGTGCCGGTGGCGGTGCCGGTGGGACTGCTGGGACTGGCGGCGGCTCAGGAGCACCCCGGAATTAGCTACGATATGACAATGACTGACATGTTCCTCGAGAAGTTCCGCGCGCTTGTTCCGAAGTATCTCGAAGACGAATGGCAGGAAGAAGACGGGCTGCCCGCCGACGAGCTTGATGCGGCCCTCGAAGAACACCAATTCCAGGTTCCCTTGGTCCTGCGCGAGTTCTACCTTGCGTTGGGTGGCTGCGAGGACCTGATGGAGGCCTACCACTACTTCTGGGACCCCGAAGAACTCGAAGTCGATGACGAGGGCTTCCTGATGTTCCTTGAGGACGAGGAAGAGCAGTTCACCTGGGGCTTCCGCGTGGGCGACCTCGGCGTCCCGGACCCCATCGTCTACCGACGCAACAACGCCCGCGGCCAGTGGAAAAGCGAAGAAGGCACCTTCTCGGAGTTCGTCTTTGACATGTTCGAGTGGGCGTTCAACGACGAGGAAGACTAGGTCCTCAGGGTGCGCCCGCCCAAAATGCGTAACTTTTAGCGCCCCGGCAGCTTCACTTCCTTGATTTTGCGGGGCTCAGGCTGTCGGCGTCCGGTATAAGTTACGCAAGTTGGTTCACAGTTGACGTCTGAACGCCAAGGACAGTAATCACTTGGAGTCGAATTTGCCGTTGCGCCTCAGTTCAAGGACTGCGAGGACCTCTGCAACCATCTCGTCTGGCGAATAGACCACATCGGCGTAGTAATAGCGGAGCACCAGATAGCCACCAAGAACGCTCCTGTTGTTTCGTCGCTGATCGCGTTTGACAGCCTGGGGCTCGAAGTGGGTTGACCCGTCAGTCTCAACCACCAAACACTCTTCAATAAGGAAGTCGACCTCACCAACGCCGGGGATAAAGACATGCCTCCGCAAACGAAGGCCGGCTCTCCGGAAATGCGCGTTGGCCAAGACCTCCAGCACTGAGTCCGCACGCGGAATAACCAGGTCCAGCACGGCCCGTGCCCTGCCATTGCGACGCCCCTGCAACCTGGCATAAAGGAATTCCAGCTCAATATCGCGCCTGCCCACGGCCGACTGCACCATCACCAGTGATTCCAGTTCGGGGAGGCAGCGGAGGCTGTGCAGCAACACATCCGCCAGCCCTGCGACAGGCAGCCACCGATGCCGGGGGGGTTTGGGCCTGCCGTGCTCCACAATTCTGGACGTGGCAACTGGCTGGCTGCGGCAGAGGTGCAGAACGCAAGTTTCCGTCAGCACCCATAAGTTGTATACCGGTGCCGCAGACACGCACGTCAGCAGGCCTCCGTGAGTGAGAGCATCGCGGAGACTGCTGCCTGCCGGAAGGCTATATACTCCGCGGCTCGCCCGCACCACCTGGCCTCCGGCTACCGCTCGGTCGAGCGCGGCCCTGCCAAATCCAGCCTTCGTCAATTGCCCGGTTCGCGCAGCGCCTCCCTGCCTCATCAGGAAGTCAATAATGTCCATCAGCCCAGAGTGTCGCTGTGGGCGTGCGGGCGGGAGGTGGCGTCACCCCTATGTGGACAACACGCCAGCACAAGTGACGCAATCCGGTCAGAAACGCCGGAAAAGCCTGTGACACGCTCAGTAACAAGAGACTTGCATCTTGTGACAAGGCTGTCATAGACTGTTCACGGATCCGCTAAACGCCTCCGGCGGGTCTGATGCGAACGGAGAAATGGCCCCGGTTCGACGCAACGAATGACTCGTATCGTTGCTGAGAATCGGGGCTATTCCGTTTAAGAAGCACCCCCATCGACTGCTCCATAACTGCCGTTTTGAGGTGTCGAAACGGCGGTTACGGAGCAATCGATGAAAAGAGGACCCGGGCCCCCCCAAAGGACTAGCTGGCGCGGTCCACCACAGCCAGGGCGAAATTAGACAGCGACGTCTTAACAACGCCCTCCGGCAAGGGAGCCAACGCTGCAATGGCTTCATCCGCCCAGCGGCGTGCAACAACCCAGGACTCGGCAGTCACGGGATGCTCGCGCAGCCCGGCAACCGCAGCCGCCAAAGCCTCATCCGACGTCAGGTCGCCGTCAATCAGCTTCAAAAGTTCGACGGCGGCGTGGTCGCCATCCTCGGCAGCCTTGCGCAGGAGCAGGACAGGGAGTGTGGGGACACCTTCGCGGAGGTCGGTCCCGGGGGACTTGCCGGACTTGACCTTGATGCCGGTGACGTCGATGACGTCGTCGGCAAGCTGGAAGGCTACGCCCACCTTCTCGCCGTATTCCACCAGGACAGACTCGTACGTGGGGTCAGCGCCGGCGAAGATGGCACCAAGCTGGCCGGAAGCAGCCACCAATGACCCTGTCTTGTCCGCGATGACCGAGAGGTAGTGCTCCACCGGGTCCTCGTCCGGGCGAGGACCAACGGTTTCATGCAGCTGGCCCAGGCACAGCCGCTCGAAGGTGCGGGCCTGGATGCCCAGGGCTCGGGAGCCCAGCTCGGACACCAGGATGGACGCACGGGCAAAGATGAGGTCGCCGGTGAGGACGGCCACGGAGTTTCCCCAGACCTCGTGGGCAGTGGGGGCGCCACGGCGGAACGGGGCCGAGTCCATCACATCGTCGTGGTACAGCGTGGCCAGGTGGGTCAACTCCACCACTACGGCCGCCTGCACCACGGCAGGCAGGGATGCGTCGCCGAGGTGGGCGCAGAGCAGCGTCAGCAGCGGCCTGATGCGCTTGCCGCCGGCTTCCACCAGGTGACGCGACGTTGCGTCCGCCAGGGGGTCCGAGTTGGCAATGGCTTCGCGCAGCTTCTTTTCCACCCGCGCCAGGTTGTTGGTGATGGCGGGGCCCAGTTCGGCGTCCTCCGCGATCGCCGCAAAGCCCGCGGGCAGCTGAAGTCCCGTGGCAATGGCGGTGGTATTGAGGCTGGGTTCGGAGTCCGGCAGGCCGTGCCCGGCATGCGTCCAGCTGTGGTCTGCGGAGTTGGTCACGGGTTAACCCTAACTTTTTGTTGCGGATACCGCTGATTCGAGGCCGACGGTGTATTGGACGTGGCCGGAACCAGCGACTCCAGGACGCGGATGGCCCGGTCCTCGAAGCCCTTGGCGGACGGATCGGTGAGGTTGGCCAGCAGCCGCACCACAAAGCGCATCAGGACTGGAATAGGCATCCCGGTCCGGAGCGCAAGCTTCATGACGGCGGGCTTGCCGATCAGCGCGGCAAATGCGCGGCCAAGCGTGAAGTGCGATCCCCACTGGTCCCGCACATAGTCCGCGTACCGTGAAAGATGAGTATCGGCGTCGTACGTTCCGCCCGCCGCCAAAGAGCGTGCGGAGGCGTCGACAATGAACTCGGCCGCGAACCGCGCGGACTCCATCGCGTAGGAGATGCCCTCGCCGTTGAACGGGGAGACCATGCCGCCGGCGTCGCCCAGGAGCAGGAGGCCGGGCGAGTAGTGCGGCGTCCGGTTGAAGCCCATGGGGAGGGCCGCGCCGCGGATTTCGCCCACTTGGTTTTCCGGGGTGAAGCCCCAGTCGGCGGGCATGCCGGCGGTCCATTCACGCAGGACCTGCTTATAGTCCAGCTTGCCGAATTCCTTGGAGGAGTTGAGGATACCCAGGCCGACGTTGGAGGTGCCGTCGCCGACGCCGAAGACCCAGCCGTAGCCGGGGAGCAGACTTCCGTCCCGCCCGGGGAGTTCCAGCCAGCCTTCCATCCAGTCGTCGTCGTGGCGGGGGCTCTGGAAGTAGGTGCGGACGGCGACACCGAGTGGCCGGTCGTCGCGCTTCTGGAGGCCTGCTGACACGGCAGTGCGCGTGGAATTTCCGTCGGCGGCGAGTACGACGTCGGCGCTGAAGTCGAGCGCCTGTCCCGTCTTGCGTCCGGACTGGTCCAGGAGCGCTGCGCGGACGCCGGTCACGCGGCCGTCCTCCGAGCGCAGGACCTCGGTGACGCTGTGCCGTTCCAGGACCTCGGCGCCGGCCGCCCGGGCGTGACGCGCCAGTTCCTCATCGAAACCAAGGCGCGTGCGGATCAGGCCATACTGCGGAAAGTCGGAAACCTCGGGCCAAGGCAGCTCAATGGTGCGCCCGCCGGCGATCAGGCGAAGGCCCTTGTTGCGGCGCCACCCATCGGATTCGGGATGCGGCAGGCCGAGTTTCTGGATTTCGCGGACTGCCCGCGGTGTTAGGCCGTCGCCGCAGACCTTCTCCCGAGGGAAGCTGGTCTTTTCCAGGACGGTCACGCTGATGCCGGACTTGGCAAGGTAATACGCGGCGGTAGAGCCAGCCGGCCCCGCGCCGACGATCAGTACTTTCACGCGGTCAGCGGACGATGTTGCGGCGGAGCTTGGCCACGGGGCCCTTATTCGCTGCGATGGCGGCGGCAGCTCCGTCAGGGCCGGTTTCAGCCGGCTTGGTGGCACGGTGGACCGCCACGATTCCGCCGGTGAGGTTCCGGTACGTGACCTTTTCCCACCCGGATTCCTGCAGCCACGCGGCCAGGTGGTCCTGGTCCGGCCAGGCGCGGATGGACTCGGCGAGGTAAACGTAGGCGTCCGGATTGGAGGCAACCTTCATGGCGATAGCCGGCAGGGCACGCATGAGGTATTCGGTATACATGGTGCGCCAGAGCGGAACCACCGGCTGGGAGAACTCGGCGATGACCAGCTTGCCGCCCGGCTTGGTAACCCGAAGCATCTCGGCCAGGGCCTTCTTCGGCTCATTGACGTTCCGCAGCCCGAACGAGATGGTGCTGGCGTCAAAGGAGTTATCCGCGAAGGGCAGGTTGGTGGCGTCACCGGCAACAAAATTGATGTCGGGGCGGCGGCGCTTGCCAACTTTGAGCATTCCGAGGGAGAAATCGCACGCGACTACGTCTATGCCTGCATCGGCATATGGCTCGCTTGAGGTACCGGTTCCTGCGGCAAGATCCAGGACTCTCTGGCCCTTCGTGACTTCCATGGCTTCCACCACAACCTTGCGCCAGCGGCGGGTCTGCCCCATGGAGAGGACATCGTTGACGACATCGTATTTAGGTGCGACGTCGTCAAACATCGTGGCTACTTCGTCCGGACGCTTATCCAAGGATGCTCGGTTCACCCAGTCATTGTCTCAAATGTTCTGCAGGCCCCCTAACCACGGCCGGTTTCCGGGGCTGAGTGCGCAATTGCGATACTTAGAAGTACTTAGGGGCCCAAGTACTTTCAAGTACTGTGGACCCATCATGACGAGAACGTTCCGCACTCTGACAGTCCCCCTGGATGAAAAAGCATCTCCCGGGGGGCTGCCTCAGTTTCTGGTCCGGGACGACGTCCTCTGCTGGACCCGCCGCGAAGCCGGACTGGTGGGCTTCGGCGAAATCGCCCGGTTTACCGCCACTGGTCCCGAGCGCTTCCTTGAGGCAGACATTTGGTGGCGCCACCTGGTCCTGGAAGCGGAGATCGCAGACTCCGTGGAACTGCCTGGCACGGGCCCGGTGGCTTTCGGCTCGTTCGCGTTCTCCAAAAAGTCCGCCCACGAGTCCCGGCTGATCGTGCCGGAAATCGTGGTGGGCGTCCGGGACGGCCGCTTCTGGGTCACCCAGTTAACGTTCGACGACGTCGCCCTCACCGAGGCGGGCGCCCTCGCTGCCCTGGAGCGCTGGCTCAGTAGCGGCAACCCTGGCGCCCCCCTCACCTTTACGGGCAGCCCGACGCCGGCAACTCCAGCGGCCGGGGACGGCACCTCCCCTGCCGTTCCCGCCAAGGCGGGTCACGCCGTCGTCCGCCCTTTGCCGTTGGCTGCCGGTGCGACGCTGCACACGGGGTCGCTGAGTGAAGAGGACTGGATGGCCGCCGTCGCCGCGGGCGTGGAGGAGATCCGGACCGGGGCGCTGGAGAAGCTCGTGCTGGCGCGTGACATCGTGGCCACCGTCCCCACGGGCGTGAACGCCGCCAAGGTGCTGCGGGAGCTGTCGGCCCGGTACCGCGAGTGCTGGACGTACGGCGTGGACGGGCTGGTGGGCGCCACCCCGGAGATGCTAATCCAGGTGGAGGGCCGGACCGCCCAAGCCCGCGTGCTGGCCGGAACGCTGGACCGCCGCGACGCGCACGGCGAGGCCGGCATCCCCATGGACTACGCCGAACGCGTGCTGGCCGGATCCGAGAAACAGAGGCACGAACACGAGATCGCCATCCAGTCGCTGACCTCACAGCTGGCGCCGTTCTCGGAGGCAATGAACGCGCACGACGAGCCGTTCATCCTCGAACTGCCCAATGTGTGGCACCTGGCGTCGGACGTGAAGGCCGAGCTGACCGAGGTAGAAGGGCACGTGCCCACCTGCCTGGCACTGATCAACGCGCTACACCCGACGGCCGCCGTTTGCGGTACGCCAACACTGGTGGCCGGTGCACTGATCCGCAAGCTCGAACACCTGGACCGAGGCCCGTATGCCGGGCCCGTGGGGTGGCTGGATGCGGCCGGCAACGGCGAGTGGGGCATCGCGCTGCGTGGGGCTGTCATTGAGTCGCCGACCACCGTGCGCCTGTATGCCGGCTGCGGCATAGTGGACGGTTCCCAGCCCGAAGCTGAGCTGGCAGAGACCTGGGCCAAGTTCCGCCCGATGCTGGAGTCGCTGGGCATCAGGAGCTAGGTTCCCTCCCCGCTCCCCAACTAAGTAGCAGCAGATGTCGTTTTGACGCCTCAGAACGACATCTGCTGCTACTTAGTTGGGCGGGGTGTCCGGAATCCGAGACACCTTCCCCTCGTCTAGGCTTGAAATTAGCGGTAACTTAGTTATCCAATAGTGAAACTAAGTTTCCTGTGATGCAAATCTCTTTTTCGGCGCTACACTATGAACCGATTTAGTACGGCATTCCCCCTGCAACAAAAGGTAAGAAATATGCAGCTCAAGTCCCTGGCCACGGCCAAAATGACCGCCAAGGCAGCAGCAATCTTCGCCGCCGGCGCCCTCACCCTCACGGCCTGCGGCGGCGGAGGCTCCACCCCGGCAGCCTCCGATGGCAGCATCCAGCTCGTCAACGCCGGTAAGCTCACCGTCTGCTCGGACGTCCCCTACGAGCCCTTCGAATTCCAGAAGGATGGCAAAATCGTCGGGTTTGACATGGACATCGCCGCTGAGGTGGCCAAGGACCTCAACGCCGAATTGAACGTAGTGGACAGCTCCTTCGAAGCTATCGAGACCGGCACGGCTCTTACACAGTGCGACGTCTCCATCTCCTCCATCTCCATCACGGACACCCGCAAGGCCGTCATGGACTTCTCCACCCCATACCTCGACGACGACCTGGCCCTGGTGGCAAGCGAGGACTCCGGCATCAAGAGCCTGGACGACGCCAAGGGTAAGAAGGTGGGCGTGCAGCAGGCCACCACTGGCGCCGACTACGCCACCGAGAAGGGCCTCGACGCACAGCAGTTCGAGGACACCGGCCTCCTGGTCCAGGCCCTGAAGGCCGGAACCATCGACGCCGCGCTGGGCAACCAGTCCGTCCTGGGCTACGCCATCAAGGACGACCCCTCCTTCAAGGCAGTGGAGAAGTTCGCCACGGGTGAGCAGCTGGGCATCTCCATCAAGAAGGGCAACACTGCCATGGCCGAAAAGGTCAACGCGACGCTCAAGCGCCTGACCGACGACGGCACCCTCGAGAAGTTCGAGACCACCTGGTTCGGCGAAGTCGCCAAGTAGCCAGCGCTTCGGCCCCATTCAACTGAGGCCAACGCCGCCCTGAGAACCACGCCGCCGGGGCCCCGGACACGCTGAACCGCAGTACGTCCGGGGCCTCAGCCACGCACTACGAATGTGAGCACCCCATGGCAATGACCGCACGTCAACGGGCCAGAGTGAGCCTGTATGTCCAGATTGGCATCTTCATTGTGGCCATGGCCGCACTGGTCCTCGCCACGGACTGGAAGACCATCGGCAACAGCGTCTTCAACTTCGGCAAAATCGGCCCGATGTTCCCGGACATCTTCCTGGTGGGCCTGAAAAACACCCTCATCTACACCTTCCTTGGCTTCGTCGTCGGCCTGTCCGGCGGCCTGCTGCTGGCCCTGATGAAGCTCTCCAGCTTCCCGCTGTACCGCTGGATCGCCACGGGCTACATCGAATTCTTCCGCGGCATCCCGGCCCTGCTGGTGTTCATCGCCTTCGGCTACGGCGTGCCCCTGGCCTTCGGCGTTTCCTGGAATGTGACTATCGTGGTCATGGTTTCGCTGGGTATGGTCGCCTCGGCATATATCGCCGAAACCCTGCGCGCCGGCCTGCAGGCTGTGCCCAAGGGTCAGCTGGAGGCTGCACGCTCGCTGGGCATGCCCCAGTGGCGGGCCATGGTTTCCATCGTCATCCCGCAGGCATTCAAGATCGTCCTGCCGCCGCTGACCAACGAGGTCATCCTGCTGACCAAGGATTCGTCGCTGATCTACGTCCTGGGCCTCACGGCATCGCAGTACGAGCTGACTAAGTTCGGCCGCGACGGCATCTCCAGCCTGGGTGCCGGCCTCACGCCGCTACTGGTCGCAGGTGCCTTCTACCTGGTCATCACCATCCCGCTGAGCCTCCTGGCCCGGAAGTTCGAAAGCCGCTCCGCGCGGACCAAGCGATAGGCAGGGAAGCCATGAACGACGTCGTAAATTCCTCCGCCGGCAACCCCGGCACCGTCAACGCGGCAGGTGTCTCCATCAAGGACCTGCGCAAGTCCTACGGCACCAACGAGGTGCTCAAGGGCATCAGCCTGGAAGTAAAGCCCGGTGAAGTGGTGTGCCTGATCGGCCCATCCGGGTCCGGCAAATCCACTCTCCTGCGGTGCGTCAACCTCCTGGAGCAGCCCAACGAGGGCGCCATCCACGTGGGCGGCTTCGAAGCCACGGACCCTGAAGTGGACATCGACAGGATGCGCCGCAAGGTGGGCATGGTGTTCCAGCAGTTCAACCTATTCCCGCACCTGGATGCCAAGCGGAACTGCACCATCGCCCAGACCAAGGTGCTCAAGCGCTCCCAGGCCGAGGCGGACAAGGTGGCGCAGCACAACCTGGAGCGCGTTGGGCTGGGGCACCTGTCCGACCGTTTCCCGGACCAGCTCTCCGGCGGCCAGCAGCAGCGCGTGGCCATTGCCAGGGCGCTGAGCATGAACCCCGAGCTGATGCTCTTCGACGAGCCCACCTCTGCGCTGGACCCCGAGACCGTTGGCGATGTCCTCTCCGTTATGCGGAACCTGGCCAAGGAAGGCATGACCATGCTGGTGGTGACCCACGAGATGGGCTTCGCCCGCGAAGTGGCCGACCGCGTGGTCTTCATGGACGGCGGCGTCGTGGTGGAGGAGGGCGTGGCCGAACGGGTCATCTCCGCCCCCACCCAGGCCCGCACCAAGGAATTCCTGCGCCGCGTCCTGGATCCAACGCACATCGAGATCGAGGAATAGGCCCGCCTGAACGTAGGACACGGAATCGGCCCGCGGACACTCATTTTCGGGTGTCCCCGGGCCGATTCTGCGTCCCGGGTCCTTTACCGCGTCCTGATGAGGACCGTGGACGTCGGGGGACGCCGGCGCAGGACAGCATGCCTTCCAGTCCTCCCCTCCACAGGTCATTCCACACCCACCGGACTACATTCCGTCCGGTTGCCCGGATCCGGTCCTCCCGCAGCTTTTCGTCCACCACAACCTGCCCGGGCGTCCGCCCTTTGAGGTACTCCGGCTTGAGGTACTTTTCGATGCCATCGAACTCCCCCACGGTCCTGCTGCCTTCCCAGTAGAAGTCAGTGAAAGCCACACGGCCAACGGAAGTCCGAACCTCATATTGCAGGATGGGTGCCTCGAAGCCAGCCATATGAATGAGCCCGCGGCTATACGATTCGCCCGCAGACCCAGAGCGGAAATCAGCAAACTCCACCGCCGACCTGACACGCCGCTCAGCTGCAGCGGAATATCGCCCGGCCATGGCTGCGAGGAGTTCAGTCTTTGTGAGCGCCGGAAGGCCCCGGGCCGGGTCCGGCCTTAACACGTAATCCAGTGGAACCGCAGCCTCGGCAAACGGGACGGTTGCTGCAATATCAAGCACCGTGGTTTGACGCGAGGTAACGGACAGACCGTCCACGATTTCGGCGTCGAGCATTCCCGGTTCAACTAGATGCCTCCGAATACCCGCGCGGGACCTGCCGCCTCCCCGGAAGAGCGTAAGGGCGTGGATGGGCTGGCCCCGCTGGATAGTGGGAATACCCCAGACTGAGGCGGCGGAATGAAGCGAGAAGGTTACCGGGAGGATGGCAGTTTCAGCTACCGCTTCGATCCGTAGCCGGTAGCGCTGCCATACGGCGAGCCCAGCCCAGGCAGACGCCTCGACGTAGACACCCTGCCGAATCCGCACCAACGAACCTGCCTTTACTGCGGCAGGCAGCGGGCGGGTACTCGCGCCGACGTCGGCCAAGTGTCGCGTCAGGATAAGACGGGGAAGAGGATTCATACCCAAACGGTCGCACCACCGCGAAGGGCCGGGTAAGGCACCGAGCCCCGTATGTGGACAACCCGCCATCGCTGCCGGATGCAGGTTCGGTCCGAAGACACTCGTTAATCCGCGTCCGTGGACCGAAACCGCGTCGCGGAAACTACCCTGCGAGGACTCCCCTGACCGCGGCCGACACAGCTGCCTTGATGCGGGCGTGCAGGGCGCGGAGGCTGTGGCGGTCAGTCCGCACCTCGATGATGCTGCGGCCCTCGATCGGTGGGACGAGCGCCTCGGCGAGTGCCGCCGTCGTGCTTACCGAGCAATGCCCGACGCCGTAGGCTGCGGCGAGTGCCGCGAGGTCCACCGTGTGCGGGGTGCCGAAGAGGCGTTCGACGGCGTCCCCGTACGTCCCTGCTTCGCGCACTGCTCCGTGCTCCAGCAGGTCGAAGATGGCGCCGCCGGAGTCGTTAAGCACCACGATCCGGAGCGGCGGCTGGGCCTCCCCGGAACCGAGAAGGAGGCCGCCGGCGTCGTGCAGGAACGTGACGTCGCCCAGCAGTAGGGTGGTTTGCTGCCGGCCGCCGAGGGCTATTCCGGTGGCAGTGGAGATGGTGCCGTCGATCCCGGAGAGGCCGCGGCTGGCGTACACGGTTGCGGCAGGTTCGGCTGCGGGCAGGCCTGCGAGGTCCACGTCGCGGATGCCGTTGGAGGAACCGAGCACCAGCTGACCATGCGACTGCTGCCACACGAGTGCGCCCACGGACGGCCCCGTGGCGGCGGCCTCCCCCGCCAGGACCTGGTCGAGGGCATGCTGCGCGGCGGACCCTGCCAGGAGCCAGGCATCCAGCCAGGACGAAGGCCCACGGCCAGCGAAATCGGCGAGCTCGGCCAGGCTTTCCAGCGGCAGTTCCGTGCGACGGCCGGGCTCGTACCAGGCCACCGGAACCGGCTGGTACAGCGCGGACGGCACCTCCGCCCGGGCCAACAGCGAAGCAACAGGCCGGGACAGCGTCGGCCGGCCGAAGAGCACCACGCGTTCGACCGGCTGCGAAGAATCCGGCCCGAAATGCTCCAACAACAGCCTGTACGGGCCCACGGCGTTCGGGCCAAAACGGGCGTTCGACGACGGCTCCGCCAGCAGCGGCAGGCCGTGGGCGCGGGCGAAGGCTTCCGCGACGGGACCGGCGTCGTGCCCTGCCAGCACCACGGTACGCCGTTCCTCCAGGCCACCGGGGACTGGCGGAAGGTCCATGGTGAGGGGGTCTGTGCCGATGCGGAACTTAGGCCGGGCGGTCGCCGCGGGAAGCTTCTCCTCCGGCGCGGGGACCAGCGGGTCGCGGAACGCTAGGTTGAGCTGGACAGGGCCCGGAGCGAGGTCGGAGAACGCGCCGGTGGCGGCGGAGATCGCGGTCTCGACGGCGCGCAGCGGGCTGGTGCCGGCCTCGATGTCGGCGGCGAAGCGCACGTGCTCGCCGAACAGGTCCAGTTGGATGGTGGTCTGGTTGGCGCCGGTGCCGCGCAGCTCCTCCGGGCGGTCGGCGGACAACACCACAAGCGGGACGGCGGCGTGGTTGGCCTCCATCACGGCGGGCATCAGGTTCCCGACGGCGGTGCCGGACGTGGTGAGGACGGCTGCCGGGGAGCCGGTGGACAGGGCAAGGCCCAGGGCCGTGAAGCCGGCGGAACGTTCATCGATGCGTACCAGCAGTTCCACTTTCCCCGCCGCCGACGCTTCGGCCAGTGCGTACGCCATGGGAGCTGAGCGGGAACCAGGCGAGACCACCACGTAACCGACGCCGCCGTCGATCAGCGCGCTCACTGCGATCCGCGCCGCCTCAACCGAGCCCAGGGATGGCGTTTCGGACGGCGTGGAGGCGTCGTCGGATGCGGGATGGAGGGTGGAGTCGTTCGGCGAAGTCACCGGTCCAGTCTGCCACCCCACCGACGCTCTCTCACTTCCTGGCGGTTAAAACCAAACGCTCTCTCACTCGCCGCCCAGCCCGGGACGAAAAGTGGGAGAGCGTCGGCCAAAAACCTGCAGGAGCGCAGCGAGGCACTTAGCCGCGGAACACCTGGACCACTGACGGACGCGGGGCCCGCGCCTGGCCGGGTGCCGGCGTCGTGCCTGCCGGGACGTAATCCGGGAAGTACGAGTTCGGGGCTTCGAAAGTGCCGTCTTCGCCCGGGTGCTGGACCGAGACGAAAACGGTGCGCTCGTCGTCGTGGATGATGGGGCCGCAGGTCTCGGCGTCGCGCGGGACGGCGAGGAACTGCTCCACCTTGCCGCGCTCGGCGCCCTCGAGGGTGACCTTGAAGAGTCCGTCCGCCCGGCCGATGCCGGAGGGAGCCCCGTCGGTGGAGATCCAAAGGTTGCCCACGGAGTCGAACGCCAGGTTGTCCGGGCAGGAGATGGGCGAAACCTTGTCCACCGGGAAGCCGGAGAAATAGGTGACGTCACCCTGGGCCGGATCGCCGCAGACCATCAGCAGGTTCCAGGTGAAGGCGGTGGAGGTCTGGTCGCCGGTTTCGGTGATTTCCACAATGTGGCCGTCACGGTTCTGGTTGCGCGGGTTGACCTCGTTGGCGCCCTCGTTCGTACCGGTGCCGCGGTTGGAGTTGTTGGTGCAGGCCACGTAGACCTTGCCCGTGTGCAGGCTCGGCTCCACGTCCTCGGCCCGGTCCATCTTGGTGGGCCCGACCTTGTCGGCGGCCAGGCGGGTGTACACCAGGACCTCTTCCACGGACATGCCCGGCACGGCGGACTTGCCATCCAGCACCAGCGGCAGCCACTCGCCCGTGCCGTCGAAGGCCCCGTCGGAGGGGACTGAGCCGGTGCCGGTGATCTCGGCGGCGGGTGAGTTTCCGGTGAACCTGGCCACGTAGAGGCTGCCGGCGGACAGTAGGGTCATGTTGTGTTTGCGGTCACCCTCGCGGTACGTGTCCTTCGACACGAACTTGTACAGATAGTCGAAGCGCTCGTCATCGCCGGAGTACGCCACCACGTGGCCGGACTTGGCGATGATGACGTTGGCGCCCTCGTGCTTGAAGCGGCCCAGCATCGAGTGCTTCTTCGGCGTGGACGTGGGGTCGAACGGATCAACTTCCACGATCCAGCCGAAGCGGTTAGCTTCGTTCTCGTAGCCGGGATTGCGGGTGTCGAAGCGGGGATCGTCCAGTTCCCACTGGCGGGCGGTGGGCTTGGACGTGATGCCGTAGCGCTTGTCGCCGGCGGAAGTGCCGTTGCCCACGAAGTAGCCCTGGAAGTTTTCTTCGCCGGACAGGATGGTGCCCCACGGGGTGGTGCCGCCCGCGCAGTTGCCCAGGGTTCCCTTGATAAAGCGGCCTGCGGGGTCTTCCACGGTCTTGACCAGGGCGGAGCCAGCGGCCGGACCGGTCAGTTCGTAGACGGTGCTGTTGAGGTAGCGGCGGTTCAGTTCCGCTCCCTTGACGTAGGTCCATGGCTTGGTCTTGTTCTTGCGCTCCAGCTCCACCACGGACAGGCCGTGCGCGGCTGCCCCCACAGCGCGCACCTGGTCTGCCGGCATGGTGGGCGGGAACATGATGGCGTCGTTGGTGTACTCGTGGTTGGAGAACAGGACCGCGCGGCGGCCCTTGCTGCCGGGAACCTCGAGGATGTCGGTGTAGTCGTTGTTGTAACCGAACTGCTTTTCCTGTGCGGCGGCGGTCTGGTTGTTCAGGTCGAATGCCGGAGCGTCGTTCAAGATCGGGTCGCCCCAGCGGATGACCGGCTGCCACGTGAAGCCTTCCGGCACGGTGACGGCGTCGACGGCGGCATCCACCGAGGGGATGGCCGTGAACTGAAGCTTGGACTTGCCGAAGCCCTCTTTGGCCGCCTTGGACAGGCCGGCGGCGGCTGCGGGCTCAGCGGACGTGACGGCAGAACCGAGGACGACGGCGAGCGCACCGGCGGCGCCGAAGCCCAGGGCGGCGCGGCGGGACATGGTCGCGGAGGCGATGTCGCGGAAGTAGCTGTTGGAACTGGTGTTGCAGACGTCGCCGGCGCAGGCGTTGTCGCACTTCAGAGCGCAGGTGACGGCGCTGCGCTTGCCCTTGGTATGGCCGAGCATCGGCAGCAGGGCGAATTTGCGGGCAGTCGTTTCAGACATGGGGGGCCTTCCAGGGAATCGATGCGGTTTTCCCACCCTGTCAGCCGGTTCCAACGCCCAGCCATCCGTCAGGTGAAGCTCCGGTGAACCGCCGGTGACCTGTAGGGATACCCCCTTCGATTGCTCCGTAAGCGCCGTTGTGGGCCCTGAAAACGGCGCTTACGGAGCAATCGATGCAGCCACGAGCGCGTGGACGCGGCGGAGCCGGGCCAGCCACCAGTCCCGGCGTTCCGCGGGGGCGGCGTACCGCTCCAGCAGCCCGGCGTCAGCGGACACATCGCGAAGGCGGATGGCGCCGTCGTCGGCCACCAGCGGATCCGTCGTGACGTCAGAGGCAAACAGGGACACCGTCCCCAGCCCGCACGCATACGGAAGCTCCGGCAGGGAGGCCGCCAAGGCCAGCCCGGCGCGGATCCCCACGGAGGTATCCAGTGCGGAACTCACGACGGCGGGAAGCCCTGCCTGGGCCACGATGTCCAGCGCGCGCCGCACTCCACCGAGCGGCGCAACCTTTACCACGATCAGATCCGCAGCGCCGGCCCGGGCCACCCGGAGGGGGTCGGATTCCTTGCGCACGCTTTCGTCGGCGGCGATCAGCACGGGGATACCGGCGGCCCGCAAAAGCGATCGAACTTCGGCGAGGCCCTCAATCGTTGGCACTGGCTGCTCGGCATACTCGAGCCCGACGGCGGCGAGCCGGGTCAGTGCCTGCACGGCGGCAGGCACGTCCCACGCGCCGTTGGCGTCCACGCGGATGGCCGCCCGGGGCAGAAGGGAACGGACGGCATCGAGGCGGGCGGCGTCGTCGTCGAGCGTCTGTCCGCGCTCCGCCACCTTGACTTTGACGGCGTCCACCCGGCCGAACCTGGCCAGCAACTCCGGGACGCGGTCCGCGGAAATGGCTGGAACCGTGGCGTTCACCGGAATCGTTGACCGAAGGGGCGCCGGGAAACCGTCCCAGCCGGCCTCGACGGCGGCGGCGAGCCAGCGGGACGCCTCGGCGTCCCCGTATTCGGGGAACGGGCAGAACTCGCCCCACCCGGCCGGACCGCGAAGCAGCAGGGCCTCGCGCTCCATGATGCCGCGGAATTTCACCCGCATGGGCAAGCTGACTACATACGCAGACGCGAGCAGTTCGTCCAAGGAGGGAAGGGCGGCAGGCGGCATGCCTTCACTGTACCGGCGACCGGTGAGCGCCCCCCGGCCGCTAGATCCACTTGTTGTGCTTGAACGTGAAGTACAGCCCCAGCCCCATCGCCAGCATCAGGCCCAGCGCGAACGGGTAGCCGAAAACCCAGTCCAGCTCCGGCATGGAGCTGAAGTTCATGCCGTAGATCGTGCCCACCAGCGTCGGCGCGAACAGGATGGCGGCCCAGGACGAGATCCGTTTGACCTGCTCACTCTGCGCGAAGCTGGATTCGGTGAGCTTGCGCATCTCGTCGTTCTGCCGCTGGGCCACGAGGGCGGCGTTGACGGCCAGCGCGTTCTGCAGCAGGGCCCGGAAGGACGCCACCCGCTCGTTGAGCCGCAGCACGTGGTCAAGCACGTCACGGAAGTGGTCCTGCAGTTCGGGTCCCGGCGTCCGTTCCGGTGTCCCGGTCATCAGGACCTGCAGGATCCCCACCAGCGGGCTCGTGGCGCGCTGGAACGTGATGACCTGCCGGGACAGTTCGTAGATCCGGCGGGAGACGTCCGGGTCGGCGCCAAAGAGGTCGTCCTCGATCTCATCGACGTCGTTTTCCAGGCCCGCGGCCACAGGCTCGTATTCGTCCACTACCTGGTCAAGGATGCCGTAGAGGACCGCGTCCGGGCCGAGGGCGAGGAACTCCGGCATGGCCTCCATCCGCCGTCGGACCCTGGCCAGGTCCGGGGATTCGGCGTGCCGGACCGTGATGACATAGTCGGCGCCCACGAAGACGTGGATCTCGCCGAAGTCCACCTTCTCCACGTCGTCCAGGTAGCGGGCGGGGCGCAGCACCAGGAACACGCATTCGCCATAGTGCTCCAGCTTGGCGCGCTGATGCCCGGCGAGCGCGTCCTCCACGGCCAGGGAGTTGAGGTCGAACTCCTCGGCCACGGAGCGGAGTTCGACGGCGTCCGGCCGGTACATCCCGATCCACGCCATGCCCTCCCGTTGGCGAAGGACGAAGTACGTCTCCTCCAGGCCGTAGGGGTCCGCGGTCCGAACCCCGTCCACATACACCGCGTTGTCGATGATGGTCACGGCAGGCCTCCTTTGAGCCTTGAGTCGTCCTGTTCGCGTTCCCAGCCTTCCCGTTCCCGCTCCCATTCGTCCAGGATCGCGGGCATCCTGGCGGCGAGGAAGCGATAGAAGCGGCCCATCTCCGTTACGCGGGACCGGGCAGCGGACCCTTCCGGCAGGGCCTCGGCAGTCGCGTCCGTCAGTGCCGCGAGGCTTTGGTAGATAGGGCTCTTCCGCATGGAGACGATGTACCACTCGTCGTCGTAGAGGGCGTACAGGTCGCGGCGGCTGCCGGGCTGGGAGACCCGGTGGACAAAGCCCACGGTCTGCAGGTACCTGACGGCGCCGGACACCGCTGCAGCGCTCACGCCCAGCCGCTCCCCAAGCTCGGCTGCAGTGAGGCTACCGTCCTCGGACGAGACCAAGGCCATCAGCGCCCGGGCAGGCATCTTAGGGAAGCCGGCCGCAGCGAATCCTGCCGCAGCCTTTTCCGCCGCAGCCTTTGCCTCAGCGGCCTCCTCGCTCATGCGGTCCCCGTTTCCCTCCGCCGCATGCCAATGACGGCCACGGCGGCGGCGAGGACAGCGGTGGCCAGCATCCACCACGCGCCGCTCCAGTCCGTCGTCGTACCGTTGGGAACGGGGGTGTGGGTGAACGGTGAGAGGTCCCGAAGGCTCTGGTCCAGGCCGATCATGCCGCCGAAAATGCCCATCACCACCCCGGCCCCGAGGAGCGCCCAGCCCACGGTGATGGTCGCCGCTGGCCACAGGACGAACACCACCGCAGGAACGGCAAGGTAGAGTAGGGCCGCGGGAAGCTGGGCGACGGCGGTTTCCCACACGGCCCGCGCTTCCACGGAGGTGTCACCGGCACCGGCCAGCGAGGCCCAGGTCCCGAACCCGGCGAGGAACATCACCAGCAACACCGACGCGGTGCCCAGCAACAGGTAGCTGGCCAGCCAGTGCAACCGGCTGATGGGAGCAGCGAGCAGGAGCTCCGCGGTGCCGGCCGCCTCTTCCTGGCGCAGCCGGATGACGGCCTGCAGCCCGCACGCGGCGGCCAGCACTCCCGCAATCGAGAACATTGCCGAAATCAGCAGCTGGGTCAGTGATACACCCTGGGACTGGATCATGGCACGCAGCGCCGCGGTGATGTTGCTGTTGGATAAGTCGGCCGCGGCGATCGCGCTGCCCAGTGAGCCTGCCAGGATTCCCATGGCCAGCCCGCCGATGCCCCAGCCGATGATCGAACCCGCCTGCAGCCGCAGGGCCAGCGCGGTAGGGCTGTTCAGCGAAGGACGTGCGGCCATCCGCCCGGGACGTGCCCCCCAGACGCTCGCGCCACTGTCCCGCCGTCTCAGGAGCAGCCAGGCAACGGCCCCACAGGCGGCGGCGAGTGCCAGCGGCAGGAGCAGCGGCCACCATCGGTCACCCGTGAAGGCGAACGTTTGCTGTCCCCACCCGATCGGGGAGAACCAGCTGGCAGTTCCCGCGGTCATCACCGTCCCGTCGGCGCTCGGCGTGCCTGTGGCGTCCCCGATGCCCCGCAGGATGTACGCCAGAACAACCAGAGCCGAGGCGAATCCATTAGCTCCGCGGGAGGTACCCATCAGCTGGGCCACAAGCAGGCCCACGCCCAGGAACGCCAACCCGACCGTGCCCACGGCGGCGCCCGCCACTATGGCACCGGCGGGATCCAGCCCTGCAGCCGTGTAGCCGGCGAACACCGACAGCGCCACCAGGACGTTGACTGACGTGCCGTGCAGGATCGTGGCGACGGCGGGTGTGAGGCGGCCGGCCGGGGTGGCGGCGACCAGTTCGGCGCTGCCGCTTTCCTCGTCAGCCCGGGTGTGGCGCACTGCAAGGAAAGTACTCATCAGGCTGGCCAGCAGGGCAAGGAAGGCATAGATCTGGAAGAACGTGAAAGCGCCCAGGCTGGCCCCGCGCGCCAGGCCGCGAAGCATCAGGATGGCAGGAGTGGCAATGGCCAGCTGCAGGATTTCGGCGCGGCTGGACTCATCACCGAAAGTCTCCTGGATGGCTGTGGCCGAGAACAGCGCGAGGGCGCCGATGCCCAGCACCCAGATGACCAGCTGCCAGCGGTCCCGCCGCAGGCGCTGGCCCCAGAGGATCCTCAGCTCGCGCACCCTAATCACGGCCCCTCGCGCCCAGCAGGTGCCGCCGACGAGCGTGCTTGGTATGCCCGTTTTCTCTTCTCGCCCCGATGACCTGCACCGACGTGTCACCGTAATGCCGCAGGAACAGCTCCTCCAAGGAAGGCGGCGTGATCGTCAGTCCCTTGACACCCAAGGCGCCGAGCGCCGGAAGCACCTCAGCAATCCGGTCCGAGTCGGCACCAAACCTGACCCTGCCGCCGTCGGCCGTCAGGTCATGCACGGCGCCCAACTCCACCAAGGTGCGGGTATTCACGCCATCAGCGGCGAACGAGACATCGGAACGGGTGAGGTGTCGCAGCGAGTCCAGCGTCCCGCCGTCCACCACCCGGCCCGCGCGAATGATGCTCACGCGGTGGCACAGTACCTCCACCTCGGAGAGGATGTGGCTGGAGAGGAGCACAGTGGCACCGCGTTCGACGGCGGCGAGGACCTCGCGGCGGAACACCGCCTCCATGAGCGGGTCAAGGCCGCTCGTGGGCTCGTCGAGGAGGTACAGCTCGGCGTCCGTGGCCAGGGCAGCGATCAGCGCCACCTTCTGCCTGTTGCCCTTGGAATAGGCTCGGCCCTTCTTGCCCGGGTCGAAGTCGAAGGCCTCGCAGAGATCCGCTTTGCGCTGCCGGTAGGCCGTGCCCCTGGAGGCGCCGCCTGAAGTGCCGCCGCGCAGCCGCGAGAGAAGATCGATGGTCTCGCCGCCCGACAGGTTGGGCCAGAGCCGCACGTCCCCGGGGACGTAGGCCAGGCGGCGGTGCAGTTCCACGGACTGCGTCCAGGGGTCCAGGCCCAGGACGCTGGCTGTTCCGGACGTGGCCTTCGCCAGGCCCAGCAGGATACGCAGGGTAGTGGACTTGCCGGCGCCGTTGGGTCCGAGGAATCCGTGGATCTCGCCCCGCTGGACCTCAAGGTTGAGTCCGTCAAGGGCCCGGACCCTGCCGAAGTGCTTATGCAAATCAACGGTCTGGATGATGGTTTCCATACTTCGAACATTACTCAGATTCACAATTTTGTGAATGCTGCAAATACCTCCAGATCCTTCCAACGCATATCCATATGGGTATACAATTTCGGTATGGCACGGGCAGCAACAACGGCAGATGCATTCAACGCGGTGGCTGAGCCCCGCCGTCGGGAGATCCTGGACGCCCTCGCCCAGGGCGAGCGTCCCGTTAACGAACTTGTGGACCTGCTTGGCCTGGCCCAGCCGCACGTATCACGGCACCTGCGTGTCCTGCGCGAGGTAGGGGCCGTGGATGTGCGCGACGAAGGCCGGCAACGGGTCTACCGGCTCAATCCGCAGGCCCTGAAGCCCATCCACGACTGGGTTGCCAGCTACCAGCATCTCTGGGAAGAGCGGTTCGATCTCCTGGAGGACGTGCTGGAGGACCTCAAAGAGCAAAAAAACTAGGCAAAGGAGCAGGGCAATGGCACAGGCAAGCAGCGGGACCATGGACGTCACCTTCCCCAGCGATGAGGAAATCCTCATCACCCGCACGCTCAACGCACCCCGGGATCTGGTCTACAGAGCCTGGACCACCCCCGAACTTGTCAGGAAGTGGTGGCCTGGCCGGCGGGGCGAGATGACGCTGATGGAAATGGACTTCCGGGTGGGCGGCGCCTGGCGTTACGTCATGGTGGCGCACGGCGAATTCGAGGTGGCCTTCCACGGGACGTACCGGGAGATAGTGCCGAACGAACGGATCGTGAACACGGAGGTCATGGAGATGCCTGGCACAGCACGGGACAGCGAAGACGGAGCCGTGGTGAACACGGTCACCTTCGAAGAGGCCGACGGCGGCGCCACCACGGTCAGGATCCGCACCGACGCGGGCAGCAAGGAAGTCCGGGACATGATTGCGCAGTCCGGCATGGAAGGCGGGGTGCGCGAGCAGTTCGAAATCATCGAGGAGCTGGCGGCGTCCCTCACCTGACGCCCTCCGCACCCCAACTAAGTAGCAGCAGATGTCGTTATGGGGTCCCATAACGGCATCTGCTGCTACCCAGTTGGGCGGTCCGGGCATCCCTCACACGCGTTAGGTAGACTGCGAGAAACACAGCAGTCCGGAGGGTCCCCACCATGAATCGCAAAGCCACAGCCTTGGACGTCGCCAAACTCGCTGGTGTGTCCCGCAGCGCTGTGTCGCTGGTACTCAACGGCCGCGGCGACGGGAACGTGGCGAAGGAGAGCCAGGACCGGATTCGCGAAGCTGCCGCCGCCCTGAACTACACGCCCAACACCATCGCCGTGAGCCTCCGGAACCGCCGGTCGCGCATCATCGGGATCGTCTCGGACCAGGTGGTCACCAGCCCCTTCGACGGCAACATCATCGCAGGCGCCGACGCCGTGGCCAGAACCCAGGGTTTTGTCACCGTGGTGATGGACACGGAGCTGGACGAGGCCCGCGACGAGGGGGCCGTCGCCACGCTGCTGGACCGCCAGGTGGACGGGCTGATGTATGTCACGGTGGGCTTGCGCCCCCTGCACGTCCCGCCCAACATGCTGAGCGTGCCGTCGGTGCTGGCAAACTGCTTCGATGACCGCCCGGACGCCGGTGTTCCCGCCGTCATTCCCGACGAGGTCCGCGGCGGCCGGGAGGCGGCCAAGCACCTGCTGGAGTTGGGCCACAGGGACATCGCGTTCCTGGCGGGCGACAACCTCACGCCCGCTGCCCCACGCCGTATCCAAGGCCACCGCGCCGCGTTTGAGGCCGCCGGCCTGCCGGTTCCTCCGGGCCGGATCCTCCAGGTGGGCTGGGACATCGACGCCGGTTTCCACGGGGCCATGAAACTCCTGGACGGGGTGGCCGCTGCGGAACGCCCCACCGCGATCGTCTGCGCCAACGACCGGCTGGCCATCGGCGTGGTGCTCGCTGCCAACCGGCTGGGCCTTTCCATCCCGCAGGATCTCTCAGTCATGGGCTACGACGACGAATTCCGCATTGCCTCAACCATGGTCCCGGCGCTCACCACCATGGCCCTGCCGCTGCGTGAGATGGGGGAGGCCGCGATGACCGGACTGCTCCAGGAGCTGGCAGCGGAGCCCCAGCCCAACGATGGCACCCCAGACGAGGACGTGAAGCCTGCCTGGCGCCAACCGATCGAGACCTTGGTACCGGGCCGGCTGGTGGTCCGCGAATCCACGGGACCGGTCCCCGACGGCCGGGGCTGACGCCGACCGGCAGGGACCACCAACGGCCCCTACTTTGGCTGTTCCAGCTGCCACACAGTGGCGGCAGCACCCGCCGGCAACTGCAGGACCCACCGTTCGCCGGGCGCCGGATACGCCCGCAGCGTGGTGGCCACGGCACCGGTCCGGTAAACCTCGACCAGCGACGCGTCCACAAACACCCGTAGCTCCTCCCCTGCGGCCAGTGCACCGCTGAACACCACCTGGCGGGAGGCATCCGTGCCGTCCCCAGCCACCAGGGAAAGTTCGACGACGGCGTCCGCGGCCAGCGCGGCCGGCCCGCCGGAGTGGGCGGTCACCACAGCCTCGGCAAACGGCGGCAGCACAACATTCCCGTCGGCCTGGACAGCCACCTGGGAGCCCCGGTAGGCATCCACTTCCGGTGCCGGTGCCACGGCCAGCGCCCCGTCCACGACCGACAGCAGCCGCGGGTGGGTCAGCACACCTGCCCAGCCTGCAGCGTCGATCTCGTCTTGGCTCCGGCCGCGCCGGCCATCCCGACCCGGCCCTTCGTTGGCCCACCCCCACAGCATCGCCTTCGGTTCGGCAGCAGCACCGGCAGCAGGGCCATCCTGCAACTGCAGGATCTGGGGCGCGTAGAAGTCCCGGCCCAGGTCCGACTTCCCGCCGGACCGCGGGGAAAACACGGGCAGCCCCGTGGCGGGGTCCTCGGCCAGCGAGCCGATCAAGTGGCCCACCCCGTTGGCGTGCTCGTGCTGGTCACCGGCCAGCCACAGCGAGAACATCATCACCCACGCATCCTGGGAAGAATCGTTGCCCCGGGAACTGGCCGGCACGTGCACCAGCTGCGGGCATTCCCAGATCTCGGCCGGAGTGTGGGCAGCGGCGACCGGGTTTTCGGAGGTCAGCCAAATGCCCTGGTATTTCCAGTCGGACAGATCCTCCACCGTGTACAGCAGCAGGGCCGCGTGGCCGGAAGCGAGGCCGGCACCCTGCATGGCGTAGCGCTTGCCGTTGAAGCGGAAGATGAACGGGTCCCGGACTGCCGTCACCTGCGGGTCGGCCGGCATGGACGCGGCGACGTGCCCGTCCTGTGTCCAGTGCACCAGGTCCGCGGAACCACGGGAGATGACCACCTGGGAGTGGCCACCGTCGCCGCGCACGCCCGAGTACGCAGCGGTGGGGACACCGCCGTCGTCCGTAACCACACCCGTCCAGCAGCCGTACTCGTCCGGCCCGCCGTCCTGCGGCCTCAAAGCAACCGGGTGTTCGTCCCAGCGCACCAGGTCGGCGGAGCTGACATGGCCCCACGCGATCCGGTGGTGCCGGGCGGACTCGGGGTTGTACTGGAAAAAGACGTGGTACCGGCCGTTGATGTGGCTGACGCCGTTTGGGTCGTTGATCCAGCCTTGGGCGGGGCGGGGGTGGAATTGCGGGAACGCTGGGTCCGGGTGGGCCGCGGCCTGGCTGGCAAAGTTGCTGGCGGCAAGGTCCGGGGATGACATGGAAGTTAGCCTTTCAGAAGGTGGAGAAGTTACTTGCCGCTGCCGGCGGTAAGACCGTCCTGCAGCGCGCGCTGGCCGAAGATGAAGACCACCAGGGCCGGAATCATGGAAAGGACTACGCCTGCCAGGACCACCGAGATGCTGCCCGTACCCAGGTTTCCCTGGAGTGAGACGAGGCCCAGCGGAAGGGTGAAGTTCCGCTCCGAGATGGTCATGATGAGGGGGCGGAAGAACTCGTTCCAGTGGAAGTTGAAGGCCAGGATGCCCACAATTGCCATGCCCGGGACGGCCAGGGGCGCGTAGACGGAGCGGAAGGTGCGCCACGGCGTGGCGCCGTCGATCGCCGCAGCTTCCGCGAGGTCGGTGGGCAGCCCCAGGAAGTACTGGCGCATCAGGAAGGTGCCGAACGCCGTCGGAATGGCGGGCAGGATCAGGGCCAGGAGGGTGTCCGAGAGGCCCATGCCGCGGATCAGCATAAACACCGGCACGATGGTCACCTGGACCGGCACCATCATGGTGGCCAGCACGATCGAGAACAGAGCCCCCCGGCCGCGGAACTTGAGGTTGGCGAAGGCATAGCCGGCCATCGCTGCGGTAACCATCTGGCCGACCGCGATGAGTCCGGTGACCAGGGCACTGTTCAGCACCAGGATATAGATGTCCAACTGCTGGAAGACCTGCGCGTAGGACGTGAAGTCCGGGTTCAGGGGGAAGAACGACGGCGGCAGCTTGAATGATTCCGACGGCGTCCGAAGCGACGTGGACAGGGTCCACAGAACTGGGCCCAGGGTCAGGGATGCCGCGAAGGTCAGCAGGACAACCCGGACGGCCAGGTTCCAGTTCGGCTTGCGGCGTGGCCGGGCGGGATTACCGGGGGCCGTGCGGGCCGATACCCGCTCTGTAGTGGTAGACATGGCTGGCCTTACTGGTAGAAGACGAATCGTTTGCTGAGCCGGAACTGCGCGGCTGTGATGGCCATGATGATCAGGGTGAGGATCACGCCGATGGCCGAGGCCTGGCCGAATTCCAGGCGCTGGAACGCTGACTCGAAGATCACCATCACGGCGGTGCGGGTGGAATCTCCGGGGCCGCCGCGGGTCAGCACGTACGGCTGGTCGAACACCTGGAGCGCGCTGATCATGGCCATGACCGAGGCCAGCAGGGTGGTGGGGCTCAGCAGCGGCAGGGTGACGTAGACGTGCTTGCGCCACCCGGTGGCGCCATCCAGGGAGGCCGCCTCGTAGGTCTCGGCGGGAATGGAGGCCAGCCCGCCGATGAACAGCAGGAACGAGAAACCGAAGTTCTGCCACACATAGACCAGGATGACGACGGCGGCGGACCCGCCTGGGGTGGTCAGCCACGGCACCGCGGGGACGCCTGCGAGGGACAGGAACCAGTTGACCACGCCGAACTGCTCGTTGAAGAGGTACCGCATGAAGATGGATACCGAGGCGGCGGAGAGGATCAGCGGGAAGAAGAACGCCGAGCGGAAGACGGTCCGCAGCCACGACGGCATCTTCTCCTGCACCATGACCGCGAGCGCCAGGGCCAGGCCCAGTTGGAGGGCCACGGCCACCACCACAAAGGCGATCGTGTTCAGGAAGGACACCCGGACCGTGGGGTCCTGGACCACTTCGGCGAAGTTGTCGAAGCCCACGAACGTCGGGGCGGAAATGATGTCCCAGCGGAAGAACGCCAGGACCACCGACGCAATGATGGGCACCAGGGTGAACAGGCCCATGCCCACGATGGTGGGGGCAAGGAAGATCCAGGCCAGCCAGCGCTGGCTGTGCCGTCCGGATGCAGCGGCCGCCGCCCCGGGGGAAGCCGGGCTGGCGGCCTGCTTTGGCCGCTCCCGGCGAGGGATGGTGGTGCTCATGACTGCCTCCTCAGGGCAATTTCAAGATCGCGCTGCATGGACTCGAGGGCCTGTTTGAGCTGGCGTTCGTCCCCGCTGACGGCCAGCGAGACGTTCTTCATCAGGGCCGTTTCGACGGCGGCCTGCTGGGGCGGTGCCGGAATGGGCCCGGTAGTGGGGAACTTGTCCAGCGTGTCGTAGAAGACCTTCCAGTGGGCCGGGCCCTTGCCCGCGTACAGGGCTTCGTCGACCATGGAACGGCGGGCCGGCGTGGTCGCGGGATTGGGAAAGATCAGCTCCATGGCCTCGCGGGAGGCACTGAACTTGATCCATTCCCAGGCGGCGTCCTTGTCCTTGGCCGTCTTCATGATGGCGTATCCGGCCGTGCCGAACTGGTGCCGCTGGGTCCGCCATTTGGGGAAGAAGGCCACGTCGAAGTCGTTCTCCTTCATGCCTGCCTCGTGCAGGCCCTGGACCCAGTAGCCCCCGGCCGGGGTGGTGCCGATCCGGTTGGATGCGAACAATCCCACCAGGGAACCGCCGCCGCCCTCCTCCGGGCGGACGCCCAGCCCGTCCTTGACCAGGCCCCGCAGGTAGTCGAAGGTCTCGAACACGCGTGGGTCATCGGCGTTGGGCTCGAGCCACTGGTAGCCGCCGGAGCGCAGGCTGCGGGAGGGATCGTCGGCGTAGAAGCTGTCCCAAAGCCAGTCACCCCCGGCGGACCGGGTTTCCTTCAGGAAGCTGGTGTCGTTGGCGTAGAGCCAGGGCACCACGCCGCCGAAGAGCCTGTTGGTCCAGTAATAAGGGGTGAAATCTGACGGCCGGGCTTTACGCATGGCGGCGAGGCCGTTGCGGAAGTCCACGTTGGTCCAGTCATCCGCCGGGCGTTGCAGCCCCGCCTGGGCGAAGGCGGCGGTATTGTAGTACATGTTGGCGGCGTTCCAGTCCATGGGGAGCTGGAACAGGCTGCCCTTGTACATGAAGGCCTCCACGAGGCTCGGGTGGACGTCGGCGAAGAACTCTGTCATGTCCGCAGCGTCGCGGCGCAGGTATTCGTCCAGTGGATGGGCCAGTTTGTCGGCGAAGAGCTGCGCGCCTTCGGTGGCGACGTAGACAACGTCCGGCGGTGTGCCGGCGGCCACCATGGTGAGGATCTTGGTAAAGAAGTCTTTCCAGTCCACGGCCTGGATGGCCTGGACTTTGACCCGGATATCCGGGTGGAGGCGGGTGAACGCGTCGATGGCCCGCTGGCGGGCGGCGGCATCGGCGGCGGTTCCCAAGATGGCAATGCTGAGGCTGTTGTCCCCTCGCCCGGGAATGTCGGTTCCGGAAAGCCGTGGCCACGACGCCACGGTTGCTCCCACAATTCCTACTCCCAGGGCGCCAAGGGCGGTCCGGCGTGAGATTTCACGCAGGCCAGTGGTGGCACCGGTCATAACAAATTCCTTCCTAACACGTGTTAGGTAGCTTAGGTCCTCGGCCTAACACGTGTCAAGCATCACGTTAAGTGACCTTCCGATGCCCGCCTCCCCAGCACCCCGGCACCCTCACCCAACTAAGTAGCAGCAGATGCTGTTTTGAGCCTCCAAAACAGCATCTGCTGCTACTTAGTTGGGATGGAAGGCAGACCGCACTCCAATTGTTGTAACAGTTGTTACACTCCAAGGTGTGACTTCACTTGAACAGGTTTCCTGGCTCGTAATGCTCGTGCAGGTTCCGTCGGAGCCGTCGCGGCATCGCGTGGCAGTGTGGCGCGAGCTCAGGCGATTCGGCGCAGTCCCCGTCGGCCAGGGCGCTTGGACCGCTCCAGACGTTCCCGCCTGCCGCGAGGGTGCAATGAAGGCCAAGGAGCTGGCTCAGGCGGGCAAGGGCGAATTGCTGCTGCTCACTACCGGACCGGCCGACGACGACGCGGGCCGCCTGCGCAAACTGTTCCATGCCGCGCGTGCGGACGAGTGGGCCGAGTTCACCGCCGACTGCGGCAAGTTCACCGACGAAATCGCTAAGGAGATCGCCAAGCAGAAATTCACGCTTGCCGAGCTCGAAGAGGAAGAGCAGAGCCTGGACCGGCTCCGGCGCTGGTTCCGGGCGATCCGAAGTAAGGACGTATTCGGCAGCCCCGCGGCGGCGAGCTCAGAGCAAAGCCTCGCCGCCTGCATTGACGCCCTGGACACCTTCGCCGCCCTCGTTTACGGCGAGGTGCATTCATGACCCCTGCCGGTACCGCCCAAACCCGCACCACGAGCGCTTCATCCGCCCCTTTGTACGCCGCCGGATTCGTCACTGCGTTCGGCGCGCACAGCATCGCCGCGGGCCTGGGCGCCCAGAGCGACAACATCGGCCTGACGCTGCTCAACCTGGGCATCCTCCTGGCCCTGTACGACATCTCCGAGGTTTTCCTCAAGCCAGTTTTCGGCGCCCTCAGCGACCGGATCGGCGCCAAACCGGTCATCGTCGGCGGGCTCATGGCCTTTGCAGCATTGTCGCTGATCGGCCTCTGGGCGGCAGACCCGCTGATGTTGGCGCTGGCCCGGCTCGGGCAGGGCGCCGCCGCGTCCGCATTCTCCCCAGCGTCGTCGGCGATGGTTGCCCGGATGGCCCGCGGCGGGAAGGCGGGCACGTACTTCGGCAGGTACGGATCGTGGAAGAGCCTTGGCTACATCATCGGGCCGCTGCTGGGTGCCGGCCTGATCTGGGCCGGCGGCTTCGCCCTGCTGTTCGGCACCCTCTCGGCACTCGCGGCAGCCACTGGGGTGTGGGTCCTACTGACCGTTCCGCACCTGGAACCACTCCCCCGCCAGCGCTACACAGTGCTGGACCTCGCGCGGCAGGTGGGGGAACGGAGGTTCCTCGTCCCCACACTGGTGCTGGCGGCGTCGACGGCGGCACTCGGAGCCGCCGTCGGCTTCCTTCCGGCACTGGCCACCCGGCACGGCATGGACGCCGTGGCCGGTACGGCGGCCGTCAGCCTCCTCGCGCTCGGCTCCGTGCTGACCCAGCCGCGGATCGGCAGGATGCGGGACCGGAACGGCATCAGCGACAACAAGGGCACGACGGCGGGACTCCTCCTCATCGCGGCAGGCGTCACACTGCTGGCCGTCGCCCCGGGACCGGTCACCATTTTCATCGCCGCCGCAGCGATCGGAGTGGGCGTCGGGGCGGCCACGCCCCTGGGTTTCGCGCATCTGGCGGACACCACGCCGCCGGAGCGCATGGGCCGCACCATGGGCTCGGCCGAACTCGGGCGGGAACTGGGCGACGCCGGCGGGCCGCTGCTGGTAGGCGGGGTAGCCACCCTCACCGCGCTGCCGTTCGGTCTCGGTGCCCTGGCGCTGCTGATAGCAGTGGCCAGCATCCCCCGGCTCGCCCCGGCGAACGCACCCCCATCCACCTAATGCCCACCCCCGCCCAACTAGGTAGCAGCAGATGTCGTTTTGAGCCTTCATAACGACATCTGCTGCTACCTAGTTGGGTGAAGCGGGCTCCCAGATTTCTGTGACACCCTTAACTGATGACCTTTTCACGACAGGCCCAGGCCCGGACCCAGCTGCGCCCCGCCCCGGGCTCCGGCTTTATGTTCGCTTTCGCCACGTTGGCCTGCATCGTGGGACTGATCGCCACGTACTACTACTTCGTCCAGACCACCACGGGCCAGTTCATCGATGAGTCCGCCCTGGTTGAAGCCGTTGACATCCACGGCCCTGCCGGCAAGGCAGCCACCGAGTTCCTCGATTGGCTCCCCACCATCTCCCTGCTGATGGCCGCCGTCGTCGTCCTGTTTGTCACGGTGATCCGGCGCCGCTGGACGGCCGCGGGGATCGCCATCGCCGCGTGTATCGGCGCGAACGTGGCCACCCAGGTGCTCAAGGACGTGCTGCCGGCCCGCCCGGATAAGGGCGTGGTGACGCTGGAGCTGAATTCGCTGCCGTCCGGGCACACCACGCTGGCGGCGTCCGCGGCCGCTGCAGTGTTCCTGATGGCTTCCCCGCGCTGGCGCCCGATGGCCGGTTTCGTGGGCGGAACGTTTGCGATCGCGTCAGGCGTATCCACGCTGATCAACCAGTGGCACCGGCCTGCCGACGTAGTGGCCGCGTTCCTGCTGGTGGGGGCGTTCATGATCCCGGCCGGCTGGCTGATCGTGCGCCACGACGGGTCCTGGAATGTGTGGGATGGCTTCGGCAGGCATCTGGGTTCAGCCAAGATCTGGCTGGCGCTGCCGGTGCTGATCGGCCTGGTGTCGGCTGCCGTGGCCGTGTACTCGCTGGCGAGGATCGCCCCCGGCCCGGCACAGGAATCCAGCACAACGAATTACTTCTGGGCGGGCATCGCGCTCATTGTGATCGCCGGGTATCTGGCGACCGTGGCCACGACGTCGCTGTTCGCGTATGCCGCACGACGGCGGGACTCACCGGAGCGCTGACGGTCACCCATTCGAGACCTGGACTTGGACGTGCTGGCTAGGCTTCCACGCCCTCGTCCCTCCTAAAGTCCGCTTCGACACGCCCCATCCGTCCGGAGCACTCATCGCAGCGGCCAACGAACTGATGGGGGCAATCCACTGAGTCCCGGTCTTCCCCGGCGGGCACTGTAACGCGCATGGCTCATGTATAGCACCGTCAAACAGGACAAAGCGGCTCCCCTTTGCACTGATGTGGGAACCCACACCATCGGCTGCTCCTGCAAGCCCGCCGCGAAAGCGTGGAAAGCACAAACGGCACAAGTATTTCTTGAGTCAAGCTTGAGGAATTACCCCGGTGTTCTTTGATCGAGTACGTGAAGAGTGGTTCTTGCCAGCCCGGAAGGGCTAGGCAGAACGGCTGGCCCACTGGGGGGCGGCCGGCCCGCTTGGGGGTGGGCCCTCTTCACGTAAAGGAAAATCTCATGGGTCTCAGCATCAAAACCACGTCAGGCAAGATTCTCGCTTCGGTGGCCCTGGTGGGCACTGCAGCCGCCGTTGCGGGCATGGGGACATACGGTGCATTTACCGGCAGCACCACCACTGTGGACCAGGCCGTCACGGCCGGCACCGTGGTCATCGACCTCACCGATCCCGGCACACTGAGCGTGCCCGTCACGAACCTTCTCCCCGGCGACTCAGTGGAAAAGTTTGCCACCCTGAGCAACACCGGCGACTCCAACCTCAATGCCGTCAAGCTCACCGTCAGCACCGCGACTCCCTCGCTCCTGACCACCGACGAAACCAACGGCCTGCAGCTCACCATCGCAGCGTGCAGCGTTGCCTGGACCGCCGTGGCAAACGCCGTTGACACCTGCTCCGGAACGGAGACGTCTGTCCTCGCCGGTGGTTCAGTCATCGGCGCGGACAAGGCCCTGAGCGGCCTTTCCTCCCTCACCGCAGCCTCGGCAGACCACTTGAAGATCACCACCTCGCTGCCCACCACTGCGGGCAACTCCTTCCAGGGCGCCAGCAGCACCATCGACTTCACGTTCAACGCCACGCAGCGTACCGGCACCGTCAACTAGCACGGCCACCTGACGGTGCTGTGAACCCGGCACCGTCAGGCAACCTTCCCGAATCACGCAATCCAACCTAGGGGCTGCATAGCGATGAGCACAGTAACCGACCTTGCCTCGGCAAACGGCACAGCAGCAGCTCCTCACTCGTCCCGGCGCCCCCAAACCCCCCATCGGGGCGTCGGGGCCTCCAGGGCCAAAGCCATCGCGAGCAGGACCATCAGCATCCTGAGCACTGTGATGGTCGCCGTCGCTATTGCCGCGTTCCTGTTTTTGGCCTTGGGGCCCCGGGTTTTCGGCTACCAGACGTCCACCATGCTCACCGGCTCCATGTCCCCGCTGATCAACCCCGGGGACGTGGTGGTCACTGTTCCCACGCCCATCAGCGAGATCCGCGTGGGAGACATCATCACGTACCACATTCCCGTTGAGGACCACCGGGTGGAGACCCACAGGGTCGCCGAGATCCTTACCAATGCGGACGGTTCGATGGCGGTACGCACCAAGGGGGACGCCAACAGGCGCGCAGACCCTTGGACCGCAACCCTGCAAGGAGCAACCGTCGACCAGCACATCCTCACCGTGCCCTACGTGGGCCAAGCCATCCGGTACCTGCGCCAGCCACTTGTCCTCAACACGCTCATGTACGGGGCGCCCGCCGTCCTGCTGATCGGGTTGTTGGGATCGATCTGGCGCAAGGACCCGGAACCCTCCGCCAGTGAGTAGGCCGGCAATGGGTACCGTCGCAAGGGCCGTGGGCGTGGTGACGGCCCTGACCTTGGGCGTGACGCTTGCCCCAGGCTCCGCATTCGCCGCTTTCTCGGGCATGAACCACGTAGCGACGCCATTCAGCGCTGCGACCCTCCCCGCGCCGGCCGCTCAACATACGACGGTGACGATTGAGTGCGCCATCGTCCTGTCAACCATCGCGGTGACTCGCTACGACCGTGTGCTCAACGCCAACTACCACGAGCTGAAAATTTACAGCGGGTCCAGCACGACTCCTGTCTATACCGGCGACCTCAGCAAGCCTGCGCAGCGGAAGTTCTCCTCGGCAATGCTCTTCGCAGGTTCGTGGCGGGTGGAAATCACGGGCCAGTACAAGGTTCCCGGTTCGACGAACGTGTGGACCGGTCCGCCCTACATTAAATATCTGCAGTGCTAAGGCGTTCGCTCGGGCGACTCAGCCTGCTTCCTAGCCCACCAATGCCTTCTTCTCCCGCGAACTGATGCTCGAAACCATGCCGCAGTTCGAGCAGGTGATGCGGTAGGCCTTGGAGGTAGTGAAGACCGGGATGAAGAACAGGGTGAATTTCCGGGCCTCCTCATCGAGGTAGTGCTGGGAAAAGCGTCCGCAGTTCCGGCAGGTGGCTGGCCTGCCAGGCAGTGCGCGAAGGACGGTCTTGAGTCCAAAAATCAGCAGCATTGCGCCTTCCAATCGGTGATAGTAAGCATGCTTGTTATTAGCCACTCTACGGGAAGTCCGCGAGAAGACTACTTCGATCCCCGCCGCGGAACAGAACGCCGTAAGGCGGGTACCCCGGCAAACAAAAGTCGAGTACCGGCTACTCGTGCCCGGCCAGGGCAATTCGGCTTGAATGATGCTGGCTGGTACGGAAGGTCGGGCCGACACTACAACGCAGCGGTGTCGGCACCGGCCTTCCGCACCGGTCATGCCCACGTTTCCCGGCGGCGTCTCCGCCGGGTTCATACGGGGGCCGGCGGTGGGATGGCCTCTGAGACCGGGCTGTCCTCCCCCAGCACCGCCGGTCCCACCACCCACGTGCACCCTCTTCAGGTAGTGGGCGCCCTCAGTTGCTCCACAATGATCCGCGATGTCTCAGGCTCGCCCAGGATCCGGAAATGCCCGGCGCTGGGGAGCTGGATGTTCGTGGCCCCGGGCAGGACGCTGCCCTCGGGGATGTGCGGATCGAACACGCCGTAGATGGAGCTGATCCGGCTGTTCACGGCTTCCTCGCGCGCCATCTGCCGGGTCAGGGCGTTCCGGGGCGAGAAGATCCGCAGGCTGCGGAGCAGCATGTAGCGCGCGTAGCGCGACCCGGAGAACGGCGTGCACACGGTGACCATGCGCCGGACACGCTGCTGGGGGTCCAGGGACAGCATGAGGTATTTGCCGATCAGCCCGCCCTTGCTATGGGCCACGATGGACGCGTCGGTCAGGCCGGCTTCTTCGAGGTGCTGCGCCACCAGCCGCGCGGCGACGGGTACTTCCAGTTTGTTCCGCTGCAGCATGGTCACCACATGGACGGGATGCCCGGCGTCGTGGACGGCGTGGATGACAGGCAGCATAAACTGCCAGTTTTCGTAAACGCCCGGGATGATCACAACGGGACTGAGGTGTCCTTGGTGGAAAGATCCCGGCTGGATGCGCGAGACTATCCCGCGGAGCTGCCACCCTGCAGCGTAGGCGTAGTCCCCGGCCCACCACAGGGCCTTCTGCAGCGGTCCGCTGACACCGGCGTCGTCACCCATCTGTTGAGGATAGCCGCTTTGGGTGCGCTGCCGTGTCAACAGTTCCGGCGGTGCTTGAGGCGGGGAATCACGACGGCGAACACGGCCGCCGCTGCGAAGCCCAGCACGCCGGTGGCTGAGACCCCCGCGCCCAACGTCGCGAGCGCTGTCACCCCGGAGAGGAGCAGTGGACCGCCGGTGGAGCCGGCATCTGCCATGAACCGCCACAGGCCAAGGAACTGGCCGCGGCCGCGGTCCGGCGAGAAGTCGGCACCGAGGGTCATCACCAGGCCGGAGCTGATTCCGTTGCCGAACCCGATGAGGATCCCGGCCAGCAGCAGGCCGATGAATCCGCCCGTCAGGGGTATCAGCAGCAAAGCCGTTCCCATGATCGCGGTGGACGGGATGGCCACCCATTGCCGGCCGCGGCGGTCCATTAGCTTGCCGGCGGGGTAGAACACCAGCATGTCGATCGCGCCGGAGATACCGTAGATGAGGGACGCTTGCGTGGCATCCATGCCCAGGTGGTCGGCCCAGAGCGGAATGACCACCTGACGGGAGGAACGCAGTGCACTCAGGAGCAGGATGCCCAGGCCCAGGCTGAGGAAGATCCCCGCGTGGGACACAGCAACGCTGCGGAGCGTGGGCTGGGGGCCTTGGTCGGTGCCCGCAGCGGAAGCGGCAACCTCGAGGTCGGGGATGGTGATGGACAGCAGGGCGGCGCCCAGCATGGCCACCACGCCCACCCAGTACGCGCCGCTGAGGCCGGCGAACTGGATGACGGCGGCACCGGCGAAGGGTCCGATGAAGACGCCGATGCGGTTCACCCCGCCCAAGGTGGACAGCGCCCGGGCCCTGTAGTTGAGCGGCACGGCTTCGGTCAGGTATTTCTGCCGGGCCAACCCGAACACACTGGAGGACATGCCCACTACTACCATTGCCGCCGCCAGCAGCCAGATGCCTTCAGGAAGCTGAGGGGCCAGCGCGGCGGCGGCGAGGGCCAGGGCGGCGGCAGCGGCGGCACCAACGATGGACCCGCGTTCGCCGAACTTGAGCGTCACGAGGGACGCGGGCAGGTTGAAGAACCAGGATCCCAGCCCGATCAGCGTGACTATCAGTGCGGCAACTGCCACCGACGCACCCAGGTCACGGGCGGACAGGGCGACTATTGGCATGACCGCGCCGGTGCCGATCCCGAACAGCAGGGTAGGCCCAAAGGCGGCGACGGCGATGCTGCGGAGGCTGAACGGCTGGGGATCATCGGGCGAAGTCATCAGATTTATCCTATGACCCGGGCCGGACAGCCGCTCCGCCGGCCCGGCAATGTAATTCAAAGCACATTTAGGGGGTCACAAGAGGCTCTTTGAGGACTACCGTTTGCCTTGGGGGGACGCTGCTACCCGTTCTCCGCAACCAATAGGGAGGGTTTCATGGGGGACGTATGGCTCCGCACCATCAGCAACAGCCTGGTTCGTGCGGAAAGTGTCACTGAAATAGCATCAACCCGCGGTTCACTGCATGAGGAGCAGGGATTTTCGCTGAAGGTCATCGTGCATGGCAAGGGCCACGTCCTCATCGATGACAGTGACCTTCAGGGCACACTGTCTGAGCGGCTTGAGTATGCGCGGCATTTGGAGGACGCCCTTTTGCTCGCCATCGACGGAGCCCGGATCGCCGTGGCTTCCGTGGTGGTCAGCTTCGAGCCGGAAAGCCAGCGCTGGTCCATGGCGGCCGCGCCCGAACTGGCCGGCGGCCTGGACACCAAGCTGGAGGCATCTTTGTAACAACTTCGGCAAAGTGTTGCCTAGGTCACATGCATTGCCTACGCTTGACGAGGCTGCAACGGCGCAGCCACCCGGGGTTCGACTGCAGCGTCGCAGGAGCCCAGGGTAATGGTTGCAGCGTCGCAGCCTCAAGGGGAAGGCAGTACATCTTGACCGAAAAGCTCAACGTTCTTGTCCGGGTTGACCTCGATCACGCCAAGGCCCAAGTCTTGGCGAAGGGCCACGTCACCGTCCGCAACGTCCAGGCCCTCTATGTCGTGGTGAAACGCGCCAACGCACTGAAGGAAGGCCTCGACCTGGAGCTGGACATGCGGGCTGCCCATGTGGATCCAGAGGCCCTGAAGCAGCTGGAGGCGTGCTCCAAAACGCACCACTTACCGGCAAAAATTGATCCACACCAGTCCCACTGCACACTCAGCGTCCTGCCTCCCAGGCCCGCGGCCCCCCACAGGAGCCAACTGCTCGCTGCCTGAGGCGTTCCAGGATTCAAGAAAGACGACAGGCCCGGCACACCGCCACTGCGGAATGCCGGGCCTGTCCCTGTGAACCAGAATCTTCCCGGACTACGGAGTGGGAACTTTGACGTAGTCAGTAGTGAACGACTGGATTTGTGAGTCTTCCGCGGAGTAGATCACCTTGGTTTTGGTAGTGCTCGCGTCAAGCACCACCCGGGCCGGTACGTTGCTGACGATGTTGTTCGAAGCCAGGTAGTTCCGCGTTCCGCCGCGCACCAGCACAATCGTTGGCACCGCGCCGGCAGGCCGGATGTACTGGGTGGCCACCCCGTACGAAAATGCAGAAGTCCCTGAATTCGATGGAGTTGAGGCCACCTAGCAAAGCCCCGTCCTTCCTGGAGCGGCCGCCCAAATCTAAGTAGCAGCAGGTGTGGTTTTGAGCGCTGAAAACGACATCTGCTGCTACCTAGTTGGAGTGGAAGGACGAGGCCTTGCCCTCTCCGCACGGCGCCCGTCTGTAAACTGGCGGAGGTTATGCGAAACGTTCGCGTAAACGATTCCCCGAGGGCGGCGCCGATGACGACGATGGTAAAAGTGGCCAAGCTTGCCGGCGTGTCCATTTCCACCGTTTCCCACGTCCTCAACGGGACCAGGCATGTGAACGATGAGACACGCCAGCGCGTCCTGAAAGCCATCGAAGAAACCTCCTACCGGCAGGACGCCCTGGCCCGCGCCATGCGCCGCTCGAGAACGGACAGCATAGGCCTCATTGTTTCCGACGGCGGGGAACCGGCTTTCGCCGAAATGATCCGGGGCGTGGAACAAACAGCCGCCAGCCAGGGCATCACCTTGCTCCTGGCCAATTCCGCCGAAGACCCACAACGCGAGGCACGGGCAGTCCAAGCACTCCTCGAGCGCCGGGTGGACGGCCTGATCCTTGCCCGCGCGGCTGGTTCCGGCTCGGAGGCCCTGGCGGAGTTCACCAACCAGGACACCCCGCTGGTGTTGATGGACCGGCTGTCCGCTGACTCCTTTGACCAGGTTGGAGTCGAGAACCGCGCGCCGATCATGGAACTGGTTGAACACCTCGTATCGCAGGGCCATGAGCGCATCCTCCTCATTGCCGGGGACACCAGGGTTGCAACCCTGCGCGAACGGCACGAGGCCTTCCAGGAAGCCATGGCGACGGCGGGAATACAGGAAGCCGATCGGCTGACGGTCATCGCCGGCGAACCTGAAGAAACCGACGCCGGGATTGCAGCAGCGCTGTCACGTGCCAAACCGCCGTCGGCCGTTATCGCCTGCAGCACCGTCCTGGCCGCCGCAGCGCTCCGCCAGATCCAGAAGCGGGGCCTGCGGATGCCGGAGGACATCGCCTTCGCGACGTTTGACGGCTTCGCCTACGCTGACCTGTTCGAGCCGCAGCTCACCACCGTCCGGCAACCAGCCTTCCAAGTGGGCGCCACGGCAGCCGAACTGCTGACCAGGAGGATCGCGGACAAGTCCGCGGAACCCTCGGTTGTCCGCCTGGCACCCACCATTGAGTACCGCGCTTCCACTGGAGCAGCGCCCTCGGGCACAGCTCCGGCCTCCTAGGGCGTCTCTTCGACTTGACGCATCATCGGCTGGACCAGCAGGTTCCGGTGCACCGAGACCCACCCTTCAGCTTCCAGCTCTCCGTGGTCGAATTGGTCAGGAACAAGGATTGCCCATCTGCCTTCGGTGTCGGAAATACTGGTCAGCACGCCCCTGCCGTCGATCAGCCTGTTGCAGGTTGCTTCCCATACGCCGTCGTCCGCAACCGGTTCAGTGATGAGGCAAAAGCTGTTCTCGTCGTAAGTGCTTGGAGCCGCGAAGTAGTTGCTGTTGCTGTAGGTGCCCAGGAAGCGGGCACCTTCCATCCGCGCGTCCGTGAGGGAAGCGTAGTCTCCGGCCGGCACGTCCTGATCGGCTGGGGCCGTGTCCAGCACTTGAAGGCTGCCTGGCTGAACGACGAATAGCGCCGCCCAGAGAAAGCCCAAGGCAACGCAGGTGCCAACGCCCACGACAGCTGCGAAGGCGATGATCAGTTTCCACATCCCCGTCACGCGGTAAGACCGGTGATTGTCCATGCGCTGCCCCCTCAGGCTGGTTGGTCTGCCCGTAGGTTACACCTGCCGCGCCCGCCCCGGTTGCCCTGCCATTTATGGCTGTCATTCGCGAGTTTTGGCGACCAGGAGTGATAGGGCAACCGCGGGGTGCCAAAGAATCTTTCCTGTGACCCATTGCACATCGAAACGTTTGTCTCTACTATCGAAACGTTCGCGCAATCGTTTCGCTAGAAGGAGTCGCAGTGGCAACCATCGTCGATGTCGCATCACTTGCAGGCGTTTCGACGTCCACTGTGTCGCACGTCCTCAACGACACCAGGCACGTCGAACCGGAGACCAAGGAGCGCGTCATGAGCGCTGTGAAGGCCACCGGATACCGGCGGGACGTCCTCGCCCGCTCCATGCGCCGCGCCAGGACCGACTCCATCGGCCTGGTGGTCTCGGATGCCGGGGAACCGGCCTTCGCGGACATGGTGCACGGGGTGGAGGAAGCCGCGGCACAACACGGCCTGTCCCTGCTGCTGGCCAACTCGGCGGAAGATCCCGCCCGGGAGCGCGCAGCCGTGGAGGCCCTTCTGGACCGCCGCGTGGATGGCCTGATCCTCGCGCGGGCAGCCGGCTCAAGCTCCGTGCTGCTTGAGCGGATCCGGGAGGAGAAGAAGCCCCTGGTCCTCCTTGACCGCCTCGCGGACCTGGACGTGGACCAGGTGGGCGTCAATAACCAGGCCGCCATGGCAGCCCTGGTTGATCACCTCACCACCCGCGGACACGAACGGATCATGCTGGTTTCCGGTGACCTGCGGGTTTCCTCGCTCCGCGAGCGCTATGACGGCTTCCGTGCCGCCATGCGGGAGCGGGGCCTCCAAGTGCCGGCGGCGCTGTTGTGCGAAGGCACGGTGACGGCCGCAGCCACCTTTGACGCTGTGCAGGCGCTGCTCCGCGCTTCCTCCCGGAACGGGGAACGCCCGACGGCGATCCTCGCCTGCAGCACGCTGCTGGCGGCGGGTGCGCTGCGGGCTGTGCAGCATGAAGGGTTGCGCGTGCCGGGAAGCATGGCCTTCGCCACGTTCGACGGCTTCACCTACTCGGACCTGTTCCAACCCCAGATCACCACCGTCCGCCAACCGGCTTTCCAACTGGGCGAGAGCGCCGTGAGCCTGCTCCTGCGGCGCCTCGAAACCCCGGACGCTCCGGCCAAGGTCCTTCGGCTCGACTCCCAGATCGAATTCCGCCGCTCCACAGAATGACCGCACCACACCCCGATAAACACACATTCAATCCGCGTTTCGCATCCCACCAGCGCACCTTCTCCCGGTCGCACCATGCAAAGGAGCATCACATGAGAAAAACAGTCCGCACGTCCCTCGCCACGGTGGCAGCCGTAGCACTTCTGGCCCTCACCGCCTGCGGGAGCGCCACGGAAACCGCAGCACCGGCGGCCGACGGGCCCTACACAGCCCCGGCCAAGGACATCACCGACACCATCTCCGTCTCCAACTGGGGCGACCCCGGCGACAAGGCCGTGTACGACGGCGTGGCCGAACGCTTCAAGGAGAAGTACCCGAACGTCACGGTGAACAACAACTTCACCCCCATCACCACGTGGACCGAGTACGTCAACAAGTTGGTCACCCAGGCCGCCGCCGGGCAGGCTCCGGACGTCATCAATATCGCCACCGAGGGTGTGGAACTGGGCCTGACCAACGAGCTGTTCACGCCCCTGGACGGCTTCCTGGAGAACGACCCCGAAGCCAAGTCCCTGCGCGAAGACATCGATCCGAAACTGCTGGCGGGATTCAGCAAGGACGGCTCCACCTACCTGATGCCGAACACGTTCAACACGATGGTCATCTTCTACAACACCAAGATGTTCGAGGCAGCCGGCATCGAGCGGCCCAGCGACGACTGGACCTGGGACGAGTTCCTGGAAATCTCCAAGAAGCTGACCACTGGGGACGGCGCGGACAAGGTCTACGGGTTCGCCATGCCTTACTACTCCTTCGGCATCACACCGTGGCTGTACTCCAACGGCACGTCGATGATGAGCGATGACCTGGAAAAGGCCCAGCTCACGGACGGGAAGGTCGAGGAGACAGTGGGCTGGGTCCGCGACCTGGTCACCAAGCATGGAGTATCACCGCAACCGAAGGGATCGGACCCCTACCAGCTGTTCCCCGCTGGCAAGGCAGCCATGACCGGTGCCGGACACTTCGTCACCGGCGGCTTCGAAAAGGCCGGCTTCGAAGACTACGACATCCTGCCTTGGCCGAAGGGGACCACCAAGTCCACCGTTTTCGGCGCCGGAGCGTTCGCCGTCTCCAAGGCCTCCAAGAACCAGGAGCTGTCCTGGGAGTTCATCAAGATGCTGACCGACCAGCAGACGCAGAAGAAGTGGGCCGACGCCGGTGCCGCCGTTCCGTCCACCAAGACCGCAGCTTCCTCACCGGAATTCCTGGCCTCCCCGGAGCACGCTGAAGAGTTCTACAACTCCCTGTCCTACGCCAAGCCGGTAGCCGCCCCTGGCGTCTACAACGTGCTGGACCCGGCGTTCATGCGGGCCATGGACGAGATCATGTCCGGCCAGGACATCGGCTCCTCCCTGGAGAAGGCCCAGAAGGATGTTGAGGAGGCGTTGCAGCAGTGACCTTGACTGCCCCCAAAACCTCGCTGCCGCCCGCGCCCGCTACCGGGCGCGGGGGGCGCCCCGGGCACCAAAGCGCCGCCCGGCGTCGGGAAGCCCTCACCGGCTACCTCTTCACCGCCCCCACGGTCATCGGCTTCCTGGTTTTCATCCTTGGCCCGCTGGTTGCCGCCCTGTACCTGAGCCTGACGAAGTACAACATCCTCACTGCCCCCAAGTTCGTGGGGCTGGACAACTACGCCCGCATGTTCCGGGACGAGCGGCTGGCCACGACGTACGGCAACACTGTCCTCTACGTGGGTGCCGCCGTCGTACTGATCAACGGGTTCGCACTCCTGTTCGCCGTGCTGATCAACCAACGCCTCCCCCGGGCCCTGACCTATGTGTTCCGCTCCGCGTACTTCTTTCCGTACCTCGTGGCGCTGGTGTACGTGTCCATCATCTGGCAGGCACTGTTCCAGAAGGACACCGGCATCCTGAACTACTACCTCACGGCCATGGGCGGGGAGCGGATCGACTGGCTCAACAGTTCCGAGTTCTCCAAAGTCTCGGTGATCATCGTGGATACCTGGCGGAACGTGGGGTTCGCCATGCTGATCTTCGTGGCAGCCCTTCAGGAAGTCCCCAAGGACATGGTGGAGGCCGCCCGGATGGACGGCGCCAACGAGTGGCAGGTCTTCCGCCGGATCACGCTGCCAATGATCAGCCAGGCCACGTTCTTCAACATCACCATCACCATCATCGGTGCGTTCCAGATCTACGAATCGATCATCGTCCTCACCAGGGGCGGCCCGGGGGATGCCAGCCGCAGCGTGGTGATGTACATCGCCGAAGTTGCCTTCAATAAGTTCGATATGGGCTACGCCTCAGCCATCGCGGTCACACTGTTCGTCATCATCATGCTGGTGACCATGGTGCAGTTCCGCCTCCGGAAGTCATGGGTGAACAATGAGTAACGCCACAGCCCTCTCGTCCCGGCCAGGTGCCGGAAGCCACGGTTCCACAAAAGACGTACGACGGCGGCGGCCCCGCCCCGGCGTCGGCAAGACTATTTCGGTGGTGCTGCTGGTCCTGGGCGCCATCGGGATGATCGCACCGTTCCTGTGGATGTTCACCACCTCGCTCCGGGACGCCAGCCAGGCGTACGACCTGCCGCCACAGTGGCTTCCCACCGAATGGGACTGGTCCAACTACGCGGCGGCGGTCAGCGGACCCGTGCCGATCCTGAGGAACATGTTCAACAGCGCGGTCATCGCCATCGCCGTCAGCATCGGGATGATCATCACCGCCCCCATGGCCGGCTACGCCTTCGCCAAGCTGAACTTCCCCGGCCGCAACTCCATCTTTGTGGGCCTGCTGTCCTCGCTGATGGTGCCGGCGCAGGTGACCATCATTCCGCTGTTCCTCCTGATGCGAACGTTCGGCCTGCTGGATAACCCGCATAGCCTGATCCTGCCCGGCATCACCGGAGCCCTGGGAGTCTTCCTGCTGCGGCAGTTCTTCCTCGGCTTGCCGCAGGAGATCATCGACGCCGCCCGGATGGACGGTGCCACGGCCTGGCAGACCTACCGGCTGATCGCGCTGCCGCTGGCCAAGAACGCCGTCAGCACGCTGGGTGTCATCACGTTCCTGGGCAGCTGGAACGCCTACTTTGCCCCGTCGATCTTCCTCAACAGCACGGACACCGCCACCCTCCCGCTGGGCCTGGTCCTGATGCTGGGCCCGTACGGCGCCGGCAACGTGGCCCAGGTCATGGCAGCCACCACCATCGCCATCGCACCGGCACTCATCGTCTTCCTGGTGGCCCAGCGGTGGATCATCGCCAGCCTCACCCAATCAGCCGTCAAGGGCTAACCAACTTCCCGAAAGGTACAAACGACCATGGCTACATCGCCCCGCTCAGGCCTGCTCTCCAGCCTGACCAAGCTCTCCACAGCCCGCACGGCCCGCGCCTCCAGCTGGGACCAGACCGGCCGGAACCGCGACAACTGGATTGTTATGCCCGGCGAGGAACGCGTCCTGGCAGACATCGAGGGCCCCGGCTCCATCACGCACATCTGGATGACCCAGTCCTGCCGCATCCAGCCCGGCCCCGGCCAGATCTCCCCGGAGCTGGTGGGCGTGCCGATGCTGGAAATCCACAACGCCTTGGGCGTCAGCTGGGAAGTGGTGGACCCGGACTACTACCGCAAGATCGTGATCAGGATGTACTGGGACGACCAGGAGACCCCCAGCGTGATCGCGCCCCTGGGTGATTTCTTCGGCCTGCTGAACTCCCTGTCCGGCTCCTATGATTCACTGCCGCTCTCCGTTTCCGCCAAAGAGGGGGAACTGAACACCTTCGGCGGCAGCGCTGCGTTCAACAGCTACTTCGAGATGCCCTTCAACTCCCGGGCCCGCATCACGGTCGAAAACCAGAACGATATCCCCTACCTGCAGTACTTCTACATCGACTACGAGCTCTACACCGAGCCCCTGCCGGAGGACACCGCGTACTTCCACGCCCACTGGCGCCGGCAGAAGCCCAATGCAGGCTGGGGCCCGGACCTGCAGACCAACAGCATCGAGGTGGCCATCCCCAACCTGTCCGGCGAGGACAACTACGTGGTCCTGGAGACTGAGGGCCAGGGCCACTACGTGGGTTGCAACCTGGCTGTGCGCCACTTCCAGGGCTCCTGGTGGGGCGAGGGCGATGACATGATCTTCATCGACGACGACACCTGGCCGCCCAGCCTGCACGGCACCGGCATGGAAGACTACTTCGGCCATGCCTGGGGCATGCAGCACAACGCGTTCCTGATGAACGGCACCATGGTCCACGAGGAAAACGTGCCTGGCTTCCACCACAGCTACCGCTTCCACATGACCGATCCCATCAGGTTCCAGAAGCGCATCAAGGTCACGTTCGAACACGGACACGCCAACCACCTCTCCGATGACTGGTCCTCCACCGCCTACTGGTACCAGAGCCTCCCCTCCCCCGTGCTGGACATCGACGCCGTCGAGGAGCGCCTGCCGCTGCGGCCCCGCGACCAGGTGGAAGAGCGCCCCCTGCCGGAACTGAGCCCGGCCCAGCAGGCCGCACGCGAGGCCTCCGCTGAACGGATGAAGCAGTTCACTGAAACGCGGGACGCAGTCCGGAATGCCCGCCGGGCAGAAATCGACCAGTGGGAGAAGGCCAACGCGGAGCAGGCCCGGGAGGTCCGGCAGCGGTTTCTGGCCGCCAACAGCGTCCCGGTGAATTAACCCACTCCAGCTAAATCAAAGGATCAGCATGAACGCGCAGGAACTCCGCCCGGCTTTCCACTTCACCGCCACCGAAGGATGGATCAATGATCCCCTCGGCGTTACGTGGAAGGACGGCCAGTACCACCTCTTCTACCAGTACGTCCCCGGCAGCACCACGTGGGCGTCCAACTGCCACTGGGGCCATGCCACCTCCCCGGACATGATCGCCTGGACGGAGCAGGGCGTCGCAGTCGCGCCGGGTGAAGGGGACGACGGCGTTTGGTCGGGTTCCATCGTCACCGGCGCCGGCGGTGCCGCCACCATGTTCTACACCTCGGTCACCGAACCGGACATCGGCATCGGCACCGTCCGGACCGCCACCCCCGATGACGCTTCCTGGAACTCATGGACCAAGGGCCCGAAACTGATGACTGCACCGGACCTTGGCGTCGTGGCCTACCGGGATCCGTTCGTCTTCCGCGACGGCGGACAGTGGCGAATGTTCGTCGGGGCCGGGCTGGAGGGCGGCACTGCCGCGGCGGTTTCGTACAGTTCCCCGGACTTGTCGCAGTGGACCCTGGACGGTATTGCCGCGCAGCGCTCCGGCACTGAAACGGAACCGGTGTGGACCGGCACCATGTGGGAATGCCCGCAGCTGTTCGAGATCGGCGGTTCCCACGTACTGGTGACCTCCATCTGGGAGGACGATGTGCTGCACTACGTAGCGTACGGAGTGGGCAGCTACTCCGACGGCAGATTCAGCGCACGTTCCTGGGGGCAGCTCAGCTACGGCAAGAGCTACTACGCCCCTTCGTTCTTCCGGGACAAGGACGGCGCGCCGTCGCTGATTTTCTGGGTCAGGGGCGTCATCAGCCCGGAGGGGCAGTGGGCCAGCGCCCTGAGCATTCCGCACACACTGACGCTCGACGGCGACACCCTGGTGGCTGCCCCGCATGCCGACCTCGCCGGGTACTCCGGGCCCGGCCACCTGGAGCTGGCGGGCCCTGATGTCTTTGAGGCAATGCTCGACGGCGGCGCGGACCTTGAGTGCTCCGTCACCGCCGGGACAGTCATCAGCCTGGCCACCCCACAGGGGTCCCTGGCCACCCTCCGCCACGACGGGGACGGCATCGAGGTGACGGTGCCAGGGAACGCTGATTTCACTGATGTGTTCTTCCCTGCCGATGAGGGATCCGGGCTGCGGGTCATCATTGACGCCGGCGTGCTGGAGCTTTCCGGCCGCCAAGGAATCATGGCTGTTCCGCTACCGGTTGTGGACGTTTCGGTGACGTTGACGGTGGCCGGTGCCACCGGGACACCCCGGCTCCGCACGGTCACAAACCCGGCAACCACTGGAGCAGGGTCACAGCGCTTCCTCTTGAGCGGCTCTTGAGTTCGTCTTGAGCGGTGCGCCATAGAATAAGACATGGAGATTGCCGTTGCTGGGGGAACCGGAATTGTTGGGCGCCATGTGGTCCGCATCGCTAAGGAACGCGGTCATCAGGTCAGGAGCCTGAGTCGGCGCGAGGGTGTGGACCTGGTCAAAGGCGAGGGCGTGGGCTCAGCCTTGAAGGGCGTGGGCACGGTGATCGATGTGTCCGGCCTCCGGTCCATGCATACCAAGAAGTCGGTGGACTTCTTCATGGCCACCACCGAAAGCCTTCAGCAGTATGGCAAGGCCGCAGGCGTCCAGCACCATGTTGTGCTCTCCATCGTGGGGGTGGATAAGGCGCCTGCCGGACTCTATGCGGGGAAGCAGGCACAGGAAGAAGCCGTCCGCCACGGCGACCTGCCCTGGACCATCCTGCGCGCTACCCAGTTCCACGAATTCGTGGAGCAGGTGTTGGACCGGGCGTCACTCGGACCCACGGTCCTTGTGCCCAGGTTCAAGACCCAGCCCATCGCCGCGGCCGAGGTGGCCGAGGCACTGGTGGACGCCGCAGAGGCGGGCCCACAGGGGTTCCTCCCGGACCTGGGCGGACCCAGGCCCGAGCGGCTCCGGGACATGGTGGACAAGTATCTCCGCAAGAGCGGGAAGAAAAGACTGGTCCTGGAGGTCAGCGCCCCCGGGGTCCTGTGGAAAGCCATGCGCAGCGGTGCCCTGCTCCCGGCGGCCGGTGCCGCCGTCGGACACCAGAGCTTTGACGAGTGGCTGGAGTCCCAGGAATCTTGATGGATTCTTGAGTTTTCCTGCGGCAGTCCTTGATCCAGGCCATGCACAGTAGTTGGCATAAGGCTCCGCGCGCTGAGGCCATGGGTTGCGAAACTGGGTCAGCCACCCATGGTGCGAGGGCCTTTCGTCGGGGAAACCCGACGGGTCTCGAGCCCTTGGCGGTGCCATTACGGTGGCACCGCCAAGCAGGCCCCTCCCGGCAATCAGCAACAGCATGACCCCGCCAAGGATGCAGGGCAGCTGCACGCCGTCAGGTTTCCCGCCGATGCTGTGGAAGGCTGAGCAAGCGGGCTTCGATGGCATCAGCGGCGGCGGGCGCTCCCCCGGCGGCCTTGTACCCGGCCGCAACGCGGTTGGCCCCTTCCTTCATAGCCATTGCGGCCTTCACGGCTCTCTTGAGCCGTGCCGCCGAGAGCCGGCGGGCTGGCAGTCGCGTGCCCGCCCCGCTCACTTCCACCCGACGGGCCACCTCCAGCTGGTCACGGCCGAACGGGACAACGCACACCGGCACGCCATTGGCCAGTGCCTTCTGGGTGGCGCCCATTCCGCCGTGGGTCACCGCCACCGCTGCCCGTCCCAGCACCGCGCTGTGGGGAACGAACTCCTTGACGGTGGCATTTGCCGGGACCTGCAGCCCGTCGGGGATTCCCGGGGCCAGCGCGTCCCGGGCCTTTCCCAGGAAGCCGCGCATCGGGGGCAGTCCCGGGCCGAACGGCGGGGTGCCAGGTGAATCAAGGGCAGGAGTGTAGGGCGAGAACGATGCCCACGGCCCGCCCCAGGCTTCAGCGGCGAAGCCGGCGCCCCAGCTGTTGATGTCAACAATGCAGGCATGGGGCCGCACTTCGGCGATTGCGGCCGACAAGTCCGGGGCGTCATAGCCGCCGCGGGCGGCGAACACCTCCGCAGCGGCCGCCAAAGCGCGTTTCGGGCCGCGGGCCGCGTAATCGTTCATGGGCATGGCTTCGATGCGGGGGTCGATGGCCTCAGCCGCCAGGCCGAGGCTCCGCATGAGATCCGTTTCGCTGCCCAGGGTGCGGACATGCACCCTGTGGCCGCGGTCCCGCAGCTCAAGCAGCAGTGGTGTCATGGGAAACAGGTGTCCGCGGGCAGGCGACGTGTAGGCAAGTATCGTGGACATCAGGGCACATCCTTGGTGAAGGGAACGAGCATCTCCACGAGCGCCCGCTCGGTTTGTTGTCGGCTGAGCCCGCTGTCGCGGCGCAGCAGCTTCCAGGTGTAGACGTCGCAGATGGCCACCAGCTGGGCAAGCCGCCGCCTGCGGACCGCCGCATGTTGGCCCGCCAAGAACGGTGCAAACACACTTTCGCACCATTCCCGGTGCAACCGCCGGCCGCCGTCGGCCAGCACTTTGAGCGCCGGCAGGCGCCCTTCTTCGGCAAGCATCCGCAGCACGCGCTCACCCATCAGCTCGTAGTGCTCCACCAGGTTGGCCACCGCCCCGCGGACATCGCCGGGCACTACTTGTGACCGGGCCTCCATGACCTGCTCCGACTGGCGTTCGGCAGCCGCTGCGAAGAGCTTGTCCTTGTTGCCGAAGCGGCGGATCACAGTCTGCACTGTCACGCCCGACCGCGCCGCCACTTGCTCCAGCCGGACCTGGTCCGATGGGTGCTCCCAAAAGAGTTCCGTCACGGCGTCGAGAATTGCCTCACGCGTGGCGGCGGCAGCGCGGGCCCTTGCATCCATCCGATAAGGACGGCGGGCCTCGTCGTCGGCCACTTTCATGTTAACTACGTTAACCCTAAATTTGACGCGGTCAAGAGGGTGCCCGAACTGCCGGCTCGTGGTGCGGAGCCGGTCCCGGAGCGGCTTTCCAGCCAGGCCGGGATGCCGTCCGGGGGCAGGGGTTGGCTCCACAGGAATCCTTGGGCGTAGCGTACGCCGAGGCGGCGAAGTTCAGTGAGTTGGTCCACGGTTTCGACGCCCTCAGCTATCACGTCCAGATGGAGGGTGTCCGCCATCCCGAGTACGAGTTCGATGATGGTCGCTCCGTGTGGCCCCCTTCCCAGTTCTTCGACAAAGGTCCGGTCGATTTTCAGGGTTCGGGCTGAGAGCCATTTAAGGTAACTCAAGGACGAGTACCCTGTGCCGAAGTCATCGATCGAGAGCCCTACGCCCAAGGCATGGAGTCGCTGCAGCGTCTCCTTGGGCAGGTCAGGCTGATCCATAAGGACCGTCTCGGTGATTTCCAGGTGGACGGCACCTGGGTCTATGCCGGCGGCTTGAATGGCTGCCTCGACGATTTCCGGGAAGTCTGCGGCCACGAACTGGCGACCGGAAATGTTCACTGCTGCTGAAATTCCCTTGGCCCGATTCAGCTGACTGCGCCAGCTCTGCACCTGCCGGAGTGCTTCTTGGAGCACCCACGTGCCGATGGGAACAATCAGGCCTGTCTCCTCGGCGATGGGAATGAACGTGTCGGGCGTTATCAGGCCATGTTCGCGGTGGTGCCACCGTAGCAGCGCTTCGAAACCGACCGTGGCCCCGGTGCCCAATTCGACGATTGGCTGGTAGTCCAGGGAGAATTCTCCTCGTTTCAAGGCAAGCCGCAGGTCGGATTCCAGATCCAGCCGCCCGGCAGCCCTTCCGGTCATCCGGACGTCGTACACGGCGGAGGAGTCCCCGCCGGCTGACTTTGCCCGGTACATGGCGGTATCCGCTCCCCGGAGCATCGACTCAGCAGTATCGTCCGGTCCGGCCAAAGCGATGCCGACGCTGACGTTGAGGTAGATCTTCCGTCCGTCCACTTCAAAGGGGCGCCGGGTGGATTGCCTGATCCGTTCGGCCAGCGTCCTGGCTCCGCGCAGCATCAGGTTCTCGCACACAATGATGAATTCATCGCCTCCGAAACGGCCCACTGTGTCACCGCTCCGGAGAAAGGTCTTCAGCCGCTCGCCCAGGAGCATCAGAATGGTGTCGCCGGCTCCATGGCCTATGCCGTCGTTGATCAATTTGAACCGGTCGACGTCAACGAACATCACCACAGCGCGGGAATCCCGGTCCAGCAGGTCCTGAAGGACCTCCGTGATCACATACCTGTTGGGCAAGCCGGTCAGGGCATCGTGGCGGGCCCGCCACTCCAGGATCTGCTCGGCGTTCTTTCGTTCGGTAATGTCCAGAACTGTGTCGAGGAACCGGGAAGGCTTTCCGCCCTCGTTGTCCACGCTTCGGATCCGCGAATGCAACCAGCGTTGCTGACCATCGGCCCTGACAATCCGGTACTCAAAATCCGCGAACTCAACGCCCTCATCCAGGGTCTTCCATACCTGCTGGACCAGGTCCCGGTCTTCCGCGTGCGTTAGCTCGAGCATCAGCTTCCGGGAAACCTCCTGCCCTGCGTCCAGGCCGAAGATCCGGGAGAATTCCTCCGAATGCCAGGTCTCACCCGTCTCCAGCGTGTGCTCCACGCTTCCAACGTGGGCCATCTCCTGAGCCGCCAGGAGCTTCTCCCGTTCCACCGCAGCAGCCGCCCTCAACCGCTGGATCTCAGTGATGTCGCGCGCAATGGCGGACGCGCCCACCTGGTCACCGTCAGGGCCGAAAACAGGCGATACGGTCAACTCGACATCAATCAACGAACCGTCCTTGCACGCCCACCGTGCTTCCAGGCCAGTGACAAATTTCCCACTGCCAATGCTCGCCGCGACCTCAGCATCGAAGCCCGCCGCCTCACTAACGGTCAGAAGCCGATAGTCCTGTCCAACAGCTTCCCGCGCGCTCCAGCCGAGCATCCTCGCCGCCCCAGCGTTCCAGCTGGTAATCGTTCCTGCCAGGTCCGCACTGATGATGGCGTCTCCGGAGGATTCCACCATCGCCGAGAATCTGCGCAGAATGGCCTCACTGTGCTTCCTGTCCGTGATGTCCTTGGAAATCGCCACCACCGCCACAGGTACTGTGTGCCTTCCGCGGATAGGACTGACCGTCGCATGAACCGGGAATTCCGTCCCCGACCGGTGGCGCATCCAGAGTTCCCCCGCCCAGTCGCCACCACTGGCGAGCCTTCGCGTGATCTCACGGCCAGCGCTTTCCCTCTGTGCGTCATCGCCGCCGACAATACCCACATCCGCGATCCGCGCACCCAGCACCTCCGAAGCACTGACGCCGTATAGCCGCTCTGAAGCCCGGTTCCAGTACGTAACCCGCCACGCGCTGTCCATGCCGATCACCGACTGCCCGATCTCGTCCAGCAGCAGCGACTGCATGACCAGATCATCGTCAAGCTCTTCAGCCATCAGCCCCTCCCCCCTCCACGCCACGGCACGGCATGTAGTGATCTGGATGCTTCATCTTGGTGTACCCCAAGATTGCACGGCCCAAACCTGTGAGAAGACTACAACCGGGAACGCAGCTGCGACCGAAACCGGCGCGCTAAATTTCCGCCCCTGTTAATGGTTGGCGTGGCAGTATGTAACTACTAAGCATGATTAGTATTGGCTTGTGGGGGGACCAATTGGATGCAATCAGCTTCGCGGCATCTAGGCCTTGGGACTGGGAAGGGAAGCAGCCCGAGGTGCGGGATGCGACCCGCCAGGCATTTCAGGGGCAGATTGACGGCCTCCGGGTGTGTCGCTGATGTGGAAATTTACGCCTCGACGGCACTCACGTCAGCCTGAAGAACCAACTGGACGCGCTTTGCCACACCCGGAGGCGCCCCTGTCCTGGCCGCTTCTGTCACGATGGTGGACGTTGTACTGCTTCATTGTGGCGGGTGTTGCCCTGGGCATTGCCCTGCCTTTGGCCCTCCTCCGGGAACGGTGGGGTCCGGCCGCGCTGGCTGTGCTGACCTTGCTGGTGACCAGCTTCCTAGTGTGGGCAGTGATCCGTCGCCAAGGCCGGGACTTGTCGAGGGCGTCCGAGACTTCCCGCCTGATGGAGACGGTGCTGCGTACCAGCAGGGAACGGCTCTGGTCCATCGGGCCCGATGGACGGTTCACCTTTTCCGGCCCCATGAGCCAGGAACTCGTCGGCTACGCACCATCCGAACTGCTGGGCAAGCATTTCGGCGACATCATTGAGCCCGATGACTTAGCTGAAGCGCTGCGGAACAGAATTAATTTGGAGGGCCCGGATTCCTCATGGTGCGGGCTCGTCACTGTCTGCAGGCATCGCGACGGAAGCCGGGTCCTTGTTGAAGTCTCCGGCAGGCCCATCTTTGACGGTCAGGGACAGAAACGTGGGTTCGAGGGAACCAACCGCGCCCTGGACACACTGGCGACCGGTGCCCTTGCGGCCCAAGGGTCCCGGGCCGGGGTAGAAGCGATGCTGGCCTCCCGCAACCTGTTGACCGCTTTCCAACCGATTCTAAATCTGGACACCGGGGCAGTAATCGGAGCGGAAGCCCTGACCAGATTTCTGAGTTCAGAGTCTCCCGGGATCTCACCGGAAGCGTGGTTTGTCGAGGCTGCTTCAGTCGGGTTGGGCGTTGACCTTGAACTCCTCACGCTCCAGTCCGCTCTCGCCGCGGCTGCCGGGTTACCTGAGGAACTTTACATCGCGGTGAACCTTTCACCGCGCGCGTGCCTTGACCACCGTGTGCCAGACGTCCTTGGGCTCTGCGGCATTCCCCTCCGCCGAATAGTGCTTGAGCTGACGGAACGTCATGAAGTTACGGACTATGGACAGCTCTCCTCGGTTTTGGCACCGCTGCGACGGATGGGCGTGAGGATCGCCGTCGACGACGCCGGGGCGGGGTTCGCTTCCATGCGACACATCGTCGAACTCAGACCGCATATGATCAAGCTCGACCGGGAAATCATCGCCGGAATCAACACAGATACAGGCCAGCGCGCACTGGGTGCCGCTATGGTCGGATTCGCAGCTCAGATCGGCGCTTCGCTCGTTGCAGAGGGAATCGAAACTGACGCCGAGCTTGAGACGGTGAAACTGCTCGGCATGACCGCGGCACAGGGATATCTGCTGGGCCGGCCTACCGTCAAAACGGAGGAATGGAAACTCTGGGGTCCAACGACAACAGACGACATAGGCCAGCCATCCCGGAATTCCACGCAGGATTGACCACATTTTCCTTGGGTTTTCCTATGGATAGCCTTCGCAAACACCACCGGGAAACCTGTGGGACGTGATGAATCATTATGTCTATCCGGAAATTCCGTTTACTTTTGAGGGGAAAAGAACATTGAAGAAAATGACTAAGGGCGCCATTGTTACCGCTGCAGGCGTGATGCTTCTGATCGGTGGCGGCGGCACTCTGGCCGTATGGAATGTCGAACAGAACGCCGAGGCCGGGATAGTGGCATCAGGTGATCTCAACCTGGTAGCCGAGGCTGGTGTGTGGACCGTCGCAGGGCAGGCTGAGCCCATCGACATCGACACCTACCTGATCGTTCCCGGTGACACGCTCACCTACACGCAGAACGTGGACATCACCCTGGATGGCAACAACATCTCTGCCACGCTGTCGGTTGAGGACGCAAATGGTGTCAATACCGGCTTCGACGGCGGCACTTACACCACTTCAGCAGTCACCTTGACGAAGAACGACCTGCCTATCGCCAACCCGCTCTCCGACGACGTTACTGATGCGGTTGCTTCGGTATCGTTCGATTTCCTCACGACAACGGACGGCCGCGACAGCGTTGATGCTACGTACGACTTCAGCGCTGTGGCGTTCAAGCTGGTGCAGATCGCTCCGGCGGATCCCGTAGAGCCGTAACCGGTCCAAACGAGCACCATAGTATGGCCTACGCCCGCGGAGTCCTCAGGCTCCGCGGGCGCAGGCACGGGTTAACAGGGAGGGACGGCAAGGATGCGACCAGCACAGGCAGCAAAAGTTACTGGACTGGTATCAGCCGGGGTGATCCTAGGCCTCGTGACCGTCGGAGGCTCCTACGCTTTGTGGAACAGCCTGGCGCCAGCCGGCGTCGGGACCGTCAGGTCCGCAGAGTTCCTCGTCACCTTGACGGGTTCGAATAGCCCCGGAACATATGACATGGTCTTGGCTGATGGCACCCCGGCGACGGTTGCCCTCACGAGCACCGCAGCGCCATTGGACCAGCTTTTTCCGGGCGTCCCCGTTTATGCCGCGGTTTCCGTACGCAACGCGACGGCGGCCGGATCCGCGTTCACTGTCCTGGCTACGCTGCCTGACCCGGCGATCATCACGGATGCAGGCCCAGGTACAGGCCTCTCCAGCCACCTGTCAGTTCAGGCAGCCACGGCAACAGATCCAGCGGAGTGCGCCTCGGTTCCGTCCGGCGAGTACCAGGCAGGCTTCCCCGGAGTGCAGATCCCGAAGGGTACCTCCGCTGTGATCTGTTTCCGTATCCAGCTTTCACCGCAGGCTCCATCTACACTGCAGGGCCAGTCTGCGTCCGTTGCCGTTCCGTTGTTCGTTGAACAGATTCTCTAGGAGTCCGATGGCCAGGCACAGGAACCCGGGGATAAACAGCCGCCCCTGGCTCACCCGCTCCACAGAGGCACTTGGGCTGGTTGGACTGTCGTTGGCGGTTCTTGCCGCGTTGGTCCTCATCGTCGTTCCCCGTGTGAGCGGTTCCTACACCTACACCGTGCTCACCAGCTCCATGGCGCCTGCGTACTCACCGGGAACATTTCTGGTAGTTAGGCCGGCCCCTTTTGAGTCCCTGCGGGTGGGTGACGTCATCACGTACCAGATGGAATCCGGCCGCCCTGACGTGATCACGCACCGCATCGTTGCCGTCAGCTCGACGCAGAAAGGCGAACGGACCTTCATTACCAAAGGCGACAACAACTCCCTTGAGGACGACAAACCCGTGCTCGAAGTACAGGTCAAGGGCAAGCTGTCCTACGCGGTCCCCTATGTCGGCTTCCTCGCTACTGCCGCGGCCCAGAGCGGCCGCGATGACGTGCTGCGTTACATCGCCATCGGACTAGTGGGATACGGAGTGATCACCCTTGTCCGGGGCTGGGCCGCCAGCAGAAAACGCAACTCTTCGGCGAGCCACCCGGCCGCAGATGAGATGGACGCGGCCTCGGTGCCGGCACGCAGGCCATGACCGCAGACTTGTCCCGGTTCGGCGCGCCGGCTGCGTTTGCCCTGATCGGCGCCACCGTGGCTCCGGTGTTTTTCGCCGCACCGGTCGCGGCCCAGGCCATGGACTCGAATCTGCAGCTCAGTTCCGATGGCGTGAACTACGGACGGTCGATCTCCGGACCGGTTTTGGGCCCTATCACCGGTTACGTTCCCGGGTCCGCTTCATCCGCGGACATCTGGGTGCGTAACACCGCCAGCGACAGTGCCTTCCTCTCTGTGGCCGCGCTCGTCATGGAATCCGATGCCGAAATGGCTACGAATCTGGGACTCCGGATCGAGTCAAGCTTGGGATCCACCGCCCGCGCTCCCTTGTCAGGCCCTGGTTCCTGTTCCGACCTCGCGGTGGGCTGGGCTGTTGCTGCCGGCGAAAGCGTCAGGCTCACCGTGGACCTGGACCTGGACAAGGACGCCCCCAATGGCACACGCCTGAAGAGTACCGAGCTCGCTTTCCGTTTCCTGCTCGAGGACCAGGACGGTTCTACACGCCGGGGGGCATGTGCATCGTCCTCTAGTGGAATCCTCATCGAAGGGTTACCCGGCTCCTCCCATCCACATGAATCAGCTCCCTACGGTTGGCTCGCCGATACGGGCACGCCGGATCCCTTCCCATGGATTGCAGCCGCGCTGGCGGCCCTTGGGACAGGAAGTGGCATTATGGCCTTCATGAAGCGCAAGGCGGTGCGCAATGACGAAGGCTGATCCTGTCGCATCCGCGACCACGCGACGCGGTGCAGCCGCACCAGGAACCACATTGCGCGGGAAGCCGCACTTCGCCGTCGTTCTTGGGTTCTGCCTGACGGTACTGATGGGTACGGGAGGGGGCTACGCCCTGGCGCTGTGGAACCAGCGCGCCACCCTGACCATGCAGGTGAAGGCGGAGACGTTGCCCTCCCCGACGATTCAGTGTGCGGAAGTAGCCAATCAGCCCTCGGTTGTGGTCACCTGGACCCCTCAACGGTCCGGGGTCACCAGCTACGACGTCACCGTCGCCCGGAACGGAAGCACCCAGAAGTCAACTACCTACCTGCCCAACGTGACGTCTGAGACGATCACAGCCCCGGGCGGCCTGGCGAACCTCGTCTATTCGTACACGTACGCCGTCACGGTCACCGCAAACTACGGCACGTGGCAAGCCGGGCCCGTAGTCCAGAACGGCATCGTTGCCACGAGAGTGGCACTGGCAGAAGGCGACATCTCCTGTCCGTAGAGGCTTCGCGTGCCTCCGCTCAAGGAAGTCTTTAGGTTTGCGCAGGATCAGCAAAGAAAGCCCTTTTCGATGGTTCAGTAGCCTAGCCTTAACAGATGTCGAGCTTCTTTCCCCGCCCCAACGGCTCACGCCGAAGCCACGCAGGCGCACAGGTTCGTTCGGGGACGGTGCTGGGCCTCGACGGGCTGGAACTGCCGGTGTTGGATGGCAAAGTCCTGGATGATCTTGAGGCAGAGCTCGCCCACACTGGCCTCGCCCGCAAATTCGCTGTGGATTACGCCTCGATGTGGGAGCAGCGCCTTGATCGACTCTCTGCCGCAGTGGGATATCAGGACAGGGCAGCGGCTCTTGATGCGGCAATCAGCCTGAAAGTTTCATCCGCGATGGTAGGCGGCCTGCGCTTGGCACGGCTCGCGGAGACACTGGAAGCCGCCATCCGGGCTGGCGTCCTTCATGACAGGGAACGGGTCATGGCCTCGGTGGCAGAAACCTGCCGTGCAACTGTGGGAGAGCTTCGCTTCCGATACGCGGGAGTCGACGAATAGGCCTGCGGCGCCCAGCTCCTGCGCCGCCGTGCGTCGTCAATCGGATCGTTTTTGGCTCTCCTTGGCCAAGCAGTAGCCCACACCGCGGACAGTCTGCAGCCAGCGTGGACGTACCGGATCGTCCCTGAGCTTACGGCGGAGATTGCCGATGTGGACCTCTACAGCGCGTTCGTCGGCTTCGCTTACATAGGTGCCTCCGCCCGAGTATTCGCCGCGGAGGGTCCACACCAGCTGAGTCCTCGAAAGGACCGCCCCGCCGCCGCGAAGCAACTCGTGCAGAAGGTCGAATTCGCTTCGTGTCAGCTCCAGCCCCACACCACTCACTGCGACGGTCCGCATCCGATAGTCGAGGGCCAACCCGTTGTGCCGAAGGACAGTGTCTTGGCGTGGAACTTCAGGCGAAGCTGGCTCCGGCCGGGGTGCCGGTGGCAATCCGCCGGTTGGCTGTTGGCGGGGCCTTCGCAGCATCGCCAAGATCCTCGCCCTCATCTCCCGCGGCCTGAAGGGTTTGGTGATGTAGTCATCCGCTCCGGAGTGAAGCGCTGTCAGCAGATCGGGCTCCTCGGTCCGGCCGGTCAGCATCACCACGTAGGTGTCACTGAATCCACGTATGCGCCGCAGAACCTCGAAGCCGTCGATGTCCGGTAACCCCACATCCAGGGTGACAACCTCAGGCGCCTTGTCGCGGACGAGCTCCACACCCTCGCGTCCGCTGCTGGCAACGTGGACGTGAAAACCCGATTGAACAAGCACCCCCTCAAGGAGGTTCCGCATGTCGGTGTCATCTTCTATAACTACGGCTACGCCCAAATCGCTCATAGTTCCCCCTGTGCCGCCTAACTCGCCGCACCCGCCCAGCGCCGGTGCGGAAACCCGGCATAGTTCCAAACTACACAAGACGAGGGCACTTTTATCAAGTCATTGGCCGCATAGCGGTGGGCGGCCCACTCTATAGGCGAGCCCGACGGCGTCAATCACCAAGGGCGCGGATGTCGCCTCCCGCGGCCCCGGCCGCCGAACGGGGACACCTGACGGAAATTTCTAGTCTTGGGGAACTCTTTCGTGATTCTTGACCGTTACCTGCAGCGGTCCTTGATCCCGGCCGGGCACAGTAGCTTTCGTGAGGCCCGAAGCGCTGTATCAACGGGGTAAGACTGGGGTCGGCCCGTGATGCAAGGGGCTTTCGTCGGGGGAATTACCGACGGTCTCAAGCGCTTGGCGGTGTTATGAAGCCAGCACCGCCAAGCAGACCTCCTGGCCTACTTCCGGACGCTTCGCAGGGCAGGAGATATGAGGGCACCAACTGAAACTTCCGCGGCGGCAGAGACCGCCGCCGCGGACATTCCGTCCCGGCGCCGAGGCACCCCCCGCCGCGGCGCCGGGGCTTCCATCATCCTGGCGGATCTCCTTGCCTGAGTGCGGCCGGGCCCGGCTCGAACGCAAGCGGATCCGGCACCTGGCCGAGGACATTGAGAACCCCACTGCCGCGTTGAACTTCCTCGGAGACTTCCTGTCCATGCTGCCAGGGCGGATCACCCGGATCCTCGACACCCTCGCCGAACGTGATGCCAAGCGCGCCATGGACGCAACCCTCAGCCTGAAAATCACCTCGGCCATGACCGGCGCAGTGGAAGCAGAGTCCTGTTGCCGGCACATCGAGTCCCTGATCCGCCGCGAAAGGTTCGAGGAAGCAGCCGAAACCGCGCAGATCCTCCGCGGCATTGTTACGGCACTGATGGCGGCGGGTCCTGAGCTGCTGCTCGAGGCGCGGTCAGACCTGGATAATCCGGACGTTCAGCCAATTGGAAGTTCTCGGCAGTAGGTTCCGGATACCCGAAAATCGACAAACGGACAATGCTGTAATCACCGACCATTAATGGAGGGTTGCGTACTTGGTAAAAAATTCGCTAGCCGACCCGACGCTGATACTTTAATGGGCCGTGGTCCCCATCGCGGCAGCCCCTGCGGATGGGACATGATGGTGTCTGCACTTTTCGCGTCAACTATTGGGGGATCCAGTGAGCAACGACCAGCAGCCCGGGTGGTCGCAGCAGCCGAACGGGGAGCCGGGCCAGCAAGACGGTCAGTCGTCGCTGGCTCCTCGGGCACACCGCATAACCGGCATACCACTGTGGGGCTGGATAGCGGGTGGCGCGGGCGTCGTGGCGGTCGCCGCCGTCGCCGGGCTGTTAGTGTTCAACGGACTTTCCGGCGGCAGCAAGGATCCGGAGGCCTTGCCCGACCCCGGCGCCAGCGAAACGACGGCACTGGAAAAATTATCCGAGCCGACCGCCCCGGAGCTTGCGGATACGTGGGTTTACCTCGATTATGAAACCGACTTCACCAGCGCGCCTGTTTGGTCAGTCAAGGAACCGCAGGGCTGGAGCACGGAACACGTCAAAGAGGGGATGGTGAAGTATAAAAGCTCCCGGCTCCAGTGCACATTCACTGTCTATCAGGGGGCCTTGCCAGCTACAGGGCAGGTCGGTGACGAGGCGGCGACCGCTGCGGCCATGGTGTCTGAAATCGAGGCTGTCAAACAGGCCGTAGGCAAGCCAGTCGAGGTCGTGGACGAAACCTTCAACTACGTGGCTTTCCGCGATGGCAGCAGGAAGATCCAGATGCAGGAGGTGGCACTCCGCTACAAGGACGACCGCGACGCGGATGTCATCCACAGGATGGCCGTGCGGGCAACGGACAGCAGCAACAGACTCATGGAACTGGCCATGGCATGTCCAAGCAACCTGCCCACCGAATTGGGCCTGTGGCAGGATCTGACCGACAGGGTGGCCATGGTGGACGCTACCTAGCCCAACTATCAATCCGCGTCAGCGGCCTACCAAGCCGCCTACTGGTACCCATCCACGATCGCCGCGGCGATTTCCTTGTAGGCACGGCGGGTCTCAGGCTTCAGCACATCCAAGGTGACCAGGTCGCCGTCGGCCACACCGCGATCGTGGGGCACGGCGATCAGCTGGCGGCAGATGCCGGAGAGGTGTTCCTCGATGGCGTCCTTGTCCACGCGGGACGAGACCTCGTCCTTGTCCGTGATCACCACAATGGCGTTCCGGGCAAGGTCCTCGTAGCCGTGGCTGGCCAGCCAGTGCAGGGTGCTCCGGGCGCGTTTGGCACCGCTCACCGCGTAGCCGGCGGCGATGACCAGGTTATCCGCTGACTGCAGGATCCCGCTCATGGCGTTGTGGGTGACCCCCGTGCCGCAATCGGTCAGCGCAACGGAGTAGTAGCTGGAGATGAGCTTGCGGATCTGCAGGTACTCGGCGGCTGTGAGCGAGTCCGAGACCTCCGGGTCCTGCTCACCGGCGATCAGGTGCAGCCGGCCGGCGTGGTGCATGTACCGGGCCAGGGCAGTTAGGGAGTCGACTGTGTCAATGTTCCGGAGCAGGTCGGTGATGGTGCGGGGGCTGGCCTGCTGGTAGATGCCCTCCCCCAGCGCGCGTTCCACGAGGTCGCCGGAGTCCGGGTTGGCGTCGATGGCGCAAGGCGCATCGCCACGGAATTCGGCGAGGGTCAGGCCAACGCCGACGGTGGTGGAGGTCTTGCCGATGCCGCCCTTGAGACTGAGGATGGCGGTGTTGTAGCTGCCCTGCAGTTGGCGGGAGATGCGGCGGCCCAGCTCGTCTTCCTGGCGCTGCTTCGCGCCCGGGCCCATGTTCCAGGCTCCGCCGGTCAGGGAGTAGATGGCGCCGCGAAATCCGCCCACCGGGCGGGGCTTCTGCTCTTTGACGAACAGCCCCGGGGAGCTGATGAAGTCCGGCATGGGAGTGTCGGCGATGACGTCTGCTGCGGTGGGGCGGGCCCGGCGGAAGGCGGGGGCCGCTTCGGGGGCCGGGGGTAGGGAAGGTTCGACGACGGGACGCGCCTGTGTGCCGGCGCGGGACTCCGGCGCGTCCTGCTGGCCGGTCTGGGGCTGGGGCGTGGCCGGCGCCTTCGCCGGGCGGCGTGTGGGGGCCGGGACGTGCGTGATGGGATTCGCTGCATCGGCCGCGGCTGCGGCCTCGGCCCAGGAGGTACGGCGGGCGGCCGGCTGGCCGGCGTCCGCCGGGCTGGAAGGGTTGGGTGTTACAGCTGGCATGGTTCCTGTCCGGGCATCCGTCAGTTCGCCGTCGGCGCGACGGAGGTCACGGCGTCGGCGTGGCTGCGGCAGCCCTGCATCCTGTGCATTGGCGCGTGCGTTCTTATCCGCCGGATCGGGCATGTCTGTCCCCCCAGGACGTTCGGCAAAAGGTTCTGCGGCACTTTCTGTCTGGTACAAACAGCCAGTCTAAGTGCTGGGGCGGAATCCTGTGGTCAGACGCGCGTCAGGGAAGTGGCCGTGTGCCCTTAGAGATACTCATGCGGCGAGGCTAAAGGCACAAGGTTTCGGCGGATCCAGTCAAGCTGTATGTGATCTGTGCAAGGGCATGGGCAGCGCCACCACTGTCCCCCACAGAACCATGGCGACGCCCCACATGGGACCGTCCATGGCCCCGGCCCGATCAGGAAAGGCGAGCATGGCCGCGCCGATGTAGGTGGCGGACAGGCTCGTGGCCACCCGCATCAGCGGCCGGCCCGCCGGCCAGAAGACCAGGCCAAGCGCAGTCAGGCAAAGGACGACCCCGACGGAACCCTGGACGGGCCAGTGCTCAATGTCCCAGGTCAGATGGCCAGTGTCCTGGCGAAGCCGGGAGACCTCAAAGGCCGGCTCAGACTCCAGGCAAAGGATGCGGGCACCGCTTCCTTACGCACAAGCCAGAACAACAGGGAGCCCGCCGCTGCCAGAAGTAAGGCAACGGGCGTCGGCCCGGCGTCCAGCCCGAACACCGAACCGAGGAGCAGTGCTCCGATGGCGATGGAAAGCAAAATTAACCCGGGCCAGGGCTGCCCCGGGTTCCTGGCGATGCTGACAAATGAACCGCCGACGACGAAGGTGAACAGGCTGCCCCAGCTCGCTTCCAGCGGCACCGACCATTCGTACTGCTGATCCACCCAGCCGGGCAGCGTCATCAGGTCCGCGAGCCCGAACAATCCGATGAAAGCCACCGGTACCATCACCCATGCCACGACACGCGCGATGCGGAGGCGCGAAGGCATGGGTACTCCGGTCTTTGCTGCTGTCGCGTCAGCCATAGAACAGCCTCCCTCATCCGTGCCCTGCCTGTGAGGCAGTATGCCAGACAGGCACCATGGTGGCCATGAACTCCGCCTTGGTCAATGGGGAGCAGGCAGCCCGCACCGGGAAGGCCGCAGGCGCGCAACGCCTAGTGCTGCGGGCGGGTTTCCTGCAGGCGCTTGATGAACCAGCGGGACTGTTCCGGGCCGTACGGGAGGACGGGGATGGCCTTGGTGGCGTCAGAGGGGGTATCGCGGATGGACTGCCGAGCCTGGCGGACGGCGGTGGTCATGGTGTTGGCCATTGTCTTGACGAATTGGTCGCTGCAGGGCTGGCCGTGGCCGGGGATCAGGAATTCGTAACGGTGGCGCAGCGCGGAGATGTGCCGCAGCGAATCGGCCCATTCCTCCGGGAATGAGTCCTCGAAGGACGGATGCGCGCCCTGCTCCACGAGGTCCCCCACGTACAAGGTGGTGGGCGTACCCACCAGGAGGTCGCCGTCGGTGTGGCCTCGGCCCAGGTAGAAGAGGGTTACTGTCAGTCCGCCGAGATCCACCAGCACTGGCTGGTCCTTGACGATGGCGTTGGGCACCACCAGTTCAACGTTCTCGCCTTCGCCAGTGGACATCTCAGGTTCCAGCGTGCCCACGAAGCGGCGCTGCAGGTCCCCGCGCTCCTCAATTTCAGCGGCGCAGTTTTCGTGCGCCCAGAACTCGGTGGCACCCGCCTCGGCAAACACGGCGTTGCCGAAGAAGTGGTCGTAGTGGGCGTGCGTGTTGACCACGACGAGCGGCAGTTGGGTCTTCTCCCGCACGGCTGCCAGGATCTCGCGTCCCTGCCGCGGGCCACAGCCGGTGTCGATCACCATGGCCCGCTCGGATCCAACAACCAGGCCGGTGTTCAGCAGCGAACCTTCGGTGACCAGCACATAGTTGTCCGCGCCGACTTCGAGCCATTCTGACATTGTTTCTCCATACCTCCGGCAAGCAGTTACGTTCGTCTTGGCCTCGATTCTACCCACGGGGCCTTGGAGTTTCCGGGACGCGGAACGGGCTTGGGGTGCCGTCGCAGCCACAGTGCTGATCAGCAATGTTTACCCTGCTGAAACCTGATACTGGGTATCATCTCCCTCATGGGGACTAAACAGCATAAGACTTTCTGCGCCGCGTGCGGCAAGACCACCAACCACGTCACCGTCTATCAGAAAGCCGACGACGGCGGCCTTCTGGTTGCCACTGTCCAGTGCTTTGAGCACTCGGATGTGCGCCGCTGACCTGATGGGCACCGCTCCCCATCGCAGGCACCGACGGCTGAGACTTACAGTGACTGCAATGTCGGTTTCAGAGGCGTCCTGCGCGGCGAAGTCCGATCCCCCGGAGCTAACGCAAGCCGCGGGAATCCTAAACGACATGAACTGCCAGGACCTACACATCAGCTACTCGGACTCCCGGGTGACGCCGACGCTGACGGACACGAATCCGTGATTTCGATGCGGACGTGACCCACACCACCACCGGAACCCGCATCGAAGTACAACGCTACCGACAGGCGTCCTCCCCAACCTCCCCGTGGCCAGCTACGAACAAGAAGACATCACGCTGCACGGGACGGATGGATTCTATAAGACCACACCGCGTACCCGGACTCGGAATGGCCGACGTCCAATTGCGGATCTCAGTAAAGCTCAATGCTTACGGCGGAGGCATTCTGCGTCGCACTCCGAATACTTTTGCGCCCTCCACGGTACCCGAATCGATGTCTAAGCGGACTGCTTCTCTTCCGTCACACACGCTGGCAGACGTGGACGAAAGCAAATTCGGCACCTCCATACAACACGGATTCTTCTGCTCTGCATCTACCGGAATATCCGTTTCAAAGAGTTTGACGCTGTTCAGATCTTATGGGCGTTCTGCGCTTAGCTACGCCTCGAAACAAGACCTTGAGCTTTGCCAGTCAGACGCCCGACGCTTCCATCAAAAATACGGAACCAAAACCCGCGAAGCCCGCGCTCAACTAGCCGGTGGATGCCGTAGGCCGCAACAAGGACCCCAGCCACGATGGCAGCATAAACCCACCATTTGTTATCCTCGGTAGCGAACCTCTCCAAGAGGATATAGCCGATGTGCGCATGGATGAGGTACACGGGGTACGTCAGGGCGCCGACCATCGCACTGCCCGGGAGATTGAGGCTTGAAATACGGGGAAGAGCGGTGATGAGCATCAACGCGAAGAAGATCACGAGTGTAGTCACAATGACCGCAGGGTTCAGGCTGAGGTTCAGCTTGTCAGCTATACCATCGGCCCGTGTGATCTCGAAAGGTATCGACGCGGCAAAAGCTGATGCGAGCCCTACCGCCCTCACTGTCGTCCAGCCGTCTGCCCGCACAGCAGCCATTATGGCGCCAGCAGCGAAGAGCAGGTAGAAGTTCCCAAGAAAGTCCGTGCGCCCAGCGATGGATGGAACGACGAACGTCATGACGGCCATAACAATTGCCCAGACAGGCATGATTGCATTGAGCCGCTTCGCCTGGTTGAAGAGAATTAAGACGCCTACGAGCGCATAAAATTTCAACTCCAGAAGAAGCGTCCAATACACGCTGTCTACCGGCAACTGGTCGAAGACACCAGGCGCCATCGTCAGATTCGCAAGGACTTGCGGGGGGGAAACGAAGAGATTTGGGGCGCCCCAAACGGCGGTAATTGAGGCGGTCAAAATCATCCCGACCCAGAACGCTGGGTAGAGCCTCACCGCTCGCCCTACGGCGAATTCGCGTGCCGACTTACCCCACGCTGATTGTGTTATCACGTATCCACTGATGAGGAAAAACAGATCGACGCCGAGGTATCCGTACTTGGCGACCTCGGCTATGGCGGGGACAGCGCCGATGGACTGGACAGTCGCAGTTGCAAATCCCGTTACGAAGTAGTGGCCAGCGAGCACTATGAGGGCCGCCGCAAATCTGTAGTAGTCAACGATCTGAACTCTGGATGATCGCGTTTTCGTCGGCGCAGAAATCACCGTGGTAGCCAAGGATCTCCCCCAATTTGTTGTCCCAATTCCGGGCTAAGTCTACGGCTACGCCATCACGTTCTCCATTCGGCTCGGCACTGCCCCGGCAAGGTGCAAATAGAACCAGTTAATTGAACTAACCGACACAGATGTTCACCAACTGATACGTTCGGGTCTCAAGCTCGGAAAGAGGGTGAGTACCCTTTTGGCTCACCTGGATCTTTGTGCACGCTCCTGTGCGGATAGATGCGCGTTCAACGCCAAGTTAAGTCATAACAAGCCCCCAGGTAGGACCTTTGTTCTCCATCGGTGTTGAGTCCGCGGGCAAGGTCGTGCACATCGCCATGACCGGCCAGCCGGTACCCCCGGATGCCTGACGACGGCGTAACGCTGGAGGTCAACTGGATGGCGATGGACGGCGCACCACACGTCGACAGCTACTTTTGTGATACAGCCTGGCGAGCTTCCAAAAGTATGGGCTATTGCAGGCCGATCACCGATACCCAGCACGGCGAGACCGTGCCTAGGACGAGTCAGGTTTGTGCAGCGCACAGTCTGGGGAGCCAGCCTGGTGCATTACACCACACCGGACAGTCAGCGCATTATGACGCCCTCGCCCTCCGCGCTGAAGGGCAGCGGCAGATAAAGCAGGCCATGGTTGACTCCCTGAAGGGCGGTGGCAGAGTCAGGGAAGTGTCGGCGTTCTCGGGCCTGTCCGGGACGATCGTGCCGAAGTGTGAGCGGGCGCACCGGCGACCCTCTCCAGCGAGCAGCGTGCGGGCCGGAGGCCAGTGAGGACGAATGGGCGGCACGCCGGCGCAACGGGGCGTCCAGGCAGGTGTGGAGCAAACTGTGGCAAAGCGTACCCCACCTACAACGACGAAGTCGCAGCCGCAGATAACCCGTAACAGACCGGTCATCTTCCCCTCGGCAAAAGCGGAAGGGCAAGGCGAAGGCCATTCTGCGTCAACTTCATCCTCATTCGGCTTCGCCTAGATTGTTCGCGCGGATCCGCCTCCGTCTCGTCGGGCAAGAATGGATACAAGCCCTCCGCACACCCTGCGACTAGCTTTCCACCACGGCTCGCCCACAACGAGTTTCTGGATGTACAGTCATCTCTATTTTCGTTTCTGCTACCTGTATATGTACGGGTTACTCGCATAGTCAGAATGCTTTGAACCGATAAGAATCGAAACCCACATGCTTACCGGCCCACAGCAACTTGCGACGAGATGGCAGCAAGGTCAACTCTGGCGCACAGTTGAGGGGGAAGTAAGGACCGGCCGCTTGCACCAGCTACAACACCCCATCCTGCTCTGAGTGCAGACATAAGCGGGAACGCTATTCTACGGTGACGCTCTTGGCCAGGTTGCGTGGCTGGTCCACGTCGTACCCCTTGGCCGAGGCGAGTTCCAGGGCGAAGATCTGCAGCGGAACCGTGGTGAGCAGGGGCATCAACAGGGTGGGCGTCTCCGGAACGTAGAAGACGTGCTCGGCGTAAGCCTTCACGGCCTCATCGCCTTCTTCAGCCACAACCAGGGTGCGGGCGCCCCGGGCGCGGACTTCCTGGATGTTGCTGACAACCTTGGCGTGCAGGGAGTCACGGCCCCGCGGCGAGGGGACCACCACGAAGACCGGCTGGCCTTCGTCGATGAGGGCGATGGGGCCGTGCTTCAGCTCGCCGGCGGCAAAGCCCTCGGCGTGGATGTACGCGATTTCCTTGAGCTTCAGCGCGCCTTCCAGCGCAACCGGGTAACCCACGTGGCGTCCCAGGAACAGGACGGATTTCTCGTCCTTCATGCTGCGGGCCAGTTCGCGGAGCGGTCCTGAGTTGTCCAGGATGGTCTGGATCTTCGCGGGGATCTTGGACAGGTCTGCCAGGACGTCCTTGATCTCTCCTTCGAAGATGTTGCCACGCAGCTGCGCGAGGTACAGGCCGAGAAGGTAAGCGGCGGTGATCTGGGCCAGGAAAGCCTTCGTGGAGGCCACTGCAATTTCCGGACCCGCGTGGGTGTACAGCACAGCATCTGATTCGCGCGGGATAGTGGACCCGTTGGTGTTGCAGATGGAGATGGTCTTGGCGCCCTGCTCCCGGGCGTAGCGGACGGCCATCAGGGTGTCCATGGTTTCCCCGGACTGGCTGATCGAAACCACCAGCGTGTTGGCGTCCAGGATCGGATCGCGGTAGCGGAACTCGTGGGCAAGCTCCACTTCCGTGGGGATCCGGCACCAGTTCTCGATGGCGTACTTGGCCACCGTGCCGGCGTAGGCAGCGGTGCCGCAGGCCAGGACGATGATCTTGTTGACCTGTTTCAGCAGCTCAACGTCGATACGGATTTCGTCCAGGGTCAGCTTGCCGTTGATGTCCGAGCGGCCCAGCAGGGTCTGCGCCACGGCGTCGGGCTGGTCGTTGATCTCCTTCTCCATGAAGGAGCTGTAACCGCCCTTTTCGGCCGAGGCGGGGTCCCAGTCAACGTGGTATTCCTTGCCGGCGGCGAAGTTGCCGAAGAAATCGGTGATCTCCACGGTATCGGCGGTGATGGTGACGATCTGGTCCTGGCCCAGCTCCACCGCGCGGCGGGTGTAATCGATGAAGCCGGAGACGTCGGAACCAAGGAAGTTCTCGCCGTCGCCCAGGCCAACTACCAGCGGCGAGTTGCGGCGGGCGGCAACCACAACGTCCGGCTGGTCGGCGTGGACGGCAAGGAGCGTGAAGGCACCCTCGAGGCGCTGGCAGGCGAGCTGCATGGCCTTGGTCAGGCCGCCGTTGCTGGTATCGCCGTGAAGTTTGGTGCGGAAGATGTCACCAAGGAGTGCGGCGGCCACTTCGGTGTCCGTCTCGGAAGCGAAGGTGACGCCCTTAGCCAGCAGCTCCAGCTTGAGCTCGGCGAAGTTTTCGATGATGCCGTTGTGGATCAGGGCCAGCTTGCCGCCGTCCGACAGGTGCGGGTGGGCATTCTGGTCAGTCGGGCCGCCGTGAGTGGCCCAGCGCGTGTGGCCGATCCCGGACAGCGTTTCCGGCAGCGGATGGGCCTGAAGCTCATCAAGGAGGTTGCTCAGCTTTCCGGACTTCTTGCGGGACGAGATGACGCCGTCGGCTACAACAGCCACTCCCGCAGAGTCGTAACCCCGGTACTCAAGGCGGCGCAATCCTTCGAGGACTACATCCAGCGCACTGTGACCGGCAATTCCCCGGCCAGTCGAACGGCCTACATATCCTACGATTCCACACATGGGCGAAACGATACCTTCTTGTTGGCCGAGGCCGAATTTCAGGACACAATTCGACGCGATAGGTGACGACTTAGCAGGCAGCTTGCCAATCCGCCGGATATAGCCTTGGGGAGCAGGGCACCTAAGAATGTCCAAGCCTTGGCACGACCGGCTGTCGGATGGTGGCCCTAAATGTCAGCCACCATGGATGCCGGATTCTCAATCGCATCGGCAACAAACCGCAAGAACCCGCCTGCTGTTCCTCCATCACAGACCCTGTGATCAAACGTCAACGTCAACTCTGTCACTTTACGAACCGCCAATTCACCGTTGACAACCCACGGTTTATCTATGATGCGCCCTACCCCAAGGATGGCTACCTCGGGATAGTTGATAATTGCTGCGGACCCGTCCACACCAAACACGCCATAGTTGTTAAGCGTGAAGGTGCCGCTTCCAAGTTCGTTCGGAGTGGCTTTCCCTTGGCGAACCACGTCTGTGAGCCGTCGGATCTCTGCATCCAGTTCACGTGCACTCAGCTTCTCTGCCGATCGGATTGACGGCACCATCAGGCCCCGGTCAGTCTGCGCTGCAAAGCCCAAATTGATTCCCTCAAACGCAATAATCTCTTGGGACCCATCGGGAGCAGTTTCGATGCGTGTGTTCAACTCCGGATACTTCTTCAGGCCGGCCGTGACGAAGCGGGCAATGAAGGCCAGCAGGCCAGGGGCATGTGTTCCTCCCTTCTTAAGCCCTGCCCGGAGCTCCACCAGGGCGGTCGCGTCAACGTCCACCCACACAGTGGCCTCCGGGATCTCCGATCGGCTCCGGGTCATATTCGCAGCCACAGCCTTGCGCACGCCCCTGACAGGAGTCCGCGACGCGATGGCCAAACGGCTCCGGGAGTCAACGCCGCTTGGGGACTCATCAAGTTCAGGTGCCGGACTCCCGTTTCGCTGAGGAATCTGGCGCTCCGGTGCTTTGATGGCAGCTTCAACGTCCCGCCGCATGATCAGGCCGCTGTCCCCGGAACCGCGCACCTCATCCAAATCGACGCCGTGTTCACGCGCCATGCGGCGAACCAGGGGTGAAATCACTGCACCCAGTTTGCCTGGGACGCGCGTGCGCAGGTCAGAGAGGTCCGCGCCGGGGATTCCGGCTGGCTCAATCACCGTAGGTGGCCGCACGGAAGCGACGGGCTTAGCCATAGAGGTCGTTGAAGCCCTCCGTGCCCTGGTGCGGCGGGGCACGCCGTGCCCGCCGGGGGTCCCGTAACCGATCAGTACATTCCCTGATCCAGCTTTCTCCTCCTCGCGATAGGTGTCGGCGGCCTCTGTTTCTACAGGCCCAGCGTCAGAGACCTTCGTCTCACCCGGCTCAGCCACTGCATCCGGTTGCCCAATGGGCGTAACCGAAATCAGCGGTTTACCGACATCCAGCGTCTGCCCTGGTTCCCCGTGGAGCGCGGTTACAGTCCCCGCGTACGGAGAAGGAACCTCCACCATCGACTTTGCTGTCTCCACCTCGGCGATTGGCTGGTCTACGCGGATTTCGTCCCCTACCGAAACGAGCCAATTAACCAGTTCGGCTTCGGTCAGACCTTCGCCCAGGTCCGGAAGCAGGAATACTTTCGTTTCACTCATAGTCAGTTCTCCCATTGGAGGTCGTCGACAGCGTCCAGGATGCGGTCCACGCTGGGCAGGTAGAAGTTCTCGAGCTTCGGTGCCGGGTACGGGACGTCGAAGCCAGTGACCCTGCGGATGGGGGCGGCGAGGTAGTGGAAGCAGCGTTCCTGTACCCGCGCCACGATTTCAGAGGAAACGGACGCGAACCCATGGGCTTCTGCGATCACCACGGCGCGGCCGGTCTTGCGGACGGACGCGGCCACTGTTTCGTCGTCGAACGGGACGATGGTGCGGACGTCAATGACTTCCAGGGAGCGCCCCTCCTCCGCAGCTGCTGCGGCAGCGGCCAGTGCGGTGGGGACAGAAGGACCGTAGGCGATGAGGGTGGCATCGGTCCCCGGACGGGCGACGGCGGCGCGGCCCTCTGAGGTTCTGCCGGCTTCCGCGTTCGCCAGGTGCTGACCCCGGAGATCGTCCAGGTCCACCATTTCCTTGGACCAGTACAGCTTTTTGGGCTCCATGAACATGACGGGGTCGTTGGAATCGATGGCTTCGCGGAGCATGCGGTAGGCATCAGGGACGGTGGCTGGAGTGAACACTTTCAATCCAGCCGTGTGGGCATAGTAGGACTCGGAGGAGTCGCAGTGGTGCTCCACTCCCCCAATGCCGCCGGCGTAGGGAACCCGGATCACCAGTGGCAACTTCAGGGCGCCCTTGGTGCGGTTATGCATCTTCGCGACGTGGCTGACGATCTGCTCGAACGCCGGGTAGGCGAACGCGTCGAACTGCATTTCGATCACGGGACGCATGCCGTTCATTGCCATCCCCACCGCCATACCCACGATGCCTGACTCCGCCAGCGGCGTGTCAAAGCAGCGCTGTTCACCAAAAGTCTTGGTGAGGCCGTCGGTGATGCGGAAGACCCCGCCGAGCATGCCCACATCCTCACCGAAGACCAAGACGGACGGATCGGCGTGCATGGCATCGGCCATGGCCGTATTAAGCGCCTTGGCCATGGTGAGGGATTGCGGTCCGATGGCCTCGGCCGTGGCGGCTGCAGAGGCTGCGGCGCGGGCGGTTGCGGCGCTGACGTTGCCGTTGGCCTCCGAGGAGGTGGTAACTGTAGGGCTCATTTTGCGTCCTCCTCTGACGTTGCTTCACGGGCCAGTTCATCGGCGAGCATGGCGGACTGTTCCTTCAGCTGGGGCGTGGGGGCGGAGAAGACGTGGCGGAAGAGGTCCTGTGGGTCCACCGGCACCTCTTCGCTCAAGCCCTCGCGGAGCTGGGTGGCAACGGCTTCGGCCTTCGCAGCAATTTTCGCCTCGGTGTCTCCGTTCAGGAGTCCCCGGTCGGTCAGGTAGGTCTTCATCCGGCTGACGGGGTCCTTGGCCATCCACTCGGCGACCTCGCTGTCCTGGCGGTAGCGGGTCGCGTCGTCGGCGTTGGTATGCGCCTGCATCCGATAGGTATGGGCTTCCACAAGGAGCGGGCCGGAACCTTCCCGGGCAAGCTTCACGGCACGGTCCAGTACCGCGAGGAGCGCCACGACGTCGTTGCCGTCAACGCGTTCGCCGGCCATGCCGTACCCAACTGCTTTGTGCGCCAGCGACGGTGCGACGGACTGGTGCGCCAGCGGAACGGAGATCGCGTACCTGTTGTTCTGGACGAAGAAAACCACCGGCAGGTGGAAGACGGCTGCGAAATTCAGGGCTTCGTGGAAGTCACCTTCGCTGGTGGCACCGTCCCCGCACATTGCCAGGACTACAGTGTCTTCACCGCGGAGCTTGGCCGCGTGTGCAACACCGACGGCATGGAGCAGCTGCGTCGTCAGCGGAGTGCATTGGATGCCTACCTTGTGTTTGGCCGGGTTGTAGCCGCTGTGCCAGTCGCCGCGGAACAGCGTCATGGTCTGCACGGGATCAACTCCGCGTGCCATCACGGCGACGGAGTCGCGGTAGGTAGGGAACATCCAGTCGCCCTCGGAGAGGCACAGCGCGGCCGCTACCTGGCAGGCTTCCTGTCCGTGGCTGGAGGGGTACACGGCCATCCGGCCCTGCCGGACGAGCGCGGAGTTCTGATCATTGACCCGTCGGCCGACCACGAGTTGCTCGTAGGCAGCCATCAACTCGACGTCGCCCGGCAAAGGGTACTCGTGACCGGGTTCGGTGCCCTGCTCGCGGTCCGCCTTGAGCCGGCCCTCTTGATCCACCATCTGGATCTGGTGCCGGGCGGGGAGCATGTAGTCCTCAACCGTGATGCCGAATTTACGGACGGCTTCCGCTACGGCGTCTTCAGTTGGCGGCGTTGCGGCCTGGTCCGGTGCAGTGTGGTCTGCGGAGATCGTCATTGGTCCGTCCTTTTCTAGCCACTATTCCCTCCCAGTATCATCCCGGTGCAGGTTTCGTATCCACTAGCTTGGAAAATCGTGGAGAACAACGACGAATCAACCTATTCTTGAAGACGAATTGCATTACGACCCGGATAACGGGCAGGAGCTGTGGACGGAATGGCAAACAATGTAGCAGGAGCGGAGCCGACACCGCTCGATGACATAGACCGCAGCATCATTGCGGAGCTGACCCGGGACGGACGGATGTCCGTCACTCAGGTGGCCGAGAACGTCCATATCTCCCGGGCGCACGCCTACACGCGCATTGCGAGGCTCACCGGCGAAGGAGTGCTGACCAAATTCACGGCACTGGTTGATCCGATTAAGGCAGGGCTAAGATCGTCCGCCTACGTGACGTTGAAAGTGAGCCAGCACTCCTGGCGGGAACTGCGTGAGCAGCTGCGCGCCATCCCGGAAGTGCACCACATCGCCTTGGTAGGCGGCGACTTTGACGTGATCCTGCTGGTGCGGGCCCTAGACAACAGCGACCTGCGCCGTGTTATTTTCGACGAGCTTCAGTCAATGCCTGGCGTTTTGGATACGCAGACGTTTTTGGTGTTTGAGGATCTTGATTCGCGCTGAGCCCAGATGGGCACGGATCAGACGAGCCCTCCTCCAGCTCCAGCCCAGCCCCCAGGCAGACTCCGGCGCGGGATCAGGGGAAGGACGGACGACAGCAGGATCCAGCTTTCTGGAGGAATACTGTGAACAAGTCTTTCCACGAACCGGAACGACAGGTGGATCATCACCACAGCCAGCATGTCGTCAGGGGCACACACCCCGAGGGAGGAGACCAAGGGAATCAGCCGGGGATAGGAGGGCAGGCCACCAGAGGTAGGCGGCGTAGAACCATTCGCGCCGAGGTTGGGCCCAGCCAGAGGTGGCTCAGGACCTTTGTGGCGGGGGTTGGCTGGCTGGAGGACATGCGATCCCGCAACCAAACAGCCCCTATGGGATGAAGTTGGGGCACGCTTCTAATGGGACACTTCTCGCGTTGTAAGGATCGGCAGCCCAGTGGCATCGGTACGAGATGTCCGCGCTGCCCTTGGCCTCATTGCGACCATGCACAATAGTGCCAGCACCACCCAAACAATCGTCGAAGCACGGTTGACGGTTAGAGACGGTATGCCCAGCGATGCGCCTGCCAAGAACAAGGCAAGAAATGTGGCCATCAGGCGAAGGTCTGGCTCCAGAAGCCGCCGCGCCATCCTAAAGATTGCCCAGTACACGATGCACAAGAGGACGGCACCAAGCAGACCATCTAGGACCATGACCTCAGTCCATGCGCTATCGTAGGGCATTTGAATCCCGGCAAGACCAAATCCGAAAACTGGGCTCGCATCCACGACGACATCGAAGACGGCCATCATTCCCGCTTCCTCGTTCCAGCGGCCTGCGCTGTAGAACTCGATCAAGCCCTGGTCCTGATCAGGAGCAACGAGCCTGGCCAAATAGTTGAACCCTGTCCACTCCTGAAAGAAGCCCGACTGGGCGACGCCGGCGGCCACCAGAGCGGCACCGAACAGTAGACCCACGTTCCCGAACCCCGCCCGTGACTTCCAGAGGTGTATCAGGATGAGCGGGATGCCGCCAAGGATGAATACCTTACTGACGCACAGCATGCCTCCGATGCTGATAAGCGCCAGGAGCATGAGCGTGGTTTTTGGCTTATTCCGGTATCGCCACACGGCAAGGATTCCGGCGACTCCGTAAACAACTCCGGCCTCGGCCGGCTGGTTGAAGATACCGCTCAGTCGGCCCATCTGGGCCGCACGCTCGGCGGTTGTCTCACCAATGTCCCCGCTCCAAAACGGACGCAGGAATGCACTCAGGTCAACCTGGGTACCAACCATGCTCAGCAGGCCGTTCGCCGCTGTAATCCAGACGATGATGGCTGCGACGACGCTCAAGGCACTTGTCGCCGAGCTTCGCGGCACTACGGACCAGACGAGCATCATTACAATGAGCGGCAAAGTCAGGTTATCGAGGCCGGACAGCAACGTCCCAGCCTCATAGGCGGGGGTGTAGGCTGCTGGCGGAACCAGTCCAAGCAAAGAAACCAAGAGGATGCCGAACCACGGCGCGATGAGCGGCCAGTAAGGACGGGCGTGGAAGAAGGTAAGCGGAACCAGAAGGGCCGCGGTCCCATATACGGCCAGTTGTTCCGTGCGGACACTCCCGCTCACATACGGGCCGAAAGCTGCGGCGGTCAATAGTCCGACGAGGGCAAGGGGGAAGCGTTTGGGCGCGTCGCTGATCATCGATTTATACAAATGTCCCCCTGAGTGAAAGTCTTACCAATCCTACCCGCCCACGGAGACGATCAGACGTCTTGTCCTAAGATCGCGTGGACTCTGCTCATCGAGGCGTTCTAGGATCATGGGTCGAACGCAAATGGCTCGCGACGACCTGAACTAGCCGGAAAGCTCCAGTCTGTCAGTCGTCCGCCCCATCCCCTTCTCGGGGACAGCACGGTGGCCGCGTGGCAAGACACCAAATCACTCTGTCTCATTACTTAGGGACAGTTTTGTCTGATTCCATGGCTCCGCACCGCAATTCGGTTTGCTAGCATTGCAACATTTCGCGAGCCGAAGATCTCATTTCGCGAACCGAAGATCTCGCGGCTGACTAGGCCAATTCAGCCCATCTAGCGGGAACTCCGATTGCCACTTTCTTCGCTGGAACATCGCGCGTAACGCAAGCCATAGCGCCGATGGTGGCCCCGTTGCCTATAGTCAAGCCTTGGAGGACGGTCGCGCCGGCACCCACCAATACTTCAGATTGGCACGTCACGTGCCCGGAAACGATCGCACCGGGGTTTAGAGATACGAAGTCTTCCAAGATTACATCATGGCCAACGGTTACATTTGGATTCAGATGAGAATGCAGCCCTAACGTGACAAAGCTCGATACCTGGACCCCAGCGCATATTATAGTCCCCGGGGCGACGCGGCAGTTGCTGCCGATGCCTGCACTTGGATGAACGACCACGCCCGGCTGCAAACCCGCGGCCACAAACCTTTGATGAATTCGTGCACGGATCGCGGGATTTCCGATCCCAATGACAAAGTCGGCGGAAGGTTTCGTACTCAGCCATTCATCGTCCGTGCCTAAATACGGCACGCCCAGCGACGCGAGTCTCGCCAAGTTGAACGCTCCAGGATTTGAATCAACCACTCCAACCAGCCTGCTGGAAGAGCTCATCTCCAACGACTGGGCCCTCACCGCCTCTATCGTCTCGCGTCCGAAGCCACCAGCTCCGACTATGACGAGGCCTGGGCTCGTTTCATTGGAGGTGACGCTGAGGAGACTTCTTGAACCTTGCACGAAGTAAGAATGCCACAAGCCATCATATGCGTTGCTAACATAGGCCGGGGGCTGACCGCGCCTGAAAACGAGGAGTGGACGTAATTCGCATGGCAAAAGCGCAAAAAGTAGTGGTAATTGGCCAAGGATACGTAGGCCTCCCTGTCGCCATGAGGGCGGTGGAGGCTGGGTTCAATGTAGTGGGTATCGACACAGACGAGAATCGCGTCGCCAGTCTGCGGCGAGGGGCATCTTATGTCGACGATATCTCAAGCGACGAACTTCAGAGCGCGCTTGACAGCGGCCGCTTCATAGCGGGAACCGACTACGCACTGGCCGCCGACTTCGACATAGCCGTCATCACTGTTCCCACACCGCTTCGGGACAGCCTTCCAGACCTATCGTATATCGAACAATCAACCCGCTCTCTGGCAAAATACTTGCGCCGGGACTCCACAGTCGTCCTTGAGTCAACAACCTACCCCGGGACCACCGAAGAAATGCTCGTTCCGATCCTGGAAGATGAATCCGGCCTCGCGGTGGAAGATGACTTCTTCGCAGGCTATTCGCCCGAACGCATTGACCCCGGCAACAAGATTTGGGGCTTCGTACAAACCCCTAAAGTCGTTTCGGGGGTTGGTAGCGCATCCCTGAAGCGCGTTCAGGGTTTCTACGACCGTCTGGTGGACACGACCGTTCCGGTTAGCACGCCCAAAGAGGCCGAGTTGACCAAGCTCTTGGAAAACACCTTTCGTCATGTGAATATCGCTTTGGTTAATGAACTCGCGATATTCGCCAACGAGCTCGGCGTCGACGTCTGGGAGTCAATCGAGGCGGCCAGCACCAAGCCGTTCGGTTTCATGAAGTTCACGCCTGGTCCCGGCGTAGGCGGTCATTGCCTTCCCGTAGACCCAAGCTACTTGTCTTGGCAGGTCAAGAGGAAACTTGGCCAAAACTTCCGATTCGTAGAATTAGCCAATGATCTGAACGACCACATGCCAGATTATGTTGTCCAACGAGCCATTGCGAACCTGAATAAGAATTTCAAGTCCGTCCGCGGATCACGAATACTACTTATCGGGCTTGCCTACAAGAAAAACACGGGAGATATTCGCGAATCGCCTTCGCTAAGATTAATCGAATTACTGGAACAGCTCGGTGCTGAACTGGTTGCAGTGGACCCGCACGTTGAAGAATACCGATGGCCTGCCGGAGTGGGAAAAGTCGAACTGGACGAAAGCGGCCTCAGCGATATCGACCTTGCGATCCTCATCACCGATCATGATCGACTGGACCTTTCGCATGTCATCAAAGCAGGCGTCGACGTACTCGACACGCGAAATCGCTTGTCTGGCGAAAACATCGAATCCCTCTGACATCCTCAAAAACGATGGTCACTGCCATGCATCGCGTACTCATTTTTGCACCGTTCTACCCACCTGCGTACCTCGGCGGCGGGCCTATCCGGACCATTTCGGCCATTGCTCAGGGCGCCCCGGAACGTTATCTCCCTGCCGTGATAACTAGCGACACGGATCTGGGTCAACAGCAGCCGCTCCCCGTACCCTCAGGTGCATGGGCTGAACACGAAGGAGTAAGCACTTTTTATTTCTCGACCAAGAAATGTGTACCCTTTGCGAAGGCTCTCACTGCTGGTAGAGCTAAACGCCCCGACATCCTGTATTTGAGCAGCTTCTTTAACGTCAAATTTTCTTTAATCCCGCAGATTTTGCATTTGTTCGGATTTTTTGGAAGATCTAGAGTGGTAATTGCGCCCCGCGGAGAATTTGGTCTAGGGGCTTTGGCCATAAAGTCGACCCGCAAAAGACGATTCATCAATGCCTACCGACTATTTCGCCTCCAAAGACACATAATCTGGCATGCATCTAGCCTACGCGAGGCGAATGATATTCATTCTGCGCTAGGGAAGGAGGCGACTGTCTTAATCAGAGAAAATGATTCCGCTCTCCCTCAGCATTCCTTAGCCCCGAGCATGCAAGTTCCGCTTGTCGACCAACTGCGAGCAGTTTTTATTGGGCGCATTAGTGTTGTGAAAGGATTGGAAGATTTAATTCAATCCTTCGCCGATGTTCGCACTTCATTCAAATTTGATATTTACGGCCCAGAAGAGGATATTCAATATTCCGCTAGATGCCGTCGGGCCGCTTCGGAATTGCCAAGCCACATCCAAGTAACTTTCCGAGGCCCAATTGCTCACGAAAAAGTTCGAGAAACACTAGCAGGGTACGATGTGATGTTTTTTCCGACGCGAGGCGAAAACTTTGGGCACGTCATTGCGGAGGCGCTATCCGTGTCGTGCCCCGTAGTTTGCGCCGACGTAACCCCCTGGACCGGGATTCTCGAGGCCGGAGGAGGACGAGTGGTCCGACACAATTCCTCTGGCGCATGGAGTCAGGAGATCCAAACCTACGCCTTGATGACGTCACAAGAACGGCTGGCTGCACGCGTGCGCGCCGGTCAAGCGTTCGATGGCTGGCGCCAACTTTCTCCGGACTGTCATATCTTCGAAATGGTGACAGACCATCTAGGGACCACTTCAAATTTGAGTCCACAAGAACGCAGTCCCTGCTGCTGACTCTCCCTGCATGCTCTGGCTGACAGCTGTTCTTCGCCCCCGTTACCTTTTTCGTAGCCCCGCTCCTGTTGCAGGATGAGGGTGTGTTGGCCGGTCGGTCCCGGCATGGTTTCTGCCCCCAGTCGTTCATGATCCGGGGGGTGTTGTCACCGGGTCCGGCCTGGCGGCAGTTGATCGCTGATAGAGGCACGACGACGGGTCCTTCGTAACGTGGATGCCGACACCTGCCGCCGTTGACCAGCCAGCACAGGACTGTGACGCGCGAACAAGGGAGCGGGTGTGGCGGTGATTCTGGATCAGCAGGACATAGACGTATTCATCGGTTTGGACGTCGGGAAATCCGGCCACCATGCCGTAGCCGTGAACCGCACGGGGAAGAAGCTCTTCGACAAGGCACTGCCCAACGACGAAGCCCGGCTGCGGGAGATCCTGGATTCCTTGTCCGCGCACGGGAAGATCCTGCTCGTCGTGGATCAGCCGGCGACGATCGGAGCGCTGCCTGTCGCGGCTGCCCAGGCATCCGGTGCAGCAGTTGGCTACCTTCCGGGTCTGGCGATGCGCAGGATCGCGGACCTGCACCCGGGCCAGGCCAAGACCGACGCCAGGGACGCGGCGATCATCGCTGAGGCCGCCCGGTCCATGCCTCACACACTGCGATCCATCGCCGTGGATGATGAGACGCTGGCCGAACTCGCCGTTCTCTGCGGCTTTGACGACGACCTCGCGGCCCAGATCACGGCCACATCGAACCGGATCCGCGGGCTGCTGACCCAGATCCACCCGGCCCTGGAGCGGGCACTGGGCCCGCACCTGGATCACCCGGCGGTGGCCGACCTGCTGACCCGGTATTCCACACCTGCGGCACTGAAGACCGCCGGCCGCGGACACATCAGAGCCCGTTTGAAGAAACGCGCACCCCGCGCCGCAGAACGCCTCACGGACGCAATCTTCTCTGCCCTCGGAGAACAGACCGTAGTGGTCGTGGGCACCAGCGCCGCAGGGGTCGTGTTGCCGAAACTGGCCGAACAGCTGCTGGCCCTGCGCCACCAGCGCGACGACATCGCCGCCCAGGTCGAAGCCCTCGTGGAGGCCCACCCTCTTCACAAGGTCCTGACCTCGATGCCAGGCATCGGAGTCAGGACCTGCGCCCGCATCCTCACCGAAGTGACCGGCAAACACTTCGCCAGCGCCGCCCACCTGGCCTCCTACGCCGGCATCGCACCCGTCACGCGCCGCTCCGGGACATCCATACGGGGCGAGCACACCAGCAGGCGCGGGAACAAGAAACTCAAACGCGCCCTGTTCCTCTCCGCCTTCGCAGCCCTCCACCACCCGCCGTCGCGGGCCTACTACGACCGGAAACGAGCCGAGGGCAAACGACACAACCAAGCGCTCATCGCCCTCGCACGCCGACGCTCAGACGTCCTCTTCGCCATGCTCCGAGACGGAACCCTCTACCAAGACCCCGAACCACGAAACCTGCCCTCAGCGGCTTGACGAAAACCATAGAGGCACCCCCCCCGGCTGAGAGTGCAGTCCGGTGCGATCCATCCTTCGGCAGCGCTTGAGAAAGCGTCGCGGATGTGGCTACCACGCACCGCTGTCGCAGTTGATCAATTCCATCTGGTCTCTTGGGGCAACCGGCCAAGAACGAGGCCCGGCAGAACCTGTCCCAACAGCTCAACCGCTACAGACGCCGCGTAGCCGACAAGGCCTGGGCTACCGAATGCTGCCCCGCGCGCTGGCGACGCTCCGTGAGCACCGGGCGACGCGGGCGCACCCCGCGGCGATGCTCGCCGAGAACCCCCAGACTGCACCGGACCCCGGACACCGCCCACACGGTCGCGTTCAGCCTGGCCCGGACGGTTCCGGGGAACACCCCCGATGCTCACCTTTGAAAACGGCCAGTACGCGGTCCCGAGCCATCTGCTCGGGGTACAGGAGTTTCGTCCGCACCCACGGCACTGGACCGGACGAGCAGGTCATCATCATCCACCACGGCACCGGCGGTCAGGTCGAAGTGGCCCGCCACGACCGGGTACGGCCCGGCAGCCCCGCGCTCAACGATGACCACTTCCCCGGAACCCGGGCAAAGATCGCCGGCGACTATGAGGTCAGGGCACGCAGCGCGGACGAGCCAGCGTTCTTCGCCATCGGCGACGGCGCCCGGACCTGGCTGATCGAAGCCGCCGCGGCCAGAACAGAACGGATGAACGTGAAATGGCCGACGCCGTCACGCTGGCCAAAATTGCTGGCAAGTCCTCTTCATCGAGGAACCCGCTGGCCAGGCCCGGGCCATGCTCGCCTCCCGGGGCAAAGCAGTACATCCTACGAAAAACGATCCGTCCCGATCAGTTCCAACCTGCACCCCGGCCGGCTTCGACGAGCTCATGCCCAAAAACCCTGGCCGCGGCCACTGCTGACCGGCTCCTGCGCCACGCCCACGCTTGCCAGACCAACGGCGATTCCGTCCGCCTCACCCAGGCCCCTCGCCGGAAAAGGAGTCACCCAACTGAACTAACCACCCCAAGATTGGCCAACCCCGCCGAATCCATCAGTGGGCAGATCTGTTGGCCATCACCGTGCAGTTTTACTGGCCACCAGCGGGCACATCATCGGCCGCCCGCGGGCAGTATGTAATGGCCATTGACACGAGTTCTCTTGTCCAGGCGCCAATCTGGGAGTTTCCCCATAAAGCCCGGGACCAGGCACCTCACACCACCGCCCCGCTCGGACCGCAGGAACATAGCAAGTGGGAGGTTCTTCTCAGGAAGTGCGTACTTCCGTACCCGGCCAAGTATTCAAATGCGCTAAAACGCGTAGCCGCCACTGTGGTCGCTGCCATTCCAGAAGATCTACCGTCTATCCACGGCAATTGATGAACTCGGAGCGTTGAAATGCAAAGTCGCAGCAAATCCAAAACAACGCCTCGACTCCCATCGCGGTCTCGGAGTCGACGCTTCACAGGTCCCCTTGACAGAAGACGCGCGTTGGTATCTCCTGCACACAAGGTGCAGCCATGACCCACTGGAACGACCTCCAACAGGATTTGGATACCGCGCTGGGCAAACCAGTTAAGCGACGCAAGCTTTTCGGACTTGGCAGTCTTATTACTAGCATTACGGGCGCTTCCTTGATTTCAGCCATCAGTCCTGATCAAGCCAACGCCGCCGCCCGGGTGGAAAATACACCCAACCTATACGTTCCCATCGCAGAAAAGGGTGTGGCATCCGGCGTCGCAACACTTGACAATCAGTCGAAGATCCCCGCCGTTCAGCTTCCCGACCTTTCTGCCACATTTGCCCGCCCTAGCGTGGATACCGATTTTACGGCGGGCCTAACAGATCGTGGCCAAAGACTGCTTCAGGTTCGTGAAGCACCTCTCACTCCCTACCAATTTGGCGCCGTAACGCCAGTACTAACATCAGATAACACAACCGCGATAGCCGCGTTGTGGTCCAAAGCAGCAATGGCAGCCAATCCTGAAATCAGGTTGCCCGCTGGTTACTGGAACATGAAGGGACCCAACGCTGGCAATCTTCCGCTCGTCTCGAACCTCAAGATTTCAGGGGCAGGAAGACTGAAGACGCAGGTTACGATAGCCAACTCATCCATGCGCCCGATGTTCAGCTGGAATAATGAAGTGAGCGGCGTCGAAATGAATTCCATGTATCTTAATGTTGGGGGTGGCGGCGGGGACATATTTGCCCCCGGCCCAACGGGTGGCATTCATGCGTCAACATTCCGCAGCATGTTCATTAGTCAACAAATACCTAATCGGCGGATCTGGTTCCAGGATAATGGTGCCTCATTCATCCATAATACATTCGTGGATGTAGAAATGCAGCGAACCACAGAGGCAACAGTAACCGCATTCCATATTCGAAGCACAAAGGGCGCTGCTAATTTCAACCTATTTGAGCAAGTAAGAATAAACGGTAGCAACAACAGACTCACGCCATTCTTCTATTTTGAATCCTCGCTTGCACAAACATTCTTAACCGATTGGACGTTCATTAATCTTCTAGGAGAGCAAAATCCAGGCGGCATGATTCACGCAGCTGCGGCCTTCAACTGGACCCTAATAAATGCTACGGATGAAGATTCCACCGTACCCTATTCGGCAGATCTATTCAGATTTATTTCAAATTCGTCAGGACTCGCACCCCGCGATCTTACGTTTATCGGTTGCGGGAGGCGTGGATCAACACTGGCCCCAGGCGTCTATGATTTCAATGTTGCAATGACGGGTTCCAATATCACACTCATCAACTGCAATCCAACACCAACATCAGCCACTGCCAAAGTTCTTCTACCGCCAAATTCAACCATAATTGGAGGCCGGAACTTTCCCCAGCAACTCCAAGGCAGAGGATCGCCCGAGGGTGTTGTCACCGCCGTTCGCGGCTCCACCTGGATGCGGTCAGACGGAGGTGTTCGCTCGTCGTTTTACGTTAAGGAATCTGGCGACTCAAATACTGGATGGGTCGCTAAATGAACCTAACTTATCGTGACGGTCCAGTTATCATCAGCCCGAGTCGCTATTCGAAAAAAGCTTCAAACTCCGGTCTGTGGAACTTCATGAAACTCTTCGGCACACTATGCAATAACTCGCCCACCAGACGATAAGATTCACCATGGCCAGGCCTGCCATCGCCCACGCAGCGCCCTGAATCCCGCTCTGAGCTGCGAAGTAGATCACTACTATTGGTCTCACGATCGCGGTAGACAAGCGTAGAAAAAACGAACGGGAACCCACTTGCCTCGATCTATGCCCGGCAGCCGCCACGCTGCCGCCTAGTGCCAGCAGCGACTCAAGCGAGAGGGGTAGCAAAATTTGGCTGGCCAACGTCCAGGTTTGGCCCAGCAGTGCGGCACCGATTGTCGGAGGAATGAGAACCACTACGACGAGAAGGGGGGCGACCAACGACATGGTTGCCGCCGCCCCGAAAATAGCACTCCTCAACTCGTGCATTGGTCCCACTTGGCGAGCTCTGCTGAGATACGGAAGACTCAATGACCGAGTTGTGGTTGAAAGCAAATTGGCTGGGCCGAGAATGGTAGCTGCCCCCCTCAAAGCCGCTAATATGGTGGGCCCAAAGATTCCGCCGAGGAGAGTTGTCGTAAGTAGCGACCCTCCACTGCCGACCATATAGTCCGCGCCGAACCAAATCGCGTTCCGAGTCCCTTTGACGTCGCGTCGCCATTTCGGAATAAAAGAGAATCTACTGTGGAGCGCCGCTACGATTCCCATAAGGGCACCCATTGCTGCCCAAAAAGAAAATGCAGAAATCGCTGGGACCGGAATGAAGAGAAGGGCTAGCCCGAGGACCAAAACTGCCCCCGACCAGACTAATCCAAGGGTTAATGCAATGCCGGAACTATTAATAAGCGCATTTGTCAGTCGCACAAAGTCAAGCGCAACTATTCCCGGCAAGCAAAGTCCGAGCACGGCTATAAACGGCATTGACCACATGGCACCAACCGTCAATAGAATGAAAGACGTCGCTAAGGAGATGAAGACGGCTCTCTGAAATCCGTCGTGAAGGGCTACGCGGCTCGGCTTAGTTGAAAGTGTGGTCTCCGTGACCGTGGCGCGGATCATTCCATTGGCTAAAAGATATACAGTCATTGCGAACGCAAACGAGCCGAACTCGGCAACCGTGCTTGACCTAGCGATTGAAACAGAAAGAACCAAACTTGATATCGCAAAAAGTCCATCGACAACAACTGCCGCCAAAGCTCGTCGATTACCAATCATGCTCTTCAACCTGCCAGATCCTGGCGTATCACCAAGGCCTGCAGTGAGCTGCCTTGAGAGGACCCACTTTCAGCTGGAGCCGATTGGATAAATGGACGTGTCATTCGATCACAGTGCACAAGCTCTGAGTAGACTCGACGCGACATACTCAACTTCGTCCGGCTTCATGGCGGGGAAGGTTGGAAGACTCAGTCCGGACTTCGCCAAGTTATGGGCAATAGGAGTGGGGTGTGCTCGGAAATCTGTCAAATACGGCATCGACTGCACTGTATTAAAGACAGGGCGTGTTTCTATGCCCTCAGTCCTTAATTTCAACATGATTTCATCCCGTTGCGCCGCAGCTGCACCCTCAACCTGAACGGAGTACATCCAGGGGCTAGCTGACGCGCCCGGAGCCCTCCCCTGCGGCGTCAACGCGGGGCTGCCCTCGAATAATCTGTCATAGTGATCCACGACACGCTGGCGAGCACTCAACAGATCAGGGATGCGCTCCAACTGCGCGCAAAGAATAGCGGCGGCTAGATTCGTCATACGATAGTTATAACCGAGGACGTCGTGGAAGTATCGACGGTTTTCATGGTTACCCTGATTTCTCAGTTTTCGCACTCGGCGATCAAGTTCGGCGTCCTCAGTGACAATCGCCCCGCCTTCACCGCTGGTGACTACCTTGTTTCCGAAAAAAGAAAACGTGGATACGTCAGCTAGGACTCCTACCGGCATGCCGTGGAGACTCCCCCCGATGGACTCCGCAGCATCTGCAATAAGAAGCACTCCTGCTTGCCCACAGAGCTCTTTCAGTAAAACGTAATCCGCCGGATGGCCGTACAGATCTACAGCAATGACCGCACGGGTATTAGTTGTGAGTGCTTCGCGCACGGCCTCTGAATCAATGCACCATGTTATGGGGTCCACATCGACAATCACAGGTAGCGCACCGACGTAGAGAACCGCGTTCAGCGTCGCGACGTACGTAGTCGATGGAATGATGACCTCGTCGCCGGGTCCAATGTCGAGCCCCAGAAGGGCAAGATGGAGGGCAGCAGTTCCGTTGCTCACAACCGCCGCGTGTGCGGAACTTGCAATGGTCGTGAGTTGATCTTCGGCGCGGACGACGTAATCACCGAGAGAAGATATCCACCCACTGTCGAATGCATCCAGAAGGTACTTCCGCTCCAGGTCGGTAATACTGGGGCGAGACATCGGAATCACTTCTTAACCTTCTTCTGTAGATACTCTGGCTTACGCGCATGCCCACTGGCCCAATCAAAAACCTGAAGATACTCTTCAGCCGTATCTTTCCATGTTCGCGATCGAAGGAACCTGGCTGGCCCCCTGAGTTCATTGCGATACTGGGCGTAGTTGCCTATGACTTCATCTAGAGCAACGAGAATCTCCGGAACGCTGTCACAATCAAACGTGGGTGCGTTTAGATTGAGATCGACTAGCTGTGACTTGATTGGTGGGATAGAACTTGCTACAAACGGAAGTTCACGAACTATTGCTTCAAAAATTGGGCCACTGGCGGCCTCCCATCGGCTGGGCATCACAAGAATGTCCGCTTTCTGGTATTCGCCCTCCAAAGCAGCGGTGTCCACATAACCGAGCCAAGTTACACGGTCGGCAACGCCAAGATCCGCCGCGACCTGTTTAAGCTCACTGGCGAACGGCTCGACTTCCAGCCCTGTACATGTCAGGTGAAGTTGTTCGCGTTCTGCCATTGCCCTCAAGACTAGTTCGTGGTTCTTATGCGGCGTGACCGAAGCTGGGAGAAAAAGCATGATCGGTCCCGAAGATAGTTCATGCGCCTTTACAGCGGGACCACAGTTTAGTACGGGAAGGGCTATCCTAAATACTTTCTCTTCCGCATCGGGGAACAGCCTTATAAGGTGCTCGTATGGATGGGCCCAACTACAAATTACTGCCTTCGCTCTTGATACATTTTCCCTAATGATCGACTGATCCATCTCTGATGCCAGACCGGCCTCGAACACTCGTAGGTCATGCACGGTGACAACCGCAGTCTGCGCACGTGCAATTGCACGGTGAAATGGAAACCATGTAGCGCCTGATCGCAGTAGGCGTTCCGTAGAACGCGCCCTCAACCTCCGAACCAACCCGACCATGTTCGATGTTTTCCAACGAGTGGGGAGTACTCTCCGAAGTGCCGTCTGCCAAACGCTTTCAGCTCGAAATATCGAGGCAACTTCCATGAAGTCCGGAACGGAACCGGGAAATTGTTTCGCCCAACTCCCGGCTGTGCCAACTGACACCAGGCAGCGAGGTCTGAGCCCCAACTCAAATAGCCCCTGAACGACGCCAACTGCTACGCTCTCGACACCACCGCCGCTCGCCGGCGCAATTCCTGTTAAATCCACGTCCAAGGGACGATTCCCCCCGGGCTGACCATCGTAGCTGGGGCCTATGCCGGGCCTAGATGTCGATGCGGACAAGCTTTCCAGACCTTTCATCGCGGACGCTTTGCAAGTCCTCGTCAACCATAAGGTTTACAAGCTCCGTAAACGTAGTCTTCGGTTTCCAGCCTAGGACGCGCGCAGCTTTGGAAGGGTCTCCGATTAGTGCATCTACTTCGCTGGGACGTTCGTAGCGAGCGTCTGTTCGGACATATTTTTCCCAGTCGAGATTGACCCGCGCGAATGCGGCTTCAACGAATTCGCGTACAGAGTGCGCTTCGCCTGTTGCAATCACGTAGTCATCGGCGGTCTCCTGCTGCACCATCATCCACATCGCTTCTACGTATTCCGGTGCATACCCCCAGTCGCGAACGGCGTCCATGTTGCCGAGGATTAACTCGCTCTGTAGGCCCTCCACGATACGTGCGACGGCCCTGGTGATTTTTCGCGTGACAAAAGTTTCACCGCGGCGGTGGCTCTCGTGATTGAACAGAATCCCATTTGAAGCATGAATTCCGTAGGCTTCACGGTAGTTTACGGCCGCCCAGTAGCTGTAGACTTTGGCGGCGCCATATGGACTGCGCGGATGAAACGGGGTTTCTTCATTTTGCGGAGGTGGGGTAGAACCAAACATTTCTGACGAAGAAGCCTGATAAAAACGAGTCTCCAACCCGCTTGCACGAATCGCTTCCAGCAGACGAATCGTCGCCACTCCGGTTACGTCGGCAGTGTATTCAGGAACATCGAATGAAACAGCGACGTGGCTTTGGGCACCCAAGTTGTAGATTTCATCCGGCTGAACATCCCGAACTAGGTTGGTTAGCGACCCAGCATCGGCAAGGTCGGCATAATGGAGGAACAGATTGTCCGGCCTAGATCCGAGTTCCCTACTCAGATTTTCCAGACGCGAGGTATTGAACGAGGATGAGCGGCGCTTCGTTCCATGGACTTCGTATCCTTTAGCTAAGAGCAGCTCAATCAGGTAGCTTCCATCTTGGCCAGTAGATCCCGTAACCAATGCTTTCTTCACAACTTTTTCCTAGCTTCTTGTTGGATATCTTTTTTCATCATCTAATTAACTAATCAATGGCAACGTTCGGCGTACGTGTGGGCACAATTTGCCGTATGCCCGTTCTCTGCGCGTGGCTGTGCGCGGTGGAGCGGATAAAATTGACCACACGCCGAGACGTATCTGAAATAATGTAGTCCGCCGGAGGAGCGACAAAGCCCTCCTCGGCGTTCTGCTGCAAAGTCATGGCTACGGCATCCAGGATGCTGTCTTTGGTTAGTCCCGCTGTGATAATGCCGCCCGTGTCAATCGACTCGGGTCGCTCAATAAAGTCCCTCAATGTCACCGCCGAAAATCCCAAGAGCGAAGATTCTTCGCTAATGGTGCCGCTGTCAGACAGCACGATCAGCGCCTCACGCTGTAGCTTCACGTAGTCGTTGAAGCCAAAAGGCACATGCAGAATGACTCCACCCTTGATATCTGGAGGCTGCTCTTCCAACTTTTTTCGCGTCCTTGGGTGTGTGGAAAGAAGGATAGGTACCTGATACCGGGCGCCCACCGCGTTCAATGCCTCGAAGACGGTACGCAGACGCTCCGGGCTGTCAACGTTTTCTTCACGGTGGAGACTCACCATGATGTACCGCCGAGTCGTCAGCCCTTGCCGAACCAAAACATCGCTCGCGTCGATGGCATCGGCGTTCGCGGCCAAGACCTCGCGCATCGGCGAACCTGTGAGCAGAATTCTCGAAGGGTGAATGCCTTCGGCCAGCAAATTCCGCCTAGCATGCTCTGTGTAGACCAAGTTGTAATCCGCCACGTGATCCACCAGCCGGCGATTCACTTCCTCCGGCACGTTCTCGTCAAAACACCTGTTGCCCGCTTCCATGTGGAAGACAGGAATTTTAAGACGGCGAGCCATAACCGCCGAGATACAGCTGTTCGTGTCTCCTAAGACCACCATGGCGTCCGGTTTTTCTTGGAGGAGCACCGCCTCCACCTTCGTCAGAATGGATCCCAGAACTGCCCCCAACGACGAAACGTCTGCGGCGAGAAAATGATCAGGCTTGCGCAGCCCAAGGTCTTCGAAAAAGACATCGTTAAGCTCGTAATCGTAGTTCTGGCCCGTGTGAACCAGGACGTGGTCCGTGTACTTGTCGAGCCGTTTGATAGTTGCCGCGAGGCGGATTATCTCCGGCCGCGTACCCACTACCGTTGCCACCTTGAGCCTCATCGTCATGATGTTCTAAACTTCCTCTGAAAATGTGTCAGGGTTTGACGGATCAAAAATTTCATTAGTCCAAAACATGGTGTATAGATCCATATCACCGGTATTTGTGATGTTGTGGCTCCATAGCGTTGGCATATCAATAGCCACGGGAGAATCTCCAGAAACGCTGAATCTCAGAACTTGATCACTAAACAAGCGCCGCATCGAAATTTCGGCTTGCCCAGCCAAGACCACAAACCTCTCCACCTTGCGGCGATGGTAATGATCACCTCTGCTTATTCCAGGCATTGTCGTTGAAAATGACGTTTGTCCGTCTCCGCCGTGCGACCGGCATACTTCAAAGAAGCTCCCTCGTGCGTCGGCTCTTCGATCCAAGACAAAAGGAAGCTCATCTCCGGTCCGGAAGGAGCGATAGGTATTGAATAACTCCACATCAAAGTCCGAACTCAAGCTCGGGATGTCACCAGAACGGTACAACTCCGAAATCTGTTGGAGCTGAGTCAGTAAAGTGGAGACGGTCATTCGGGCTGTAAATTTGTACAAGTCCTCGGCTTTCAGCCTTCCGAGCAACAAGTCAGCCGCGTTTTGAGCATGAAGAAGCTCCAGCTCGCGGTCTTCCATTACCTCTGGCCTCTGGCCGCTTTGTATCAGGTGACAAAAAGTTGCGACTACCGAGTTATAAAACGGTTTTCCGTGTTCTCCAAACAGGTTTGGCAGGAGGACATCCTTAAATTCCGCGCCCACGTCATCGGCTGCACGCCGCAGGATCTCGCTGGCTTCAGCCTTTGCCGCTCCGTACACAGAGCCGTTCCCCGCTTGGATAGAGTTCGCGAAAACAACCGCCGCCGGTGGCGAAGCAGCTGACCGTAGCGACGACGCCACTTGCTGGGCCAGGAGTACGTTGCCCGTATGCACTTCGTGCTCGGTGCCTCGATTGATGCCGGCAAGGTGGACAAATCGATCCCCACCCGACGTGGCCGCGGTCGCTAGCTCAGGACGGAACGAGTCCCCAAGTCTGACCGCGGCGACGTCACCCCCCAAGCTATGGACAAGGCAGCGAACGTGAAACCCGAGAAAGCCACCGCTTCCTGTAAGTGTGACCCTCACTGCGCCTCGACTAATCTCGCGGTCTTGCCGGCAGAGGCCAGTTCGCGGCGGATCTCGGGCAACGTCAGTAAGAGATTCTCAATCTCTGGGACTGTCATCTGCTCCACCGTGTGAGAGTCATAGTCGCCATAATTCGACTGATTTATGTCGCCGGATTCGAAATAGAGGCTGTAGTTCAGATCTCGATTATCGGCAGGTACTTTGAAGTAGTCTCCCATATCCTGAGCACGAGTCAGTTCCTCGCGAGTGGCCAGCGCCTCGGACAATTTCTCTGCATGTCGGGTGCCAATCACGTTTACTTCGGACTTTGCCTCAAACAGGTTGGCCACAGCCTGAGCGAGGTCTGCAATCGTAGATGCCGCAGCTTTCTTCACGAACAAATCACCCTGTCTGGCATTCGCGAACGCGAATTCAACCAGACTGACTGAATCAGCCAGAGACATCAGAAAACGAGTCATGGCTGGATTTGTAACCGTGAGCGATTTACCGGCCTTTAGCTGGCTAATAAATAGAGGAATGACAGAGCCACGCGAATACATCACATTCCCATATCGAACGCACGAAACGATTGTGTCTGCTTGAGGGTTGTTCAACCCATGAGATTGGGCAATCTTTTCCATCATGGCTTTGCTCATCCCCATAGCATTTACCGGGTATACGGCCTTGTCTGTACTCAAGCAGACAACGGAGGAGATTCCGTTCTTCTCGGCGGCTCGAACTACATTCTCACTGCCCATGATATTAGTTCGGACAGCTTCCATAGGAAAGAATTCACACGACGGAACTTGTTTCAAAGCCGCGGCATGGAATACATAATCGGCATTTTTCATGGCCCGGTCCACGCTGTCGAAATCACGGACGTCCCCTACGTAGAACTTCAGACGAGGATCCGGAAGCTCATGACGCATGGCGTCTTGTTTGGCCTCATCGCGACTCAGAATGCGAATTTGCTCGACGCCCGTGGCCAACAACTTCTCGGCAACGGTGTGGCCGAACGAACCAGTGCCGCCAGTGATGACAATCTTCTTGCCTGCGTATGCTGAACTCAACAGACGTTCCTCCCATTTAATGACGCTACATCTCTTAAGATCCGTCTGACTGCCGCGATGCCGTTATCTGGTGAAAACTTGTTTCTGTGTAGGTCGCGACAGCGTACCGCCATCGCTTTCCTGTCCGCGACATCGATCGCCGCCGCCGTTCTCATCGTCGCGGCAAGCGAAACTGGGTTCTCGGGCAGCGCGGTCCAGCCGACACCGGCCTCAGCGCAGATTTCTTCGAGATCACCTTGGACAGTGCTGACTACTGGAATGCCGTGCGCCATGGCCGCCTGGAACTTCGATGGGATGGTCATTCGGAACAACGGGTCGTCCTTCAGTGTCACCAGGTGAAACTCGGATGCCGCATAGACGCTATACATCTCAGCTTTGGTTACCCTCCCGTGAAAAATGACATTTGGAAGTTTGTGATCAGTCGAAAACTTTTGCAATGACGCCTCCAGGACGCCCGACCCATAGATGTGGATCTCAATCTCGGGAGAATCTCGAAGTAATTCTGCGGCACGGAGAATAGTTTCCACGTCCTGCATCACACCCAAATTCCCCGCATAGACGAAACGGACTCTCGTCGTCTTCGAGGGCGAGCCGCCTTCACTGACTTCTTCTGCAAAGCTCGGGTCCCAATTCAAGATCGTGGTGATCTTGCCTGCGTCGACTTTCCGACCGACGAGAGCCTCTTTCATACTCGGAGAAATGACAACGATGTGAGAGGCTGCAGAATAGATCGGCCGAAGTACGGACGAAAGAGTCGAACCTACCAACGAGGATATCAATCCCCTAGCCAACATCCCCGAGCTCGTGACGGATTCCGGCCAAAGATCCTGGATGTGGAGGACATACGGCACGCCCTTCCACTTTCTGAGCCACCAGGCCGCCATCGAAGCAGTCATTGGCGTTGCATAAACGTAGATCACGTCCATATCTGCCAACACATGAGCCCGCCGTATACTCGCAACGGCAAAGGAAAGAAAGGTCCGCATACGATTTTTCGCATTGGCGTCATGGCTGAGAAATGAACTAACTCGATAGACCTCAGCACCAGCGATGTTCTCACGAAAGGAACTCTCCTGAGAATATCCGTCATAGATCTTGCCGAATGGATAACTGGGAAATCCCGTAAGCACCCGCACATCGTCACCAGCCAGGACCGATTGTTCAGACAGACTATTTGGGAGCGAGAACTGTTCGGGCGCAAACCATTGAGTCAGCATTCCCATCTTCACTCCGAGACCTCCCGATCAGCAACCGTACCCATGAATTCCGGCATTGTTGCGTGCTGCTCAGAAGAGATTCCGTCCCGCCGCAACACTGTTGCAAAAGTCCAGCAAACTATCTTAAAGTCAAGCAATGCGCTTCGGCTCTCTACATATTCGATGTCGAAGTCAAACTTCTCCTCCCACGACAGCACATTACGTCCCCGGACTTGTGCTAATCCGGTTATCCCGGGCCGCACCTCGTGCCTCCTGGCCTGCTGAGAGGAGTATCTGCCCAGATACTGCACGAGGAGTGGTCGGGGACCGATTAGGCTCATATCGCCTTTGAGAACATTGAGCAGGCTGGGAAGTTCGTCCAAACTTGTGGATCTAAGAAACCTTCCAAAGTCTGTCAGCCGTTGCTCGTCACTAACGAGACCCCGACTTTCATCCGACTCGACCATGGTTCGGAACTTCTTTAGTAGGAATACTCGACCGTGGCGCCCCGGGCGGTCTTGTGTAAAAAATACCGGCCGGCCCATCTTGGCTGCGACGGCCACAGATATTGCGAGAATCAGGGGGCTAAGGAAAATAAGCCCGGCACCTGCCACACAAACGTCGACGGCTCGCTTCCAAGAGTCATAACTTCTGGTCCGCAAATTTTTACCTGGCCTTCACAAGGAAAGAAGAAAGCCGATCAAATATTCGATCTACCTGAGAATCCGCCAAGGCTGAACCCGAAGGGAGCGTTAGACCATTGCGAAAGAATTCTTCGGATGTGCCATCAACCATGCGTTCTGCCCTGTCGAAGACCGGCTGCAGGTGCATGGGTTTCCAAAGAGGCCTCGCCTCGATATCAGCTACGGACAAGAAGTCAGCAAGCTGCGTGGATGTGAACCCCGCGGTTACTGGATCAACGACGATCGAGGTCAGCCAGCAATTATCTTCGTGATCATTGCCGCCGCCAAACAGTTCGACTCCTGGGAAGTCTTGGAAAAAGGCCCGATATGCAGCTCTGTGCTTCCGTCGTTTCTCGATCATGGCCTCAAGCCGAAGGAGTTGAGCTCGGCCGAGCGCAGCCAACAGATTACTCATGCGATAGTTATAGCCGATATCCACATGTTCATAGTGGGCCACGGGCTGACGCGCCTGAGTTGCAAGGTATCGCACGTTCTTCGCAACGTCCTCGCTATCAGTAAGCAGCATACCGCCACCGGATGTTGTCATGATCTTATTGCCATTGAATGAAACGATAGCCGCGTTGCCGAAAGATGCTGCTGCTTTTCCATCGCGGCTTGCTCCCAAAGACTCGGCGGCATCAGCGATAACAAACAAACCGTATTTCTCGGCCACGCGGTTGATCCCGTCGAAATCACAGACCTTACCCAGTAAATCGACGGGAACAATAGCCCTAGCCGGACGGCCGGAGTCAGCGAGTTGGGCTGAAGCTTTCTCCAACAAATCAACGCTAATATTTCCGGACGCGTCAGAGTCAATAAAATAGGGTTGAGCACCTGTGTAGCGAATTGCATTCGCAGTGGCAGCGAAGGTCATGCTGGATGTCAGAACAATATCGCCGTCACCAATGCCGTGACTGAGCAAGGCAAGATGGAGTGCGGCAGTCCCGGAGCTTAGGGCAACAGCATGATCAACTCCAACGCGAGCTGCCATTTCTTCTTCAAACGCGTCTACATCTGGCCCCAGAGGAGCCACCCACCCCGACCTGAGTGCGCCCAAAACAAACTGCTCTTCAAGTTCGCCCACATCTGGCGATGACATGTAAATTCGGTTACTCAAAACGAGCCCCGTTCCTGGCAGTGCCATCAGTTTCTGCAACAAGGGTCAGATTGCCGTTATCCCAGGCCTGAACGCTCAACGCATCCGGGGCTAGTGGAGGAACTCCGGTGTGGCTAATCATCGGGTGAATGGGTCGGTCGTCGTGCTCACCTCTGCCAACAAGTTCCTCGTGTAACTTTTCGCCGGGACGAAGCCCTGTGATCACAATTTCGATCTTTCGTCCTGATCGAGCGATCATCCGTTCGGCAATATCCAAGATTTTGACCGGTTCGCCCATATCGAGAATCAATACTTCGCCGGGGCCACCGATAGCGCCAGCCTGAACCACAAGCTGACAGGCCTCGGGAATCGTCATGAAGTAGCGTGTCACGTCTGGATGAGTAAGAGTCACTGGGCCTCCGCCATCGATCTGCGCGGTGAAGGTCGGCAACATAGATCCTCTGCTACCAATCACATTGCCAAAGCGCACAGACAAGTAGCTCCTCCCCGTGTCCTGCGCGAACCAGGCCGTTAGGCGCTCACCGAGCCGCTTAGAGAATCCCAGAACGCTCGTGGGGTTGGCCGCTTTATCGGTGGAGATATTGACGAATGTTTCTACACCGGCGGCCCGCGCCGCCGAGAGAACGTTGACCGTGCCTAGGACGTTTGTTTGCCAAGCCTCATCCGGATACTGCTCCAACATAGGCAGGTGTTTGAGGGCGGCTGCATGAAATACAACCTCGGGCCTTCTGGCTAGAAACAAGCTTTCCAGAGTCGCGGCGTCACGAATGTCCGCGAGCACTACCTCCTTGGAGTCCAGCAAACCGTGGCCGGAAATTGAGATCTGAGCTCCTTGGAGGCCTGTCTCGTCCCGATCGAGCATGATGATTTCAGTCGGAGAGAACGTTACGAGCTGTCGGCATAGCTCCGAACCGATCGATCCCCCTGCGCCTGTCACCAAGACACGCTTACCTGTTACAAAAGAGGCAATTGATTCAAATTCTGTGTCGACAGGACGACGCCCGATAAGGTCCTCAATAGAAACATCGCGAAGGTCGCCAAGCCTCGCCTTACCTTCCAGTATGTCCGACAGCTGGGGCAAAATGAGGAGCCGCAAGCCGGCCAAATCCGCAGCGTCAGAAACCTTTCGGATGAGTTCGGCCTCAGCTCGGGCTATGGCGAAAATTAGGGTTTCCGCTCCGGTTTCGACAGCAACATCCGTCAGGTTGTCACAGTTGCCCCGCACGGGAATGCCGTCCAAACGAAAGCCGCTCTTGCGAGGATCGTCGTCGATGAGCCCTACCGGCCTATACGGAGAATATCGGTCTCGGAGCATGAGTTGGACGACGTGTTGTCCCAATTGACCTGCTCCGTACACAAGGGCAGGCATCGCCTCATCCCCGGGCCTCATTCCCCGCTCCTTTCGAACACGGTGAAGCATTCGGATTCCGGCCATAAGGATGAACGCCACAAGCATTGCAATGGGCGGGACGCTCCTTGGGAATTCTTCAGAGGCGGGCGAGAGCCACCGACTCACCGTGAGCACGACACCTACCGACACAACAACCAGCATCAAATTGTGCGCTTCGTGTCGCGATCCATAAGGATGGCGGTAACGATAGAGAGCCAGAAACCAACCGAATATAGCCTGAAACACGACAGCGACCAAAACTGCTAAAGCCGTCGCCTTAAAATTGATCAGCGCAATATTAAAATCGAGGCGCATAACACTTGCGGCAGGCAGAGCAATGGTCCACACGGCACTGTCGAGTAAATATTCACGCCAACGAAAGACCATCTGCGGCATTTGACGCGATGAGTTCCCCACTTTTCCCCCTAATTATGTCGTCGCGGCAAGGGCTTTGATTGGTACAAGCCCACAGTTGAGACCAATTTGCCGCGGAGACAGCATCCATTAAAACATGATCGGGGCCACGTTCGGCTCAGAAGATTCGTGGCTCGTCGCATTCGGCAGTGCCTGACGCGCAGGCACTTGTCTCATTACCCGCAGACTGATTGCAGACTTGACCCTCCATTGGCAGCAGACGCATGTGCGGGCCAACGAAACGAGTTGGATTCGGCAGGAAGTGTCCCGACGGCGGATCGCCGCCATTCATCTTGTCGAGCGCCTGGTGCGGGACGGCTGAAACGTCCTAGCCTCGGCCGTTCCCTTAGAGTCAGTAAGCAACCGGTCGAACTCGGTTAGCTGAACGGGAAGTTCAGTTGCATCGGACGACACGTATGATCCGTAGTAGCTGTACGCGTTAGCACCGGAAGTCGGGACTCGATTCAGCACAGCCCCGTAGATGTGGCCTTTTACACGCCGCAGGTTGTCGATTGCCTTGCCGAGCTCATCCTGCGTAGTCGTGCCCGCACGTACGACCACAATAGCTCCGTCAGCTATTCGCGACAGTACAGCTGCGTCCGTGACAGGCAGCAATGGCGGGGCGTCAATAATGACCATGGCGTCCTGGGCCAAAGTTCGGAGCATGCTATGCATTGCTTCGGATCCAAGCAATTCACTCGGGTTCGGAGGAATTCGTCCCGAACCTATGATTCGTAGATTGGGGTAGTGACCCCACCGTTGAAGTACATCTTGCAATTCGGCGCGTCCGCTGAGCACATCTGTGACGCCCACACCGGGGACCAGATTGAATATATTAACGACCGTCGGACGGCGTAGGTCTCCGTCCACGACAATGACCCTTTCGCCGGCCTCCGCCAAGATGGCAGCCAAGTTGGCAGTCACGGTGGACTTTCCCTCTGAAGGAATGGAGCTCGTGACAACTATGATTCGGGGAGGGTTGTCAACGTCGATGAATTGCAAATTTGTCCGAAGTTCTCGCAGCGCCTCGGTAATAGCATGGTTGCCCCTTCCTGTTGTCTCCGGGCCGAGGACCCGCCCGTCGAGGACCGTGCTCTTGCCGTCCAGACGATGATCCACAGGGAGTGTCCCGATGACTGGCACTCCGAACAACCGCTCGATGTCATCTGCACGCCTTATGCGCCTATCAAGGTGATTGCGCAAAAGGGCGTATCCGAGGCCTATGAGAAGTCCCGCCAACACACCCATGATCAGCGTGGCATTCACGTTTGGCGATACTGGTGTGGTCGGAAGGAGTGCTTTCCCTAATGGCACAATCCGTATGGACGGGCCACTGCCAGGCAGCGATTCGTTGGCAAGAGTTCGCTCGAGGTCGTCGACCTGCCCTGCTATACCTTGAAGCCATGAGTCAGCAATCTTCTGAGCGTTCGCAGGCACCGTCGACTCAGCTGTGACTTTGATCTCAGCTGTATCGACGGGGATGGTCACGGTGACTGTGCTGAGCAATGCGGCGGGCGTGACATCCAGGTTCAGATCGGCAATCACTCGATCAGCAACCAGCGGGGACATCGCTAGGGACTTGTAGTTCTTTGCCTTGGACTTGGCTAGACTGTCACCAGCTAAGGACAGGCTCAAGTTTTCGGATCCGCCCGCGACCACGATGCCGCTGGACTCGGATGCATAAATTCTCGGTTGCAGGACCGTCCACCCGTATGCAAGCATGCAGGCCACCGCCGTTGAAACCACGATAGCTTTCCAGTGGATACGCACCACGCGAAAATAATCCTTGAGAGCCATTCCCCCCGGACTCTCGTTGGGCGGTGCTGATTCCAAACTGTTCACGCGCTAGTCCCCTCCCGGCAAAGCCCCTACGGCTCACACGAACCTTCATTTTACGCTAAAGAGAACCCAGCTTGAGACATTCCAACGCCACCGAGTAGGTGCCAGCACAACTCGTCCCAACATCGTAATAGTTTCTATTTCAGAGAAAATGTGTAGGTGGGGCACGCCACGCAGTGGTCAGCCCGGTTGGTAGTATCCAAGAAGCCGACCCTCAACTTCAAGGAACATATGTCGTTCACCTTCGATACCGAAACTAACAAACGCGAACCGGAGCCGCGAAGCAAAAAAGCGAGCGCGAAAGTCCGCAACGCACTTCTCTGCGTCGCGTCTTTGGTATTGGTCGCGGCACTGGCGGCGGGTACTTATCTGTTCACTTTGGCACAGACATACAACTCCAACACAGAGAAGATTGAGACTGCTTTCCCGGAGGACGGCACACGGCCAGAGAAGCAGACGCCCGTGAACGGGAGGTCTGCGATGAACATCCTGCTCATGGGCAGCGACAGCCTCGGTGTCAGCGAAATTGACGCCGAGCGGGGAACCCCCTCCGACCAACGTTCCGACGTGATGATGCTGGTCCACATCCCGGCTGATCGCAAAAATGTGTACTCCGTCTCCTTGATGCGCGATCTCTGGGTCGCAATCCCTGGACACGGCGAAGCGAAGCTCAACGCGGCACTTGCCTTGGGCGGTGTCCCCCTGGTTGTGCAAACCGTGGAATCTATCTTCAACCAGCGGATCGATCACGTGGCAACCGTTAACTTTGAAGGCTTTAAAGGGCTGACCGAAGCTTTGGGCGGGGTACCCGTGACGTCTAATGTTGCCTTTAGCGTGGGCACGTACTCATATGCCGCTGGGCCAAATATGCTGAGCGGAGAGAAGGCCTTGGCATTTGTCAGGGAACGCCACGCCTTTGCTGATGGCGACTACCAGCGCGTAAGGAATCAGCAGGCCTTTATCAAAGGTGTCATTGCAAAGACCATGAACGCTGAAACCCTGTCCAACCCGGTGACTGTTAGTAACCTGGTCAATGTCTTTTCGCCGTTCGTGGCCGTGGATAAAACCCTCGACGCTGGCGCTATCGGCAGCCTCGCCGTAGAGCTCAAAGGCGTCCGGCCCCAGGACATGTCGATGTTTACACTACCCACCCGCGGTACGGGCACGTCAGCCGACGGGCAGTCGATCGTGATCACCGACCCCAACGCCATTCAGAAGATCTCCGCTGCTCTGGCCGAGGACAAACTGGGCGACTACATCGCAGCCAACAATTTCCAGAACGGAAACTGACGCACCTCGCATTTTCTGCCAACAGACGCCTAGCCAGGTCTTCGGGACGTATCTGAGAACGTCTGGAGGTTTTCATGAGGCACCTCGAAAACAGGCGGCTATGGCGTGCCATCCTTGTGGCGATGCTGGTGCCGCTGGGTCTTGTCGCATTTTGGCCGAGTCCTGTGGATCGGCCGATCCAAGGTGAGCTGGCGACTCTTCTGAGGTTCCTCCACGCCCAGGGAATTCCCACCTGGTTCAACTACAAATTCGTAGAAGCTTCTGCGAATCTCATCCTCTTTGTGCCGCTGGGCGTCGTTGCATCGCTGGCTTTTCCCGACAAGCGCTGGTGGCAAATCGGCGCATTCGGACTGATCGTTTCAGGCTTGATGGAACTGGGCCAGCTCCTATTCCTCCCCGACCGTTCTGCCACGCTACAGGATCTTGTCACCAACACCGTGGGTGCCCTAATTGGTGCATGGCTTGCCGTGGCAGGCCGAAGACGTTCACAGGCCCGCCGCTTGCTCAGCGGCGGGCCTGTAGAAGGCAGCAACAACGTCCGTTAGTTGACGAAGCCCTTCATCCAGGTTTTCAGGTCCTCGCCGAACTCCACTCGCTCGGAGGCAAGCGTGATGACGGCCTTGAGGTAGCTGAGCTTGTCTCCTGTGTCGAAGCGGCGCCCCTTGAACACCACACCGTAGACTCCGGAGCCGTCGCCTTCGCCGGCCGCCAGGGTCTGCAAGGCGTCCGTGAGCTGTATCTCTCCACCTCGGCCGGGCTCGGTCTTCTCCAGCACGCCGAACACCGACGGATGCAGCACGTACCGGCCGATCACGGCCAGGTTGGACGGCGCCTCGCCGGCTGCCGGCTTCTCCACGAGGCTGTTCACGCGGACGTAGTCCTCGCCCTCTATAGCCGTGATATCCGCGCAACCGTAGGCGCTGATCTGGGTGGGGTCCACCTCGATCAGCGCGATGACGGAGCCGCCCGTTTTTTGCTGCACGTCCATCATGGTTGTGAGCAGGCAGTCGGCCTCGTCGATCAGGTCGTCGCCCAGCAGCACAGCGAAGGGCTCATTTCCCACGTGCTGGCTGGCGCACAGTACAGCGTGGCCCAACCCTTTGGCTTCTCCCTGGCGGACGTAATGTATAGGGCCCAACTGCGAAGCGTGCTGCACGGCGTCAAGGCGCTCCTTGTCGCCCTTCAACTCCAAGGCTCGCTCCAGGCCAGGCTCGCGATCAAAATGGTCTTCGAGGGCCCGTTTGTTGCGCCCCGTGATCATCAGCAGGTCGGTCAGGCCAGCGGCGACAGCCTCCTCGACGACGTACTCAATGGCCGGCCTGTCGACGACAGGAAGCATTTCCTTCGGCATTGCCTTCGTGGCGGGCAGGAACCGAGTTCCCAATCCGGCAGCAGGAATGACGGCTTTGGTTACTGATTTCCCCGTAGTCATAGGTGAACCCTACAAATCATGACCAATCCTGGCAATCGAGGGAAAGGATCACAGCGGGTTTCCACCAGCTGATTCCGACAGACTCAACCGCCGCTAGCCCGTAAACTCTGGGTTTCGTTTCTCCTGAAATGCCCTGAAACCTTCAGCATAATCGTCGGTTTTACAGAGCCGTGCCTGCTCGGCATTTTCCTCTTCCATGGCCTCCCACAGGCCCAGCCGCTGGTCCCTGATGTGGGCCACCAGTTCCTTGCTTGCCTTGAAGGCGCCGGTGGCGCCAACCGCCACCTTCGCCACAATTGCCCGCGTGTTGTCCAAGAGTTCATCTGCCGGCATGGCCCGGCTGAAGAGACCCTGGGCCACGGCGTCGGCGCCGCTCATCAGCTCCGCTGTGTAAATCAGGTCCAGCGTCCGGTGCATGCCCAGCCGCTCGGTGAAGTACCAATGACCGCCGGAATCCAAGGTGGCGCCCAGTTTGGCGAACGGCGATCCGAATTTCGCGTTCTCGGCCACATACACCACGTCGGTGGCCAGCAGCAGGCCCAACCCCACCCCCAGGCACGCTCCGTGCGCCGCAGCGAACGTCGGCGCCGGGAAGCCGGCCATCTTCTTGAGGAGTGGCTGCACCAGCCCGGCCAGGTAGGCGGCCGCGTCGTCGCTCTCCGGCGATACGCCCGATATATCCCGGCCCGCACAGAAGGCCCGGCCCTCTCCCCTGAGGAGCAGCGCCCGGACCTCACCGCGTGAGGCGGCGGCAGCGGCGTCGTCGTACGCCTTGCCCAGCTCTTTGAGCGCCTGCTCGTCCAGCGAGTTCAGCTTGTTCGGCGCATCCAGCACTACCTCGGCGACGCCGTTGCTGATGGAGAGGGAAATCATGGGGCTCCTTGGTTCGTCCGGGTCCCCACCCGCACCCTATCCTCGCAAGCTCGGCCAGGGAACCCTGCGGGCGTGGCCCCGGACTCAATCGTTAGTGTTTAGACGTCGAAGTCGACGGTGACTTCCTTGGTGGTGGGGTGAGACTGGCAGGTCAGCACGTACCCCTTGTCCAGTTCATCCTGCTCCAGCGCGTAGTTCTCGTCCATGGTGACGCTGCCGGTGACCACCTTGGCCCGGCACGTGCCGCACACTCCCCCGGCGCACGCGAACGGCACATCGGGGCGGACCCGCAGGGCGGCGTTCAGGATGGACTCCCGGGCGTGCGTGGGGCTGGCCACCTCGCCCTGCAGCCCGTCCAGCTTGAACGTGATCTTGTACGTTTCCTTGGACTCGTCCACCACCACGGGACGGCCGGCGTGGCCCTCCGGCCGGTCCGGCTTCCCGGACGTGAACAGCTCGAACCGGACATGCTCGGGCTTCACGCCGCGCTCGGCCAGGGTATCCCGGCACAGCTGCACCAGTTCGAACGGCCCGCACAGGAACCACTCGTCAACGTCGTCCGCGTGGATGGCGGTGCCGAGGAGCTGCTGGAGCTTCTCGGCGTCGATCCTGCCGGACAGCAGTGGTGCGATGCGCTGCTCGCGGGACAGCACGTGGTGGATGGCCAGCCGCTGAGGGTACTTATCCTTCAGGTCCGCGAGTTCCTCCAGGAACATCACGTCCATGGCGGCCTTGTTGGCGTAGATCAAGTCGAACCGGGTCTCCGAGTTCGCGGCCAGCAGCGTACGGGCGATGGCGATAACCGGGGTGATGCCGGATCCGGCCGCAATGGCCACAAAACTGCCTCCCCCAATGGAGGCAGTTTCCCCAGCCAGATCTTCCGGATGGTTCATGGAATTCATGACGTTCTGGTCCACCGGTTTGCCATCCCGCCCGTGCTTGGACACAAACGCGCCCATGGGGCTCATGACCTCCAGGGTGTCGCCGGCCTTCAGTTCCGCGTTGGCCCACGTGGAAAACAGGCCGCCCAGGTCCTTCTTGACGGCCACGCGGATCTCGCTGCTGCCGTCCTCGAAGCTGCGCGGCTCGGCGCAGATGGAGTAGCTGCGGCGCACCTCATGCGGCTCGCCGTTCTCATCCGGGAGCGTAGTGCGCAGGGCCACGTACTGGCCGGGCAGGTAGTCGAACTGGCCGGCGAGCTCTTGGGGTACTCCGAAGGTGACCTCGATGGCGTCTTCGGTGAGCCGGCGCACCTCCGCCACGGTGAGGGTGTGGAAGGACGGACGACGGCGGCCGGTGGCCTGCGCCGATTCGGCGGCGGTCTGGCGGACAACAGGCATGGGGCTTCCTTACAGGACTTTGAAGTAGTCGAACGGTTCCTTGCAGTCCTGGCAGACGTACAGCGCCTTGCAGGAGGTGGAACCGAAACGGGTGAGTTCCTTGGTGTTCAGCGACGAGCACTGCGGGCATTTGACGGCCATTTGCAGGCGGATGGGGCCCGCGTGCCTGGCGGCGGCGGCCCTGCCGGAGGGCGGGGCGATGCCGTACTCGCGCAGCTTGGCCTTGCCGGCGTCCGTCATCCAGTCAGTGGTCCACGCGGGCGCAAGCACCAGGTCCACATGGACACTGGGGTAGCCTTCCTTGGCGAACGCGGTCATCAGGTCGTCGCGGATGGCGTCCATCGCCGGGCAGCCCGAGTACGTGGGCGTGATGGTGACCTGGACAGCGGGAACTATCCCGCCGTCGTCGACCATTTTCACGTCCCTGAGGATGCCCAGGTCCGCGATGGTGAGCACGGGGATTTCGGGGTCACACACCGTGGCGGCGATGTCCCACGCCTTTTGCTCGGCGCTCTTGGTTTTGGCCTCGAAGCCGGCGACGTACATTTCCATCACCGTCACCAGCTTGCTCCGGGATACTCGCGGGCCAGCACCTGCATCTCCGCGAGGACATAGCCCAGGTGCTCGGAGTGCTTGCCGGACCGGCCGCCCCCAGGTGCTGCCGGAACGTCCGGCACCTCCAACCCGGCCTCCTGGAGGACTCCGCCGATAAGCCGGTCAAAGTCTTCCCTGATGGAGGAAGGAACGACGGCGGCACCGGCCTCCGCCAGGCGGGTCACCAGGGCGTCATCCTCGAAAAGTTCGCCGACGTAGGGCCAGACGAGCTTGAGGCCGTGGATGATCCGCTTGCGGGATTCGTCTGTGCCGCCGGCCAAGCGAAGGATCCACTGGGCACTGTGGTCCCGGTGGTAGTCCACTTCCTTCACGGCCTTGGCGGCGATGGCGGCCAGCGTTGCATCGGTGGACTCCGTGAGCCGGCGGTAGAGCTCGAACTGGTAGTAACTCACCACGAACTGCCGGGCGATGGTCACCGCGAAGTCGCCGTTGGGCTGCTCAAAGAGGTGGGCGGAGCGGAACTCGTGCTCGCGCCGGAAGTAGGCGAGGTCATCCTCACTCTTCTCCCAGGCGCCGCCGGCGTAGGTGAGGAAACTCCGGGCATGGCCCAGCTGGTCCAGGGCGATGTTGCCCAGGGCCACGTCCTCCTCCAGTTCGGGGGCGCGGGAGATCCAGTGGCCCAGGCGCTGGGCCAGTATCAGGGCGTCGTCGCCGAGGCGGAGCGCGTACTCGGCCACGTCCTCGGTGGGCTTGACCAGGCCAGTGCGGACCTCAAGGGCAATATCCTCCGGGCGCAGGGCGTTGCCGGGCGTGATGCGGGTGGCGCTGGCGTTGCTGTCGCCGCCGGCCACTCCGGCTGCATTGGGGACGCCGGTGGAGATGTCGCCGTGGCCTTCCGTGGTTGGGGCCACGCCGGCGAGGGACCCGCTGCGAGCTTGCGAGCTGTGGGAGCCGGTGGGGATCACAGGTGCTTCACCCCTTCGCTCTTGGTGTAGTACGTGGCGTGCCGGTAATCCTTGCCCTGCGGGGACTCAAAGAACGAGCCCTTGGAGTCCGGATCGCTGGCGGCAATGGCATCGGCCGGGACAACCCAGATGGACACGCCTTCGTTGCGGCGGGTGTAGAGGTCGCGGGCGTTGCGCAGGGCCATGGCGGCATCCGGCGCGTGCAGGGACCCGGCGTGGACATGGCTCAGCCCGCGGCTGGACCGGACGAAGACCTCCCACAGGCCCCAGGCGTTGCCCGTTTCCGTTTCCTTGGGCCCGACCTCGGGGCTCGCTTTCGGAGCCTCCCGGTTGATCTCGGTGGCGGAGCTGGCCGGGGCTTCCGGGTTGCCGTGGGGACTCATGCTGCGTATTCCTTCGTCTTCATTGACTGTTTTGCGTGCTGTTTTGCTGCATAGGCGGCTGCTGCCTCGCGGACCCAGGCGCCGTCGTCGTGCGCTTCCCTGCGGCGTTCCAGCCGCTGCGCGTTGCAGGGGCCGCGGCCGGCGAGGACTTCCTTGAACTCGTTCCAGTCCAGCGGGCCGTGCTCCCACTTCTTGGTTTCCTCGTTGAAACGAATCTTGCTGTCCGGGAGCGTGAGGCCCAGGACGCGGACCTGCTCCACCATCATTCCCACGAAACGGCTGCGGAGTTCATCGTTGCTGAAGCGCTTGATGTTCCACGCCATGGACTGGCGGGAGTTGGGCGAATCGTCGTCCGGCGGGCCGAACATCATCAGCGCCGGGGCGTACCAGCGGTTCACGGCGTCCTGGGCCATCTGCTTCTGCTCCGGGGTGCCGTTGGAGAGTTCCAGCAGGATTTCGAAGCCCTGGCGCTGATGGAAGGACTCTTCCTTGCAGATGCGGACCATGGCACGGCCGTAGGGGCCGTAGGAGGCGCGGCACAACGGCACCTGGTTGCAGATGGCGGCGCCGTCCACCAGCCAGCCGATAGCACCCATGTCCGCCCAGGTCAGGGCAGGGTAGTTGAAGATCGAGGAGTAACGGGCCTTGCCGGCGATGAGGTCCGCCGTCATCTTGTCGCGCGGCTGGCCGAGGGTCTCGGCGGCGGAGTAGAGGTAAAGTCCGTGGCCGGCCTCGTCCTGGACCTTGGCCATGAGGATGGCCTTGCGCTTCAGGCTGGGGGCTCGCGAAATCCAGTTAGCTTCGGGCTGCATGCCGATGATTTCAGAATGGGCATGCTGGGAGATCTGGCGCAGGAGGGTCTTGCGGTAAGCGTCCGGCATCCAGTCTTTGGGTTCAATGCGGGAATCCTCCGCCATGACGCGGTCAAAGTTCGCCTGACCGTCCGCCTCACGCTGGGCGAGTGCTGCTTCTGCGGATGATGCCGCCGTTCCTTCCGGGGACTGTTCAGCGGGCACTGACTGCAGATTATGCGCTGCCATGGTTGCTCCTATGCAAAGGCCTTCATTGGACTAATTTATTTACCGACCGTTCGTTCAGGATATGCGGAAGCGTTGGAGGGCGTCAAGCAGCGGGGCGTGGTGGATGCTGCTCCTGCGAGCCGGCGACACCCTGACCGGGAACGCGGCCCACTGCCTGCCGGGCCACCGTCGTGCGTCCCCGCCCAGTTACTCTTCCTGCCTTCACGAAGGCGCGCCACGACGTCGGCGCGTCCCGGCATCAGGATGGCGACCACCTGGGAGCAACTGGGCAGGAGCGCGCGCGACAGCAGCGGACTGAGCCGTCACTGCACAATAAGTCTCAATTTCGGGTTGGTTGCCACTTACCTGACCTCGCCCAAACCGGGCTCTCCCTGGGAGAGAACGGCATCGAGCACTTCCTCCATGCCCACGCCTGACCAGCTGCTCGAATTTTCCCGCTGTCCAGGCACCAGGGTCACCAACGCTATAGACCACCCAGCGTTGCGCTTGGAGACGGCGTCTGACCCAGCGGAGCCGAACCCGTTGACGTCCCCGTTGGTGAACTCGAAGGTGTTGACGTCCCCGAGGTCGAGGTCGATGGTGTGGGAGTGCCCGTTGTCGAAGTCTCTGAAGGCGACGGCGACGCAGTGGTAGAAGCCGGTGTAGGTGAGACGGTTTTTCCTGTCGGCACCTCCGAACGTGAAGTCGCCTCAAGCGGAATGGAGATTTTTTCCTTCGTAGCGCCGGGCGTACTCTGCTTGGTGACCGCTACATCCAGGGTTGCCTTTCTGACACCCCCTTGCACCCACTCTCCAAGAACCCGGCAGGACTGGCCAGGTTTGAGAACAATGTTTGTGCATCCGTTCGAGATCTCCCTGAACAGGACATTTCCAAATCCAACTTCAGGTGAAATGTCCTCATCGGTCTCATTGACAATTTCAAAAGATTCAACCGCGCCGACCCTGACAACTTCAGCATTAGCCCCAGGTTCATATATCCAGTTGTTTCCGCCCACTTTGACGCGGTTATCCACCGCGGCCGGCTCAGATGTTTCGCCGTTTGTCGGCTGTTCCGCGACGCAGGCGCTGAGCGCGGCAACGGCTATCAGACAACTGGTTCCTAGGGCTATTATTTTCCGCTGCACTGCTTATCCCCTTCCCGGCTCAAACTCAACCCTGTATTCGGAGCTTTCATCCAAAACGATCGCCACGCCGGCGCTCCGTGACCAGTCCGCTGGCAGCAGGAAGTATTTGCCGGAGCTGAGTGTCACGAATCTGAGCCCGGTGTACTTGAAGCCGTACTTCGAGCCGGGGGTTGAGATTTTTTCCTCTGTCACGGATGATCCCAGCGCGAGCGATTGCGTGCTGTAGACAGTCACCGCTGGACGCCGCTCCAGATCCTGGGCGTACTCCCGGGACCTGCCGGTGCCAAGGGCTCCCGCATAGGAAGAGCAGGCCCAGAAGAGTGCCACCACCACGAGGAGAACTACGGCAACGTAGCCGAGCTTTTCCCACATTGGCAGGCGCCTTACCGTGTTCGCGCCGAGGGCCGTTCGTCGGAGCACCCAGAAAGCGTAGGCGCTGACTGCGATTCCACCTCCCAGCGCGGAAGGTTCGAAAAGGAAGGGAGTGGCAAAGGGAAGATCCTCGAACATCGTCCAGACTCCAAGCGAGGTGACGAATGTCCCGGCCAACAACACGAATACGGCCCCGATTTGGACGTACCCAAGACCAACTTCCCGCCTGATAATTGCAGCGGTCACCGCATGAATTCCAACACATACAACCGTGATGAGCAGAATAAAAATAGCAGGAACAATCAGCGCATCTGCACTGCGCAGGAGATAATCGACCGTGGAATACTCAAGGATACTTTGATCAATGCCAAAATAGGCTGTCCGAGTAGCCGTCATGGTCCATCCGAACCAAAATGCCAAAGCGGTGGCAACGGTGGTGAGGGGCGCAATAATGGCAAACCATTGTAAAACCGAGTGACTGAGATCGGCTCCGCTCGCGTTTTTTACATCACGCTTCCCCGAAGACGAGCGAAGCCGCCCAGCGGCAGAAGTGCGAAACCCATGACTGAGCTTCGAGGTTTGCCTTCGTCCCACAGTGTTGCGCGAACTCACCGGCGTTCACCTGGATCCTCTGCTCATTCCCTTGCTGCAGCGCGGACTTCCGTCATCTTCAATTCTCTGACCGGCGTTGTTCACAAGAAAGTGCGAAGGTCGCTTTAGTTATTGGCTCACGCTGGCCGTTACTACGGCGTTATTACGCGGTTGGGGCGCAGGCCTCCCTCATCGGCCAGACCCCGGCGTCAGTCCTTTGTCAGTTTCTCAGCGAGCATGACGAGGATTCCACTGGGTCCGCGGAGATACGTGAGCTTGTAGACGTCACCGTAGGTCGCCACGCCGCGCAGCGGAGTACATCCGTGCTTCGCAGCTATTTCAAGGGCTTGGTCGATGTCGTCAACCGAGAAGGCAACGCGGTGCATTCCGATGTCGTTCGGACGAGTTGGGTTCGTCTCGATCGCTTCAGGGTGGATGTATTCGAAGAGTTCCAGTTGACCCTGGCCATCGGGGGTTTGGAGCATCGCAATTTTCGCGTGGTTGCCATCAAGTCCGACCGCAGTGTCGGCCCACTCGCCGCTGACCGTGTCACGGCCGACAACCGTAAGACCGAGATCTGTGAAAAAAGCGATGGTTGCTTCGAGGTCCCGAACTGCAATGCCGACGTTCTCAAATTTGATGGCCATGCGTTGAAGCTACCAAGGCCGACCGCGTAGCTCCAGCGTCACGTCCGTTCTGGGTGTGGGGCGAGAAGCGCTGAACCGGTGGCTTGCCTCCAAGGAAAATGCCGGCTGACCGCGGCTGTCAGTTCAGGGGGCAGTGCGCATCCGGTCACGTGCGCAATTGACAACAGCCTGCAAGTCGAGCCCGTAGGTCGGGCCGCTGCCGGAACCGTACTCGGCGAGTCGGGCCGCGCCGCGCTCGATGAGCCGGAGCGCGCCAACATTGTTGCCCCGGGCGGCGTGCGTGAGACCGACGCAGATTTGGGCGAGTCCTTGCCAAAGGTTGCGTTCTTCGGTTGGCCCGGCTTTCCAGCGGGCCTCGAGTACCTCATGGGCGGCGAAGGGCCGGCCGGCCTCCACCAGGCTCCGAGCCGTGACCAATGTTTGTGCCGGCGGCAGCGGCTCCTCCGAGACCGGTTCGACGCCGACGCTTCCGTACGGCAGCGGCCGCCCAAGGGCGTCACGCGGCCGCGCCTGCCGGGGGCGCTGTGAAGCATCCCTGTCCCTGTCGGCGGTCATGTCAGTTTCCGCCCTGAGCGTCCCCGGATCATCCCAACTTTCATACCCCCATGCTATGACCCGCCTGTGAACATCTGTTCCGCCGTCCCCTGTCCGGAGTGCCGGCCGGCGACTAGCGTACAGTGACACATACACACCACATCGTTTGGTGATGTTCGTTCATGGTGGGGGCTACAGAACGAATTCCTTATTGCTCTCACGCAAGACCAGTGCCTATCTGCGGGCCGGATGTGGGAAGCTGCGGGTTGTTCAACCCGCCCTCGGATCCTCGTTATCCCGTTGGACCTTCACCCTGCACGGTCTTGCGTATCTCAATCACTTCGTCGTGCCACATCGCGGCCGTGCTCTTGGCGTGCCCACAACCTTTGGAGAGAAATCCCATGCGCAAATTCATCAAGGCCGCAGGCGTCCTTGCCGCCGCCGGAATCCTGCTCACTACGGTCCTGCCGGCGGCAACGGCGGACACGGTCGATTCCACCATTTCCGGTGGATCCCTGACCTCCACAACGTCCGGGGCGAACCTGAGCGGTGTGACACTCGACGGAACAGACAAAGCCGCCACCGGAACATCTTCGTCCCCGTGGAGCATTTCAGACTCCCGCGGCACAGGCCAAGCATGGACGTTGTCAGTTACCGCCACGGTCCCCACCAGCGCGGCCGGAACCGTTGAAACAACGGCTCGCACCATCCCCGTTTCCAACCTGACCATCACCCCGGGCACAGTCACCGCCGGGTCGGGCGCCGATCCTGTCGCCGGCATCACTGCACCGGCCCTGGCAATGTCGGGGTCGGCCCAGGCCCTCGTTACGTCCGGGGGAGCCAACAGGGGAACCTACGCGCTAACACCCACCTACAACCTGGCCGTCCCGGCAAACACCTACCGGTCGAATTATTTTGGCGCCGTTGGGTCCACTGCTCTCCTGCCGTACGTCTCCACGCTCACGTACACCATCTCCTAGAGCCCTTGCGCACCCGCCGGATGTTCTCTCCTGGGGAGAACATCCGGCGGGTTGCGCCCCTACCCGAACAACGGGCAATGCGGCTGCTGATCTAAGGACCCTCCATGACCATTCCCTTTTCCCGGCCCCACCGGGCCCTGAGCACTGCACTGATCACGGCGGCGTTGGCCCTTTGCCTGCTTGCCGGTTCTGGACCGGTAGCTGCGGTCGACAACGGGGCGCTGGGAATTCGGCCTGCGAACGAATCTGATTTCTTCCACATCTCCCTCTACCCCGGGGCAGCGCTCGAGGCTACCGCGATCGTCACCAACCACACTGAAACAGCCGTGACGCTACTGAACTATCCCGTAGACGCCACCAGCACGCCGCAAGGCGCCTTCGCGCTGGCCAACCAGGACGAGCCGCGTCCCGGCGTGGGCGGCTGGGTGCAACTGGCCAACGACCACATCACTCTTGCGGCGAACTCAGAACTAAGAGTCCCCTTCAGGATCAGCGTCCCCGCCGAAACCCCACCGGGAGACTACGCCGGCGGGCTGATCATCCAAAGCCCCCCGGTCCAAGGCAAAACCTCCACCGTGGAAGGAAACACAGCCGTCCGCCTAGACGTCATCCAGCGCCAGGGAGTCCGCATTTACCTCAACGTCGCAGGCACCGCTGTCAGCACACTCAAACACGGCGGCCTGAGCTGGGAGAAGACCGGGGACACAGTCACGTTCGCCCTGCCCCTGTACAACACCGGCAATACCATCCTGCACCCGTCCGGCACGCTCGATGTCAGCAGCTTGGTCGGAGCGAACACCCAGCTTAAGTTCGACACACCAGAAAGCATGTTGCCCGGCTCCACGCTCGAACTTCACGCCAGCCTGCCACAGGCACCCGCAATTCAGTCCGGCACCGCGGCGGCCACCGTCACCTCCGAAGCGGGCACAGAGCATTCCGAGACGAGCATCGCCTACGCACCCTGGCCACTCCTCATCGCCGGGCTGTTCCTCGTACTAGGCGCCACCTACGGCGCATGGCGGACGGCCCGATTTGTCCGCCGCGCCCGGCACGCCATCGCCCAGGTCACCGCAAAAGAACGCGAAACCCGGGATCCGGAAACCGTCCCCGGACTCTAACCCCTTTTCGCAGCGAAGTTCTGATGTGCCCCGTTTCCCGCCCCGGGTTACAGCCGGCCACGCACGCCTCCGGGTCGACGACACAGGAAAATCATCCCGGCGAAACAATCCGGCAACGTCGCCACGGCAAGCTTGGCCGTACGGGGACACAACGAGTTGGAGGCGGCTCACATGGGAACTCAACGTATTAGCACTGGCCGGATCCACACCGAACCGGTCCAGACGGAACGAGTCAACACCGACCGGCTGCAGGCCGGCGACTACATCGAGGCGTGGCACAACGGCAAGCTCTTCCACGAGGGCCGGGTGACCGACGTCGTTCCCAAACTGGATTTGTTCTGGATCCTGGACGCCCGGACCGGCACCCGCAGGCTGCTGGATCCGGAGGCCCTGGAGATCATCCGGCGCGAGGACACGGCAGCCGGCAGCGGCACACCCCGTAACTACCCAGCGGGAGGGCCGAACAGAACCCCTAACGCGGAGCCGTTATCCGCATGAATTAGGGATGTCCACCACCTTCCGACGGGGGTAACGTCGGAAGGGGACTTGGTTTCGGCGAAGGAGGCGGAACATTTTGGACCACAATCAGCTGGGGGCTACCAAAGGCGAGGGCAGAACAGCGGGACATGTGGCAGCGGCCGAGGATGAACACAGACTTTTGGGGCTTGTCCTGGACAGCCCAGAGATCACTTCTTTCCTCACCGAACTGGCCATCATGACGGCGTCGTGCCTTTCGACGCAGGACAACATTATTGATTGCGGCGTGACCGTACTGCGGGAGAAAAAGCCCGCGGTGGCAGCCAGCAGCGATGCGCGGGCGGCGTCCCTGGATGAGCTGCAGAACGGCTTCGGCGAGGGGCCATGCCTCACGGCCTTGCAGGGGAACACCACCGTCCTGGTCCCCGACCTTCTTGTCGAGGAACGGTGGCACCGCTACACGGAGGCCGCACTGGACAACGGCGTTCGCTCCGTCCTTGCCGTCCCCTTGAACCTGGCGGGCGAGGCGCACGGGGTGACAAACCTCTATTCCAGACAACCCAACGGATTCTCGGACCTGGACGTCCTGACCGCTGAAAATTTCGTGGCCAACGCGTCACGATCCATACAGCTCGCGCTCAGCATGGCGCACCTTAAGGGCGTACACGAGGACCTCCTGGCAGCGATGCAGTCACGGACCATCATCGACATGGCGGTGGGCGTGGTCATGGCGCAGAACGGCAGCTCCCAGGACGAGGCCATCAGCATCCTCACCCGGTCGTCCAACAGCCGCAATGTGAAACTCCGCGAGGTGGCCTCCACCGTGGTGGACTCCGTGGGCGGCAAAGGTACGGCGAGCAAGGCGTCCTAAAGCGGACTTGCTGGGGTGATACGGGGGTTGTTGGCCGGCGCCCTTACCGGTCGGCCCAGCCGGTGGGCGCGGGGGCGTCGAGGAACGTGGTCACTACCTCGCGCACGAGGTCGGTCCGCGCGAGCCCGAAAAAGTGCGTCGTTCCGGGGAACACCGCGAGCTGCGACGCGGGCACGCCCTCGAAGTCGCCGTTCACGTCTCCCCCTCGCAGTTGGAGGAACTTCACCGCGTGCTCAAGCTTGACCATGTCGCAGTCACCCACCGTGAAGAGCGTCGGGGCAGCGATTCCGCGGATCTCATCATCGCTCCATCCGGTTTCGCCCGAGCCGTAGTGTGAGAGCTTATCGAGCAGGCCTTGCAAGTGCTCGCGATCGGGATGCGGGGACACTGTGAGGTAACGTTCCTCCATTGGGGTTCCCGCGATCATGTCCACCGTCATCTCCGCGACAGCTTCCCCGTTGCCGCCGCGATCCCCCTCTGGCCGGAACGACACCGACGAAACGATGAGCTTGCGCACAAGTTCCGGGTGGTGGATCGCCAGGTCCAGCGCGACCGCACCGCCGACGCTGAACCCGAACACATCCACGCTGCCGACACCGAGGTGCTCAAGAAGCCCGATGACATCAGACGCCAGGGCGTGAGTGCCCAGCGGCCGGTCGATGTCGTTAGTGCGTCCGTGCCCTTGGAAGTCCGCGGCGATCACCCGGCGCCCGCCCGACAAACTCGGGATCAGCGCACCGAACTGCTGCTCGATGTCGAAAAGCCCGCCGTGCAGGAGCAACAGCGGAGTGCCGCCCTCCCCGTGCAACTCGTAATACATCTGGAGCCCATTGACCGACGCGTATCCGGTCTCGCGGGCGGCTGTCGTCCCATCGGTCATCCGTGAGCCTCCTCTGGCCTCTGCGTGCCTGCCTTCAATCCTGACATTGCACCCGCTGCACAGCCAGTGCAGGGCCGGCACAAATTCTTCCGCGGACTGACCGATGCACACGCCACACTGCAACCTGGGGCACGACGGCGGCACCGCCGTCGTCGTGCCTGACAGGGAGCTTGCCCGACAAAACCCTAGGAGATCTTGCGACGGTAAATGGCGGTCGCGAAGGCATAGGCGAGAACCAGGATACCGACGAGCCAGGCCAGGGAGATCCAAATGTCACTGCCGACCGGTTCCTCGGCGAATAAGGCCCGGATGGTGTTCACGATGGAGGTGGCGGGCTGGTTCGAAGCGAACCATGCGACCGGGCCCGGCATCGAATCGGTGGGCGCGAATGCCGAGCTGATGAACGGCAGGAAGATCAGTGGATAGCTGAACGCACTCGCGCCGTCAACAGTCTTCGCCGAGAGCCCGGCGATCACGGCGATCCAGGTCAGCGCCAGGGTGAACAGGGAGGAGTTGCTTGAGTTCGGCGAGCGTCCCGTTCTGGATGATCGTGCCCTTGTGCAGGATCGCGATGCGGTCAGCGAGCTGTTCTGCCTCGTCGAGATACTGCGTGGTCAGTAGCACCGTGGTGCCCTGACCGGCGAGTCGCTTAACGGTCTGCCACACTTCGATACGCGCCTGGGGGTCGAGCCCCGTTGTTGGTTCGTCGAGGAAGATGACCGGCGGGTTCCCGATCAGGCTCATCGCGATGTCGAGCCGGCGTCGCATGCCCCCCGAGTACGTCGACGCCTTGCGGGAACCCGCATCCGCGAGGTTGAACTGCGCAAGCAGCCCATCGGCGACCGCCCCCGGGTCCCTTAGATGACGCAATTTGGCTACGAGCACGAGGTTTTCCCGGCCGGTTAGTACTTCATCGACCGCGGCGAACTGGCCGGTCAGGCTGATCGACTCGCGCACGTCGCCGGGCTCCGCGGTGACGTCGAAGCCGTGCACCATGGCGGTTCCGGCGTCGGCCTTCAGCAGCGTGGACAGGATCCGCACCAGCGTGGTCTTGCCCGCGCCGTTCGAACCGAGCAGCGCGAAGATGCTCCCCGCGGCCACGTCAAAGTCCACACCGCGCAGGACGTGCACGTCCTTGAAGGACTTCTCAATGCCCTGCACCCGGATAGCGGCGGTTGTCACGATCCTGCCTCTTTCGCCTTATCGACCGCCTCGATGAGACGGGCCCGTTCCTTATCGATCCATCGCTTTCCGCCGTAGGCCTGAGCAAAGCTCTCGGCGAACTCGATGGGATCCTCGCCGACGATCTCCACCACGGGCGTGCCGTCGATGGCAGCGCGTTCCCACAGGTCCGCCAGGTCCGAGAACATCTGCACGATGGTGTCCCCCTCGGTGACCCCGCCGTAATACATGAAGTACCGGTTGAAGGCGGTCGCCACGGCGCGGTAGGGCTCGGGCAGGGCTTCCAGCCGCGCCTTGGACTGCTTGTACTGCTTCTTCTGCTCGAGCGAGCCGGTCACAAGCTCGATCCACTTGGCTGCCATATCACTTTCCTCCCGTGCGGAGCTGTTCAAGCCGTTCGGACAAGAAGCTCCATGTTTTCCAGAATTCGTCCAGTTCTTTTTCGCCCTGCGGGTTGAGCGTGTACACCTTGCGCGGCGGCCCTTTCTCGGAGGGCCGCTTCTCGACGTCCACCAGGCCCTTTTGCTCGATCCTGACCAGCAGCGCGTACACGGTCCCCTCGGCGATTTCGGTGAACCCCTGTGCCCGGAGCAGCGTGGTGATTTCGTACCCGTAGGCCGGGCTCCCGGTCAGGAGGGCAAGAACAATGCCCTCCAGTGTCCCCTTGAGCATTTCCGTCATTTGCTTACCCACCGGACACCTCCTCATCCACTACTCAGTGTTACTAGCTACTAGTACATAGTAGCGCTAAGTAGCCGAAGTGCAAGGCCTCAAAATGATCCGTCTGGAGGTGCTGTGGGGCCGGCGTTAAGAACGCGTTAAGATCCCGGGTTCCGCCGTTGGGCGCCCTTGGCCCGGTGCTACGCTCCGTTGGTTATTCACGCCGATCCCGCCTGCGCGGGTAGAGAAAGTAACCCCTTGACTGCACCCACCCGCTTCTCCATCCCCGCCAGTGTTCCGAATCCGGAGCGGGACGGCGACCCTGGAAACCGGCTGACCAGGTGGCTGCTGGAACATACAGTCCACCAGCCGGTAGGCCCCGAAGCCGCGGAGGACCACACACCGGCCCACAGTTGGTGGAAGGTCATGTGCCTCACGGGAGTGGATTACTTTTCGACCCTCTCCTACTTGCCTGGCATCGCCGCCCTCGCCGCCGGGGCGCTCTCCCCGCTGGCCACCCTGCTCATTGTTGGCCTGACACTGCTGGGCATGCTGCCGATGTACCGGCGGGTCGCGCATGAAAGCCCTCACGGTCAGGGATCGGTGGCGATGCTGGAGAAGCTGCTGCCGTTCTGGCGGGGAAAGATTTTTGTCCTCGTCCTGCTCGGCTTCGTTGCAACGTCCTGGATCATCACCATCACCCTCTCCGCCGCCGACGCCACCGTCCACATGCTGGAGAACCCTTACTTGCCGCCTTTTTTGGACGGCCAGGCCGTCCTGATCACCGTGGCGCTCCTGCTGATCCTGGGCGGAGTGTTCCTTCTTGGCTTCTCCGAAGCGGTTGCAGTCGCCATCCCCTTGGTGGCCATCTTCCTGCTGCTCAACGCCGTGATTATCGGCGTGGGAATGTTCGACGCCGTCACGCAGCCAGGTGCGCTGTCCGCCTGGACCGCCGCGCTCACCTCCTCCGGTATGGGCTTCGGGGACATCGCCGGTCCCGCCCTACTCGCCTTCCCGCTGCTGGTCCTGGGCCTCTCCGGCTTCGAGACCGGCGTCAGCATGATGCCCTTGGTCGCGGCGGATGGCGCCACCGCGGAGGAACGCCTTGCCGCCCGCGTCCGGAACACGCGCAAGCTCCTCACCACGGCCGCCCTGATCATGAGCGTCTACCTCCTGGGCAGCAGCTTCGTGACCACGGTGCTGATCCCCGCCGACGCCTTCGCGGCCGGCGGTGAAGCCAACGGCCGCGCCCTTGCCTATCTGGCCCACGAGCTGCTGGGCAACGGTTTCGGTTCCGTCTACGACGTCAGCAGCATCCTGATCCTGTGGTTCGCCGGCGCCTCCGCCATGGCCGGTCTGATCAACATCGTTCCCCGCTACCTGCCGTCCTACGGCATGGCCCCAGACTGGTCGCGGGCCGTGCGGCCGGTGGTCCTGGTCTACACCGCCATCAGCATCCTGATCACCATAGGGTTCAAGGCCGACGTGAACGCCCAGGCCGGCGCGTATGCCACCGGGATCCTGGCCATGATGGTTTCCGGGGCGGTAGCCGTCAGCATCTCCGCGGCGCGTAGCAAAAGGCGGAGCGCCGCGGTCGGGTTCTCTGTCCTGACCCTGATACTGCTGTACGCACTGGCCGCCAACGTGATCGCCAAACCGGACGGCCTGGCGATCTCCGGGCTGTTCATCGTGGGCATCATTGTGGTCTCGCTGGTGTCCCGGGTCAGCCGCACCACCGAACTCAGGGTTCATAAAATCGAGTTCGACGACGACGCCCGCCGCTTTATCACCGACACGATTGACTACGACGGGCGGATCAACCTGATCGCCAACCGCCCGCAGGCCCGCGATGCAGCGGAATACAGCGCGAAGGAAGCTCAACAGCGCGAGAACAATCCCGTGCCTGGAACGGCTGATGTGATCTTCCTGGAAATCGACGTCACCGATCCCTCGGGCTTCAGTGATGTGCTGGAGGTGCGTGGAATCGAGGTGGACGGACACCGCGTCCTTCGCGCCGAGAGCCCTGCCGCTCCCAACGCCATCGCCGCCATCCTGCTGGCCCTCCGCGACGCCACGGGAGTCCGGCCACACGCTTATTTTGAGTGGGCGGAAGGCAACCCCCTGGCACACCTGATGCGCTACCTGCTGCTGGGCCGCGGTGACACGGCCCCCGTGGTCCGGGAGATCATCAGGGAAAATGAACCCGACCCGAGTCGCCGTCCTGGCATCCATGTGGGCTAGGACATGTCCCTGAGCAGGTTCCGGAACGGCGCGCCGGCGCCACCCCGGAACGGCGCTGCAATGCCGGGCCTGAGGGGCGGACGAATCCCCGAACCGCGGAGCGATAACCCCATACGCCGAGCCCTCCTGCACCCGGTGCGTTCGGTCCCGCTGGCGTTCCTGGCCGTCATCGGACTGGGTGCGGCCCTGCTGATGCTTCCGATGGCCCGGACCGGCAGCGACCTGGTAAGCGACCCCCTGATGGCCGCCCTGTTCACGTCTGTGTCGGCTGTCTGCGTAACAGGGCTTATCACTGTGGACACAGCAACGTACTGGACGCCGTTCGGGCAGGCTGTGATCATGTTCCTGATCCAGGTGGGCGGCTTCGGCATCATGACCCTGGCAACGCTGCTGGCACTGTTGGTCCGTAAGAGCATAGGCCTGCGCGGGCAACTGGTGGCGCAGTCCGAAACGCACACCCTGAACCTGGGCGATGTCAGGCACGTGCTGCTGCGGGTGGCCAGGCTCATGGTCAGCATCGAGGCGGTCACAGCCGCTATTCTGACGGTCCGATTTTGGCTGGCCTACGACCAGAATCCCCTGACGGCACTGTGGCACGGTTCCTTCCATGCGGTGTCGGCCTTCAACAATGCCGGCTTCGCGCTCTACAGCGACAACCTCGTTGGCTTCACCGAAGACCCCCTGATCATCGTCCCCATCTGCCTGGCCATCATTGCCGGCGGCCTGGGGTTTCCGGTGATCATCCAACTGCTCCGGGGCGACGTGAAACCCAGGAATTGGAGCATTCACCTGCGCCTGACCATCTACGGCACCCTCGTGCTACTCGCCGGCGGCATCGCCTTGTTCGGAGCCTTCGAATGGAACCGAAACGAGACCCTGGGCGGCCTGTCACTGACGGGCAAGCTGTTGGGTTCACTGGCCGGCGGCGTCTTCCCCCGCACTGCCGGCTTCAACAGCATCGACTACGGTGCCGCGGCTCCTGAGACACTGATGGTTACCAACATCCTGATGTTCATCGGTGGCGGCAGCGCCGGTACCGCCGGCGGCATCAAGATCACCACGTTCCTGGTGCTGGCGTTCTCCATCTGGAACGAGGTGCGCGGCAGGGATGAGGTGACCATCGCCCACCGTTCCATCAGCGCCTCGTCGCAGCGCCAAGCTCTGTCCGTGGCGCTGCTGGGGGTCGCCGCGGTGGTGGGCGGCACCCTGGCGCTGCTGATGCTGACGGACCACAGCCTGGAGAAGGTACTTTTCGAATCCATCTCCGCGTTCGCCACCGTGGGGATGAGCACCGGTATCACGTACAACCTCCCGCCGTCGGCCGAGTGGGTCCTCATGGCGCTGATGTTCCTCGGCAGGATCGGCACCGTGACAGTAGCGTCCGCGCTGGCCCTCTCCTCCCGGCCGAGGCTCTATAGCCTGCCGGAAGAGCGCCCCGTCATCGGTTAGTCCCCAGCCCTTTCCAGTTGCGGGCGCTAACCGATGGGAATAGGTTGTGGAGATGTCCACAACGCCGGAGCGCGACCTCCTCCTTGAACTCCAGGACCTGATCATCGGCACAGATTCAATAGCCGAGTTCCTGGGAGGCTTCGCTGCTATCGCCGCCGACGTGATCAGCCGGAACGCCGGTGAAACCGTGGAATGCGGCGTGACTCTGAAACGCGTCAAGCACACCAGGACCGTTGGCGGAAGCAGCCCCAAGGCCATCCACCTGGACAAAATCGAGCAGCAGGTAGGTGAGGGACCCTGCATCACAGCCCTCCAGACCCAAAGGCCCACCCTCCTGGGCGATGTCCGCACCGACCAGCGCTGGCCGCGCTACCAGAAAGCGCTGTATGACGAGGGCATCCTCAGCGCCCTGGGCGTGCCGCTGGAGATCGGCGAAGACTCTTCCGCCGCCCTGAATTTTTTCGCTACGTCCACCAGCGTGTTCTCTGACGACATCATCAAGGAAGCCGCCGGCTTCGCCGACCTTGCCGGGAGCGCCGTCCGCCTCGCCTTGAAAGTGGGCACCGCCCAGGGCGCCGCCGATGACCTCAGCGCAGCGATGCAGAAGCGAACAGCCATCAACCTGGCCTGCGGGATCATCATGGGCCAGAACCGCTGCACCCAGGCCGAAGCCATGACCATCCTGACCAACGTCTCCAGCCACCGGAACCAGAAGCTCCGGGACGTGGCCGAGGAAATGGTCATCAAGATCTCCGGCGACAAGCCCAGCACCCACTTCGACGCGTAAAATGACCGCATGACACCGCAGGAGCTGGCCAACCTGGCCCACCTGCGCCGCGCCCGCGACCTGATCGATCGCGAATATGCGCGGCCCCTCGACGTGCCAACCATGGCTGCCGGCGCCCTGATGTCGCCGGCGCACTTCTCGCGCCAGTTCAAGGCTGCCTATGGCGAGACGCCCTACAACTACCTCATGACGCGGCGGATCGAACGCGCCATGGCCCTGCTGCGGGCCGGCATCAGCGTGACGGACGCCTGTATGGAGGTGGGCTGTACATCGCTGGGTTCGTTCAGCTCCCGCTTCACAGAGGTCGTGGGCATCACCCCCAGCGAGTATCGCTCCAGGGAACACCACGCAGTTAAGGCCATGCCCAACTGCATCGCCAAACAACACACGCGGCCGGACCGCAAGGCGTCGGCAGCAAGCAAGAAAGCAGGCAGTGGAGTGGCACGGGAAACACTGAGCAGGATTGAAGAAGCGCCCGCGCCACAGCTGCAATAGCGTGTGAAACATGAACATTTCATTGAAATACGCACACGTAACCGTCAACGATCTCGACGAGTCCCTCGCGTTCTACCGCGACGCGCTTGGCTTTGAAGTGCGGAACGACGTCGGCTCGGACGGACAGCGCTGGGTCACCCTTGGAAGTGCCGCCCAGCCCGACCTTGAGCTCGTTCTTTCGCCTCCCCACGCAGGCCGCTCCCAGGCAGACGGAGACGCCATCCAGGAGCTCCTCACCAAGGGCGTCATGCCCATGCTGGTGTTCAACACGGACGATCTCGATGCGACGTTCGAAAGGCTCCGCGCGTCAGGGGCCGAGGTCCTGCAGGAACCCAAGGCCCAGCCGTGGGGCCCGCGTGACTGCGCGTTCCGGGACCCCTCCGGCAATATGATCCGCATCAACGAAGGCTGACACTGGCGGAACACGGCCCGGATCCCGTTGCGGGACCCGGGCCGCTCCGTGCCGGGGTTAATCAAATATGAGTACTAACTACTCGTGTGCCCCGGTTGTGAGCCCCCTAGGCTCGGGATTGGCTGCAGTAGCGACGGCCCTTCTCACTTGATGGGGGCGATCACGTGAACGATGGTCAAACACATACCGGCAGGGACTCGGACGAACTTGAGCTGCCGACCCACTGGCGCTGGGACGGCACGGATCTCCTTTACGATCTGGTGGCACCCACGGAGGCCGCGTCACTGGACGTGCTCGCTGGCCTAGGGGCCGCGGCCCTGACCAGGGCCGCCGACGCGGTCCTTGACTGTGCGGTGACCCTCCGGGCACCGAAGCGGAAACCGGTCACGGCCGGCGCGCCTGACGCAGCCGTGGCGCTCACCAGGTGGGACCAGGAACATTCGCACGGCCCGGCGTCGGAATCGCTGGACGGCAGCGTTGCCATCCTCCTCAACGCCGAATCCCGGGACCCGCGGTGGCCCCACTACCGCCAACGGCTGCAGGCGGCTGGCTACTTGAGCGCTATGAGCCTTCCCTTGAAGGTGAATCACGGCTATGCGGGCGCTCTGTCTTTCTTCGCGGCCGAGCCCAACATCTTCACCACTGAGCTCATGTCGCAGGCTTTTGCCTTCCGGGATGTTGGATCGAGGAGCCTGCGCCTGGCGACGCAGGTGCGGCGGGCGTCCGAATTCACAGACCAGCTGCGCTCGGCCCTGATCAGCCGCACGACGATAGACATCGCCTGCGGCGTGATCATGGGGCAGAACAGATGCTCCTACCACGAAGCCTTCCACATCCTAGCCAGGGCCTCAAGCCACCGGAACGTGAAGCTGCGCCTCCTCGCGGAATCAATCCTGGAAGGCTACGGCGGCGCCCCCGAACCCCACTTCGACAGCTGATGCTTGACGCCTATTGCAGGAAATAGCTCACAAAAACTTTGCTTAATTGGCACAGCTGGGTACTCTTCGTTCTTAGGTAAGCCTAACCTTGGCTTCCACGAGGCGAGGTGCACTGGCGAATGACCGCGAACTATCTGTTTGGCCTGCGCGAAGGCCTTGAGGCGACCCTCGTCATCGTCCTGCTGATGGCCTACCTGTCCAAGAGTGGCCGGTCGCATCTGCTCCCCAAGCTGTGGGCCGGCGTCGGAGTTGCCGAGGGCTTCGAGGCCCTCCTCAGTTTCGGCCCCCGCGGACTGACGTTCGAAACGCAGGAGGCCATCGGCGGTAGCCTGTCCATCCGCCGTCATCCTGGTACGGGACGCTGCTCAAGGGCACCTTGAACTTCTCCCCCGCCACTACCTGGCTGCTGTACGTCCCGCCGGTGATGTTTTTTATCCTCCGCACCGATCACCGCGCGCATGACCCGGTGGATGAGCCCCAGAGCCCGCCGACTTTCGCGTCAAAATCCTAGCCTTCCCCCTCCACACCACCGCATCCCCAAAGGAATATCCCCATGCCTCAGTTCGCCAACCGGCATTTCCGTTACATGCTGGCCGCAGCTATCCTTCCGCTGGCACTGGCCGCTTGCACGAACAACAGCGCTCCGGCCGCCACCGGCCCCATCAAGGTTTCCAGCACCAATGACGTTTGCTCGCTGTCCACATCGAGCGCCAAGAGCGGCAACATCACGTTCGCCATCCAGAACGATGGCGACCAGGTCACCGAGTTCTACCTCCTCGCCGAAGACGGCCTGCGCATCATCGGCGAGGTGGAGAACATCGGACCGGGTCTGACCCGCAACCTGGTGGCCACTGCACCCGCCGGCAAGTACATAACTGCGTGCAAGCCGGGCATGCAGGGCGAGGGCATCCGCTCCGCCTTCGAGATCACCGAATCCGGGGACACACCCGCAGTGGACACCAACATCAAGGCCCTCACGGACACTGGGACGGCCCAGTACATGGCCTACGTCAAGGACCAGGCCGAGCAGCTCCTGGCCGGCACCAAGGAGTTCGCCGCAGCCTACGCCGCCGGCGATGCCGCCAAGGCCCGGGACCTCTACGCCGCCACCCGGATGCATTGGGAGCGGATCGAACCCATTGCGGAATCCTTCGGCGACCTCGACCCGAAGCTGGATGCCCGAGAGGCAGACCTTGCGCCGGGCGAGGAATGGACTGGCTGGCACCGCGCCGAAAAGGACCTCTTCCCGCCTGCCGGATTCGCTGCGCTGAGTGCAACCGAACGCGAAAGGCTCTCCGCCCAACTGGTCGCCGACACCGAGGACCTGGTCAGCCGTACCCGCAACGTTGAACTCACCCCCGACAAGTTGGGCAACGGCGCCAAGGAACTGCTGGACGAAGTTGCTACCGGCAAGGTCACCGGTGAAGAGGAAATTTGGTCGCACACGGACCTCTGGGACTTCCAGGCCAACGTGGACGGCGCCCGGATCGCCTTTGAGAACCTCAAACCCGTCCTGGAGCAGAAAGACCCGGCACTCGCCACGTCGCTAGAGGCGAAATTCGCCGCTCTCCAGGCCGAACTCACGCAGCACGCCCGCGGCGAAGACTTCATGTACTACGACGAGCTAACCCCGGAGCAGGTACAAAAGCTCGCCGCCCTGGTGGACGCCCTCGGTGAGCCGCTGTCCAACCTGACCGCCGCCGTCGTTCTGTGAGCGGCTGCCCGTACGGCGGGGGCCAGGCGGGAAGAGACGCTGCCGGACCGGACGCACTCGGTGCAGACACTTCCGCCGCCGAATCGGCCAAAGGTGAGGCGCCGGCGACGCGTATGTCGCGCAGGGGCCTCCTGGCACTGGCCGGCGTAGGCGGTGCAGGAGCCATTGCAGGCGTGGCCGCAGGCCTGCTCAGCCATGACGCTCTGGCTCCCGCTACAGCTCCGACCCCGGCCGAAGCAGACGTTGTGCCGTTCCACGGAAGCATCCAGGCCGGCATCACCACACCGGCTCAGGACCGCCTGCATATGGCTGCCTTCGACGTCACCACGGACGACCGCGGCGCCTTGATCCGGCTCTTGAGAGACTGGACGGCGGCCGCCGAGGCCATGAGCCAAGGCCGCCAAACTGGCACCACCGGCGCGGCGGACGGCCCCTACGACGCGCCGCCGGAGGACACTGGCGAAGCCTTAGGCCTCAGCGCTGCAAAGCTCACTGTGACCTTCGGGTTCGGCGCTGGCCTGTTCGAAAAGGACGGCAAAGTCCGCTTCGGGTTGGAAGGCCGCCGCCCCGAAGCCCTGATCGACCTGCCACATTTCCCCGGCGATGACCTGCAACCGAACCGCAGCGGCGGCGATATCGTCGTTCAGGCCTGCGCGGACGATCCGCAGGTGGCCGTCCACGCCATCCGCAACCTCGCCCGCATCGGCTTCGGCACGGTCCGGGTGCGCTGGTCCCAGCTCGGCTTTGGCCGCACTTCCTCGACGTCCCGGAGCCAGCAGACCCCACGCAACCTTTTCGGATTCAAGGACGGCACCAACAACATCAAAGCCGAAGATACAGCCCTGCTGAACGAACACGTGTGGGCGGGTGCAGGCTCCCGTCCAGAGGAAGCATGGATGCAGGGCGGCAGCTACCTGGTGGCCCGCCGGATCCGTATGCACATCGAGATCTGGGACCGCACCTCGCTCCGCGAACAGGAGGGCTTGATCGGGCGGACCAAGTCCGAAGGGTCCCCGCTATCCGGAGGCAAGGAATTCAGCGCCCCTGATTTTGCCCTTAAAGGCAAGGACGGCGAACCCTTGATTGGTATGGACGCTCACGTCCGAATGGCCCACGCCGACCAGAACGACGGAGTCCGGATGCTCCGCCGAGGCTACAACTACACCGACGGCTCCGACGGGCTGGGGCACCTCGACGCCGGTTTGTTCTTCGTTGCCTTCGTCAGGGATCCCCGCACGCACTACGTCCCGATGCAGATGGCCATGGCCAAGCAGGACACCCTGGCCGTGGAATACCTCAAACACACCGGCTCGGCCCTGGCAGCGGTCCCTCCCGGCGTCCAGCCGGGAGGATACATCGGCGAAGGGCTTTTTACGTAGGCGCCCTGCATTCCGGGGACCTGCTGGTCCTGGTGGACCACGATTCGGCTGCCCGGCAGGTTCAGATCCTGGTGCTGCTTGGCGAGTTCCAGGGCTGCCTCAGCGTTCCCGGTCCATCCATACGAGGACTGAACGCGGACTTCGAACTGCCCCGCATCCTCACAGCCCGAACACCGTTGCCGGCTTCCGCGGCCCGGGCCCGCATGAACGGTGCCGCCCAATACCGCTCATGCGGCCCACGGCAGCTCATGCGGGACAAGGCCGCCCTAGTGAGTACGCGCGGACGCCGCTGCCGAGAGTGCCTGCAAGCCCTTTTCGAAGTCTCCGCCCACCATCTTGTCCATGTTCATGAACAGGGCGAAGACCTTGGCCAATCCCTTGTTCTCGCCCGTCATGGTCCACTTCACGTTGGTGCCGCCGTCGACCGGGGTCAGCGTGAAGGTGGTGGGGTTCACGGCCTTGAACGGCTTGGTGAACTCGAGCCGGACCCTGACCAATCGGGGCTCCGTGGACTCCACGATTTCCATGTTTCCGCTGCCGGCCTTGCGGTTGCCGCTCCAGGAGTATTTCGCGCCGACGCCGGCAGCGTTGCCGGAATAGTGGCGTTCCAGGGCGGGGTCCACCTTCTCCCAGGGAGACCACTGGGTCCATTCGTGGAAGTTGTTGATGAGCGGGAAGATTGCCTCGGCCGGAGCCGGAATGAATGCGCTGCGGGTCACTTCATAGGTAGACATGCTGCCAGCATAGTGTGGGGCCGTCCTGCCCGGGAGTGCCCGCCCCGGCGCCCCCGACCCGGTGGCACTTCCGGCGTCAGGACGGGCTGAGGGCGCTGATTTTGCGCTCCAGCGCGGCCCTTTCCGCCGCGTTCCCGCACAGCTCCAGGGCCTGCAGCAGGGCGTGTCGGGCTTCGTCGACGCGGCGCAGCCGGGTGAGGAGCTCGCCACGGACGGACGGAAGAAGGTGCGAACCGTTGAGTTCGCCCCGCCCGGCGATCTCCTCCACCAGGGCCAGCCCGTCGGCCGGGCCGGACGCCATGGCTACCGCCACCGCCCGGTTGAGTTCAATGATGGGCGACGGCGTGAGCTGGCCGAGTGCCTCATACAGTCCAACGATCCGGGGCCAGTTAGTCTCCGCCACCGAGTGCGCAACCGCATGGCATTCGGCGATGGACGCCTGCAGGCCATAGGCGCCCAGCCCGCGGCCGCCGTCGGCCTTTGCCAGCGCCGCACGTCCGCGCCGGATCGCCGACTGGTCCCATAGCCGCCGGTCCTGGTCCTCGAGGAGGACCGGCTGGCCGGACTTGTCCAGGCGGGCGGGAAAGCGGGCGGCGGTCAACTCCATCAGGGCGAGCAGCCCGAAGACCTCCGGCTGCGGATCGAGCCGCACCAGCGTGCGGGCCAGCCGCTGCGCCTCGCCGGCGAGGTCCCGCCGGATCCACGAGTCCCCGCCGGAGGCAAACGACCCCTCCGTGAAGATGAGGTAGACCACCTGCAGCACGGAACCCAGCCGTTCGGCCCGCTCCCGCGGCTCCGGCACGGCAAAGGGCACGTTGGCGGCGGCCAGGGTTTTCTTGGCGCGCGTGATGCGGGCCTGGATTGTTGCCACCGGCACCAGGAACGCTTTCGCGATGGCCTCGCTCCCCAGCCCGCCCACCACGCGCAGGGTCAGCGCGATGCGCGCCTCCTTGGACAGCACCGGGTGGCAGGAGATGAACATCAGCGCCAGGACGTCGTCGTCGATGGCTTCAGGGTCGAACAAGGCATCCGGACCGGGTTCCTCCGGGGACAGGTCCCAGGCCAGCATTGCGTATCGCTCGTCCGCTGCGGAGCGGCGCCGGAAGGCATCTATGGCACGACGGCGGCCGGTGGTCAGGAGCCAGCCCGTCGGTTCGTGGGGGACGCCGTTAACGGACCAGGAGACGAGCGCCTCGGCCAGCGCCTCCTGCGCCAGGTCTTCGGCGAGGGCGAAATCGCCAGTGAAGCGGGCGAGGGCGCCGACGATTCGTGCGGCTTCCATCCGCCACACAGCTTCGACGGCGCCCCTCGCCGCGGTGGATCCCACCGGTCAGAGCTGCCCGGTCTGCTCGCGCCAGGCGCGTTCCTTCTGGATCCATTCGTTGTCCTGCGGGAATTCGTCGATGGTGGGCACGCGCCGGATCTCGGTCTTGCTGCCTTCCGTCATCGGCGCCCGCTTGGCCCACTCGACCGCTTCCTCCTTGGAGGCGACGTCCAGGAGGTAGAAGCCGTTGAAAAGTTCCTTCGTCTCGCCGTAGGGACCGTCGGTGACTACCGGCTGCTCGCCGGTGAAGTCCACCACGACGCCTTCCTTGGGATCATCGAGGCCTTCGGCTGCCAGGAGGACGCCGGCGCGGATCAGTTCGTCGTTGAACTTGCCCATGGCGGTCAGGGCCTCGGTGAAGTCGACGTCCGTGAACTTGGCGAGGGACTCGTCGGTTGCCCGCATGATCAGCATGTACTTGGCCATTTCAATCTTCTCCTTGAGTGTGGAAGGTCGCCCTTCGACCTTCTCACCCATAGGTCGAACGGCACCACCGCAGATCGACACAACTGAAGAAAAACTTTTGGCTAGCTTCGGGTGTCCCGCCGCTGACGCTTGGGTTTCCCGTTCACGATCGTCCGGACAGCCGCATCCAGCTGGTCCAGGGTGCCTTTGGCGTCTGCCAGGGCCATAAGCTCCGCCGCTACGACCGCCAGCTTGAGGTTGCTGCGGCTGCTGTGGCCGATCAGCAGCTTGAACGCCTCCTCCGCGCCGATCCCCAGCCTGCCCATCAGCAGTCCCCGGGCCTGGTCAATGACGCTGCGGGTGGCGGTGGCACGCTCCACGGCTTCGCGGGCGGCCACTTCGGTCTCCCGCTGGAGGGTGGCGGTCAGGTCCACCATCATCCCGTCGATCGTGGTGACCGTTCCTGCCGGGTCAACAGTCCCCTCGCCGGAAGTCAGGACCTGGTGAAGGCGTCCGTGGGCGTCGATGATCCGGTGATAGATGGAGAAATGGCCGCCATGGCAGCAGATCTCAGCGATGATTTCCTGGGCCCGCGGCCTGTCGTCCGGATGCTTGTGGGCGAAGATCAGCTCGATAGAGGGCACCACCTCGCCCCGCTTGTAGCCGTGCAGCTCAAACAGGCCGTCGGAAAACTCCACGGTCCCGCTGACCAGGTCAATGTGGTAGGTCCCGGCTGGGCAATTCCGCGTCCCCAAAGCACTCGAATACGTGTAGGGGCTGCTCAAATCCGACAATTGGGCACCTCCAGGCGTTCCGTAGGCCGCCTCCCCTGGGCGGGTCAACCCATTATGGCAAGGAATCCCGCATTTGAGACGTTTGTATCCCCACGGTGACGTCCCGCCGTCGAACCCTCTCTCACTTCGCTGGTCCGTTGCTCTATCACTTGTGGTCCCCAAAAGGCACCCAGAAGGACCCTAAGTGATAGAGCAACGCATCCTCCTGCTGGACGCGGCACCCGGCGGCCGCCGCCTCTTAAGTGCGGGCAGGGTTGACGCAGATACCCCCTGGGGGTATATTTTCAGTGTTGTCAGTGAAGTGGTATGTCCAGGCTCGGTGCCCCGCACCCGCCATCACAGCCGTTCAACCCCAGCGCCCATTGGACCTTCGCAACGAATGGAAACTGACATGCCTGGTATTGGAAACCGCACCGAACTGCCTCAGGCCACCTCCGCCGTCGGCTGCAGCTGCTGCTCGACCGGCGCCTCGGCTCACCCCCAGCGGAACTCGGTCGACGCCGAATACTCCGTTGAGGGCCTGACCTGCGGACACTGCGTTGAGACTGTGCAGAGGGCCACGACCGCCGTCGAAGGCGTCACCGCCGCCACCGTTGAACTGGTAGCAGGCGGGACGTCGCGCCTCCTGATTTCCGGATCGGCCGATCCCGTCGCGATCCGTGAGGCAGTTTCCACTGCCGGGTACACCATTAGCCGCTGAACCGGCCACCGCGTCCTCACCAGGGAGGAATCATGCAACACCACAGCCCCACCGCCGAACATCACCACCACGAAAACCACGCGTCCACCGGGCACAGCACCCAGGACGCCCACACCGTCCACACCTCCGGTCAGCACGCCGGCCACAGCACCGCCATGTTCAAAAACAGGTTCTGGACGGCCCTCGCCCTCTCCATCCCTGTGGTGTACTTCAGCCCCATGGTGGGCCACCTTCTGGGTTACATGCCTCCCGTGTTTCCCGGATCCGCCTGGATTCCACCAGTCCTGGGAACGGTGATCTTCCTTTACGGGGGTCAGCCGTTCCTGAAGGGCGGGCTGCGGGAACTGAAAGACCGGCGCCCTGGCATGATGCTGCTGATCGGCATGGCCATCAGCGTTGCTTTTGTTGCCTCATGGGTCACCACGCTGGGCATCGGCGGCTTCGACCTGGACTTCTGGTGGGAACTGGCCCTGCTGGTGGCCATCATGCTTCTGGGCCACTGGATTGAAATGCGTGCCCTCGGCTCCGCGCAGGGCGCACTGGACGCCCTTGCCGCGCTGCTCCCGGACGAGGCTGAACGCGTAACCCCCGCCGGCACCGAGACCGTTCCCGTCTCCGAACTGAGCGAAGGCGACATCGTCCTGGTCCGCTCCGGCGCCCGGTTACCTGCTGACGGCAGGGTCCTTGAGGGGCAGGCCGAGTTCGATGAGTCCATGATCACAGGTGAGTCCAAGACAGTGCCCCGCTCGCCAGGCGACGCTGTCGTGGCCGGAACGGTGGCCACCGACAACTCCGTGCGCGTCCGCGTGACCGCCGTCGGCGACAACACTGCCCTGGCCGGCATCCAGCGGCTGGTGGCGGAGGCCCAGGCATCCTCCTCGCGCGCCCAGGCGCTCGCCGACCGGGCCGCTGCGTTCCTGTTCTACTTTGCCGCTGGAGCGGGTGTGCTCACCTTCGTTGCCTGGACCTTGCTGGGCAGCGTCCCGGAGGCCGTGGCCCGCACCGTCACGGTGTTGGTGATTGCCTGCCCGCACGCCCTCGGCCTGGCGATCCCACTGGTCATCGCGATCTCCACCGAGCAGGCGGCACGGGCAGGTGTGCTGATCAAGAACCGGATGGCCCTCGAACGGATGCGCACCATCGACGTCGTCCTCTTCGACAAAACCGGAACGCTCACCACGGGTGAACCGGAGTTCAAGGACATCGCAACGTCCGACGGCGGAAGCCGGGACGGGCTGCTTGCGCTCGCCGCCGCCGTGGAGGCGGACAGCGAACACCCGGTTGCCCGTGCCATCGTCAGGGCGGCGCGGCAGCGGAACCTGAACATCCCGCACGCCACCGGCTTCACTTCCCTGACCGGACGAGGAGTCCGGGCCGGCGTGGACGGCCGCACCATCCAGGTGGGCGGCCCGGCCCTACTGCGCGAACTGGGCCTTTCGGAACCTGAATCGGTGGCTTCCTCGACCGCGGGGTGGATGGCACGCGGGGCTGCGGTCCTGCACGTTGTCGACGGTGACCGGATCCTGGGGGCCGTCAGCCTGGAGGATGCGGTCCGAACCGAATCGCGCCAAGCCGTAGCGGCGCTGCAGGACCGCGGCATCAAGGTCGCCATGGTTACCGGCGATGCCCGGCAGGTTGCGGAGGCCGTGGCGGCCGAGCTGCACATCGACGAGGTCTTCGCCGAAGTCCTGCCGGCGGACAAGGACAAGAAAGTGGCCGAGCTGCAGGCCCGAGGGCTGAAGGTGGCCATGGTGGGCGACGGCGTCAACGACTCCCCTGCGCTGGCCCGGGCAGAAGTGGGTATCGCGATCGGGGCGGGCACCGACGTCGCCATGGAATCGGCAGGCGTTGTGCTGGCCGGCAACGATCCCCGGGCCGTGCTGTCCATGGTGGACCTCTCCCGCGCCAGCTACCGGAAGATGTGGCAGAACCTGGTCTGGGCCACCGGCTACAACATCATTTCCGTTCCGCTGGCCGCCGGTGTACTCGCGTTCGCTGGAGTGGTGCTCTCCCCCGCGGCGGCCGCTGTCCTGATGTCCGCCTCGACTATTGTGGTGGCACTGAACGCCCAACTGCTTCGTCGGATTAGGCTGAACCCGGAGCAGGTCCGTTGACGCTGAGGCAGGGAGGATCGTCGGCATGAACGTTGCAGCCCGACGCCGGCTGGCAACCCTGATGGGGCGTGCCGTGCTGCTCGCCGGGATCCTGGCCATCGTGGCGGGAATCCTGGGGATGCACACCCTGACCGGCAACCACGCCGCGCACACGCTGGGAGCCGGGGCGCCGCCGTCGTACGCCACAGCCCCGCCCGGCGGGCATGGTCCCAGCGCGCACAACGGGCATGGTCCCAGCGCGCACAACGGGCACGGTTCTGGCGCGCACAGCGGCATGGTGCAGGGTAACCGCAGCGTGGTGCGGGGCGAGCCCGCCGCCTACGGCGCATCCGCCGTGGCGTGCAGCGGCACTCTGGGCAGCACGGAGTCCCCGGCCGTGACCTGCACTCCCCTGGCCAAGGCCGGTTCCCTTGTTGCCCCCGAACCGGGCAGCGCGGGGCAGCTTGCGGACGCACGGGTCAGTTCCGGTGTGGGAACTATGCGCTTCTACGCTTACCTGCCCGATGGCCCGTCCCCGGGAGATCTCTCCATCAGCCGGACGTAAAGGGCACGACGCCGGGCCCACAGTCCGGCGATCTGCCTGCCCGATGTGCACCATCGGGCCGTCCGCCGCGCCAACTGCGCGGCATGCCAAGACTCCGGCGCCCCCTGCGCCGAACACAACCTGAAGGACGGATTTCCCATGAACACCCAGAAACTTGCCGTGGCAGCCGCACTCGCCGCTGCCCTTTCACTCACCGGATGCGCCGCCGGCGCTGGCACCGGCACTACGCCGTCGCACGGCATGAACCACGGCAGCTCCACCCCGATGTCCAGCATGATGCCGGACGCCTCGGCGGACCACAACGCCGCGGACATCATGTTCGCTCAGATGATGATCCCCCACCACGCACAGGCCGTGGAAATGAGCGAGATCATGCTGGCGAAAACTGGCATTCCGGCCTCAATAGCCTCCCTGGCCACCCGGATCAAGGCGGCGCAGGCTCCCGAAATCGAGCAGATGACGGACTGGCTCGAGGATTGGAACCAGCCCACCGGCATGATGACCGGGCACGCCATGCATGGCGGGGACATGGCCGGCATGGTCAGCGCCGAGGACCTGGACAAACTCAAGGCCTCCCAGGGCACAGAAGCTGCGAAGCTGTTCCTGACGCAGATGATCGCCCATCACGAGGGCGCCATCGCCATGGCCCAAACCGAGGTCGAGTCCGGCGAGTTCACCAAAACCATCGAGCTGGCCAACGCGGTCATCACCTCGCAGCAGGCGGAAATCGAGGAGATGAAGGAGTTGCTCGCCGCAGTGTGACAACCGCCTGACCGCTTTCCCTCGCGATGCTCTATCACTTCCGGTTCCTAACAGCCACGTTTAGCAACCAAGAGTGATAGAGCATCGTTGGAAGTGTCGCGAAAGGTGAGAAAGCGTTTCGACGGCGGCGGCGGCGCCTTCCCGTGTTAAGTTGAAACGTGCGGACCGACCGGTCCGGCGCACCGGCTGGAAAGAGTACCCCTGTTGCAACTGCCCGACCCTGCCTCCGCGCAAGTGAGAATACTGACCGTCTGTACGGGCAACATCTGCCGTTCCCCCGTCGCCGAGCGGCTCCTGCAGGCAGGCTTGGACCAGGCGGTTCCGGGCGGTTTTGTGGTCACCAGCGCCGGCACGCATGCCATGGTGGGCGATCCCATCCAGCCGCCGTCCGCGGACATCGTGCGCGCATTTGGCGGCAACGCAGAAGGCTTCGCCGCCCGTCAGCTGACCAGCAGGATCCTGCGCGGCGTGGATCTGGTACTCACCATGACGTCGGGCCACCGCGGTGAGGTCCTGAAGCTGGACGCGTCCGTCCTGAAGCGCACCTTCACCATCCGCGAGTTCGCCCGGATGCTCGACGTCCTGGATGACCGCGCCGCCGCCCCTGGAACAGCGGAAACACCAACAGAAGCAACGCACGACGCCGGCAAGCGGCTGGCAGCGAACGCCGAGGCCTGGCGCGGCCTCCCCGCCAGGGCCGCAGCGGTCCGGCACCTGTCCCTGCCGTCGGACTCGTCAGAGAACGACGTCATCGACCCCTACCGCCGTGGCCTGGACATCTACCGCCAAATGGAGGACGAACTGGCCCCGGCCATCGTCTCCATCCTGCGCCATGCACGGCTGAACGCCCCCGCCTGACCGGACTGCCGCCGTCGTCCCTGACTGCGGCTGATTGTGCGGGTTTTCTGCGGATTTCCCCGATGTAACGCCGGAACGCCGGTGCTAATTTTCGGAAATGGGCACCCATGCCGCGGATCCAAGGTCGACCAACCGCGCCAATGCCGCACGCCTTCATCGTCCCGTCATCGTTGCTCTCCAGGTGCTGCTGGTGGTCGCAGTCCTCGTTCCTATGCTCAAGGACGCGTATCTATTCAATCTCGGCAGGATCTTCGACTCAGAAACCACCAAGATCGAACAAGCCTTCCCGGCAGAATCCACCCGACCGCAGCCGTCCATCCCTGGGGCGGCCGTAGGCGGTACCGCAGCCAATCCAGCAGCGGCGGGGGCCCCGCCGTCGAACACCCGCAACTCCCTGAACATCCTGGTGATGGGCAGTGACAGGCGCGCGTCCTCCAGTGAGAAGGCTGCCGCCGGCGCCGCCTCCAACCAGCGCGCTGACGCCCTCATGCTGGTCCACATTCCCGCGGACCGCACCAAGGTCTACTCCATCTCCCTGATGCGTGACCTCTGGGTGGGAATCAAGGACCACGGCCACGCCAAGATCAATGCTGCGCTGGCATTCGGCGGCGTCCCGCTGATGGTCCACACCGTGGAGTCCATCTTTGGCCAGCGCGTAGACCATGTCGCCATGATCGACTTCGAAGGCTTCGTGGGGATGACTGATGCCGTGGGCGGGGTCGAAGTGGACATCCCGGCGCCATTTGTGTCCCGCCACGACCGGATATCCTTCCCCGCGGGCCCGAACACCCTTGACGGTGTACACGCCTTGGAGTTTGTCCGTGAGCGGTACGCCTTTGCTGACGGCGACTACCAGCGCGTGCGTAACCAGCAGGCATTCGTCAAGGCCCTCCTGGCAAAGAACCTCAGCCAGGACACGGTCCTGAATCCCCTCACGGTCCACAACGTGGTGAGCGCCATGTCACCGTTCGTCAGCGTCGACAGTGGACTCGATGCGGCCACCGTGATCAGGCTCGCGAGGGAGCTGAAGGATGTCCAGCCCGAGGACATGGTGATGTTCACGCTACCGACACGGGGCACGGGGACCACCACCGACGGCCAGTCGATTGTGCTCCCGGACCTCGCGGCCATCGACGCTATCTCCGCGGCCATGGCCACCGACACGCTGGGAGACTATGTAGCGCACAACGGCTTAGAGGGCGGAAACTGATGCCATGGAGGCACAACGATGAGCACCCCATCCGGTTCCGGCCCCAGCAGCCCCGAACCTTCGGTTCCTGGCGGGACCAACCCTGCAGCCCACCCGGCACAGCTGCCGTGGACCGAACGACGGCGGCTGGTGATAGCCGCTGTCCTGGCACTGGTGCTGGTGGCGGGGGTCGTCGTCGCCGTCTTCAGTTTCAACCGCAGCGGTTCCGAATCCCAGGCGCCCGTGGTGACGCAGACGGCCACCCCCAGCGAGACCGCCACGCCGACGCCCACTCAGACCACCCCTCCGCCGGCGCCGGCAGCTCCCCCACCCCCGGAGCCGATCGCCGATCTGCCGCCGGTGCCCATGAACATCCTGCTCATCGGCAGTGACAGCCGCGGCAACGCCCGGGAACAGGCCGCCCACACTATGGCTACAGGCGCCTCGTCAGACCACCGGGCGGACACGCTGATGCTGGTCCACGTCCCGGCAGACCGCCGAACTTTCTACGTTATTTCGCTGATGCGGGACCTGTGGGTCGACATCCCAGGTTACGGCGGGGCAAAGATCAACACCAGCCTTGAGGTGGGCGGGATCGACCTGGCGACGCGGACGGTCGAATCCGTGCTGGGCACCCACATCGACCACACTGTGATGCTGGACTTCCACGGCTTCAAGCTCCTGACGGACGGGCTGGGCGGGATCGACGTCAACGTCACCACACCTTTCCAGTCGACGCACGAAACCCAGCATGTCTTCACCGCCGGTGTGAACCATCTCGACGGCCAGGCTGCCCTGGAGTTCGTCCGCGAGCGCTACGCCTTTGTGGACGGCGACTACCAGCGCGTCCGCAACCAGCAGACCTTCCTCCGGGCCGTCCTTGCGAAGCTGACCAGCGGCGGGGCACTCAACGATGTCAACGCGGTGCGGGCCTTGGTGAACTTTGCCGGGGGATACCTCACGGTGGACCACGGCTTCGATCCGGTGTCCGTGGCCATCCTGGCCTACGCGCTGCGCAACACCGACCCCAATGCCGCGGGGTTCGTCACGCTTCCCACCGCGGGCGTGGGCACCATCGGCGGCGCTTCGGTGGTCCTGCCCGACTACGGCGGGATTAATGCCCTGGCGACGGCCCTGCGGGATGGCCGGATCGCCGAGTACGCGCGCTAGGCACAGTCAGGGCTTGCGCCAGTCGTGGCCGGTGATGTGTGAGCCGGCCTGCGGCCCCATCTGCAGCATGCCGCCGTCAACCGCCCAGGATGCACCGGTCACATAGCTTGAAGCCGGCGAGGCCAGGAACGCAATGACAGCCGCCACCTCGCGGGCGTCCCCCGGCCTGCCGAGCGGAACGCCGGGACGGTCCTTCATCGTAGGATCCTCGTCCGTCTGGCCCGTCATGGGCGTTGCGATCTCCCCTGGTGCCACGCTGTTGGCAGTGATACCGAACTCCGCGAGCTCCAGGGCCATAGTCTTGATGAGTCCGCCCAGGGCGTGCTTGGAGGCGTCATAGGCAGCGGCGCCCACGCGCGGCTGGAATTCATGGACACTGGTGACCGCCACGATGCGGCCGCCCCTGCCGGCTTTGACCATGCGCCGGGCGGCGGCCTGCAGGCAGGCGAAAGCCCCCGTGAGGTTCGTATCCACCGTGGTTTTCCACGTCTCCAGGTCAAGGTCCAGGAACGGAGTGCCGTCACCTGTCCCGGCGTTGTTCACAAAGACGTCCACGCCGCCCAGTTCCTCGGCGAGCGAGTCAATGACCGCTGCCGCTTCTGCCGGACGAGTGGTGTCCAGCCGGCGGACGACGGCGTTGCGCCCGGCGCGCCGGACCTCGTCGGCGGTCTCTTCGGCACCCTTTTCGTCCGTGTGCCATGTGATGCCAATGTCCATCCCGGACGCGGCAAGGGCCACCGCAGTGGCCCTTCCGATGCCCGAGTCGGATCCTGTGACGATCGCCGTCGCCGGTTCGAAGCGCGTGGTGTCTTCCATGCCTTCCTTTCAGCCCGCTATGCCGGCCGCTGCAAGCGGGATGCCCTTGAAACAGATTCCTCCGCCTGGCCCATTTCGTCCTCCTCCAGCATCAGGGGGACGGCGAAAGTCACCACCAGGCGGGCGTCCGCATCGTCCACCGACCTAATGGTCAGGCTCCTGGTGCCGTACGGGACCGAGGGGGTGAAGACCTGCAGGTTCCGGGAACCGAGGCTGGCGGAGTCGCGGAACCTGTACGGAGTGCCCCAATGGTCTTCGATGGTGATGCGTGGAACCGGCCTGCCGATGGCCGACTTTACGTGGATATTGACCACCAGGCACCTGCTCCAGACCTCCACGGAGAGCACCGTGAACTCCGCGTTCCCGGCCATGTGCAGGCCAAAAGTGGGCGGCAGAAGCATCTGCCGGAGGGTGCCTTTCGGAATTATATTGCGCATCTCAGACCCCAATTTGATAAGTGTGCTTACAATTACCGCGCGTTAGTGACGCCCTGTCAAGTGGTTTGCGGATGACAGATTGGCATCAGTTAACCCAGCCCATGCCCGGCGTTAATCCAGGCTCCACGGAGCGTGTTCGAGCCCCGTGCACAGTGGATGCCATGACTGAAATTTCACGCCGCACCATTGTCAAAGGTTCCGTCCTCGCCGCAGCCCTGGCCGCAGTCCCGGCGGCCGCCAACGCTGCCAGCGGCCCGGTCCCCGGAAGCCCCCTCCGCACCGGGATCCCCCTTGTCAGGAACCGCCTCACCCTGCCGAGCGGTATCGCCACCGGGGACGTCACCTCGGACTCCGCCGTGCTCTGGTCCCGCTCCTCCGCCGCAGGCCGGATGATCGCCACCCTGAGGGCAGTTGACGACGGCGGCACTGTGCTGAGCGGCCGCGGAGCCTTCGCACGAACCCTCCGTGGACCGCGCGCCACCCAGGGGTCCGACTTCACCGCCAAGATCCACGCCGGCCACCTCCCCGCCAACACACGCTTCGCCCTGGAAATCAGCTTCGAGGACGACGGCGGCGCTGCGGGCGAGACGATCACCGGAACCTTCCGGACGGCGCCCGATGCCGGAAGCACCAACGGTAAGGGACGCAGCGGCGGCGACCTCCCGCCGTCGTCCGCCCAAAGCTTTGTGTGGACCGGCGACACCGCCGGGCAGGGCTGGGGCATCAACGAGGAAATCGGCGGGATGCGCGGCTACCGGGCCATGCACAGCACCCGGCCCGACTTCTTCATCCACTCCGGCGACACTGTCTACGCCGACGGCCCCATCGCAGAATCCGTGGTGGAGAAAGACGGGCAGGTTTGGCGGAACCTGGTCACAGAGGAAGTCTCCAAGGTGGCCGAAACCCTCACCGAATTCCGCGGGCGGCACCGCTACAACTCCCTCGACACCAATATCCGCGCCATGCTCGCCGACGTCCCGCTGATCGCCAACTGGGACGACCACGAAACCACCAACAACTGGTATCCCGGCGAGATCCTGGACGACCCCCGTTACACCGTCCGCGACGTCAACACGCTCGCTGCCCGGGGCCGGCAGGCCTGGCAGGAAAACATGCCGATTGCTGACGGTTCCGCGCTGTGGCGGCCGGGAACGTTCGACGACGGCGGGCAGTACCAGCCCGCGCGCATCTACCGGAAGATCACCCGCGGCCCTCAACTGGATGTTTTCTGCCTGGACATGCGCACCTTCAAGTCGCCCAACACGGACGGCAAGGAGCCGTATGCCACCTCCATCCTGGGCCAGGAACAGGTGGACTGGCTGATCCGTGAGGTATCCAGTTCCAAGGCGACCTGGAAGGTGATCGCCGCGGACCTGCCGCTGGGCATTATCGTTCCCGACGGCGCAGTCAATCAGGAAAGCCTGGCCAACCGGGAGCCTGGCGCACCGCTTGGCCGCGAACTTGAGATCGCCGGGGTCCTCAGTGCCTTCAAGCGGAACCGGGTCCGGAACGTCGTGTGGCTGACGGCCGATGTGCACTATTGCGCAGCCCACCACTACTCCCCCGAGCGGGCAGCCTTTACCGACTTCGACCCGTTCTGGGAGTTCGTGGCAGGACCCATCGCCGCCGGGTCCTTCGGGCCCAACGCCATGGACGGGACCTTCGGCCCGGAGGTGGTGTTCGCCAAGGCGGGCCGCTTCCCGGGCGAATCGCCGCGCGACGGCGAGAACCAGTTCTTTGGCCATGTCCAGCTCGGCGAGGACGGCACGTTCACCGCCAGCCTCCGCAACGCCAACGGCGCCGTGGTGTTCTCCAAGGTGCTAACCCCGGAACGTTAGGGCATGCACCCTACCTAACTGCCGCCGTCGGGCGTTATCCGACCGCGAATCTGGGTACGCCGCAAGTAATGTCCCTGTTTTCCGCATCCGGCGGTCAGCAGGCATTACGAGTACTGGACGGGGTGTTGGTCGTGGAGAACAGCGGAATGACGCAGGCGGTGCGGGAGGCCGGTGCCGTGGAGCTCGTCCTGATCCGGCACGGCGAAAGCGAAGGCAACGTTGCTGCGACGAAGGCGGGCCTGGCCGGCGCCGACATCATTGAGGTTCCGGCCCGGGACGCCGACGTCGGACTCTCCTCCACCGGCCAGGACCAGGCACTCGCCCTAGGCAGGGCGCTGGGCACAACTCCCGAGGACCGCCGGGCCGACGCCGTAGTGGCCTCCCCCTATGTCCGGGCCAGGCAGACGGCGGAGATCGCGGTGGAAACCGCTGGCTGGCCGGTCAAGGTCCGCACCGACGAGAGGCTCCGGGACCGTGAACTGGGCATCCTGGACATGCTCACCCGCCAGGGCGTGGACCGGTGGCATCCGGATGAGGCCGAGCGCCGGCTGTGGCTGGGCAAGTTCTACTACCGTCCGCCGGGCGGCGAGTCCTGGGCCGATGTGGCCCTGCGGCTGCGCTCCGTGCTCAGCGAACTGAACAACCTGGGTAGCGGGCACCGGGTGATCCTGGTGTGCCACGACGCCGTGGTCCTGCTCTTCCGCTACATCCTCGAAGGCATGAGCGAAGCAGAAATCCTGGATCTCGCCGCAAGCACCTCGGTCCTGAACGCGTCCATTACGCGCTACGTCCGCCCCGAGGGGCAGGGCCCGTGGACGCTGGAAAGCTTCAATGTGGCGGACCACCTCACCGCCCAGGGCGTCGAAGTCACCGAACATGCCGGGGATGCCAGTGTCCACCCGCGGCGGTAAGGGGCAGGGCGGCCAGGGGCCGGGCGGCCAGGGGCAGGGCGGCCAGCGGCCGGCTTTGGAATCCAACGGGTCCCGGGCGGACCGTTTGCGGGCTGATGGTCCGGGCTCCAACGGTTCGCGGGCCACGCCGGTCACGCCTTCGCTGCTGCGCGCCTGGCCGCTGCCGTCCGCCGGCGAGGACAAGTATTCGCGCGGCGCCGTCATGGTGATCGGCGGCGCCCGGGCCACCCCCGGCGCCGCGCTGCTGGCCGGCACTGCCGCGCTCCGGGCCGGCGCCGGAAGGCTGACCATGGCAGTGGCCGAATCCGTGGCCATGCAGCTGGCGGTGGCCCTTCCCGAAGCAGGCGTCACGGGACTTCCCGAGACGGCACGGGGGTCCGTGTTGGGATCCGGGTTGGAGCCCATCCTTTCCGAGCTTGGCGGCGCCGATGCCGTCCTGATCGGGCCCGGGCTGGACGACATCGACCTCACCGAGGAGCTCCTCCGGACACTGCTGGACCAGGATGCCGACGGCGTCGCCGGCCGTGGCCTGGTCAGCGGCGACGCGACCATCATCCTGGACGCCTATGCGCTGGGATGCCTGCCCCGGCTGGAAGATTCCCTGGATCCGTGGCGGGGCCGGCTGATCCTGACCCCGAACCCCCACGAGGCCGAAATCCTGCTGGGCCGGGACCTGGACGAACTGGAACCTGCCGTGGCATCCATCGCGGCACGATACCAGGCGGTGGTCAGCTGCCAGGGATTTGTGGCCCGGCCTGTGGGCAGGCAAGGGGAAGCCGATACGCCGGAGGGTCCCGACCTGTGGGAGATCACCACCGGTTACGGCGGGCTGGGGACATCCGGCAGCGGAGACGTCCTGGCCGGTGCCATCGCCGGGCTGCGCGCCCGCGGAACCAGCGATGCCCAAGCAGCCTGCTGGGGCAGCCATCTCCATGCTGCTGCCGCGGACCGCCTTGCCAGCAGGCTGGGACCGTTGGGCTTCCTGGCCCACGAACTCGCCGACGAACTGCCCGCACTGATGGTCGAACTCGCCACGTAGCACAGGCACATGGGATGGCCCCCGGCGCAATGCCGGGGGCCATCGTTGCGGGAGATGCGGCCGCTCGCTGCCGGTGCGCTGTCTGGCGCTGTGGCGTGCACAGAATGGCTAATCGCCCCAAAAAGGCAGTCAACATTAAGCGGGCCGGACCTCCCGGGCCATCGGTGAACCTAGGCGGCTATCTCGTGCTTGGCCTCCTTGGTTTCAATCGCAATCTTGCGCGGCTTGGCCTTTTCGGTGACCGGAATCCGCAGCGTCAGGACACCGGCGTCGTACGATGCCTTGACGTTATCCGCGTCCAAGGTATCTCCGAGGATCAGCTGGCGGCTGAAGACACCGCGCGGGCGCTCGGCGGCGATCAGTTCGGTGTCTTTGCCGGCCGGGTCGGGCCGCTCTGCCTTCACTGTCAGGACATTCCGCTCCACGTCCAGGTCTACCGAGTCCAGGTCGACTCCGGGCAGGTCAAAGGCCACCACGAATTCCTGGTCCTCCCGCCACGCATCCATGGGCATTGCCGCCGGGCGTGCTGCCGTACCGAGGACTTGCTGGGCCAGCCTGTCCAGCTCGCGGAATGGATCGGTTCGCATCAACATGGCTACCTCCTCTTGAGAGATGGTCCAACATATCCATACCAGCGAGATCTATATTCGCTGATATAGATTTTTTATAGCACCAGCCGGAAGCAGTCGCAAGCACTTGGGGCAAGAATTTTTCCTAAATTTCCCGGCTTCGAGGAGTGGGCGTCCGGGCATAGGGATGGCCCCCGGCGCAATGCCGGGGGCCATCATTATCGGAGGGGATCACCCGCAACTGCCGATGCGCTATCTGGCGCTGTGGCGTTCCTTAGTGGCAAATCGCCCAGAAGAGGCAGATATACAACGCGTTCGGATCCTCCCGGTACTGCCGTTTTAGCACTGGGTTGCGACCCAATACAAGGGGTTCCGACGGGTAACTTAGCTCCGGGTGGGATCCGGGCGCAGCGGTGCGGGTCCCGGATCCGGCACCGGCAGCGGGCCAGGAGGCTCCGGCGACGGCACAGGACTGGGCCTGGCGGGACCGGGATGGCCCGGCGAAGTGGGGTCAGGGTTCATGGGGTCCGGGCCGGGTTCCGGCGGGAATGGCTCAGGTTCGTGCACTGGCGGGATGGTCATTTGATTCCCCTCTCACGCGTGGCGGGTGTGCCTTTGCCGTTTCAGGATACGCCCGCCACCCTGTCCCCTCCAGAAGCCAGTTGCTCTATCACTTTTGGTCCCCATTTGGGGCCCAGAGGGACCAAAGGTGATAGGGCAAATGGGTGGGGCGCTCCCCCGGTAGCGAACGGGCCGCCCCATTGCCCGGAGGGGTCTATATATTGAAGGAATGACCCAGACTCCGCTGCAGGATTCCGCTACCACTTCGCTTACGCCGCCAGTTGCCAAGAAGGTGCCGATTGAGCGGACGCACCATGGCCACACGTTCGTGGACAACTACGAGTGGCTGCGTGAGAAGGAATCCCCCGAGGTCATTGAGCACCTAAAGGCAGAGAACGCCTACCAGGAAGCCATCACTGCGCACCAAGAGCCGCTGCGCGAGGCCATCTTCCAGGAAATCAAGGGCCGCACGCAGGAGACAGACTTGTCTGTCCCGAACCGGAAGGACGGCTGGTGGTATTTCAGCCGCTCGGTTGAAGGCAAGGAATACGGCATCCAGTGCCGCGTCCGCGCCCAGGACACCGGTAACCCCGTGGCGGACTGGACTCCCCCCGCAGTGGAGGCCGGCGTCGAAATTCCCGGCGAAGAGGTGCTGCTGGACTGCAACATTGAAGCCGAAGGCAAGCCATTCTTCTCCGTGGGCGGCTCGGCCGTCACCGTCGATGGGAACCTCTACGCCTACGCTGTGGATAACGCGGGCGACGAGCGCTTCACCCTCCGGATCAAGGATCTCCGCACCGGAGAACTCCTGCCCGACGTCATCGAGAACATCTTCTACGGCGTCAGCTTCTCGCCGGACGGCACCCGCATCTTCTACACCGTGGTGGACGATGCGTGGCGCCCGTACCAGGTCAAATCCCATGTCCTCGGCACGCCCGTCGCCGACGATGAGGTGATTTACCAGGAGGACGACGTCGCCATGTGGCTGGGCTTTGAGCTCTCCTCTGACAGGCGTCACCTCGTGCTGGGAATCGGCTGCTCCGAATACAGCGAAACGCGGCTGCTGCGCTTTGATGACCCGACGGCGACACTCACCACCGTGATCTCCCGCGACGAACACGTGCTCTACGAGGCAGAGCCGTTCCTGCTCACCGGCCCTGACGGCGAAAAGCATGAGCGCATCGTCATCACCCACAACCGGAACGCCGTCAACTCCATGGTTTCGCTGGTTGACCCCGCCGAGCTCGCCAAGCCGCTGGCCGAGCAGCACTGGAGCACCGTCGTCGAGCATTCCGACGACGTCCGCGTCAATGGCGCGGGCGTCACCTCGACCCACCTCATCGTCTCCATCCGCAAGGACACCATCGAACGGGTTCAGGTGATGGGGCTGGCGGGCCTGGGGACACCGGCGCAGGAAGACCCTGTGGAGCCCGCGTTCGACGAAGAGCTGTACACGGCCGGCGTCGGCGGTTCGGACTACGAGGCCCCGGTCATCCGTCTGGGGTACACGTCCTACTTCACGCCCTCGCGCGTGTACGACTTTGTACTGCCCACCCCGGCGCAGCCCGCAGGCGAACTGCTGCTCCGCAAGGAAAGCCCGGTGCTGGGCGGCTACGACGGCAACGACTACGTCGCCACCCGCGAATGGGCCACCGCCACCGACGGCACCAGGATCCCGCTGTCCCTGCTGCGGCACAAGGACATCAAGCAGGATTCGACGGCGGCTGGCTTGGTCTACGGGTATGGGTCCTATGAGTTGAGCATGGATCCGGGCTTTGGCATCGCGCGGCTGTCGCTGCTGGACCGCGGCATCGTGTTTGTGATTGCGCACGTCCGCGGCGGCGGCGAACTGGGCAGGCACTGGTACGAGGACGGCAAGAAACTCACGAAGATGAACACCTTCACTGATTTCGTGGACGCTACCGACTGGCTGGCTGGCTCTGGCTGGGTGGACCCGTCCCGCATCGCGGCGCTGGGCGGTTCGGCGGGCGGCTTGCTGGTGGGAGCTGTGGCCAACCTGGCGCCGGAAAAGTATGCCGCTGTGGTGGCGCAGGTGCCCTTTGTGGACGCCCTCAACACCATCCTGGACCCCGAACTTCCGCTCTCGGCCCTGGAGTGGGAGGAGTGGGGCAACCCCATCACGGACCCTGAAGTGTACGCCTACATGAGGTCATACTCCCCTTACGAGAACGTGCGCGACGTGGCCTACCCCAAGGTGGCCGCGGTGACGTCCTTCAATGACACCCGCGTCCTGTACGTGGAGCCGGCCAAGTGGGTCCAGGAACTGCGCAACAAGACCACCGGCACTGAGCCCATCGTGATGAAGATCGAGATGGACGGCGGCCATGGCGGCGCCTCCGGCCGGTACGTCCAGTGGCGTGAACGAGCGTGGGACTACGCGTTCATCGCCGATTCCCTGGGCGCCACGGAACTGCTGCCGGGGGCCGGCCTGAAGTATTCCTAGCGGCCCCGGTCAGGCGTCGCTGCGGCCCAGCTCGGGATGCTCGGCCAGCAGTTCCGCCAACGTCTCAAGGTTGGCGCGGACCGTCCTGGCCTGGGCTTTTTCCACCAGGCGGTCGGCAAGTTTGCCGAAAATGCCGCCCAGGCCGGAAGCCGCGTCGATCCGGTAGTTGAGCCGGGTCCCGTCGCCTTCGGGTTCCAGGGTGGTGGTGATGGTGAACTCCAGTTGCCCATCCACCGACCGGGACACAATGCGGCTGGGCGGCTGGTACTCCGTAATCTCAGCGGTCCAGTCGAATTTCCTGCCCACAACCTTGCTGGTGCCCTGGGCGCGGGTGCCCAGGCCTTCGGGAACACCGCCGATGGTTTCCGCGTGCAGGACCGACGAATCCCATACCGGAATGTTTTCGTTCTTCGACACAAAATTGAAGACGTCCTGCGGCGGACGGGAGATGTATACGCTGTCTTCGACGACGGGCATGGCGAGCGCTCCTTGGACACACCTGTTGCCAGCCCGGCTTGGCCGGCAGCTAGGCACAGCGCCAGTGTGGCCCGGCGGCCGGAGCGCGTCAAGGGCCAGGGCCCGAAGGGTTCCGGCCCTGGAATCGTCCCGGTAGGGTCGAAGCCTAACCGGCTGCAACGGCGGGTGGCCACGTGGTGGCGCCCGCCTTTCCAGGAAAGGAATCGTCCTGTGAACACCAGGCACCACGACGTCCTCATCATTGGCGGCGGCAACGCCGGCATTTCCCTGGCGGCACGACTGCACCGTTACGGCGTCACTGACATCGCCGTCGTCGAACCCAAAGACCACCACCTTTACCAACCTTTGTTCTCCCACATCGCGGGCGGACGGGCGAAGGCGAGTGAGGCGATCCGGGCGCAGTCTTCAGTCATCCCGCCGGGCGTCGAATGGATTCGGGACGGGGCCACAGGCATCAACGCGGCGGACACCACCGTGGCGTTGGCTTCGGGCGACGAGGTCACCTACGGCCACCTGGTGGTGTGCCCCGGCCTGCAGCTGGACTGGGACAGGGTGCCCGGACTCGCGGCCGCGGTCCACTCCCCGCACGGCGCCTAGCACTACGAGTTCGAACTGGCTCCCAAAGCCTGGACACTGCTCAGCAGCCTCAAGTCAGGGACTGCTGTGTTCACCATGCCGTCTGGACCGGCCAAATGCGCGGGCGCAGCCCAGAAACCCATGTACCTGGCATGCGACTACTGGAAAGAACACGGAGTCCTCGGTGACATCCGCGTAGTCATGGTCCAGCCGTACCCCACCGTGTTTGGCGTTGAAGGAGTAGATGAGGAACTGAACCGAAAGATCGCCGAATATGGCATCGAGCTGCGCCTGAACAGCGAGTTGGCCTCGGTTGATCCGGCGGGACAGGTGGCGCTGATCAGGGACAACGCCGCCGGCACCACGGAGGAACTCCGCTATGACGTGCTGAACGCGGTCCCGCCGCAGTCGGCGCCGGACTGGCTCAAGGCCACAGACTTGCCAGCCCCGGGCGATGAGGGCGGCTTCGTGCAGGTGGATCCGGAAACCCTCCGGCATGTGCGCTACCCCAACGTCTGGTCGCTCGGCGACGCTGCGGGCACCACCAATTCCAAGTGCGGCGGCGCGCTGCGCAAACAGACCAGGGTCCTTGCGAAGAATCTGGTGGCGGCACGCAGAGGAGCGCCGCTGACGGAAAAATACAACGGCTACGCGGTCTGCCCGTTCACGGTGTCCCGCTCCACGGTGGTGTTCGCCGAGTTCGACGCCGACTACCGGCCGATGCCCTCCGTCCCCAGGGTGCCTACGTGGAAGGAAAGCCGTGCCTCCTGGGTGGTGGACCGCGATGTTTTCCCTCGCGTCTACTGGAACCTGATCCTCAAGGGCCGGGCCTAAGCACAGATCTGCAGTTGAGCTTGTCGAACCCGGCTTGCCCAGCCCGGAGCCCGACAAGCCCAACCACTAGCGACGCGTCGGCGTTAGCTTTGCGCCGGATCGAGCGGGAGCGGGACAATCGGTTGGTCGTTGGCCGTCAGGTCGATGCCAAAATCGCTCGCGAAGACAAGTCGAGTGTCCTTGTAGATTCCGGGGTGGTTTTCGTCCAGTTCGAAGACGCGCGCACCGCGGAGGCGGTTCCGCTCCGCGCCCGGCAGTCCGTAGGCGCCGAATCCCGTTCCCGGTGCGTAGCCGAGCTGAACCCCGTAGTAGTTGCCGACGTATGTGTTGACGTGGTCGTGCCCCACAAAGTAGCCGAGCACGTCCCCGCGTTCAAGGAAGGCGTTGAACAAGCCAGAGTTGATGGGTCCGGGGCACTCATCCTCGTTCCGCTCGCCGACAATGTTGTGCTTCGCCACGGCCCGGGCGTGGTCCGCCTCCGTCCGGGAGTCCAAGCTGGCAAACCACATGTTGCGGTGCTCGTGCAGGGCGATGTGGCCCCACATGAGGGATGGAATTTTCGCACCGTATTTCTGCTCTGTGGCGATGGACTGGTTCCGGTACCAGTTGACCTGGTCCATGCGCACCCAGTCCCAGTCCGGGTAGCCCTCAAAGTCCTGGCCGTTGATGGCGTCCGGGGCGTACCGGCCGGTGTCGATGAGCCACAGTCCGAAAGCCGGAGCATTTGAGCGGGAGGATTGAATCAGGAGCTGCGAGTTGGACGTACCGGTCAGGCCCGGAGTGGAGTCGGCATTGACGTTGTACTGGTAGCTCTGGAGGAACTGAAGCATCTTGGCTTCAGTCATTCCTGTCTGCTGGGCGGAATCTTCGTCATGGTTGCCGAAGGTGACTGCCCACGGAATCTGCCGGCTCTCCATGGGCCTGACCACGTGGTTGAGTGCCTGTTTGACGTCCAGTTCGGTGTCGCAGCCACCGTTGATGACATCGCCGTTGATCACCACAAAGTCCGGCTTTTCCGCGTCCAGGGTCCGGTCCATGAGTTCGATGGTGCGACGGTCCGTCTGTTCATCGTCTTGGGTGTCGTTGAACTGAACAACCTTGAACTTGCCTTCCGGGCGGAAGGCAAGGGTGGGCTTCGGCGCCTTCGTGCCAGGTGCCGCCACGCTTGCCGCAGCAGCGGATATGGTGATTCCCAGTGCCCCCAGTGTTCCGGCAGCCGCCAGGGCCGCCCGACGGCTGAGTTTGGGCTGGTTAATGCTTGAAGTCATCGCTACCTCTCGTCAGGGTGGCGGCCTCAGGATCGCGCCGCCTTACTGCCGAGAGAGTAGGGGAAGGATGCATCCGGCCCTGAAACAGGCAGTGAACACAAAGTGCCCGGCCCGGGAGGACTCACCGGGACCGGGTGGCGCGCCACTCGATGGCCAGGACGGCGTAGACCACTTCGGTGGCCCACTGGCCTTTGTAATGCCACTTTTCCACGAATCGGGCTTCAAGCCGCATGCCAAGCCGTTCGCACAGGCTGGCCGACGCGGTGTTGAGTTCATCCAGGCGCGCCTCGATCCGGTGGAATCCCAGTTCCTCGAACCCCAGCTCCATCACGGCCGCGGCCGCTTCGGTGCCATAGCCCTTGCCCCGCGCTGCCGGCGCAAGCGTCCAGCCCACCTCTGCCTGTCCTCGGCCTGGCAGCCATTTGAGCACCACTTCACCCATCAGGCCGGGCTGGCCCTTGGCCTCGATGGCCAGGCACACCCAGTCCCCTTCCTTTTCAAAGACGAAGTTGGCGTACCTGCCCACGCGTTCCATGGACTGGGTGTACGTTTTGGCCGGCCCCGGGAGGAACCTGGCCGTCTCCGGCAGGGAATGGTAGGCATGGAAGGCGTCCAGGTCGGAGCCGTCGAAGCGGCGCAGGACCAGCCTCTCGGTACGGAGTGGCAGGGTGATGTCCGGCATGCTGCGCTCAGCCGGCAGGGCGTACGACGGCGGCAGTCGCCTCCGCGATGGCGCGCTCCTCGTCAGTGGGAACCACCAGCACCGGAATCGCGGACTCCGCCGTGGAAATCACCCGTGGTTCCTTGGACCGCTGGCTGTTCAGGCCGGCGTCGAGCTCTACGCCCAGCGCACCCAGCTTCTCCGCCACCAGGGCCCGGAATTGGTGTGAGTTCTCGCCGATGCCTGCCGTGAACACGAGCGCCTTAGCGCCGCCGACGGCCACGTGGTACCCGCCGATGTACTTTGCCAGCCGGTAGGACGTGACCGCGAGCGCCGTCTCAGCCCTGGCGTCGCCGGCTTCGGAAGCTTCCACCACCGAGCGCATGTCGTTGTTGCCAGCGAGGCCCTTCAGGCCCGATTCGCGGTTGAGCATGGTGTCGATATCTTCTGGGTTCCAGCCTGCCCTGCCGAGGAACACCAGGATGGAGGGGTCGAGGTCTCCCGAGCGGGTGCCCATCACCAGGCCCTCCAGCGGGGTGAAGCCCATGGATGTATCCACGGACTTGCCGCCCCGGATCGCAGTGACGGAGGCGCCGTTCCCCAGGTGGGCGATGACGCCGTCGAACTCTTCCAAGGGGAGGCCAAGGAGCGCGGCAGCCTGGTGCGTCACGTATTCGTGCGAGGTACCGTGAAAGCCGTAGCGGCGGATGCCATGGTTGGTGTAGAGCTCGTCCGGAACGGCGTAGCGCCAGGCGTGCTCGGGCAGGGTCCGGTGGAAGGCGGTGTCGAACACGGCAACCTGCGGCAGGTCCGGCCACTTCTTGGTGATGGCGCGGATGCCCAGGACGTTGGCCGGATTGTGCAACGGCGCCAGCGGGTTGAGCCGCTCAATGGCGCGGGTGATCTCGTTGTCGATGAGCACAGGCTCGGCGAAGCGCTCCCCGCCATGCACCACGCGGTGTCCGACCGCCGCAAGCTCGAGGTCGCCGAGTTCCTGGTGGATGGCGGCGTCCACCTGCTCCAGCGCCTCGGCGTGGTCGCGCGGGCCCTCGATCTCGCCGTCTCCGTCGCCGCCGTTGCCCATGCCGATCTTTTCAATCAGCCCCTCCGCCAGAACGCTGCCGGCCGCGACATCGCGGACCTGGTACTTGAGCGAGGACGAGCCGGAATTGATGACGAGCACGAGCATAGGGGCCTCCTGAGCCTTGCTGTGGCGGTTGCACCTGACGGTTCAACTACCTTAGCTTCCCGAACACCCCCTCCTTCGAGTTTTTGACCAGGTACAGAGCTGCTCGCGCGGTTTGTATTTGAGAATGATTCTCATTAGACTGATCGCATGCATCTCACTGTGATCAGCTCCCTCGACGCCCTTTGCCGCCAGCAGGCCTGCGAAGCCGCCGCGGCCGCAAATCCCCGGGCCGTGGTGGTCCTCCACGACCTCCTCGAAAACGGCCTGGTCATCCGCCGGGTGTTCAGCCCGGCAGGGCTTCTGGAACGCGACGAGACGCATTTGGAGCACGGCTGCCTGAGCTGCACTGTCCGGCTGGACGTGGTTCCCACGGTGGAAAGGCTGCTGGAGCGCGGCGAAGAGTGCGTGATCATCGGGCTCCCACCGGCTGTGTCATCCGAAGCGGCCATCGGAGCGCTGCGGCGCGGGCTGCCCGAAAGCGTCACCATCGATTCCGCTGTCCTGGCCTGCGCGCCGGACACGCTGGAGGACCATCTTTGGGACCGCCACACACTGTTCGAGTCCGGATTCACCCCGGTCCCCGAGGACCACCGGACGCCCGGTGAGTTCCTGGTGGGCGAGCTGAGCTTCAACGACACCGTCCTGCTGGCCGAACCCGCCCTTGTTCCGGTGGACCCTGCTGTTCGCCGCCGCGGCGTCCAGCTGATCCAGGAGCTGGCACCGCATGCGGACGTGGTTGCGGACCCCGGCGAGATCCGCCCCGGCCGCCACGACTACCAGGAGGCACTGTGCAGGACACTTCCAGGTTCCGTGCGGATCCCGGCCGCCGTCTCGGCGTCGCCCTTCACCACCGTCACGCACCGGGCCGAGCGGCCGCTGCACCCGGAACGGTTCCGGGACGCCCTGACATCCTTGGCGGAAGGCTGCTGCTGGCTGCGCGGCCGCTTGTGGATCGCCGCCGCGCCCCGCTGCAGGATCGCCATCCAAGGCATCGGCCCCCGCGTCTGGCTGGAGAACACCGGCCCGTGGCTGGCAGACCAGAATGCAGGGGCAAAGCCCGATCCCATGAACTATGTGGACGCCCACTTGGACTGGCACCCGGAGCACGGTGACCGCTGCAGCGTAATCGCAGCGACCGGCGACGGAATCAATGCGGCCGAAATCGCCGGGCTGCTCTCGGGCTGCGAACTCACGGACGCCGAAATGGACGCCGGTTTCGCAGGGTTGCCCGACCCGTTCCAGCTTGATCCGTCAGCGAACCTGGCACCGCACTCGAACTGACTTCCGATCCCCGACTAACCACCCCAACCCAATCAGAAGGAGCACCACCATGAAGGTCAGAAACTCACTCCGTGCGCTGAAGAAGATCCCCGGCGCCCAGGTCGTCCGGCGGCGGGGCCGCACCTTTGTGATCAACAAAAAGAACCCGCGCATGAAGGCCCGTCAGGGCTGAGTCCACAGCCCGACTCACCCCGCGCCTGCCGTTGCGTTCGTGGCGGCAGGCGCCTAGAGTCGGCGGACAGGCAGCACCACGCAGAGAGGGACTTCCATGACGAACGGCACCACTCAGCCCGACAACGACGAGCCTGATGCCACCAGCACTACGGGTGCAGGCACGAAGGATCCCACCGGCGTCGAAGGCGCGAATCCGGCGCTGGACGACACCGGGAAGGTCAAGGCGGAAGAGGTGGGGGAAGCACCCGAGCCCCCCAAGGATCTGGAGGACCTGGACCTCACGCCCTTAGGGCTGTCCGACGAGCCCGCCAAGCAGGAGGACCCGGAAAGCTTCGCCAAGCCCGAAAACAGTTAGCCAATAACGCTCGACGGCGGCACTCACGTGAGTGCCGCCGTCGTGCGTTAACCCAGGAAGCGGGCGCCTAAACCGTCGCCGGAACCGGAGCCTGCGCCTGGATGGCCGTGATGGCGACGGTGTTGACGATGTCCTCCACCGTGCAGCCGCGGGAGAGGTCGTTAACCGGCTTCCGCAGCCCCTGCAGGACTGGCCCCACAGCCACCGCTCCGGAGCTTTGCTGCACAGCCTTATATGTGTTGTTGCCGGTGTTGAGGTCCGGGAAAATGAACACGGTGGCCTGCCCGGCCACCGAGGAACCGGGCATCTTGGACTCCGCAATCGAGGCGTCCACGGCTGCGTCGTACTGGATGGGGCCTTCGACGGCGAGGTCCGGGCGGCGCTCCCGCACCAGTTCTGTGGCCTGCCGGACTTCGTCTACGGCCTCCCCGGACCCGGATCCGCCGGTGGAGTAGGACAGCATCGCCACCCGCGGCTCCACCCCGAATTGCGCGGCTGTTTCAGCCGAAGCGAGGGCGATGTCCGCCAACTGCTCCACGTTAGGGTCAGGGTTTACCGCACAATCGCCGTACACCAGTACCCGGTCCGGCATGAGCATCAGGAACACGGAGGACACAATCTTGACGCCCTCGCGCGTCTTCACGAACTCCAGGGCAGGCCGGATGGTGTGGGCCGTGGTGTGGGCTGCACCGGACACCATGCCGTCCACCACTCCGAGCTGGACCATCATGGTGCCAAAGTAGCTGACGTCCTGCATGATTTCCAGCGCCTTCGCCAGGTCCACGCCTTTGTGCGCGCGCAGTTCCGCGTACTTTTCGGCGAACTTCTGGCGCAGGTCCGAGGTGGCCGGGTCAACGATGTTGATGCCGGACAGGTCGATGCCGCGGGCGGCGGCCAGTTCGCGGACCTCCGGTTCGGGGCCGAGCACTGTGAGGTCGCAAACGTCGCGGCGGTGCAGGATCTCGGCGGCACGGAGGATCCGCACGTCGGTTCCCTCCGGCAGCACCACATGCCGGCGCTGTGACCGGGCGCGTTCGATGAGGTCGTGCAGGAAGCGCAGCGGGGTCATCCGCTCCGCCCGGGGCAGGTGGAGGCGCTCCACCAGTTCGGCCTCATCTACGCGGCGGGACCAGAGTCCCAGGGCGGAAGCGACCTTGCGGCTGTGCCCGGACCAGATTTCGCTGCGGACCTCGGAGACCCGCCGGGCCGTGGTGTAGGTGTCCTCCACCGAGGCGAAGACGGGGAACGGAGCCTGCGCCAGCAGCGGATAGATGTTGGCGTCCGGCGCGAGCCCGCCCGTGAGAATGAGCGCGGAGGGCACCGGGAACTCGGGAGAGAAGGACGAGGCGAGGCATGCCACCATCACATCCGCCCGGTCGCCCGGCACAATCACCAGCGCGCCTTCGTCAAGCACATTCAGGAAGTTGCCCACGTTCATGGCCGCCACCTTGATGTCCTTCACGTCGCGCTCCATGTCGGCGCGGCCGGCGATCTGCCGGACACCGAGGGCCGTGGCCACCTCGCCCGTGGTGGGCCGGGCGATTTCCTCGAGCTCCGGAAGGACGTACACCGGACGGCCGGATGCCCCCAGCTTCACCTCGGCTGCGATCGAGTCCACCAGGTCCGGGTCCGCACGGTTCACCATGATGGCCAGCAGCACGCACCTTTCCGCAGACAATTCCTTGCGGGCCACCTCGACGGCGGCCGCCGCCTCGGCGACGCTCAGGCCCTTCGCGCCCACCACAGCCACCACGGGGGCAGCCAGGTTGTTGGCCAGACGCGCATTGAGGTCAAATTCGACGGCGGCATCCTGGCCGGTGAGGTCGGTGCCTTCCACTATCACCACATCGCAGTGACGGGACATTTCGGCGAAGATTTCCACGCAGCGCGCATCGATGTCGGCTCGCTTCCCTTCGGCCAGGAGGGCCCGGACTTCGGCGCCGGTGAGGCCGGCGCGGCACCGGTCATCATCGAGCTGGAAGCGGGACTTCATCAAGGCCACCATAGGATCGTCTGCCGCGTCCGGGCCATGGACCACGGGTTTGAAGAAGCCGATCCTGTCCGCGTGCCGGTGCAGCGTGTCCGCCAAGCCCAGGGCCACGAGCGACTTGCCCGACCCCGGAGTGGTTGCGCTGACGTAGATGCCTTTGGCCATGGTCCGCCCTTTGCTTTGGCTGGTGCAGGTCTTCCCATCCTGTCACCTCCCGGCGCCGCACCGGACACCCCGTCCGGCACCGATTGCTCCGTGCCCGCCCAACTAGGTAGCAGCAGATGTCGTTTTGACGCCCCAAAACGACATCTGCTGCTACCCAGTTGGGACGACCGCAACCGCCCCGCTCTTGACACCGACCCCCTCCATGGGATTACCTAATGAACATTCGGTAAATAAAGCTGGAGGCAATGACGCATGGCTGAAGCAACACTCTCCGGGGCAACCCACCCCATCCTGGAAAACGACTACGCCTCCGAATGGATGGGCATCAAGGTCCTCGCCCTCAGCGACGGCCACGCCACCATCCGCATGACGCTCCGGCAGGAAATGCTCAACGGGTTCGGCATGGCCCACGGCGGAATGATCTTCGCCTTCGCCGACACCGCCTTCGCCCTCGCCTGCAACCCGGTGAACCCCGGCCCCGGCGACGTGGACAGCATCACCGTTGCTGCCGGCGTCGACATCAACTTCCTCAAGCCGGCCTACCGCGGCCAAGTGATCACCGCCGTCGCCGACCGCCGCTCCAGCGCGGGCCGCAGCGGGCTCTACGACATCCAGATCTTCGCAGCCGACGCCGCCACGCAGCCCGATCCCCAGCAGTTTGGTGAACTCATCGCCGAGTTCCGCGGACGCAGCCGCACCATCCCCAAGAAGTAGGAAACCCATGACCCTCCACGCTCCGGAAACCCCCATGCCACAGGCAACCACAACCACCGACGCCGTCCTGGACCGCGAGGAAACCATCTCCCGCGACGAACTCGAGGCGCTCCAGCTCAGCCGCCTGAAGCACACCGTGGCCTACGCCTACGACCGCGTACCGCTGTACAAGCGCAAGTTCGACGACGGGGGCATCCACCCCACTGACCTGCGCGAGCTGGCCGACCTCGGCAACTTCCCCTTCACCACCAAGGAAGACCTGCGCGCCGAGTACCCCTTCGGCATGTTCGCGGTGCCGCAGACTGAAGTGGCCCGCGTGCACGCCAGCTCCGGCACCACCGGCCGGCCCACCGTCGTCGGCTACACCAAGCAGGACCTGGCCGACTGGGCCAAACTCGTGGCCCGCTCGCTGCGCGCCTCCGGCGTCCGCCCCGGCATGAAGGTCCACAACGCGTACGGCTATGGCCTGTTCACCGGCGGCCTGGGCGCCCACGCCGGCGCCGAAGCGCTCGGCTGCACGGTGATCCCCATGTCCGGCGGCCAGACCGAACGCCAGATCCAGCTCATCCAGGATTTCCAGCCCGATGCCATCCTGGCCACGCCCACGTACCTGCTGACCATCGCCGACGCCATGGCACACATGGGCATCGACCCCGCCTCCACGTCGCTCAAGTACGCAGTCCTCGGCGCAGAGCCGTGGACGGAAGAGATGCGGCACGAGCTCGAAGTCACCATGAACATCAAGGCCTGCGACATCTACGGGTTGTCCGAAGTGATGGGCCCGGGCGTCGCCGGCGAGGCCGTGGAGACGCAGGACGGCAGCCACATCTGGGAGGACCACTTCCGCCCCGAAATCATCGACGCCTTCAACCCCGCGGTGGGCAAGGAAAACGTGCTGGGCGACGGTGAACATGGCGAACTCGTGTTCACCTCGCTGACCAAGGAAGCACTGCCGATCATCCGGTACCGCACTAAGGACCTCACACGGCTTCTGCCCGGCACCGCCCGCCCCGCGCACCGCAGGATGGGCCGCATCACTGGCCGCAGCGACGACATGATCATCCTCCGCGGCGTGAACCTGTTTCCGTCCCAGATTGAGGAAATCGCGCTGCGGATCCCGGAACTCAGCCCGCACTTCCAGCTCGAACTCACCCGGCCAGAGGGCCAGCGGATGGACCAGCTGACGGTCCGGATCGAGCGCCGTGACGCCGTGACACTCGAACAAAGTGCGACGGCGGCACGCGCCTTGAAGGAGCAGATCAAGATCCACGTGGGTTCTTCGTGCGCCGTGGACGTGGTGGAGCCCGGATCGCTGGAGCGTTCCAACGGCAAGCTGCGCCGGATCTACGACCTGCGGCCGAAGGGCTAGGGCCAGATGGGCGGCGCAGCTCCTGGCCGCGCCGCCCCCACCTCACGAGACTGACCGACCGTTCATGAGAAACTAGCCACTATGCCCAGCACCAGCGAAGTATCCAGCCCCGAAGCCCCCGCCAAACGCGGCCGGCCCGGCTACGACCAGCAGTCGGTCCTGCTCATCGCCGTCGACGTTTTCAACCGGCACGGCTATGACGCCACGTCCATGGGCATCCTTGCCGAGAACCTGGGCATCTCCAAATCAGCGATCTACCACCACGTGCCGTCCAAAGGCGATCTCCTCAAGCTCGCCCTGGACCACGCCTTGGGCGGGCTGGAGGCCATCCTGGAGCGGCCCGAGGCGAAGTCCGGCGCCGCCGACGCGCGGCTTGAATTCGTGCTCCGCCAGACGGTGGCCGTACTGGTGGAACGGTTGCCGTTTGTCACGCTGCTACTGCGCCTCCGGGGCAACACGGAGATCGAACGGGACGCCCTGGAGCGGCGGCGCGCCTTCGACCACAAGGTGGCCGCGCTCATCTCCGCCGCCCGCGATGAGGGCTCGCTGCGCCAGGACATCGACCCCCGCACGGTGACCCGGCTGCTGTTTGGCACCATCAACTCGATCGTCGAATGGTACAAACCGGGCGGCTCGCTCTCCCCCGAAAAGCTGGCCGACGACGTCATCACCATCGCGTTCGACGGGCTCCACGCGCAGCCCTAGCATGAGTTATGGCCATCAAACTGTCCGAAGTACTCTTCGGCACGTTCGGTAAGCTCCGCTACCAGCCCACCGCCAAACGGGTGCGGGCCCTGACAGGCGGGAACGCCGTCGTCGACACTTTCCACGCGCTCCTGGTCTGGGAACCCCAACGCATCACCCCCGTCTTCGCAGTCCCCGCCGCGGACCTTCGCGCCGAGCTTGCGTCGCCCGAGCATCAGGCCGGCGACGTTCCCGAATTCGGCGTGAAGATCATGCTGGACGCGCCGCCCTCGCTGGATCCGCGCACCGGTTTCGGCAGGCATACCGCACCAGGCGAGGAGCTCGACGTCGTCACCTCCGCCGCGAGGCTCCCCCGGGCGGCTTTCCGGCCAGCTGATCCGGATCTCGCCGGCTATGTGGTGCTGGACTTCAAGGCCTTCGACTGGCTGGAAGACGATGAGGAGATCATCGGCCATCCCCGCGACCCCTTCCACCGGGTGGATATCCGGGCGTCCTCACTCACGGTGGAGGTCAAAGCCGACGGCGTTACGCTGGCCGCCACCAACGGCGCCCAGCTCCTGTACGAGACGATGCTCCCGGTGCGCTATTACCTTCCTCCGGCCGACGTTCGGCTGGACCTGATGGAAGCCAGCACCAAACGGACCGTGTGCCCGTACAAAGGGACCGCCAGCTACTGGTCCTACCCGCCGGCCGAGAACGGGAAGAACCTCGCGTGGGCGTACAACCGGACCTTCCGCGACGCCGGCCAGATCCACGGGCTGGTGAGTTTCTATAACGAGAGGGTGGACATCACGGTGGACGGCGTCCTCCAGGAACGGCCGGTGACGCCGTGGTCCACGCCGCCGACAGGCGCTGGCGGAGGGGGTTCTCACGCTCCCTCCCGGGCGCACTGAACGGGGCTGACACTACTGGCCTGCCAGTCCTGTGTACGGCTACCTTAGGAGGTAAGAGCCAGCGTCCGCGGGGAGGTTGCCCATGAAGCCGTCAGCCAGTCCAACACGCCCTTCAGCCGGTTTCCGGACAGCGCCCTGGTGCATCCTGACGGCCGTCATCCTGGCAGTTGCCGCATGCACAGGCTCACCCGTTCCGCCGGGACCCAGCGAATCGACAGCGGGGGCCACTTCTGCCGCCACAACCCCTGGCGGTACCAGCACCCCCAACGCCGAGGCCCCGGCAGCTCCCGACGTAGCGGGCGGCATTACCGAGATTGTGGAAAACCTGTCCCCCTCCGTCGTCACGATCTTCACCGACGGCGGCCTGGGCAGCGGGGTGGTCTACTCCGAGGACGGGCTGATCCTCACCAATGAGCACGTCATCCGCGGCCAAACCGAGGTGGAGGTGGCCTTCGCGGATGGCCAGCGCGTTTCCGGCACCGTCAAGGCAACCGACCCCGTGACTGACCTTGCGCTCGTCCAGGCGGACCGGACCGGCCTGCCGAAGCCCACATACCAGACCTCGCTGCCCAAGGTGGGCGAAGGGGCCGTGGTGCTGGGTTCGCCGCTTGGCTTCGAAAACACGGCCACCGCAGGGATCATCTCCGGCCTTCACCGCTCCATCCCCGGCTCCGCACAGAACAGCCTGTCGTTGGTGGACCTGATCCAGACTGATGCGCCCATCAGCCCCGGCAATTCCGGCGGTGCCCTGATTAACATGCGCGGCGAGGTGGTGGGCATCAGCGAGGCCTACATTCCTCCGTCGTCCGGTGCTGTGGCGCTGGGCTTCGCCATTCCGGCGGCCACCGCCGTCGAGGTGGCCGAGGAGTTGCTGGCGGATGGCTCGGCGGAGCACGCCTACGTGGGGCTCACCCCGGGCGAACTGACCCGGCAGATCGCCGAGCAGCTGGGCATCGACGCGAGCACCGGCGTCGTGGTTTTGTCCGTTGACGACGACGGCCCGGCCGGCACTGCAGGGATCCGGCCAGGCGATGTGCTGGAGTCGATGGAAGGCGTGGACCTTGCCGCGCCGGAGAAGCTGCTGGCCGAGCTCAGGAACCGCAACCCGGGCGATACGGTGGGATTCAAAGTCAAGCGGGGCGACGAGAGCCTGGACATCAAGGTGGAACTCACCGAACGGCCGGTGGCCCCTTAAAGCCCGTCCAAGGCGGGTCTTAACGAGGCAGAAGGGGAGCCCCCGTTCGCTGGGACGCCCCTCCTGCGGTCTGGCAAGCGGCTGGCAGTTGCCGCCTTCAGGTCAGAGCTGGTACTCCATCTGCGTGCCCAAGGTCTCGTGGACGCAGAGGATGTTGTGTTCGGTGTCCATGAACCACGCGCACTTTTCGGAATCCGTGGTGCAGATGTGGTTCTCTGTCTTCAGGTTCGGAAGGTCGTAATCCTGGAACCGGACGCCCTTGGCCTCCATGTCCTGGACGATCCGCTCAATGTCGCGCACCTCGAAGCTGAGGGCGGTGTGCTCGGAGTGCTTTCCGTCCGAGACAGGCATCAACTGCAGCATCGGGCCGCCGTCGGTACCGAGTAATTCGCTTCCATCGTCTGTCATTCCGTGGTGCGGTAGTCCCAGTTTTTCGGTGTAGAAACTGTGGGCCCGCGCTGCATCATCGACTGGCAGGATGGTTGTGGCTGTGCTCAGGGCTAGGTTCATTTGGCCACCTCCTACGGAGGAAATTTTACGCCTTGATGGCTCGGAAAGAGCCGAAACCCTCTCTCACATCCGGTCGGTAAACCCCCAACCCTCTCTCGCACCTGAGAGAGGGTTGGGGGAAAACCTGCAATAAGTGAGAGAGCGTCCGGGGGTGGGTTACTTTTCCACGAGGGTGAGGACGTCGTAGGTGGCCACGATCTCGTCGTCCTGGTTGGTCAGGACGGCGTCCCAGGCCACCTCGCCGTACTCGTCGGTCTCACGCGGGGTGATTTTCTTGGCGGTGAGGGTCACCCGGATGGAATCTCCGGCGGCAACAGGGGTGATGAAGCGCAGGTTCTCCAGCCCGTAGTTGGCCAGGACCGGGCCCGGAGCGGGTTCCACGAACAGTCCCGCGCCCCAGGCCAGCAGCAGGTAGCCGTGCGCCACGATGCCGGGGAAGAACGGATTGGCTTCCGCGGCTTCCTGGTTGGTGTGCGCGTAGAAGGTGTCGCCGGTGGAGTTGGCGAACGCTGTGATGTCCTCAAGGGTGACCTGGCGCAGGTCGGAGCGGACGGCGTCGCCAATGTGCAGCGTTTCCAGGGACTTCCGGAACGGGTGCGTCCCCTCGGTCTCAAGGGTGAAGTTCCGGTCAGCGCCGGCGTGCCAGACGCCAGTGACGGCGGTGAGCATGTTGGGCGAGCCCTGGATGGCGGTGCGCTGCATGTGGTGCATGACCGAGCGGATGCCGCCCAGTTCCTCGCCGCCCCCGGCCCGCCCTGGACCGCCGTGGACCAGGTGCGGGACCGGGGATCCGTGGCCGGTGGAGCTGCGGGCGTCCTCACGGTTGAGCATCAGGACACGGCCGTGGTGGGCCGCAATCCCCATCACAAGTTCCTGCGCCACGGACGGATCGTTGGTGCAGACCGAAGCCACCAGGGAGCCGCCGCCGCGGGCGGCGAGGCGGACGGCGTCGGCCAGGTCCTTATACCCAATCACGGAGGATACCGGGCCAAAGGCCTCCAGCGAGTGGATTGCCTCCGCTTCGGGGTTGTCCCAGCTCAGCAGGATTGGCGACATGAACGCGCCGCCGTCCACCACGCCGGTGGTCCCGTCCGCGGACGTGACCGACGGCGAATCGAGCGTTCCGTACGCCAGCTCGCCGCCGGCGTCGAGCATGGACTGCACCGCGGCCCGGACATCGGCGAGCTGTTCAACCGAGGCCAGGGCGCCCATGGTGACGCCGTCTGCCCGCGGGTCCCCAAGAACGACACGTTCGGAGATGCGTTTGCCGATTGCGGCGGTGACAGCGGGCACCAGCTCCTGCGGGACGATGGTCCGGCGGATCGAGGTGCACTTCTGCCCGGCCTTGACGGTCATTTCGGTGACTACGGACTTGATGAAGGCGTCGAACTCCGGCGTGCCTTCCACGGCGTCGGGGCCGAGGATGGCTGCGTTGAGTGAGTCCGTCTCGGACGTGAAGCGGACTCCGCCCTGGACCACGTTGGGGTGCGATTTCAGCGAGAGCGCCGTGGACGCTGAGCCGGTGAAGGCCACGAGGTCGCGGTAGTCCAGCACGTCCATCAGGCCACGGACTGAGCCGGAAATCAGCTGCAGCGAGCCCTTGGGCAGGATGTTGGATTCGATGATCGCCTTCACCACCGCCGCGGCCACGTACCCGGTCGGTGTGGCGGGCTTGACGATGGTGGGGACGCCGGCGATGAAGGCGGGGGCGAGTTTCTCCAGCATGCCCCAGACGGGGAAGTTGAACGCGTTGATCTGCACGGCCACGCCGGGAATGCGTGTGTAGATGTGCTCGCCCACAAACGAACCGTCCTTGGACAGCACCTCCATGGGACCGTCCACCACCACCTGGGAGTTGGGCAACTCGCGCCGGCCCTTGGACCCGAAGGTAAACAGCACGCCGATGCCGCCGTCGATGTCGATCATCGAGTCGATCTTCGTGGCGCCTGTCTGGGCGGAGAACATGTAGAAGTGTTCGCGGCGGGCGTTCAGGTACTGTGCCAGTTCCTTGAGTTTGAGCGCACGCTGGTGGAAGGTCAGTTTGCCCAGTTCCGCCTGGCCCGTGGTGCGGCCGTAATCCACGACGGCGGCAAGGTCCAGGCCGTCCGTGCTCACCTTGGCCAGGACTTCGCCGGTGCTCGCGTCCCGGACGGGAACGGCGGATGCCGTGGAACCGGCGTCGGGAGTCCACCAGGAGTCCTGCACAAAACTGGGGACGGTCTCTACAGTGTCGACTGTGGCTTCAGCTGTTGCGGTGGTGGTCATCGTTGACGGGTCCTTCCAACACGGGGACAAACAATAACGGCCAGATCATTACTGACCGTACGTTCGGTAATATACCTACAGTACATGAATGTTCCGTGCTGCACACTAGAACTTCCAGCATTGCCACAAAGGAGAGCCATGACCGCCCCATCCCAGGACAGCACCGACCCAGCCCCTGAGGTCACCGACGCCACCCTTTGGAAAATCACCCTGGGCGAACTCGACGAGAAGATGGGCGTCAAGATCGTGGAGGAATCTGTCCAGCGCGTGGTGGCCACAATGCCGGTGGAAGGCAACAGGCAGTCCTTCGGCCTGCTCCACGGCGGCGCGTCCCTGGCCGTGGGCGAGGCCGTGGGATCCTGGGCGGCGGTCATCCACGCCAGCACCCTGGGTAAGACGGCCGTAGGTGTGGACGTCTCCGCCACCCATCACCGCTCCGCCCGCGAGGGCCAGATCACCATCACGGCCACGCCGATCCATCTGGGCGGTACGCTCACCACGCACGAAGTGCTGATCACCAACGGCTCCGGCCAGCGGCTCTGCACCATGCGCATCACCAACCTGCTGATGGACCGGAAGAACTAGCCCCCCTCCCAACTAGGTAGCAGCAGATGTCCTTTTGAGGGCTCAAAACAGCATCTGCTGCTACTTAGTTGGGATGCCAGTTCCGGCGCCGGGCCAGCAGCACCAGGACACCGCCGACGGCGATCGCTGCCAACGCCGCGCCGGCTGCGGTCAGCACGCCGTCGGCTCCGGTGTCCGCGAGGTTGGTGACCGACTGGATTCTGTCCGGCGGGCTGGCGGCGGCGGGTTTGACGACGGGTGCCGCCTCGCTTCCCGCCTCGGCGGAATCGTCCCGCGTTGCCCCTCTCGCCGGTGCAAATTCGAAGGCACCGGGCCCGGAAGCGCTGAACCCGTTGACAGTCTCAGCCGTAAAGCTGAGCGCTGCGGGAACCGCACCGGGCACGGCTTCGGGGGCCGTGAATTGCCAGTTCCCCTCATTATCCAGAGGCACCTCGACGGGCTCGTGCCCGGCAACGGTGATCCTGACAGAGGACCCTGCGGCCACGGCCGATGCAGGGGCGGCAGGCACGTTCCCGGTGATGGCTTGTCCTGGTTCGTAGGTACTGCCGGGCGCGGGTGACGTCACCGCCGGCTTGTTGAGGAAGAGTTCCAACTGGTAGCCGGGCAGGACCGCCAGGGCGTCCTGCAGCGTGGCGGCCACCGCGAAGTTCACCGGCGCGCCGGCGCCCTCGCCGGCGGCGTGGATGCCCACGGCGTAATTGCCGCTGAGCCAGGGGCCGCCGGAGTCGCCACCACTGGACTCGACCGCGAAGGACAGGAACCCGCTGAACGCCCTCAGGTCCGCAGGGTTGCCCGAACGCCCTTGGACCACGTAGATACCCACCTCATCGATGATCCCGCAGGACCACGCGGAGGTACGTCCTGAGCGGCAGACCGGCTGCCCCTCCACGGGCGCGGCGACGCCGACGACCTTGACGTCGGGGCCCGTCTGGGAGGGGTTGTTCCAGGTACTCGCGGCAGGCTGCGGTTCGAGTCCGGCCGCTATGGAGCCAATCACGGCCACGTCAGTCCCCACATTGCCGGGGTTGTCCTCGTTGCCGACGATGCCCGTGTTGCCGGGGCCGCCGAACTGGCTGAACCCGAACGTCCCTAGCGGTCCGGCCGGCGTCCAGGCCGGAAACTCCAGGCTGGCCTGCTGCGCGGCACCGTCGTTCGAACAGTGCCCCGCAGTGAGGACCGACGGCAGGCCGGCGGGATCGAACGCCGAGAACCCGGTGGAACAGACTTCCCAGGTGTCGGCGATGTAGCCCTGGCCGCCCACTACGTCCGCTTCCGGCGCAAGGTCCGTGCCGGCGTCGAGCTCCACATTGGCAAACCGGGCCACAAAGTCCTCGGCGGACACTTTCCCGGGCGCCGCGGTGGGGGCATCCGGAGCTGGAGCCGAAGGACCTTCGGGAGTCGATTCGGGTGCGTTGGTTCCGCCTGTACGGATGACAAACCGACCGTCGGAGTAGGCCACGGCCTGGAGCCCCTGAGGGCCCACCTCCCGGACGTAGGCCTGGAAAAGCTGATGCGCACTGACCGCCAACTCGGTCCCGGGGGCACTAACAGCGTTCTCCGGGGCGGGTTCCTCGAGGGTCAGTGAGGGAATGGTGGCAGTGAGCTCCGAAACCCGGGCCTCCAGTTCAGGCCCCGAGCCACTGACCAGGACGCGGCCGTTGTGCAGTCGGGTCCCGGTGTAGCCGGGTGTTCCGCGGAGGGCCTCAGCGGCTGCTGCGGCCTGCCTGCCGAGCTCGCCCGCGGCATTGAACTCCTCGGGCGTGAGGCCCAAATCGCGGGACACGGCGTCCGCCAGGCCAGCGTCGCTCACAGCCGGCGTGGAAGGCGTTGCGGTGTGGAGTCCCTCGCCGATCGCGGGCGGTTCCGTGGATTCTGCCGAGGCAGGGTCTGCCACCATCACAGAACCCAGCAACAGCCCTGCCGCCGCACCAAGCGTAAGAATCCGCTTCATCCCAGCCCCCTGGCTTGGTCCAGATTTCATCGAGCCACCGTGGCGCCGAGCACGGACCGCACAGCGGTCAGCTCAGCGTCGGTGAGACCGTGCCGCAGCAGGAAGTCCTCTGTGTCCAGGTCCCGGACAAAGGCCACCACGGTGTGGCCCCGCTCTTCCAGCAGCGGCGCCAATTCGGTTTCCCCAACGTAGCGTTCGCGGTCGTGCGGCGGCCCGTGCGTGCGGTAGCGCTCATTGATGGCGCGGGCAGCCCGGGCGTAGCTGGCGGCGATCTGCTCGTCCGTGTCGCCGGCCAGGTCCTGCAGCATTGCAGCCACCATGCCGCTGCGGTCCCGGCCCGCTGCACAGTGGACCACCACCCCGCCGGCGGGCGAGGCTTCGGCAATGGTGCGAAAGACTTCCACCAATTTCGCCGGGAACAGCCGGACATTGTGGACGTAGTGGGCAGGATCGTTCAGGTACGGTCCACAGGCTGCAGTGAACCGCGGATCGTCCGGGTCTTCGGTGGGGGCGGACACCATCCGTATGCCGGACCATGCCGTTTCCGTTACGGCTGGGTCTGTGTCCCGGCGCCGGGCCTCATGGGAGTTACGGAGGTCCACCACAGTGCGGACGCCGTCGTCGTAAGCGGTACGCCAGCCGGCCGCTGTAAGCCATTCGCGGCGGCCCATCCGGTAGACGGCGCCGGCCACGTGCCAGGCGTTCACAGCCCCGTCCCAGTCCAGGGGTCCGCCAGGTTTCTTCATCCGGACAGCTAACCACACGCCGGCGAGCGCCGCACATCCCCTAATAGGTAGCCGGGCCAGCAAAATAGGGTACTCCGGGCCAGTGACCGCCGCCGCGTCCAGGCGTACCGTGTCACATACCTCACCCGTGCATTCGATCAGCTAAGGGGAAACCAATGACACTTCCAACAGGACGACGGCGGCGCCCGGCTTTTGCAGCAGGCCTCGCCACCCTTGCCATGGCACTGGGCTTCACGGCCGTTCCGGCGGACGCGGCGCCGCCGGTTCCGGATGTCGATCTCGTGGCGGTCGGCGACTCCTACACAGCCGGGACGGGGGCAACGGACTTCATCCCGAACTTCCCCTGCGACCAGACCCCGGGCGGATATGTCGACATTCTGAAGAACCTGGCCATCGTTGACGACGTCGTCAGTAACGGGGCATGCCATGGTGCACTCCTGGACGCCAGGGCATCCAACATCGTACCCAGCGTTATGGAGCAGATCGCGGCCCTCGCCGCTTCCGAAGCACTCTCCGGCCGCACCGAACTGGTCACGTTGACTGCCGGAGCGAATGATCTTGGTTTCAACACGGTGCTCTTCACCTGTGCCTTCTCTACGTTTGAAGCCTGCCAGCTGGCGGTTGCCAATGCCAGCGCTACGTTGCCCGCAATACAGGCTGACCTGGTCGAAGCCCTGAGCGCCATTCACCGGGCGGCACCGCGAGCCAAGATTGCCGTTTTTGGTTACCCGCTGCTGTTTGATCCAGTACGTGGCCTTCCGGTGCTATCTCCGGAGAGCCAGGCCTTGGTCAACTCGGGTACGGCAGCCTTGAACGCCACCATCTTTGCAGCTGTGGCAGAGGCCAACGCGGTTTCAAAAGCCAACGCCGTTTACATCGATGTCACGACACCGTTCGCCGGGCACGAAGCCAATACCCTGCAGCAATGGATCGTTCTTGACCTTGTGCCGCCCATTGAGTTGACCGATGATACTTTCCACCCGAATGCGGCCGGACATGATGCTTATGCCGATGCCCTCACTGCTACTGTGAACCTCCAAGCGCTGGCTAGGCGCTGATAGCCGGCCCGCCGAGCGCCCTACCGGCGCTTGGCGAGCCTGTGCTCCAGCCCGTTCCGGACCATGGGCCACTCGTGCTCAAGGATCGAGAACACCACAGTGTCCCGGAGCACGCCGTCCTTGGTCCGCGAATGGTTGCGCAGAACTCCGTCCTGCTTGGCGCCCAGGCGGGCAATCGCCTCCCGGGACTGGTGGTTGAGCCAGTGTGTCCGGAACTCGACCGCGGGGCAGCCGAGCACGTCGAACGCATGGCTCAAGAGCAGGAGCTTGGAGTCAGCGTTGGTGCCCGTACCCTGTACTGACGCCGCGTTCCACGTGGAGCCGATCTCCACCCGGGGTGTGCCGGGATCGATATTCATGTAGGTGGTCATGCCAATGATCCGGCCCGGTCCGCCGGTGGCCGGATCGATCAGGCGCGTGGTGAACGGCAGCATGGACCCCTGCTCCTGAAGGCCCAGGCGTCGGCGGATTTCAGCGGCCATCTCCTCCGGCGTCGGCACGGACGTGTACCAAAGGTTCCACAACTGGCCATCGCGTGCAGCCTCCACCAGGCCGTCGTGGTGTGCCGGACGCAAGGGCTCCAGGATGACGTGCCGGCCGGTCAGGGTGATGGGTTCAAGAAAGCTCACTGCACCAGCCTAGGCCCACGCCGTGCTAGAGCAGCCTTAACTGGGCCAGTCGAAAAAGCCCTTGCCCGATTTGCGGCCCAGCTCGCCCCTTGCCACCTTGTCCCGGAGGATCTGCGGCGGCGCGAAACGCTCCCCCAGCGTGGAGTGCAGGTACTCGGCGATCCCCAGCCGCACGTCCAGGCCCACGATATCGGTGGTCTTGAGCGGGCCGGTGGGGTGTTTGTAGCCAAGCACCATGGCGGCGTCGATGTCCTCCGCGGAGGCCACGCCCTCCTCCACCATGCGCATCGCTTCCAGCGCGATAGCCACGCCAAGTCGTGACGAGGCAAAGCCGGGCGCATCATTGACGACGACGGCGGTCTTGCCGAGTGCCTCGACCCACCTTTTCGCGGCCGCGGCCAGGTCCGGGGACGTCTGCTCGCCGAGCACCACCTCGATGAGCGTGGAGGCGGGGACGGGGTTGAAGAAGTGCAGGCCGAGGAAATTCTGCGGCCGTTTCAGTTCACGGGCCAGACCGTTGACCGAGAGCGATGAGGTGTTGGAGGCCAGGAAGGCGTCCTGGGCCAGCCGCTCCTCGATGCCGCGAAGCGAGGTAACTTTCAGGTCCCAGTCCTCGGGCACGGCCTCGACCACTAGCTGGCGGTCGGCGAAGTCGTCGTAGTCCACCGTGACCGCGAGCCGGGAGACGATCTCGTCCAGGTTGCCGTCGGTGGCGCCGCGTTCGATGCTCTTCGCAGCGGCGGATTCCACACGCTCGCGGGCGGCTTCGGCGGAGGCTTCATCCCGCTCCACCACCAGGACGTTGGCCCCCTTGATGAGGAAGGCGTGGGCTATTCCTGCGCCCATGCGGCCGCCACCGAGGACGCCCACGGTGGAAGGAAGGTTCGAAGTGGCCATGGCTATTTCTTCTCTGTCTTCTTGTCGAGGTTCTTGTCCAGCTTCTTGTCCAGGAACGCCTGCATGCGGTCAAATTTGGCCTGGGATTCAAAGAGGATCCCTTGGGCAAGCTGGTCGATCAGCGGATGGGCCTCGGCAGGGGCGTGGAACACGGACTTGGTGATCCGCACGGCCAGCGGATCCTGGCGCGCGATCCTGTCCGCGAGATTGTGGGCGGCGGCCATCAGTTCCGGTGCCTCATGGATTTCCGTGATGAGGCCCGCCGCCAAGGCGTCCTCGGCCCGGAGCACCAGGCCTGCGAGCAGGATCTGCTTGGCCAAGGGTTCGCCTACGAGTTCCTTCAGCCGCCAGCTGGCTCCGGCCGCGGCCAGGATGCCGAGCCCTGTCTCGGGGTTGCCGATCCGTACACTCGGCGTTCCAATCCGGAAATCAGCCGCGTAGGCGAGCTCGGCACCGCCGCCCAGGCAGTAGCCATCCAAGGCGGCAATGACGGGCATGGGCAGCTTGGCAATGCGGACAAAAATCGTGGAGTTGATGCCCTGCAGCGCGTCATCCCGGCGCCGCTCGCGCAGCTGGGCAATGTCCGCCCCGGAGGCAAAGACTCCGTCCACGCCGGCGATGACCAGGACCCTGGGATTCTGCTCCAGCGCCGCGCAGATAACGTGCAGCTCGTCCACCATCTGCTGGTCTATGGCGTTTCTCACCTCGGGGCGGTTGAGGAGGACAACTACGCGGTCCTCCCGCTCCTCGACCAGCAGGGTACTGAAGTGTTCGTTCGCTAGGTCCTGGGCCGCCATTACACGCGCTCCAGCAGCATCGCAGTGCCCTGGCCCACGCCGATGCACATGGTGGCCAGGCCGATCCTGGCGTCCTCGCGCTCCATCCGCCCCAGCAGGGTGATGGCGAGCCGGGAACCGCTGGAACCCAGCGGGTGCCCCAAACTGATGGCGCCGCCGTCGTTATTCACAATCTCCGGGTCCAGGCCGAGCCGGCGCATGCTGGCCAGCGACTGCGTGGCAAACGCTTCATTAAGTTCGACGGCGCCCAGGTCACCGACGCTGAGGCCGCTCCGCTTGAGGACCTTTTGCGTGGCCGGCACCGGGCCGATGCCCATGATTTCGGGCTCGCAGCCGGCAGAGGCGCCGTCGATGATGCGGGCGCGGGGTACCAGGCCCAGCCGCTCGATGGCGGCCTCGGACGCGACGATGATCGCTGAGGCGCCGTCGTTGAGGGTGGAGGAGTTTCCCGCGGTGACTACGGAGCCGCCCGGGACAACCGGGCGCAGGCCGGCGAGGACGTCCATGGTGGTGCCGGCGCGGGGGCCTTCATCGGTGTCCACAACGGTTTCGGACTTGCGGGACTTGACCGTCACCGGGACGATCTCGTCCCTGAACCGCCCTGCGGCGATGGCGGCAAGGGAACGTTCGTGGGACCGGACGGCAAAGGCGTCGGCGTCGTCCCGCGTGATGCCGTTAACCCTGGCGACTTCCTCGGCGGTTTCCGGCATGGAGTAGGTCATCTTGCCCTCGCGCGCCAGCTCGCCCTTCTGGAACAGGGGATTTACGAACCGCCAGCCAATGGAGGTGTCGAAGATCTGGCCGGGCTTCGCAAAGGCGGTAGCTGGCTTCTCCTGGACCCACGGCGCACGGCTCATGGACTCCACGCCGCCGGCGATCACGATGTCCGCGGCGCCGGACTTGATCATCTGGCTGGCCTGGATGATGGCGCTCAGGCCTGATGCACACAGCCTGTTGACCGTGATCCCGGGGATGTGGAGGGGAAGCCCTGCCAGCAAAGTGGCCATCCTGGCTACGTTGCGGTTTTCCTCCCCGGCCCCGTTGGCGTTGCCCAGGATGACCTCATCGATGGTGTCAGGATCCAGGCCGGACCGGGTAACCGCCTCCCGGATGACCAGTGCGGCGAGGTCGTCCGGGCGGACCGAGGACAGCGCCCCGCCGTATCGTCCCACCGGGGTGCGGACACCGCCAACGAGAAAAGCCTGCGGTCCTGCGGTAGCTGACGCCATGGAAACACCCTTCATGCGATTAACAGCACTGTCATCGTCGGCGGCTAAGGAGATGCTATCCACTTACCGACCGTTCGTTCTGTAAAAGACTACACTGCACGCGCAAGGGGCACCAAGACCTCCCCCGGAGGGGTCAGAGAACCACTACGCCGAGATGGGCTGCCAGGAGCGGGGCCAGGAGGCTGAGCTGGTAGTCGTCGATGATGGCTCCGGAGAAGCTGCCCAGGCCGCTGATGGTACGAAAGTCAGTGCTGCGGAGGTCGAAGTCCTTCAACTTGGCGCCGGTGAGGTCCAGGGTGCCGATGGTGCAGTTCTTCAGCGTTACCCGGGTGACCGCCGCAGAACCGAGGTCCAGTTCATTGATGATGCAGTCGGTGATCAGGACATCCATCAGCTTGGCGCCACGGAGGTTCAGGAAGTCCAGCTTTCCGCCGTCGATCCGGACGGACTGCCACCCGCTCTCGTACACTTCAGCGGACCCGAGCCGTGGATTTTCGATGCGCACGTCCCGCCAAGTGGTGCGGGCTGCAGTGAAGACGGGCGCGTACAGCTCGGCCAGGATGCAGTCGCGGAACGTGGCGCCGCGCAGCTGCGTGTCATTGAACGAGACGCCCTGGAATTCGCACTCGGCGAAGTCAGTGCCGCTGAGCTCGAGACCGTCTGCCGCCGCGCGACTGTACCGCACGCCGTCGTACCGAACTCCGCGCTGGAAGTCCGGCGCGGGATCGTCCGTAAGTTCTTCAAGGAGAATCGGCGAGAGCCGGGGGCCGGTGACCTTGGGCGGTCTGGCCGCCACTAGAGCGATTCCGCTTTGGCCGCGATCTCCGCCAGGTCCTTGGCCAGCGCCTTGCGCGTCATGCTCATGCCGATTTTCCCGAACAGGGCCATTGTTATCTTGCTGAACACCGTGGGCCTAACGACGTCGGCGCCGAAGGTCAGCGTCAGGTCCGTGCCGCCGTCGCGCTCCGCCAGGCTGAACCGGGAGGTGTAGTCAGCGCCGCCTTGCAGGGCCTTGACCGTGGTGCTGCGCGGCGGATCAGCCTGGGCCACCCACATTTCCACCGTTTCGGACCTGCCCATCATGGTGCGGGTTTCTTTCCAGCGCGTGCCCTCGCCATACGGGCCTTCACTCAGCATTTGGATGGAATCAATGCCGGACAGGGTGGCCGCCGAACCCGGAATGTCCGAAATGACGGACCAGACCTTTTCCGGCGAAGCGTGGATGTGCTGTGTAAGGCTGGTGCTGTGATCCATGGTTCGAGCCTAGTCGGGGGCAATGACAATCAACAGATATCGGGACATCTCAACGACTTGAAATAGTAAGCATGCTTCGTGTTATGGTGAAAAGGCATTGTTTGATCCATCGGAAACGAAAGGCGGCACTACCATGGGCCTCGGAGACAAGATCAGTAACGCAGCAGAAGACATGGGCGGCAAGGCCAAGGAAGCAGCCGGAAACGCCACCGACAACGACCGCCTCAAGGCCGAAGGCCAGAAGGACCAGGTCAAGGCCGACGCGAAGAAGGTCGGCGAAGACATCAAGGACGAGTTCAAGCGCGACTAGTCAGCCATAGGCGCGCGGCGGCGGATTCCCATGGGGGATCCGCCGCCGCTTTTTTGTGCCTTCCCCCATCGATTGCTCCCCACCAGTTCCCTCGCCTCGCAAGCTCGGCAGGACCCGTCACCAGCCGCTGCGCGTCGGGGTGTGTCCCTGCCGGGAATCTTCGGGCATCGCCATTTCGGCACGCAGCCCGAGCAATCGGATGGGACGGCCCGGTTCGATCTTGGCCACGAGGTCGAGGGCGCGGGCGAGCACTTCTGCCGGATCCGAGGTCTCGGGGATCTTCCGGGCGTACGTCTTGGTCAGGAACGGAGCGTATCGGACCTTGAGCGTCAGCCCGATCACCGGCCGCCCCTCAGCAGCGACATCCTCCAGTACGTGTGCCGCCAACTCCCGGACGGCGTCGTCAACCTGGCCTTGCTCAGTCAGATCGCGCTGGAAGGTGGTTTCCCGGCTATGCCCGCGTGCCACCCAAGGCGTGTCATCGACGGTCCGCGAACCGTCACCCCGCCCGAGCTGGGCATACCAAGGGCCCATCTTCGGGCCGAACTCGGGGACCAAATCATCGTCTTTGGACGCCGCGAGTTCGGCTACTGTCCGGATGCCGAGGGTGGCAAGGCGGCGCGAGACTTTCGTTCCCACGCCCCACAGCTCGATAGTGGGCCGGCTCCCCATGACTTCGAGCCAGTTCTCTTCCGTGAGCCGGAAGACGCCGGCCGGCTTGCCAAACGACGTCGCTACTTTGGCCCGGACCAGGGTGTCACCGATGCCCACGCTGCAGTGCAGCCGGGTCTCCTCGACGACGTCGCGCTGCAGTTGCCGCGCATACGCCTCCGGATCGTCGGTCTGCACGCCAATAAAGGCTTCATCCCAGCCGAGCACCTGAACAGTTGCCCCCGGTTGCGAGCGCAGCACAGCCATGACTTCTTCGGACGCAGCGAGGTAGGCCTCCTGGTCAACGGGCAGGATGACGGCGTCAGGTACTTTACGTGCGGCGATGCGCAGCGGCATTCCGGAGCCGACGCCGTACACCCTGGCCTCGTAGGAGGCCGTGGAAACCACCGCCCGCTCTGTCGGGTCACCGCGGCCGCCAACGATCACCGCCCTGCCGGCGAGCTCGGGCCGGCGGAGCACTTCGACAGCTGCGATGAACTGGTCAAGGTCCACATGCAGTACCCACGGTTCGATCACACGCCCCAGTGTGCCCCCAATCGGCTGCTCCGCACCACCATTTTCCCGCGTCGCCCCTGCATAGCCCGCACCCGTTGCTGGGCGCTCCTGCCCAGTTACTCCCCCGGATTCCCGTCCACCACCCACGACGCGCCGGGCTCCTGGGCGCGTCGAACAAAGTAAGTGGGCAGGAACGCACGGGGAATAACGACGACGGCGAGACCCCCTCCGTGGGGATCCCGCCGTCGCAGGTACTGCTTGCGTGCAAAGCCCTAGCTGAAGAGGGCGTTCTTGGGCTCGTTGTTCCGAACCTTCTGCCAGCCCAGCCACAGGACCAGCGCGAAGAATGGAATGGTGGCCAGGGTCCAGAGGCCGAGATGGAAGACCTCACCGGATTTGCTGGTCATGGTATCGAAACCGATCAGGATAGTGATGGCCAGCAGGGCCACCAGGCCGGCCCAGCTGCTCCAGGTTCCGCCCGGGGCGGGCAGGGAGGAAACCTTGCCCTTCTGCTTGCGCAGCGCGATCTGGCTGGCGAAGATGGCGCCCCACGTGAAGATCACGCCAATCGACGCCGAGTTGAGCGCGAGGTCGAAGGCGTGTGAGCCGCCCAGCCAGATGTTCAGCAGGATGCCCACGAGGTAGACGGCGCCGATGGCCAGGATGGCGGCATATGGCACATGGTTTTTGGACATCCGGGTCAGCCACTCCGGAGCATGTCCGTTGTTGGCCATGGTGCGGAAGATCCGGCCGATCGAGTACAGGCCAGAGTTGCAGGAGGACAGTGCGGCGGTGATGACGATCATGTTCATGACATCGCCCATCCAGCCAAGGCCCATCTGGCCGAATACGGTAACGAACGGCGAGGTGCCGGCCACGTACTGGTCCGAGGGCAACAGCATGGCGAGGAGGGTCACCGAGCCGACGTAGAACACCACGATGCGGAAGACGACGGCGCGGATTGCCTTGGGCACTTCCTTGGCGGGATCCTGCATTTCACCGGCTGTGATGCCGACAAGCTCGATGCCGTTGTACGCGAAGATCACGGCATTGAGGACAAGGATCATCACCAGCGCACCCTTGGGGAACATGCCGCCCTCGGCTGCGAAAAGGTTGTTCACGGAGGCGTTGCCGTCGCCCACCTGCGCGTTGGTAACCACCATGAAGGTGCCCACGGCCAGGAAGATCACGATGGCACCGACCTTGAGGCAGGAGGCCCAGAATTCGAACTCGCCGAACGCCTTGACGCTCATCAGGTTGACGCCCACGAGCAGCAGGAGCGCCGCGATGGCGGACAGTTCAACAGGCACGTTGGGGAAGAAGAACTGGAAGTACAGTCCGATCGCGATGAGCTCCGCAATGCCGGTCATGGCCCAGTTGATGAAGTACATCCAGCCGGAGAGGTACGCGCCCTTCTTGCCGAACATCTCGCCGGCATAGCTGACGAAGGAACCCGACGTCTGGCGGTACATGATCAGTTCCCCCAGGGCGCGCATCAGCAGGTAGGCGATGACGCCGGCAATGGCGTACGAGAAGATCAGTGCCGGGCCTGTGGAGGCCAGGCGTCCGCCGGCACCCATAAAGAGGCCGACGCCGATGGCGCCGCCCATGGCAATCATGGTCACCTGGCGGCCGCTCAGGGATTTTTTGTAGCCCTCGGCGCTGAGGGTGGAGTCGACGACGGCGGATTGCGCCGAGGGGCTCACGAGTTCTGTGGGGGTACTTTGAGGCACAACAATTCCTTGTGGGTAGGGGATTGGCCGGCACCTTGGCAGCGGACTCTCATACTGAAAATTCGGCTTCGTGATGTTTGAAGGAATTTTCTGTATGGAAAGTCACAGTACGTCGAAGTTCGCGCGGCCTTTCTATCCTACAAGACACAAACCGGAGCAAGTGACGAGCGATACACCGTCCTCCGGTTAAGCCGAACTATTGCCACCCGAAGGGGAATCCTGCAGAAGAATATTTTGCTCCGCATCCTCCTGGACGTGGTAGGTGCGCAGAGGTTCGGCGCCGGTGCTGGAACATCCGGTATCCAGGCTGAACGCGTGCTGGTGCAGCGGGCAAAGGACCACCTGACGGTCGATGGTTCCGTCCGCGATGGGGCCGCCCCGGTGGGGGCAGACAGCGGACAGGGCACGGAGGGTTCCGTCCCTCAACCGGAAAACCGCCACCTGCTCGCCATCGATGCCGAACGCCCGCCCCTCGCCGAAGGGGATTTGGTCCACGGGGCCCAGGTTGTGGCCGGCGCTCATCGGACCGGCACCTGGGGCAGGACCGTGAGCGGCAGGGAGGTCCGGAACTGGCCCGGCGTGAGGGGGTCCGCGCGCTCGCTCCACGGGTCCACGTAGCTGTCCACCGATGCCTGCATGGCCTCGTCCAAGGCCGCCGCTATGCCTTCCGAATCCTCCACGATCACTGCGCGGAGGTGTTCGATGCCCACCCGTGGCACAAAGGAGTAGGTCCGTTCCAGCCAGTTGGCGTTTTCACGGTAGTACTGCATGAACCTGCCCGTCAGCAGCTTGACATCCTCCGGGTCATCAACGGTGGCCAGCAGGTCGCCCTTGCGGATGTGCGCCCCGGCCGCGCCGCCGACGTAGAGTTCCCAGCGGCCGCCTTCGACAGCCACCACACCCACATCCTTGACCAGGGACTCCGCACAGTTCCGCGGACAACCGGACACCGCCAGCTTCAGCTTCGCCGGCGACTCGATGCCCTGGAACCGGGACTCGATCTCGATGCCCAGTTTCGTTGAATCACCTGTCCCATATCTGCAGAAGTCCTTGCCCACGCACGTTTTTACCGTGCGGAAGCTCTTGCCGTACGCGTAGCCGGAGGGCATGTCCAGGTCGGCCCAGACCTGCGGGAGGTCCTCCTTGGGGATGCCCAGCAGGTCGATCCGCTGCCCGCCGGTCAGCTTGATCAGCGGGACCTTGTGCTTCTCGGCGACGTCAGCAATCCGGCGCAGCTGCTGCACGGAAGTCACGCCGCCCTTCATCTGCGGGACCACGGAAAAGGTCCCGTCCCGCTGGATATTGGCGTGCACGCGGTCATTGATGAAGCGGGCGTCGCGCTCGTCGATGTACTGGTCCGCGAGCATCATTTTCAACAGTGAGGCCAGGCCCATTTTGGATTTGGCGTCCTCCGCGCTGCCGGGGGCCAGAGCTGCGAATACTTGCGAGACGGAGCGTAGGCCCTGCTTCCGGATGGCGGCCATCAGTGATGCTTTGTCCAGCGGGATCCCGGGCACGTAGTAGCTGGCGGCCGGGTCCTCCTCCACAGCACCATCGGCGGCCCACTCCACCACCTGTTTGACCAGGAGCTTGCATGAACCGCAGCCCTTGCCGGCCCGTGTGGCGTCCATCGCACCGGAAACCGTAGTGCAGCCGTCCTTCACGGCAGCCACGAGCGCTCCCTTCGAAACGCCGTTGCAGTTGCAGACTTGGGCGCCGTCGTCGAGCTCTGCCACACCCGCGTCCCCACCCGGCCCGCCGACGTCGAACATCAGGGAAATCCGTTCCTCCGGCAGGGGCAGCCCGCGGTCATAGGCCTGCGTCAGGTAGGCCACCTTCCGGCTGTCGCCCAGGAGCGTGGCGCCCACCATCTTGTTGTCGCGGACCACGATGGACTTGAAGACACCACGGCTGGGCTCAGAGAACACAATGTGCTCATCCGTGTCGAGCTCGGGGCCGTGCAGCCCCATGGATGCGACTTCTACACCGGCCACCTTGAGCTTGGTGGCGGTCCGTGAGCCGAGGTAGGCCGACGACGTATCGGCGCCGGTCACGTGGTTGGCGAGTACCACGGCCTGTTCCCACAACGGAGCTACCAGGCCGTAGACCTCGCCGCGGTGCTGGACGCACTCCCCCACGGCGTAGATGTCGTCTTCGTCCTGGACCCTCAGCCGGTCATCCACCACGATGGCCCGTTCCACCGGCAGGCCGCTCAGGACGGCCAGGTCCACATTGGGCCGGATTCCGGCGGCAACCACCACCATGTCGCACTCGATGTCGTCCCTGTCCCGAAGGCTGACGCCGCTGACCCGGTCCGTGCCGAGGACAGCTGTGGTGCGGCTGGACGTATGCACCCTGATTCCGAGCGCTTCAACACTGCGACGGAGGATGGCACCGCCGTCGGGCCCCATCTGCGCATTCATGAGGTGCCCGCCCGAGTGCACCACCTCCACCTCGATCCCGTGGCTTTTCAGGCCATAGGCAGCCTCGAGTCCCAGCAGGCCGCCGCCGATCACCACGGCCCGGCGGTGGTGATCCTGCTGGGCGTGCTGGACCATCTTTCGCGTGTCGTCAATGGTGCGGAATCCGAAAACGCCGTGTTTGACGGACCCGCCCGGGGTATAGAGCCCGTCCATCGGCGGCATGTGGGAGCGGCTTCCCGTGGCGATGATGAGTGTGTCGTAGGGAGTCACCCTGCCGTCGTTGGAGAAGACGTGCTTGGTGAACTTGTCGATCCGGTCCACGCGGACGCCTGCGTGCAGCGTGATGCTGTTCTCGCGGTACCAGGACAGGGCGTTCAGGAAGATGTCGGCGTCGCTTTCCTCTCCGGAGAGGACGTGGCTGAGCATGATCCTGTTGTAGTTGCCGTACGGCTCGTCGCCAAACATGGTGATCGTGAACAGCTCAGCGCCGCCCCTGGCCAGGATTTCCTCCACTGCCCGGGCGCCGGCCATACCGTTGCCAACAACCACCAGCCGGCGGCGCGGCGCAGCGCCTGCGTGCCTCCCCTGCGGCCGGTCCAGCACGCTGGTCATCAGTGCTCCACCATGCCCAGGTCCACCACCACGGATCCCCCAACACCATCCGGAGCGGCGAGATACAGCTCCACCACCGAGCCGCCTTCGATGTCCTCCACTACCCGCAGGGGCACATGGACATCGCTCTTGGCGCCAATGGGGAAATAGCGCATGGGCACGCCGTTCCGCATCAGGACCACGGTGATCAGTTCACTGCTGGAATTGCCGCCCCTGAAGTAGAGCGTCTGGTTGATGACGCCGTCGGGAACGTAATGGGAGAGTTCGCTGTGGATCGGGACAGGTTTTTCCAGCCCCGTGCCCTCAAACGGGAAGATGCCCTGCAGGAAAAGGTTCTTGGTGATCACGGACAGATCCTTTCGACCGGCGGGAAGACTGGCATGGGCCTATCTTCCGCCGCCGATGTTTCCGCCTGCCGGTCCCTGCGTAACTTTCCTTTAACGCAAACCTCACCGTTTCCCGTGCCTTAGGCCAGCCAAAATGCGTGACTTATGCCGGCTCCGACAGTGGAGTAGCCCGGAAATCCAGGAAACTTCCTTCGCGGCCCGGCTGAAAGTTACGCATTTTGGTCAGGAAGTCCGCCCCTCAGGCCGGGGCAAGCACGCCCTTGTCCATCGAATACCTGATCCAGCGGCCAGATTCGTCCGTCCGCGACTTTTCGCTCTTCCGCGCGCACCCGGCAAACCATTCCCGGAGCGCGCGGTCGTGGCTGACCATCACCAGGGTCCCGGCGAAGTCCGCGAGCGCCGCCTCAAGCTGTTCCACCGGCACAGGCGCCAGGTGGTTGGTCGGTTCGTCCACGATCAGGGTGCCGTAGCCGCCCAGCAGCAGCCGTGCCAGGGCGAGCCTGCGCTGCTGGCCCGCGGAAAGGCTGCCCACTGGCACGTGGAACTCGCTGGTGCGGAACAGGCCCAGGCGAAGGAGGGCCTCGGCATGCTCGTCGATGTTGCCGCCCAGGCCGACAGCGAAGGCCGGCAACAGCCGGAGGGTGGGCCGCTGTGGCAGTTCCAGCTCCTGTTGCAGGTAGCCGATGCGTTCGGGCCGCCTGACAGTGCCTGCGGCGGGTTCCAGGGTTCCTGCCAGTACGGAGAGCAGGGTGGACTTGCCGGCGCCGTTCGGTCCGGTGATGAGGATCTTCTCGCCGGCGGCAGCGCGGAAGTCAGTGGTTCCCAGCCGGCCGGGCACGCTCACGCCACGGGCCGCGAGCACTGGTTCGCCGTCCTCGGAAGCCCCGGACGGGACAGCGGAGTCGACAGCCAGCTCGGCGTTGAGCCGCAGCGGCACGGGCGGACGGTCCACTGGGCTGGCTTCGAGCCGGCGAAGCCGTTCCTGGGCGTTCCGTACCTGGCTGCTGGCTGCTTTCTGCCAGGTGCCGGCCTTGAAGTCGAAGCCCATCTTGTCGCCGTCGCGCTTGCGGCCGTACCCCATGGTCCCCGCCACCGTCTCGGCCTGACGCTTTTCGGACTCCATGGCATCGATCCAGGAGTGGTACTGCTGGACCCAGCGCTGGCGCTCGGCTGCCTTCTCGCGGAGGTAGCCGTCGTAGCCGTTTCCGTAGCGGGTCACGGCCTGGCGCTCGGCATCCACTTCGATGATGGTGGCGGCTACCTTGCGGAGCAGGACGCGGTCGTGGGACACCACCACTACGGTGCCGCGGTGGGCCGCCAGCCGATCCTCCAGCCAGGCCGTTCCGCGCGCGTCGAGGTGGTTGGTGGGTTCGTCCAGGAGCAGGATGTCCGCCGGGTCGGCCAGGACGCATGCCAGCGCCACGCGTTCCTGCTCCCCGCCGGACAGCGACCCCAGCACCCGGCTCCTATCGAGCCCGCCCAGCCCCAGCCGGTCCAGAGCGGCCTCAACCCGGGATTCGGCGGCGTAGCCTTCGCGCAGCTGGTATTCGGTCTGCAGCCTGCCATAGGTTTCCAGTTCGTCGTCGCCGGCGTCGGCCAGGCCCGCTTCCAGCCGGTCGAGTTCCGCTTCGAGGGCGCGCAGCGATGCCAGCGAGGCGTCAATGGCGGCCCCTACGGTGAAATCTTCAGGCAGGCCGTGGGTCTGGGCTAGGTAGCCCACCCGGCCCTGGATCACCGTTGCACCCTCATCGGGAGCTTCGAGGCCGGCGAGGATCCGGAGCAGCGTGGATTTGCCGGCGCCGTTTTCGCCAACGATCGCGACGTGCTCACCGGCGTTGATGACCAGGCTGATGTTGTCCAGGAGTTGTCGGTCGCCATAGCCATGGGAGACGCCCGAAAGGTTCAGGTGTTCAGTCAAGAGAAGTCCTCGCAAAGTTCCGCAGTGTGGCCGCCGGGGCTGAACCGGCCGATTCAGGCAGCTCGGTTCATCCAGCGCTCGACGGCGGCCGTGGTTTTCGGGGAACAGCCCGGGCGCGGCCGGGCTGTTGGTTAGGACTTCATCGCTCCAGCCTGCCCCGGCCGACGCCGCGGCGTCAAGCAGGCCCTCCATGGCGGACAAGGACAACAGCGCCCGACGGCGGCACCCAGGCCGAGTGCCGCCGTCGGGCATTACAAAAAGGGGACAGCTACACCGCGAGGGCCACGGCCTTCCTGCGCCTCGCCTTCGCCAGCCGGGTGCCAATCAGTCCTTGGCGGGGGCTGAAGAGGTAGACGGCGGCGAACACCACGCCCTGGGTCAGCACCACCATGGCGCCCGAGGCCGTGTCCAGGTAGTAGCTCAAGTAGATTCCGGCGATGGAGCACACGGCCGAGACCACTGGCGCGATGACGAGCATGCGGTTGAACCGGTCTGTCAGGAGGTAGGCGGTGGCTCCGGGAATGATGAGCATGGCCACGACCAGCACGACGCCCACGGTCTGCAGCGCCACCACGGAGGTGAGTGCCAGCAGCCCCAGGAGCAGCGCGCCAAGCCGCTTCGGGGACAGCCCGATGGCATGGGCATGGGTGGGGTCAAAGGCGTAAAGGGTCAGGTCGCGGCGCTTCAGGATCAGGATGGCGAACGCCACCACGCCCAGCACCAGCACCTGGATGAGGTCCGGGACGCTGACGCCCAGGAGGTTGCCGAAGATGATGTGGTTCAGGTCCGTCTGGCTGGGTGTGACGGAGATGAGCACCAGGCCCAGGGCGAACAAAGAGGTGAACACGATACCGATGGCGGCGTCCTCCTTCACCCGGCTGGTGCTGCGGACCACGCCGATCAGGGTGACCGCGATCAGGGCGAAGACGAGGGCGCCGAGGGCAAATGGTGCCCCTACGATGTAGGCCAGTACGACGCCGGGCAGCACCGCGTGGGAGACTGCGTCGCCCATGAGGGACCAGCCGATCAGCACCAGCCAGCAGCTGAGCACGGCACAGACGACGGCGGCAAGCGCGGTGGTGACGATGGCGCGGACCATGAAGTCGTAGCTGAGCGGTTCGAGCAGGAGTTCCAGAAGGTCCATGGGTCAGCCCCTGTTCTCGGCGCGAGCGGCATCGGCGGGGTCGGCATCGGCGGCGTCGGCATCTGCACTGGCGGGATCGGCGGCCGGGAGGTCACGGTTCAGCACGTCCAGTCCGAAGGCCATGGCCAGGTTTTCGGGCTGCAGCACCAACTCGGGGGCGCCGTGCATCAGGACCCTGCGCATGAGGAGTACGGCTTCGTCGCAGAGGGCCGGCATGGCGTGGAGGTCGTGGGTGGAGATCAGGATGGTGCAGCCGTCCGAGGCAAGTTCGCGCAGGAGGCGGCTGATGGTGGCTTCGGACCGCTTGTCCACCCCGGCGAAGGGTTCATCCAGGAGCATCATCGTGGCGCCCTGGGCGATGCCGCGGGCCACGAAGGCCCGCTTCTTCTGCCCGCCGGACAGCTGGCCGATCTGGCGGCCGGCGTACTCGCCCAGTTCCACCCGGTCCAGGGCTTCGTCGACGGCGGCGCGGTCCGCCTTGGATGGGCGCCGGGTGAATCCCTGGTGCCCATAGCGCCCCATCATCACCACGTCGCGGACGGACAGCGGGAACTGCCAGTCAACATCCTCGCTCTGCGGCACGTACCCGATCCCGCCTTCCTTGCGCGCCTTGGACGGTGACTGTCCGCCGATCAGTACGCTGCCGGCGTCGGGCTTCACCATTCCCATGATCACTTTGAACAGCGTGGATTTCCCTGAACCGTTCATGCCGATCAGGCCGCAGATCCTGGCGGCATCCAGGCTGAGCGAGGCAGAATCGAGCGCCAGGACCTCGCCGTAGTGGACGGTGACGTTGTCAACCAGGATGGCTGGAGTACTCACGGCTTTGACCCTGCAGAAGCTCCAGCTGAGGCGCCGGCCAGCGCTTTGGTGATGACGTCGGCGTCGTGCCTGATCAGGTCCAGGTACGTGGGCACCGGTCCATCGGCCTCAGACAACGAGTCCACGTACAGGATGCCGCCGAACTTGGATCCGGTGGCGCCCACGACCTGCTGCATGGGGGCGTCGGAGACCGTGGATTCACAGAAGACAGCGGGAACCTGGTTGGCCTTGACGTACTCGATGGCCCGGGTGATCTGCTGCGGTGTGGCCTGCTGCTCGGCATTGACGGCCCAGATGTAGACCTCTTTGAGTCCGGCGTCGCGGGCAAGGTAGGAGAAGGCGCCTTCGCAGGTCACCAGTGCGCGCTGGTTTTCCGGGAGGCCGGAGAGGCTGGTTTTCATCTCGTCCTGCACAGCCTGCAGTTCGGTCTTGTAGGCGTCACCGTTTGCTTTGAAGGCTTCGGCGTTGTCCGGGTCCAGCTCGCTGAAGGCCTTCACCATGTTATCGACATAGATCTGCACGTTCACCGGCGACATCCAGGCATGCGGGTTTGGCTTGCCCTGGTACGAGTCCTCGCTGATGGACATGACCTCCACACCCTCGCTCACCACTGCGTGGGGCACGTCCAGGCCCTCCACGAACTGGGCGAACCAGGCCTCGAGATTCAGCCCGTTGTCGAGAATGAGGTCCGCCTTGGCTGCCTTGCGGATATCGCCGGGGGTGGGTTCGTAGCCGTGGATCTCAGCGCCCGCTTTGGTAATGGACTCCACGGTGAGCTTGTCCCCCGCCACGTTCCGGGCGATGTCGGCCAGCACGGTGAAGGTAGTCAGGACCACCGGCTTGTCGCCGTCGCTGTTTCCGGCGGCACCACCGCCGGCATCACCGCCACAGGCAGCGAGGGAAAGGGACAAAAGGACGACGGCGGAGGCGCCGGCAGCTCGAAACGCCGCCGATCTCCGGGCGAAAGTTCGGGCGGCTACTTTGGCGCGCCGAAACAGAAAGTTAGGCATGCCGAACATTCTACGGGACCGCGCGCCGGGCCCGCAATGTGACGCCCGCCCCACTATCCCCGTCCCACCCAACTAGGTAGCAGCAGATGTCGTTTTGAGGCGCCAAAACGACATCTGCTGCTACCTAGTTGGGTGGAGTTAGGCTGAACGTATGACCACAACGCACCGGCGACCACCTGCTCCGCAGCCCGAGCTGTACCGGTTCACCGGCCTCGATTTCGGCACCGTGGGCCTTTATGTGGCGGTGGCGGCTTTCTTCGCCCTGGCTGGAGACCTGCTCCTGCCATTCCTGCGGCAGCTGGCCCCCAGCCCTGCAGCGGCATCTTACGGCGTCAACCTCATCTACTACGGCAGCATCGGCGTACTGGCGCTGTTCGCCGCGCGCCGGGTGGTGGCCCGCGATCTCCGCGTCCTTGCCACCCGTCCGTGGTTCACGCTGATGATGGTACCGGCCGCGGTGGTGGCCATGATGATCCTGACTGCCCTGGTAGTAGCGGCCAGCGGGACGGTCCAAACGTCCGCGAACCAGGCTGGGCTGCAGGCCCTCATGCAACAGGTTCCCGCCTGGCTGATGATTCCGGTCCTGGTGGTGATCGGCCCCTTTGTGGAGGAGTACATCTTCCGGCACCTGCTGATCGGCAAGCTCAGCCGCCGCCTCAACATCTGGCTGTGCTGCGCGCTCTCCGTGCTCCTGTTCGCCGCCATCCACATCGCAGGCCAGGAAGCGATCACGCTCACCGCCCTGCTTCCCTACCTGGCCATGGGCGCCACGCTGGTGTTCGTCTACGTGTGGACCGGGAAGAACCTGATGTTCTCCTACTTTGTGCACGCCACCAAGAACCTGTTGGCTGCCGTTTTCATCTACGCCATCCCGCCTGAGCTGTTCGAGCAGCTCCAGCAGGTCCAGCCCTAAACCACGCTCCGGCCCCGCAGCGTGAAGCGATGGGTGCCTTGGGTCCGGCCCGTGATGTAGACCTTGACGCCGTCCGCGGCATTGGTCCCGGCAAGGTAGCGGTAGGCCTCGCCCGGGTTGTACACCGGCGGGTTATCGGGGTCCGCAGCAAGGCCCGGACCGAACTCGATCACATCGTTCCCCACCCGGTAGGTTCCCGTGCCCGAGGTCAACTGGAACGCCCCCTGGCCCGTGTTTGAGCCAGGGAGCTGGCTGGCCAGGGGCTCCACTCCGGCCAGCTCGCCGCCAGGGCGGAAAGTCAGCTCCAGCGCGAACGATGTGTCCGCGCCGTCGAACTCCAATTCCAGCTCCGCGGCATCGCCCTCGGCGCCAGCGCCGGGACGAATGGTGAGGGCCGTCGCCAGCCGATGCTCCACCGTGGGGCGGCTTCCGAAGTCCATGCTGGCGCTGAACCGGCCCTCATGGACCAGGGCGTAGATGCCGTCCTTGCGGTGCCTTTCGGGAGGCAGCGGGAGGTAGAAATTCGCCCTCAGTTCCTCAGCGAGGCGGACCGCTCCGGCATCAGTGCTGACCGACTGGCTACGGAACGGCCCAAGGTCAAAGAAGCTGCGTGAGAGCCTCATGTCAGTGAGTACCGCGTCACCGTGGGCGAGGCGCAGGAATGTGGGGTTGGTGGCGAGCCCGGACACCACGCCGGGCTCCAAGGGGTCGCAGCCGCCGAAGACGGTCACCACGTTTCCGGCTCGGCGGAACCGGTGGATCCCGCAGCTGCCCAGCGCGGCGTGGCCCGGCGCCATCACCGGCGGGAGGCCGCCGTCGAACACGGTGGAAGCCGAATCCCCGGACAGGTCAATGACGGAGGCAGCAGGAAGCTCCAGCCCCAGCCACGGGTCAAGCCGTGTCCGGGCGAGCGCCTTGGCCGGTTCCAACAGCGGGAACTGCTGCAACCAGGCCGCCGCGGAGGCGAAATCGGACCGGCCGTCCTGGTTGGCCAGCCGGCGGTACAGCAACTGGAATGCCTCTGCGTCGAACGTCTTCCACTGGTCCTGGCGCCGCGAAAACAGCGACTCGATGCTGCCGTCAGCATTGAACCAGGGCAGGAACGCCGCCAGGTTGCCCCTGACGTGCTCCAGCAGTCCGGGCCGCCCCGCGTAGTCGGCGATGGCCAGCAGCGACGGGTTGGTGACAGCCGTGGCGTACAGCGGGCTCCGCTCGGAGTACATGCCGTCCGGCAGTTGGTCAATGCCCTCAGCCAGCCATTCCCCGATGCGCGCCACAATGTCCGGCCGGGCGCTGCCCTCGCGTTCGTGCAGGGCGTGGATCCGTGCCAGCGCTGCGCACAGCTCCCACCGGTGGTTGGGGGTGTGCACTCCCCCGGTAACCAGCGCATCGGTAATGCGTCCGACGACGGCGCGCAGCCGCCGCCGGACGCCCGCCAGTGCGGCGTGGCCGGCGCCAATGATCTCCAGCGCCATGCAGGCGTCGTTGATGGTGAACGCTGAGTCCGGCGGTGAGCTGAGGTTGGTGCCGTCGAACAGGCCGGTAGGGCCCTGCAGGTGCTCCAGCCGCGCAACGCAGGCTTCCATGGCGTCCGGAAACGCCGGTGAACCGCGGTGGGCGGAGCCCGGCTCCGCGTACACCGTTGCCAACGCCAGCAGCCGGCTCATGGCGGCGCGGTGCGGAAGAGCCGCCACGTCGCCGTCGGTCGCCTTCAGCAGCGTGCCAACGTACGTGTCCGCAGCCTGCACCAGGCCGTCAAGGAACACGGCATCTGTGGAAGCTGCAGGCGGCTGGCTCTCAATCCCATCCCTCACAAAGGCCTCCATCTAGTCCTTCAGCCCGGCCGAGACGTCGGCGTTGAGTACGTACTTCTGGAACACGGCAAACACGAGGACCAGCGGCAGGATGGAGATCACCGACGCGCCCAGCAGGACCGGCCAGTCGATGTTTTCGGCGCCAACGATGCTCCGCAGCGCCACCTGGAGGGTGTACCACTTGGGATCGTTGAGCACGATCAGCGGCCAGATGTAGTCGTTCCAGCGCCACTGGAAGGAGAAGATGGCGAGCGTGAACAGGATGGGCCTGGACAGCGGCAGCATGATGCGGAAGAAGATGGCCAACTCGCTGGCGCCGTCGATTCGGGCCGAATGCAGCAGGTCATCCGGAACGGTCAGGAAGAACTGACGGAACATAAACACACCCGTTGCCGTCAGCACGGACGGCACGATGATTCCGGCGAGCGAGTTGTACAGGCCCAGGTCACGGATCACCGAGAAGGTCGGGTTCAGGATCACTTCGGTGGGCAGCATTGTGGTGGCCAGGATGCAGACGAAGAAGAGCCGGGTGCCCTTGTTGTTGTACTTGGCCAGCGCGTAGCCAGTGCACGCACTGAAGAACACGGTGAGCACCGTGGTCACCAGCGCCACGGTGGCGGTATTCAGGAAGTACCGGGCAAAGTCCACCCGCTCCCACGCGTCGACGAAACCCTGGAACGTCCATTCCCGGGGAATCATGGACAACGGGTAGCTGAACAGTTCACTGCCCGGTTTGAACGAGCTGAGGATGAACCACAGCAGCGGCAGCGCATAGATGGCCACAATCAGCCATAGCACCCCGGTCAGGGGCGCGGACAGCTTGGTCCGGCCTTCGCGGCCGTTCCGTTTGATGGCGCCTGCGGCTGCCTTCTCGGCACCGAGGGCGGATTCTTCCGCCACGGCGGGGGGCAGGTTGGCAGCGGTTGCCATGGGTCAGCCCTTCTTCTTGTTGAAGCGCAACTGGATGAGCGCAATGGCCAGCAGGACCACCATCAGCACCATGGACGCGGCACTGGCGTAGCCCACCTTGGACTGCTCAAAGCCGGTCTTGTAGATGTACTGGACGATCAGGGTGTTCTCCGTGCCCGGCCCGCCGTTGGTCAGCGCCTGGATCATTGCGAATTCCTTCATGGCATGGATGGTGGACAACAGGATGACCATGAACGACGTCGGCGCGATGCCTGGCAGCGTGACATGCCGGAACCTTTGCCATGCATTGGCCCCGTCCAGTTCGGCTGCCTCCAGCAGCGCTTCTGGAATATTCTTCAGCGCCGCGATGAACAACAGCATGTTGAAGGCTGTGCCGCCCCAGGCGGAAGCGAAGATCACCACCGTCAGGGCCAGGTTGCCGTTACTGGACCACTGCACCGGGGCTCCGCCCAGCGTCGAGATCACAAAGTTTACGAAGCCGAAGTCCTGGCCGAACATCCACTTCCAGATGACACCCACCACGATCGGGGAGATCAACCAGGGAAGGAAGATGATCACCTTCGCGGCAGTCCGTCCCCTGGTTGCCTTACTGACCAGCAGCGCCGCAATGCCCAGCGATGATACGTAGACCAGCGGCACCGAAAACAGTGTGTACAGGAAGGTACGGCTCAGGGCGGCATAGAACGTGCTGTCCGCAAAGAGCTTCTGGAAGTTGGCCAGGCCGATGAAGTTCAGCCTGCCCACGCCGCGGTAATCCGTGAAGGAGTAGATCAGCCCGAGGGCACCGGGCCAGACGAAGAACACCAGGAACAGCACCACGTTGACGCCGATCAGCACCAGGGGTGCGATGACATAGCGGTTGTGGCGCCTCAGCTGGGACTTGCTCCGCACGGCGCCCGTGCCGGGCGTCCCCGGCGTCACCGTGGAGCTCAATGTTGGATTAGCCACCGATCAGGCACCGTTGTAGAGCTTCACGATGTTCTCCACCGTGGTCTTGGCGTCCTGGCTGCCGCCGAGCATCTTGACGGTTTCCTCACGCAGCGGATCGCCTGAGAACGGGGTCTCGGCATAGGCCTCGGCCACGACGCGTTTGATGGCGTTGTCGCCCTTGGCCTCGTTGCCGGCGATCTGCTTCTGGTACAGCTCGAACGAGGCCTGCTGGAACGGGTACTCGACCTTGAGGTCCGACTTGACGGGCAGGTAACCGCCGAGCTTGGCGAACTCGGTGTAGTTGGCGTCGTCATAGAACCACTCGATGAACTTCTTGGCTTCCTCGTCCGCGCCGGTGTCCTTGAACGCGATCATGAAGCCGCCGCCGAGGTTGGTGGCGTTGGCTTCCTTCTTGGGCAGGGGCACGGACATCCACTCGAAGTCCTTGATGTTCTTGTTGAAGTCGGCAACCTGCCAGCTGCCGGAGTAATACGCAGCAACCTGGCCGCTCTTGAACATGGCGTTGCCGTCTTCGCCGCTGAGCCACACGGACTTGGGCATGGTCTTGTCGTCGTTGATCTTCTGGAAATACTCGAGTGTCTCCACGGCTTCGTCGTCCCAGGCGTACTTGTCGCCTTCCTTGGCGAAGGCAGTGCTGCCGAACTCGTACATCATGGCGCGCAGGCGGTGGCCGGAGCGGTCCATGACCACGCCGTACTTGGCGCCGGCCTTCTCGCGGACCTCGTTGACGGCTGCAACGAACTCGTCCCAGGTCCAGGCTTCCTCGATGGCAGTGGGGAACGCCACGCCGGCCTTTTCGAAGAGGCTCTTGTTCACGAACAGACCCACGGCCGTGAGGTCGGACGGGATGGCCGGGATGGTGCCGTCCGGGGCTTCTTGCAGGAACTTTTCGTCGATGTTCCGCGACTTCGCGATGTCCGCGAGGTCCTGGAGCTGGTTGACCCACAACGGATCGAGGCCTGTGACGCGCGCCAGGGCCGGCAGGTCGTTCGCGGTGGCGGCGTTCTTGAGCTTGGTGGTGATGTCCGCTGTGGGAACGTCCACCACCTCGATGGTGATGCCGGTGGCTTCCTTGTACTTGGCGGCGGCGGCGGCAAACGCCCCGCCTTGGTTGGTGTCACCGGAAAGGACCAGCTGAAGGGTTTTGGCTCCGCCTTCAGTTGAACCGCCGCCGCCCCCACAAGCGGAAAGGCCGACGGCGAGGGCTGAGAGGCCGAAGGCCGTCAATCCGAACTGCCTGCGGCTGATGCTGGAGATTCTTGTCTGCTCTGACAATGCTCTGTCCTGTCTCTGACGATGCGTTCCGTGCCTGCGGGGCATGGCTGGAAGGTGTGGCTGCGGACTCGATGGCCGCCTTGCCGACGTTTCGGAAAAGCCTTTCCTAACCCAACTGTGATCCATGTCATGACAATCTGTCAAGATAACGTGCGCACATTTTCCAACGATGCAGAAGCGATGCAGAGGGTGTGCCTCCCCCTACCAGCCCGCCTGCCGCCGTCGTAGGTTGGAGGCATGGGACTGAACATTCAGATTGTCACGGATTGCAAGAACCCTCACGCCCTTGCGGACTGGTGGGCCGAGACCCTTGACTGGGCAGTGGAGCCGCAGGACGAAGGCTTCATCCGCTCCATGATTGACCAGGGATTCGCCACCGAGGACCAGACCCTGATCCACAAAGGCAAACTCGTCTGGCGGGACGGCTGCGCCATCCGCCCGCCCGAGGAACTCGACGCATCCAAACCGGAACGGCGCCTCCTGTTCCAGACGGCACCGGAGGAAAAAACAGTCAAGAACCGGGTGCACTGGGACGTGGACCTGGACGGCCGGGATAAGGACGAGGCCCGGAAGGCACTCGAGGCCCGGGGAGCCACGTTCCTCTGGAGCGCCAGCCAGGGTCCCCACTCCTGGCACACCATGGCGGACCCGGAAGGGAACGAGTTCTGCATCAGCTGAGCCGATTACTAGACTTGTTCGGTGAGCAACCAATTCCCCGCCAAGGTGTCCGACGTTTTCGATCCTTCCCGCTGGCGCACCGTGTCCGGCTTTGACGACTTCCAGGACATGACGTACCACCGCCAGGTGGAGCGGGCTGCAGACGGCTCCGTCACCAGGGACTTGCCCACCGTCCGGATCGCCTTCAACAGGCCGGAAGTCCGCAACGCCTTCCGCCCCGGCACCGTGGACGAGCTCTACCGCGCGATGGACCACGCCCGGATGACCCCGGACGTGGCCACAGTCCTGCTCACCGGCAACGGCCCGTCCCCCAAGGACGGCGGGCACTCGTTCTGTTCCGGCGGGGACCAACGGATCAGGGGCCGGGACGGGTACCGCTATGCCGACGGCGAGACGCAGGAAACCATCGATCCCGCCCGCGCCGGACGCCTCCATATCCTGGAAGTCCAGCGCCTGATGCGCACCATGCCCAAAGTGGTCATCGCGGTGGTCAACGGCTGGGCGGCAGGCGGCGGCCACTCCCTCCACGTCGTCTCCGACCTCACCATCGCCTCCCGCCAGCACGGCAAGTTCAAGCAGACCGATGCCACTGTGGGCAGTTTCGACGCCGGCTACGGCTCGGCGCTGCTGGCCCGCCAGATCGGCCAGAAAACCGCCCGCGAAATCTTCTTCCTGGCCCGCGAATATACCGCCGACGACATGGTCCGGATGGGCGCGGTCAATGAAGCCGTGGACCACGAACGGCTCGAGGAAGTGGCCTTGGAGTACGCCGCGGATATCGCCCGGCAGTCCCCGCAGGCCATCCGCATGCTCAAGTTCGCGTTCAACCTTGCTGATGACGGACTGGCCGGCCAGCAGGTCTTCGCGGGGGAAGCCACGCGCCTGGCGTACATGACGGACGAAGCTGTGGAGGGCAAAGAGGCGTTCCTGGAAAAACGCGACCCCGACTGGTCCCGTTTCCCGCACTACTTCTAAGGCAGGTCATCCATGAACATCGGACCCATGAATATCGGCCCCATAGACATCGACCCAGCCCTCAAGGCGCTGGCCGCAGCCCTCCACGGCGAGGGCCCCGCCGTCGAGCTTTCGGTGAGCGACGACGGCGGCCTGGTGGTGGGCCATGTGGAGACCCCTGGCTGCGACGACGCCGTGGTAGTGGTCCGCACCTCCGGCTCCACCGGGACCCCCAAAGCCACGATCCTCACGGTGGAGGCCCTGGCTGCTTCCTCCATGGCCACCGCCTTCGCGCTCAAGGGCGAGGGCCAGTGGCTCCTCGCCCTGCCCGTGCAGTACGTGGCCGGCGTGCAGGTGCTGGTTCGTTCGCTGTTCGCCGGCACCCGCCCCTGGGTCATGGACATGTCGCATGGATTCACCCCGGAGGCCTTCACCGCGGCAGCCCTGGAGCTGACCGACAAACTCCGGTACACCTCCCTGGTGCCCACCCAGCTCCAGCGGCTCCTGGAGGACCCTTCGCCGGAAACCTTGGCGGCGCTGCGGCGCTTCAACGGCATCCTGCTCGGCGGCGCGCCGGCGTCGGCCAAGCTTCTGGACGCGGCACGCGAGGCCGGCGTCCGGGTGTTCACCACTTACGGCTCCGCGGAAACCTCCGGAGGCTGCATCTACGACGGCTATCCACTGGAAGGTTCTGCGGTCCGGATCGCCGAGGACGGCCACATCCTGCTGGGCGGTGACACCATTGCGGCCGGATACCTGGATGCCCCCGAACAAACCTCGGATGTTTTCTTCGAGGAGGACGGCGTCCGCTGGTACCGCACCAGCGACCTCGGAAGCCTCGATGCCGACGGCCGGCTCACCATCCTGGGCCGTGCCGATGACGTGATCATCACCGGTGGCGTCAAGGTCTCCGCCGCGCATGTGCAGGAAGAACTGGAAAAGTCCGACGGCGTCACGGCGGCTTTTGTGGCCGGCGTACCGTCCGCGGAGTGGGGCCAGGCCGTGGCCGCCTACGTGGCCGTCTCGCCGGGATTTGCGGCTGGCACCCCGGCCGCAGCGGGTGGCGATGCTGCGCCCGGCGGGGATCCCGCCGTCGTGCTTGAACAGGAATGGCACCGGACGCTGGGACTCCTCGCCCCGAAAACCGTGTTCACTGCGCCAGAGCTGCTGATGCTGCCCAACGGCAAACCGGACCGCCTGGCCATGACCGGCCGGCTCAACTCCCTGCACCAGGGAAAGTAAAGTAGACCTGCACCGGCCGGAGCTTTGCGGCAGGTGCGTCACCGTTTCGCCAAACCCCGACCCAACACGAGGTACTTACCGTGGCCACAGCCGCACAATGGATCCAAGGCGCTCGACTCCGCACCCTGCCGGCGGCCATCGCGCCAGTGCTGATCGGTACAGCCGCAGCCTTTGAAATGGATTCGTTCCTCATCTTCAACGCGATCCTTGCCGCGCTGGTGGCGTTACTCCTGCAGATCGGCGTCAACTACGCCAACGACTACTCGGACGGCATCCGTGGCACGGATGAGGACCGTGTGGGCCCGCTGCGCCTGGTGGGGTCGGGTGCTGCACGCCCCGAACACGTCAAGTACGCGGCCTTCGGCGCCTTCGCAGCCGCCATGGTGGTTGGCCTGGTGCTGGTGGTGATCACCCAGAGCTGGTGGCTGATCCTGGTGGGGCTGGGCTGCGTGATGGCCGCCTGGGGCTACACGGGCGGCAAGAACCCTTACGGTTACATGGGCCTGGGCGATGTCTTTGTGTTCGTTTTCTTTGGCCTGGTGGCCACACTGGGCACCACGTACACGCAGGCCGGACAAATCAACCTCGCGTCCATCATCGGCGCCATCGGCACCGGGCTCATCGCCTGTGCCCTGCTGATGGCCAACAACGTCCGGGACATCCCCACCGACATCCAGGCCGGGAAAAAGACGCTGGCGGTCCGCCTGGGTGACAAGCATGCCCGCGAAAGCTATGTCCTGATGCTCGCCGTCGCCATCCTGCTGGTGATCATCCTGGCCCCGGGCCGCCCGTGGATGCTGATCGTCCTGCTGCTCATCCCCGCCTGCCTGATGCCGGCCTGGCTGATGATCAACGGGCGCAAGCGCAAGAGCCTCATCCCGGTGCTGAAGCAGACCGGCCTGATCAACCTCGGCTACAGCCTGCTGTTCTCACTGGGACTGGTGCTCAGCCACGGGTTCTAGCTGTTCTGGCCCTTGATTTCTGAGGGCCTGGATTCTGCTGCTGTGCCGGCGGACGGCTTGGCGTCGGTGCGAATGGTGAGGTCCGGATTGGCGTCCACCAGGGTGTCCTCTGCCTGGGCGTCGTCAACCTCGCCGGCGGTGCGCAGCGGCTTGGCCTTGCCCGAGAACCTGCGGCGCATCGCTTCAGTTGCTTGGTCGCGCTGGTCCTGGAAGAACAGGTAGCTGACCGCGAAGGCAATGCCTGCAGCGCAGATGACGGACATCACCGCGCCGAGGCCCAGGAAAAGGAACAGCACAAAGAGCGGCGCGAAGAGCGCCAGCCGGATCAGGGAATATTTCAGGAAAGCCACCTTCCAAGTTTAGCCGCCCTCCCTGAACGCCCGCCCCGTCCGGACGATAGACTTAATGCCATGCTCTTCCGTGTGGTTCTCGCCGTCGCAGTACTTGCCATCTTTGTTTATGGCCTGGTGGACGTGATCCGCACTGACGGACGCCTCACCCGGGGCATCTCCAAACCCGCCTGGATCGTCGTGATGATTGTCCTGCCAGTACTGGGGGCCATTTTGTGGCTCCTGATTGGCCGTCCCCGCGGCAATCCCCCGGTCCGGCAGAGCTACAGTCACCCCACCGCTCCCGACGACGACCCCGACTTCCTCCGCAACCTCGAAGTCCGCCGCCGCAACCAGGCGGAGGCTGCGCGCCTGAAAAAGCTCAAGGATGACCTGGAAGCGAAGGGGCAGGCCGACGGCGGGGCCTCCGGCGCCGGTCCGGACACCGGCGGCCACGGGCCCACTGGCACGGGAACCGTGAACGGCGGGGCCGGCGATGCCAGCAGCGGGGATGCGGACACGCACGATACCGACGACCGGAAGTAATCCCGATGGCTCATGACCCCGACGGAGAACATCAACTGCGGGCCACCAGGCCCGCACCCCCGTCAGGTGAGCCACCTGCTTCCCCCCTTCCTTCCTGGCCTGCCCCTGCCCCTGCCCCTGCCCAGCCTGAGGCTAGCCGTGCCTCTTCCCGGCCTTCCGGCCCTCCGGCGCCGCCGCCACGGCCAGGCTTGTCCTACGCATCGCCTGCGCCCATAGTGGTGGCGCCACCGACACCCCGCTCCGTCCGTGCGGCCCGGACGCTCTGGCTGTTTAGCTTCGTTGCCGGCTTCGCCGTCCTCGTCGGTTCATTCCTGACGCGAGATTCACACCTGGAACGGCTGCGGGCGGTAGTGGACGGGATGTCACCCGGCGGCGACGCGGACGCCCTCAGTGCTGCTTCGGCCATTGTCTTCTGGGGCAGCATGGGCGCCATGTTGCTGATAATCCTCCTCGAAGCGGCCGGGCTCGCGATCGTCAATGGCCGGCAGGGCTGGGGCCGTTGGCTGATGATCCCGCTGCTGCTGGTCCATGTGGGCGCAGCGCTGGTGGCGGCGGCGTTCCTGGTTCCCGACGGCGATGGCGGCAGCTACGTCTGGCTGCTGTGGGGAGCCCAGCTACTGATGGCATTCGTGGGCTTGATCCTGCTCTTTATGCCCGCCAGCAATGCCTGGCTCCGGTCCCGGAAGCAGGAATAGGTTCCTGCCAACAGGCCTAGCTCAGCTGCAGGGCCGCGCTTTCGGCAAGGATACCCTCGCAGCTGCGCATCACCACACGGCAGACTTCCTGCCCCGAACGGTCAGTCAAAGGGTTCTCCGAGAGCACCCGCCAGCGTCGGAGGCACTCCCGGGCCTCAGTGGTGATCTCCTCAGGAGTGGCATCCGGTTCCAGGCCGAGTCGCAGGGCTGCCGCCGTGCCGGAGCCACCGATCAGCCTCTCAGCTTCGATGGCCCAGTCAGGGCCGAGTGAAGATCCGGCGGTCCGCAGGGCGGCGAGCAACCGCAACTCGCGGAACTCATGGGCATTTGCCTGAAGCCGTTCCAGTACTGCCAACAAATGTCCCGAGCCCTCACGCGGCGACGCACGAAGCAGGGATTCCACACCCACCAGTGCTGTCCGCGCCTTCAGGGCGTCGGCCCGGGCGTGGAACTGGCAGGCCAGCATGGCCAGCAGCGGGTCCAGCCCGCTGCGCCTGGCAAGTTCGTGGGCCAAGGGGGTGGGGTCGGTGAAGCCGGCCCGGATCAGCACCACGCCCAGGCGGATCCCGAAAAGTCCGAACCTCGCCAGCAATGATGCCCTGGCATCAGCCGTGAGGCCCTCAGGCACCCCTGCCCGCAGGAACCTGTCAGCCGAGAGCAACAGTTTCTCCCGGGCCGCGCGGTCCAGGCCTGCTAGCAGGGCCAGGGATTCAAAGTCCGCCTGGCGCATGCTCCGGGCACTCTGCGCCAGGAGCCCCGCCACCGGGACCACCCCCAATGCCAGCTTCCGCAGGCTGTGGTCCCGGCGATACCGCTCCGCGATATCCCCGGCAGAGAGCAGTGAGTCGATCCTTCCCGCCCCGATCTCGTCCGCCCGGGACAGGACTGCCACGGCGTTGACGGTGCCGGACCGTCCGGCCTCGGTATCGCGGAATGATTCCAGGAACCGGAGGTCGGAGGCATGCATATGCCGCATAAGGTATATGACGGCGTCAGCTTGGGAGGCTGATTCCGCGGGGGTGAGGAAGCTGGCGGACCTGGCGGAAACGTCCGTGGACAAGGAAGCAATGCCCGGAGTGTCTATCAGCGTCACGTTCCGGAGGCTCTCGGAGGGCCATTCCACTACCAGCTTCTCCACGTCTTCCGCGCGCTCCGTGCCGAGGAACACCAGACGCCCGTCCACGCGCTTGAGTGCCAGCGTGCGCGGCTCACCCGCCATCGGGTAGAGCGTGATGCGGGGCGTATGCCCGTACCGGTACCACGTCACAATGCGTGTGCATTCACCGGTATCGGTGGGCGCAATCTCTTCGCCAATGATGGCGTTGAGCAGGGTGGACTTGCCGGCCTTCACCATTCCTGCCACGGCAACCCGGAGAGGCTCGGCAAGCCTCGCGGAGTAGCCTTCCAAAGCTGCCGTCGCAGTGGCGTCATCCCGGTAGACCGTGAGGGCCTCCTGGATCAGCTCTGACACTCCCCTGCTGGTTGCCTCCCTCATCAGCCAGCCGCCAGCGCGTGCGGGCTCTGCCCGCTCCCGAAGCGATGGCCGCCCGCGTCACGGCCGTCGTGGGTTCCGTCCGCGTCATCGGTCCTTGGCCCGGAGCCGACGGGCTGTGGATTGGCAGCCGGCCCTCTCATGGGCTTCGCGGTTGCCTTCGCCACAGCTTCGGCCCCTGACAACTCCGCCGCCACCGATTCTGCGATACGGTGCAGGGCGTCAACGCGCTTAAGCTCTGCCTGGATGTCCCGGATCCGCATCTCCTTTTCCAGCTTGTAGGTGGTGGCGGCTTTCTGCGCCGCCGCCACGGAGTCGGAGAGCGAACGGTGATGTTCCTCGGCGATTTCGGTGAAGTGGTCGCGGGTAGAGCGCTGTACCAGCCGGAGCCGGTCCTTGAGCTGCTTGCCCACCTGAAACACGACGTCGTCCAACTGCCGGCGAACCAGGGCCTTGGCTTCCGTCTGCCTCCTCTTGAGCCTTGCTTCCTTGTCTTCCCGGTAAGCCTTGCGCCCCAACAGCAGTCCGGCCCCGACAGAGAGCGGATTAATCAGGGCCATCCCGAACAAGCCGGTGAGCAGACCAAACATCAGGACGCCGCCGTACGATCCCCGCATCCCAATCAGCACCTTCTGCATCGGATTGATCTTCCCATCGTCCAGCCCGGGCATGTCATCGACGGGATCCAGGGCGTCGCCCGTATCGGAAACGCGCAGGACGGGAAGAGCAACCTCGTCCTCGGAGAAATGCTCAGCAACCTGCGCAGCCAGCCACTGTGCGCGTTCGCTGGTCCAAACAAAAGTGTCCGAGATCGCGGCCGCGGCGCATTCCTCCAGCCACGTCGAAAACTGCGGCCACGTGGGACCAGGATCGCCCAGGTCAATGGCAGCCTCAGCCTCACGCTGGATCCGCCGCAGCCGGTCCCGGAGGTCGTACTCCATGTCTGCGATGAGGTCGCCGATGCCGTCGTTGAGCGTGATCTGCCACCGGGCGGAACGCTTTCGGAGTTCGTCGGCTTCGAGTTTGGCGGCCTCAAGCCCCGCAATCATCTGCGGGGTCCCTTCCGGGTTCTGCAGCGCGGCCAGTTCCGACTGAAGCGACAGGCGAAGATTTTCGGTCACGGAAAGCAAGTCCTGGCTGACGGCACGGCGCTGGATCCGTTCCGCCTTCCCCACGATTTCGTTCCGGAGGTGGCCGATCAGGCCGGGAAAACCCGATTCGGCGTTCAGTTCGGCGTCCTGCAGCCGGGCGGCTTCCAGGCGGAGATCTGAGGAAATAGGGAAAAGCGGGATGTCCACAGAGACCCGGGAAAGGTGGCCGCGGTCAAGCTCGGCAACCTTCCGCCATTCCGGGTACAGGTCAGTCTTGGACAGCACGCCCACAACGCTTGGCGTGATCCGCATGGCTTGCTTCAGGAACCTGATCTCAGGTTCTGTGTATTCTTGCGATGCGTCCGAAACCAGAAGCATGGCCTCTGCCGAGGGCAGCGCCGTAAGCGTGGTCAGTGTGTGCGTGGACCCCAGGCCGCCGACGCCCGGGGAGTCGACAACTGTGAGGCCCCCAGCCAGCACCTTGCGGGGCAGGAACACTTCGGCGGCCACGAGTTTCTTGGCGTTGCCGGGGTTTCCGCGCTCGGAAACGTAGGTGGCGAGATCAGCGATGTTTATGGGCTGCCGTTCAAGTGCAGTTTCGTCACCGGGCTCCGCATCCGCAGGGGGCAGGAGGATGGAGGCTGAGGCCGGATCACCGTGCCGGACCACCGTGGGTACGGAGGTAGCGATGTCGTCATCGACAGGGCAGACCGGAGCGTTGACCAGGGCGTTGATGAGTTTGCTTTTCCCCTGCTTGAATTCACCCACCACGATCACGCGGACATTCGGATCCTGCAGCCTGCGCAACGTCTGCTCCAGGCGTTTCCGCAGGTCGGCGCGGTCTCCGGCACTGACGAGCTCGATTCCCTGTTCCACGAGTTTTGTCAGTTGCGCCGCCGTAAGGGGCGTTGAGGGCCTTGCCGGTCCTGTCGACTTTGCCAGACCCCCGGGGCGTTGCGTTTCAACCACAGCCAGTCCTTTGCTTCAAGTCTCGAAAATAGGGACGTTGGGGTTGCCGCGAGAAGTGCCCGGCAGGCGTTCTGGGCCGCCTGCCGGGCACTCCCGGTACCCCGGGACCAGCCGTTAGAGGGTGACTGTCGAATCGTCCTCGGCGCTGATATCGGCGTCGACCTCCACCTCGGTGTTGATCGAGTTGTCCTCCGTGAACTCAAGCTCGTTGTCGGCAACAACAATGTTGTCCTCGACGACGGTGGTCTCTGAGTTGTCGTTGAAGGAATCCTCGAGTTCGACCTCCACCTCGGTGGAGGTTTCGTTGAAGGAGTCGTCAATCTCGACATCCGTTTCGGTCTCGTTGAAGGAATCCTCAATCTCGACTTCAGTGGTTTCGGAGTTGTCGGTGTTGAACGAATCCTCCACCTCAACGTCAACGTCAGTGGAGTTGTCCTGGAAGGAGTCCTCGATCTCCACCGAGTTGTCCGTCGAGTGATCCGAGTTGTCGTTGAAGGAGTCCTCAACGTCGATTTCAACGTCGGTCTCTGTCGAGTTGTCAGAGTTGTCGTTGTACGAATCGTTGATGGAGTTGTCCGAGTTGTCGTTGAAGGAATCCTCGACGTCCACGTCCAGGTCGGTGTTGAAGGAGTCCTCGATGTCCGTCTCCTTGTTGCCGATGTTGACGTCGCCGCCAGCCTTGATGGAGTTGTCGGTCGAGTTATCCGTGGAGTTGTCTGTGTTGTAGGAGTCCTCGATGTTGTTGGAGTCCTCAACGTCGGCGTCATCGCCGGCAGCAATAGCGCGGTCGCCGGAAGCCACAACCGAGTCGTTGTCGAACCACTGCTTGACGTCCCCGTCAGCCCAGATGTTCTGGTTGACGGACTGGTCGGTAATGGTGTCGCGGTCATCCACAGTCGACGTGTAGGAGTAGTTGTTGACTACATGATGCAGCTGCTGGACAGCATGTGCATGGTCGTCGTGGTCGTGGTGTCCGCCACCGCCGTGTCCGCCACTGTGGGGAGGCGGAGGAGTGTGGCCGCCACCGCCACCGCCGTGATGGCCGGTTGCCGCGCCGTTGCCGCCGGTGTTGTACTCCCGGTCGAACGAGGAATGGTTGAGGGTGATGGGAGCGTAGTCCAAAACAACCGGCATGGCCGCATCAACATCTGCAGAGCAGACGTGGCCCAGGCCGGCATCGTCCAGGGCCCGCTCAGGATCCTCCAGGAACTCCTGCGCTGCTTGCGGGTTTCCAAAAAGGCTCATCAGGAATTGGACGAGCTCGTTTGCGAGTGTAGGCATTGGATGGTCCTCAAATCTTCTCTGAGTTGTGGCTGGCTCGGCGTCGATACCGGGCTTGAATCAAACGTACGGTCCCACCCAAAGACCGGGCATCGGGTCACTTCCCCGTACCGCCGTACCCCCTGCTAGGGGATCGGCGGCAGTCCCGTTAGGGGTACTAGGGGCTATTCCCGCTGGGGGTTTTCCGGTCCCAGGGCAAGGCGCAGCCGAACCAACAGGTCGGAGCGGTTTTCGGCGCCGAGCCGGCGGCGCATCCGGGCTATGTGGTGCTCCGCGGTCCTCGGGGAGATGTAAATCGCCTCCCCGATCTCGCGGTAGGTCTTGCCTTCAAGGACCAGCCGTGCCACTTCCTTCTCGCGCTCACTCAGTCCTGAGCCGCCGTCAGGGGGCATGCTGTTGTTGTTCTCGGGGGCGGCAGTGCCCCGCGGCTCCGACGGTCCGGAGGCTCCCGTGCCGGCTGAACTGCCCTGCGGATGAAGGTCCCGGGCGCAGGACAACAACCGCACCATGTCCTTACGCTCGTCTGCCCGGGCAGCGGCGTGCCCGGCAAGCCGCGCACCCTCCCAGGGCATTCCGACGGCGTTCAGCCCGCGGGCCGCTGCTTCCACATCGGCGGCTTGGAAATTTGCCGCCAAGACCGAGACCCAGGCCTTTCCGGCTGCAGCCAGCACCCATGCGAGGTGGCTGTGGTCTGCTGCCCGAGCCAGTGCCGTGGCGTGCGGCGCGAGGTCTGCCGGGCTTTCGTTCAGCAGCGCGGCCTGGACGCCCGCCCAGTGCAACGGCACCGCCCACAGTGGAGGGTCGCCAAGTTCATGCAGCAGCGTCCATGCCTCGTCAAGGTAATGCGAGACGCGCCTGGTCTCCCGCAGCCGTGCAGCCGTGATCATCAGTTCGCCCCAAGGCAGGAGGTTGTAGAGGTCCACGGACGTGTGCAGCATGGCCTCCCGTGCCCGTTCCCACGCCAGGACAAGGTCGTGCACTTCGCCGCTGCGGCGTGCAAGCCCCACTTCCAGGGCGGCGCACAGGAATTCATCCCGCGGGACCAGTGGCCAGTGGTTCGCTTTTGAGGCTTCGTTGATGGCCAGCCGGGCATCCTCCGGGTTGTCCTGCTGCATGGCCGACCATGCCTGGAGCAGGAACAGCCTGGGCTTGGCCGCATCGCCACCCTGGCCTGCGGCGGCCGCGGCGCGAACGATGGTTTCCGCCAGGTGCGGTTCGCCGCTGTGCAGGGCCACCAGGGCTGCAAGTGCACCGGGCGTATCCGGCAGCGGACTTGTCGCACCGGAGGCGTTCAGCATGTCTGAGGCGTGGATCAGCACCGGCAGCCCCTGATGGGGGTCCCCGGCCAGTGACTCCACAATGCCTTTCGCCGTTTGGGCCTGCGCCACAGCCAAAAGAGTGGGCGACGACGGCGAGGAACCGCCGGGGAACATTGATTCGGCTCCGGCGCGGTTGCCGCAGCCGATCATAGCCACGGCGGCGGCTGGGGCGGATGTACCCACGCGCGATGGGCCCAGCCAGGCGTAGACGTCCGCGCTGCGGCCCAGCATCCCCCGCTGCGCCCATACGGCAGCCGAGACGTCTACAGCGAGCAGGAGGTCTGGTGGGTCAGGGCATCCCAGCACGCCGTCGACAATGCGGGCTGCAGTATCCAGGTCCCCGGTGGCCGCTGCGGCGTGAGCCCGGCGGGCGGCGGTGGACAATTCGTCGGCGCCTGCCAACAACGCCTCGCCGTAGAGTTCCGCAGCCAGGCCTGGATTGTGTTCGAGTGCCTTGTTAGCGGCCTTTTCCAGCTCAGCCGCGACGCGGAGGTCAGCCAGTCCGCCGCGTGCCAGTTCGCGGGCAAAGTCGCCCAGCGGACGGCCTTCGGCAGCGAAGCATCCCACGAGTTCGCGCTGGAGCGCGTGGATCCGGGCAGTGGGTGTCAGGGTCAGGAGCGCGTGCTGAGCCGTTCCTACAACAGTGCCGTCCGGCAGGAGGAGCCCGGAGGCTTCGGCCTTGGCCACGAGGGAATCGAGGCTTTCGACGTCCCCGCCGCCCACCTTCCGCTCCAGCTCCGCCGGCAACGGACCGGGAAGGGAAAATCCGACGGACAGTGCCAGGAGGAGTTCCCGGACTGCAGCGTTCTCACCGCGAAGCTGCTGTGCCATGTATTGGGGGCTGCCAGGCGCCAGCGCGTGCGGTTCGGTGCCGACGTGAGGCGTACCCGTCCCTTCAGGTCCCGCTCCGTCCGTGCCGTAGGTGTGAGGCGGCGCAACGTTTGTCTCGCTTGCGTGGCCGTGGAGGAGTTCCCTGGCTGACGGCTGATGATGGGCCACCATGCCTCAGACCGCCGGCTCAGTCGGAATCGGATCTTCCGCGGGCGGGTCCGTCGTTGGATCCGGCACCGGCGCAGGCGGATCCGTCGTTGGGTCCGGCACCGGAGCAGGCGGATCCGTCGTTGGATCCGGCACCGGAGCAGGCGGATCCGTCGTTGGATCCGGCACCGGCGCAGGCGGATCCGTCGTTGGATCCGGCACCGGCGCAGGCGGATCCGTCGTTGGATCAGGCGCCGGCGGGTCGGTGGTCGGGTCGGGAACCGGGTCCGTGGTGGGGTCAGGATTCGTGGTCGGCGTTGTCCCGGCGGCCGCTCCGGAGCCGCTGGTTCCCTGCGTTGGATCGGACGTCGTACCGGTTGTTCCACCCGTCACGGAACCTGCGGCCGCGCCTGCCGTTCCACCACTGTCCAGGTTTGGCGTGGATGCGCTGATGGACGGCTTGCTGGTGGGCGATGCCGCTGCCTCGATCCCCTGCGTGCTTGCGGACTTACCACTGGTCTTCTTGGCACTGGCCTCAATACCCCTCATCGGAGCCTGTCCGTCGCCCGTGGCATCCGCTGCACCATCGCCTTGTGCACCGCCGCCAGTGCCGTCAGGCGCTGACGTGCCGGGGTCTGCGGCTGCGGCGCTGGAGTCCTTGGCTGCCTCCTGTGGCGCGAACATCGCCGTCAGGCTTCCCAGTCCCTCGGGGCTTTGCGCAGCAGTGGCGGTCAGGACCGTGAACAGCGCTGCAGCGGCAGCCACGGCAGTGAGCCGCACAGATGGCCGCGGACTATGCGGCCCGGAACTGGCCGCCGGACCATGGACTCCTGTATGAGTGCCTGCATGTCCCCTGGCACCGACGCCGGCAGCAGCGGCGGCGGTGCCAGCCAAGGAGCCAAAAGCGGAGCCGGACTTCCGGGACCAGCTGGCACGGCTGCTGTCACCGTGCGGCTCAACGTTTGTCAGAGCTGTCAACGTCATGGCCGTCGTCGAGGAAGGAACCGTGCCAACGGCGGTGACTGCCTCGTCGGGTGGAACAGCGGCCGCAGCCGCCGCCTGCCGGGCGCGGACTGCTGCCACCGCGGCCCCCAGGCAAATGGAGGACTTGGGATCGGCGTCCACGGCGATGGGCCGGTCGAGCTGTTCCGAAATCAGCTGCGCCACCAGGGGAATACGCGAGGATCCGCCGATCAGCAGCACCGCGGTGAGGTCATCCGCCTCCAGGCCGAGCTCATCGAGGGAACGTTCCAAGGCGTCCACCGTCTGACGGATGGGTTCCTCGATCATGGCCTCCAGCTCGGAGCGGACCAGCCGTACCTGCTGGTGGATGCCGGGCAGGAACACGGAAATGCTGGCCGCGCTGTCGGCCGAGAGCGCTTCCTTGGCTTCCACGCACTCACGGCGGAGCCGGGCCAGTGACGCCAGCGATGCGGGGTCGGCGGGGTCAAGGGCAGCTAAAGCCTCCCCGGTGTGCGCCGCGACGTGGCGCAGGACCGCTGCGTCGAAGTCGGCGCCGCCCAGGCCTTCGATCCCCTCAGGCCGGCCCAGGAACTCAAAGCGGTCGGCGTCGGCCTTCCTGAGGAGGGCCGTGTCAAAGGTGCCACCGCCCAGGTCGTAAACGGCGATGGTACTGCCATCCTCCACCCTGACTTGGGAGGCGTAATGAAGGGCCGCCGCTTCCGGTTCCGTTATCAGCGTGACACCGCGCAGTCCCCGGGCACTGAGGGCTTCCTGGATGATGGCGGTCCGGTGGCCGCCCCAGGCTGCCGGGTGCGACAGGATGATCTGCGACGGAGGCTCGCCCTCGCGTTCCGCGGCCCGGTCAACCACCCAGCCGGCCATGGTGGCGAAGACTTCCTCCGCCGGCAGGGACAGAGCCCCAACGGCGATCGGGACGTCGTCTCCGATCCGGCGTTTGAATTCCCTGACCACCCGGTCGGGGGAATCCAGCCCACGCCGCTCGGCGGCCTCCCCCACCAGGATGGGGCCTTCCTCGGGATAGTAGACCACCGATGGCACCGACGTTCCGCGGAGCCCCAACGGGAGGCTCTCCGGAACAGACGGAGCAATCAGGTCGATACGGGCAATGGCGGCGGCGGTGAAACTGGTCCCGACATCGATGGCGAGAACGTAGCTCATAAGTACCTCGGAAAAAACGCAGCAGGCCGTCCGCGAGCTTCATCACAGACGAGCTTCCACCAAGGTAGCACCACCAATTCAATGGCAAAACCCTTATTGCTACACCGAATTTACTATCGACAGGCCAGCGTGGGAGCGGTTGGAAGAAACCCCTGTTCAGAGGCCTGAGTAGGAATGCAGCCCATTAAAGAATTGGTTCACGATGGTGAAGTTAAAAATCACGCACAGGTAGCCGACGATCGAGAGCCAGGCTGCGCGGGTCCCAGTCCAGCCCCGGGTGGCCCGGGCATGCAAGTAGCCGGCGTAGACCACCCAGATCACGAACGTCCATACTTCCTTGGTGTCCCAGCCCCAGAACCGGCCCCAGGCCTTCTCCGCCCAGATGGCCCCGAACATCAGCGTGAACGTCCAGCCGATGAAGGCGATGGCGTTGATCCGGTAGGAGAGGTTTTCCAGGCTCAGGGCCGAAGGCACCAGCCGCATGAAGCCCAGCTTGTCCGCGCCACCGGCAGCTACGGTCTTCTGCCGGTGCGCCTGCACCAATTGGAGGGCTGACATGGCGAACGTGAGGGTAAAAAGGGCCGAGGACAGCACTGCGATGGAGACGTGGATGATCAGCCAGTAGCTCTGCAGCGCAGGAACCAGGTGGCCCACGGGGGTGAAGTAAGCCACGGTGGCGGCCGTCAGCATGATGACGGCGAGGCCCACCACGAAGGTGCCCAGGAACCGCAGGTCGCGGCGGATCAGCACCAGCAGGAACACAGCCACGGCCACAAACGCACCGGTGGTCAGGAACTCGTACATATTGCCCCACGGCACGCGTCCCGCGCCCAGGGCACGGGTGATGACTGCGGCGCCGTGGATCAGCACTCCCAGGATGGTCAGGGCGACGGCGACCCGCGCCGGGGCGCGCCGTTCCGCGGCGTAGCGCATGTCGGCGTCGGCGGTCTGTCCCGCGCCGGAGGCACCCGCTGCCTGCCGGGCGGAGGCCGACGTCGGCCGCTCAGCCCTGCCAGCCGGCCCGGCGAGGTGCGACTCGGTCCTGTCAGCGCCCCTGTCAGCCCCGGCGCCGGCAGTGGCTACTCCTGCACCAACAGGGACCTTCGGTGCCTGCTCCGCCTGGGCCGCCTTGAGGTCAACGGCGCGCAGCGCCTTGCTGCTCTTCGCCAGGTCCCAGGCGAAGGCGATGAAGGCAACCGTGTACGTGCCTGCAGCGAGCAGCATGAACAGCTCGCTGTACTGGCCCATGGTTTCGTTGATGGCGAAGGGCATTACTGGTCCTTTTTCGGCCCGACGGGGCCAGCTGGGGAGGTGAGCGAATCTGCGCCATTATGGTCCTGGCGGCTGAGAGTTTGCTGGGTGCGGGCGGAGTCAGCCGTGGCGTCCTCCGTAGCCCCAGCGGATTGCGGAAGCTTCCACTCCTCGGCGAGGAGTTTCCGGATGGCCGCGGCTTCAGCGGCCAGCCGGTGGTCTTCGCCGCGGGCCAGGAGGCCATACTCCACCATGGTCCGGCCGTCCTCGTGGGTCCCCGTGCGGATCCAGACCCGGCGGCGGTTGACATAGAGGGAAATGATGAGGCCTGCCACGGCAAGCAGCGCGAAGATGAGGGCGTAGAGCTGGCCGGGATTGTGGTGGATGTCCACGCCCACGTAGCGCTTCACGCCGTCGAAACTGATGCTTCCCTTGCCGTCCGGCAGGGTGTAGCTCATGCCCGGCGCCAGGGTGATGCCGCCGGCGTCCAGGTTGCGGGCGTTCAGCGGCGTCAGGTCCTTGACGTCCAGTTCGAAAACGTTTTGCGGCGCGCCGTCGTCCAGGCCCAGGTCCCCGTAGAACGAGTTCAGGGTCAGCTGCGGGTTAATCAGTTCAGGGTCCCCGCTGAACGAGACGCCTTCCTCGGTTTTGAACGCCGTGGGCAGGAAGAAGCCGGCGAAGCCAAGCTGGTCCGGTTTGGCGTCAGGAACCTTGATCACGACCGACGAGTAGTAGTTCTCACCCTGCAGCCTGCCCACTACTGGCCCTTGGAAGGCCACGTTGCCAGCACCGTCACGCACCGTGACCAACGGCGCGTAGCCGTTGCCTGTCAGGTAGATACTGGTACCGCCCAGGGTCACAGGGTCGTTGACTTTCAGGACCTCCTGCTTGGCCGGCGCATCCGGTGTTTCCTTGGTGGTGACGTCCGCCGTGAAATCGATGGGCTGGCCGAACTTGCCCCTGGATTCGCGGTCGAACGTGACGGCGAACTTGTCCAGTTGGATGGAGTACGGCTGCAGTTGGCTGGACTGGAAGTTGGTGCCGGGGGTGAATTGGTCGTAACCAACAAGGGTGTTCACGAACGTGTCACCCTCCACCAGGATGCGCTGGCCGCTGTAGCCGAACAGGCCGCCGACGGCCACGGACACCAGGACGCCTATCAGCGAGGTGTGGAACACCAGGTTCCCCACTTCTTTCAGGAAGCCGCGCTCGGCCCCCAAAGACGGCCGCGCGCCGTCGTCGTCCCTCACCTCAACCCGGTAGCCGCGGTTCCTCAGCAGCCCGGCGGCGCTGCGGATGGCGTCCGACGCCGGGAGGCCGGCGTCGGCGGGAACCACCAGGGTGCCGTACTCGGGCAGGCGGGAGAGACGTTTGGGGGTCCGCGGCGGCTGGGAGCGCATGGCTTTGTAATGGGCGATGGCGCGTGGGACGACACAGCCGATCAGCGAGATGAACAGCAGGATGTAGATGGCTGAGAACCAGGCCGAGGAGTAGACATCGTAAAGCTGCAGGGTGTCCAGCAGCTTGCCGTAATCCGGGTTGTCCTTGATGTACTGCGTCACAATGGACGGGTTGGCGGGACGCTGCGGGAACAGCGAACCGGGCACCGCTGCCACCGCGAGCAGCAGGAGCAGGAACAGCGCCGTCTTCATGCTGGTCAGCTGCGTCCACGCCCAGCGCAGCATCCCCACGGGCCCGAGGACAGGCAGGGCTGCCTCGGCCTTGGCGGCGGCCACGGGGGCCGGGGACTGGGCCGGAGACAACTTGTTTGCTTTCACGCGCTCGCTCATCAGATCGGCAACTTCACATCGGTTTGGAACCAGTACTGGAGTTCGGTGACCCAGGTGCCCCAGACACCGCTGGCCATCAGCAGCCCCAGGACAATCAGGATTCCGCCGCCAGTGCGCTGGATGGCCAGCCGGTGCTTGCGGAAGAAGGACATCACGCCCATGCCGCGGCGAACCGCCAGGGCAATCAACAGGAACGGGATGCCCAGGCCCAGGCTGTACACAAAGGCCAGGAGGGCACCCTTGGCGGCGGAAGAACCGCCCGACAGACTCAGGAGCTGGACGGCGGAGTAGGTGGGCCCGATGCACGGGGCCCAACCCAGCCCGAACGTGATCCCCAGCAAGGGCGCACCCCACAGGCCGGCCGGCGGCTTGGCATGGATTTTCGCATCACGCTGCAGCCAACCGAAACCGCCCATGAACACCACGCCCATGATGATCACCAGGACGCCCAGGAGCTGGGTGATCCACGCGTTTTGCGAGCCCGTGATCAGCGTGCCCAGCTGGCCAAAGGCACCGCCCAAAAGCACAAAAATCAGGGAGAACCCGAGAACGAAGAGCCCGATGCCCGCCAGCATCCGGCCGCGCTTCTGCTTTTGCAGGTCCACGCCGCTCAGTCCGGTGACGTAGCCCAGGTACCCCGGCACCAGGGGCAGGACGCAGGGCGAGAGGAAGGAGACCAGGCCGGCCAGCAGCGCCACGGGGATGGCAAGCAGGAGCGAGCCGTTCAGGATGGCTTCGGCGAAGGGGCTGTTCACGGTCCGGAGCCGCCGCTACTCTGCCACAGCAGCGGTAATGAGGGCTTTGAGGGTGCCCTTCTGGATTTCGCCCAGCACGCGCGAGGCCACCCGGCCCTGCTTGTCGAGGACCAGAGTGGTGGGGACTGCGCCGGGCGGGACCAGCCCGGAGACGGCCAGGAGAACGCCGCCGTTCTTGTCGTCGAAGCTGGGGTAGGTCAGGTTGAATGTTTTGTCGAAGGCCTCGGCGGTGGCTTTTTCATCACGGAGGTTGACGCCGAGGAACTGCACGCCCTGCTCCTTGAACTCCTGGTGCAGCTCCTCCAGGATGGGTGCCTCCACGCGGCAGGGTGCGCAGGCTGCAAACCAGAAGTTCAGGACCGTCACCTTGCCCTGGAAGTCGGCGGGGGTTACCGCGGTGCCTGTGAAGAGCGTGCCGTTGATGGCGACGGCGGCCTTGCGGTCGGCTGCGGCGAACTCGGTGACCGAACCGTCCCCGGCAACATAGTTCTTGTTGTCGCCTGCTTTGGCCTGCTTGGCCAAGGCATCCTCCTGCGCGCACGCCGACAGGCCCAGGGTCAGGGCGGTCAGGGCCGCGCCACCCGCGGCAAGCACAGCGCGGCGGGACGTTGCCAGGCCGGAGGCGGTCTGGCCGGAGGTGGCGCGGGTGTCCTGGGAACGGAAGGGTGCCACGGTCAGGCCCCCGGGGTGCTGGCGGCACCGGGAAGAAGTGCGGCAGCGGGCTCACTGTACACAACGCGCAGGAGGGAGCCGTCGTCGTCGAACACCAGGGAGGTGATGGACGTCAGCGTGCACTCGCGCTTGCGCGGATCATGCCACAGGGGACGTCCCTCGGCGCTGAGGCGGGTGGCCCAGATGGGCAGCTGGTGGCTGACCATGATGGCCTCGGGCCCATCGGATCCGTAGTCGTCACCGGCCAGCTCAATGGCGCGGAGCCTGGCATCCTGGACCGCAGCCCGGACACGGGCCGCCTGCGCCTTGTAGGGCTCTCCCCAGGACGGCCTGAGCGGGTTGACCAAATGCGGCCAGTGCTTGGGCTTGCGGAGCTCGGCCTTGGTGACCTTCATGCCCTCGAAGTAGTTCTCGGCCTCAATGATGCGCTCGTCCGTGTGGATTTCAAGGTGCAGTGCTTCGGCCGTGGGCACTGCTGTCTCCTGGGCCCTGGTCAGCGGAGACGCCGCGAGATAGACAATCCGTGCGCCAAGGGCCGCACGCTCGCTGAAGTGCGCGGCGAGCGTCTGTGCCATTTCCCGTCCCAGCTCTGAGAGGTGGAATTCGGGCAGCCTGCCGTACAGAACGCCGTCGGGATTATGGACCTCGCCGTGGCGGAGCAGATGGACAGTGGCTTGGGGCATGTTTACCAGTTTCTCAAAGATGGCGTGCTATCCGAAATCTTCTACATCCAGTAGAACTGAAGATTCTCAAAAAATGTTCCGGAAGTGGGAACAAAAGATGCAAATGCATGTTTATACTGGATGCAGCAGTTAGTTGAGACTTCAACAAATGAAGCGTCAACCATTCCCAGTACTACCCGACACACTCCCAAGGAGAAACACCATGTCACTTCCCGCAGACGTCACCACCGGCACCTGGACCCTGGACAACTCACACAGCGAAATCGGCTTCACTGTCCGGCACGCAGGAATCAGCAAGGTCCGCGGCCAGTTCAAGGATGCCGCAGCAACCTTGGACCTGGCTGAGAACGTGGCGGACTCCAAGATCAGCGCCACCATCAAGACGGCCAGCTTCGACTCCGGCGATGTGAACCGCGACGGCCACGTCCGCGGCGAGGACTTCTTCGACGTGGAGAACTTCCCGGAAATCTCCTTCGTTTCCAACGGCCTGGTGGCCAAGGGCAACACCTACGAGCTGACCGGCGACCTGACCATCAAGGGCGTCACCCGCCCGGTGGCCCTGGAAACCGAGTTCAACGGCGTGGCCGTGGACCCGTTCGGTAACACCCGCGCCGGCGTCTCCGCCGAGACCACCATCAGCCGCAAGGACTTCGGCCTGACCTGGAACGCCGTGCTGGAAGCCGGCGGCGTGCTGGTCAGCGACAAGGTTGCCATCAACCTGGAGCTCGCGTTCATCGCGCCCGCTGCCTAATTTTGCCTGCTGCCGCCCGGCCGCCGGATCCACTGAGTGGTCCAGCTGCCGGGCGGTGGCGTTTAAACCGGCATACCGGAGTGCCGCGGCTGTGAGGGATGCCCTGTGTCCGGCGTTCGTGCCCGTAGGTCTATCCTGTGGAAAACCCCTGCCGTTCCCTGCGATTTCGCCGCAAATCTCCTAGATAACAGGGAACCTGCGGTCTACAGTGAGAGCCATGACCAACCCTAGTGAAGTACCGCAGCCTGAGCAGCCGGGCGCCCAGCCGCCTGCCAGCAACGTTCCTCCCGCCGGTTACCAGCCGCCGCAGGGTTACCAGCCACCACCACAGGGATACCAGGCCCCGGGCCAGGCCTACCAGCAGCCCGCTCAACCCGGCCAGCCCCACAGCCAGCCGGGCCAGCAGGGTGGCTTCCACTTCGAGATGCCGACTGACGGCCCCCGAAACTTCAACGATGTGCTGCCCACGGGCGGGTTCTCCGGCATGTTCAACGTCACAGGGCTGCCCACCGAACTCAAGGTGTCCTACTGGATCTGGCTCATCGGCGGCATTTTGGGCGTGTTGGGCGGCCTCCTGGGACTCTTCGGGGCGCTGGCACTGTTCACGGTTGCCCCCGCGGCGGCCATGTTGGTCCTCCTCCTGGTCCTGGTGGCACTGGCCATCGGTGTCGCCCAAATTATCCTCGCGCTGAAGATGAAGGAAGGCCGGGAGTGGGCCCGGCTGGCCCTCACCATCGTGGCCGGTGTCTCGCTGGTCCTCGCCATCATTGGCGGCAGCGTGGGCGATGGGATCGGCAACAACTGGCTCGGCTTCCTGATCAGCGCCGGGGCAACCGTTCTGATGTGGCTGCCCAACTCGCAGGCATGGTTCACCGCAGTCAAGGGCCGCGCCTGACCTGCCGGTTGAGTTGTTTACCGAAGGCCGCAGCCGGCGTACCCGCCAGGCTGCGGCTTTCCCAGCGCTTCGCGCTCTCACCGACTAAGGCGGAATGAAGCCGGAATACCTCTCCGGAATGACCCGCTACGGAGCCGCCCGGGGGTACGGTGGAAGTAAGCCTTGCTGGGGGTAGGGCCAGTGCACCGATCCCGGCAGCCGATCCGCACTTCGACCTGCAAAGGACCGCTCATGAGTACTCCCCCAGTCCAGCCTCCCAACGAGCCCGAATCCGGCGGCCAGCCCCCCACTCCGCGCTACGGCGAGAACGCACCGCAGTTTGGCCAGCCCACGCCCCCTGCCCCGCAGTACGGGCAAAACGCGCCGCAGTACGGACAGAACGCTCCGCAGTACGGCCAAAACACCCCACAGTATGGCGAAACTGGCACACCGGCACCCCAGTACGGCCAGAACCCGCCGGCGTATGGTCAGAACCCGCCGCAGGCCCCGGCCTACGGCCAGCAGCCATTTGGCCAGCAGTACGGACAGTCTCCCTACGCACAGTACCCGTCCGAACAGCCGGCGGCTACGAGCAGCAACGGAGTCCCCCAGCTGGTCAACATTTCCTTCTGGCTCCTGATCGCCTCGGGCGTTATTTACGTCATTAGCATGCTGATCGGCGTTGGCCAGCTGGATGACCCGCTGATGCGAAGCACCTTCGAAGATGCCATGCAAAGTGGCGGCGCCGGCGGCGAGATCCCCTACGAGGACATCAAGGGCGTTATTGCCGGCACACTGGTGGTCTTCGCCATCATCGGAGCAGCGCTCTACGCATTGGTGGCTATCTTCATCCGCAAGGGCAAGAACTGGGCCCGGATCCTCGGAACCGTATTCGCGGCACTGTCCATCTTTGGGCTCTTCCAGGTGCCGAACATCGGAACACTGGGAACGCTGATGGGCATCGCAGCCATCGTCCTGCTGTACCTGCCGGCAGCGGCTCCGTACTTCCGCAAGCAGCAGCCGTTCGCCAACCCCTACGGCCAGCCGGGAAACCCCTACGGCCGCTAGCCTTACGGTCAACCGGAAGACATGCCGGCGCTGACCAACAATAGAAACCACACCCAGCGGGCGTGGATCCCGGAGCCGCAGGATTGCTAGGCGGTCTGGCCCGGGGTCTGCGCCCGCTGCGCGTGGTAGGCCAGGATCTGGAGTTCGGTGGCCATGTCCACCTTGCGGAGGTTTACGGTGTCGGGCACCTGGAGCATCACGGGCGCAAAGCTCAGGATGCTATGGACGCCGGCGGCGACGACGCGGTCACACACGTCCTGCGCCACTGCGGCGGGCAAAGCCAGAACCACCATGTTGGCGCCCGTCCGCTGCAGCACGGTTTCGAGGTCTGCAACGTCGCTGACCCGCAGCCAGCCCACCTCATTGCCCACCACCATCTGGTCGGCATCAAAGATGGCTACGACGTCGAAGCCCCGGGACTCAAAGCCGCCGTACCTGGCGAGCGCCTTGCCCAGGTTACCGGCGCCGACGATAGCCACTTTCCAGTCGTGGGTCAGCCCGAGGGCTGCAGCGATGTGGCGGCTGAGGTACTGGACTTCGTAGCCGACGCCCCGCGTGCCATAGGAGCCCACATGCGAGAGGTCCTTGCGCAACGTGGCGGAACTTACGCCGGACAATTCCGCCAGCGACTCCGAGGATACGCGCTCCACGCCTTCGGCCAGCAAGGTATTAAGCGCCCGAAGGTACAGGGTCAGCCTGGCCACGGCCGCCGGCGGAATCTGCTTGGCAGCGGTTTTGTCGTCCTGTACGCCCGGCGCAACCGACTCGCCTTGGACAGACTGGGGAGATGAATCCAGTGAAGTCACTATCCCCTCCCTTGCGTCGCGTTGTGACTCCACTCTAGAGCCCTGCGCTTGCTGCCAACAAAGCCTGAACCATGGCCCGGAACCAGCCCTACTCCGCCATGGCGCGCCGCAGGACGCGCTCCAGCCGGGCTTCGTCGATCTTCCAGAAATCACGCTGGATGCCGTCCACCAGCACTACGGGGATTTCCTCGGCATAGCGGTCACGCAACTCGGGCAGTTGGTCCACGGGCTGTTCCGCCCACTCAAGCCCCAAGGAGGCTGTTACCCGCCCGACGGCGTCGCGCGCGTCCGCGCACAGGTGACAGTCGGCTTTGGTGATCAGGACAACCTGCGGTTTTGGCATGGTTTAACCGTATCCCCCTTTAGTGGCGGACAGCGCGGCGCACGGCCACGCGGCAGGAGGGGCCGCACGCATTGACTAGACTCGGGGACATGCCCGAGGAGAAGTACGTCGCAGTTCTCACACAGCCGGCTGCGGTACCGCAGACCGGCGAGGCGGCGTTCTTCGACGTCGATAACACCCTCATGAAGGGCGCCAGCCTTTTTCACGTGGCACGCAAGATGCACCAGCGCGGAGCGTTCACCTTGGTCCAGGCCGCCGGATTCGCGTGGAAGCAGTTCAAGTTTGTGACGCGCGGCGAGAACATGGATGACGTCCATGCGGTCCGCGACTCCGCCCTCAACCTCGCCGCTGGAATCACTGTTGAGGACGTGAAGGCTCTCGGCGAAGAAGTCTATGACGAGATGATCGCCTCCAGGATCTGGCCGGGAGCGAAAGCCCTGGCCCAACAGCACCTGCGGGTTGGCCGGCGGGTTTGGCTGGTCACGGCCACCCCCATCGAGGTGGCAACGGTCATCGCCACGCGACTCGGGCTGACCGGTGCGCTGGGCACCGTCGGTGAGGTGGCGGACGGGATGTACACCGGACGCCTTGTGGGCGACATCCTGCACGGCTCTGCGAAGGCTGTGGCCGTCCAGGGCATTGCTGACGCCGAGGGACTGGACCTCAGGCGCTGCTGGGCCTACAGCGACTCCTACAATGACATACCGCTGCTGACCCTCGTGGGACACCCCGTCGCCATCAACCCGGACGCCAGGCTCCGCCGCCATGCCCGGGACAATAACTGGCCGGTGTATGACTTCCGCTCCGGCCGCCGCGCCGCCACCCTGGGCCTCAAAGCCGCCACAGCCGGGGGCGTCGTGTACGGCCTCTGGCGCGGCTTCTCCCGCATCCGCGGCCCCCGCATCTAGGTAGCAGCAGATGTCGTTATGGGCCCTCAAAACGACATCTGCTGCTACCTAGTTGGGTGGGGCAAAACAAAATGCCCGCTGCCGGGAAGGCAACGGGCATTTCACGCAGTTCGAAGTATCTCTACTTCTTATTGCGGCGCTGGTGGCGCGTCTTGCGAAGCAACTTGCGGTGCTTCTTCTTGGCCATACGCTTGCGACGCTTCTTAATAACTGAACCCACGAAAGTTCCTCACAAACTAGATGCAGTACCTGTCTGATGGAAAGGTCCGTGGACAGAGCTACAGACTGAAACAACCGACAGATTCTTACAATGACGTAAAACGTTCCTTAACAGGGTACCGCTTATCCGGGGCACCCACTGACAGGGCCGCTCAGGCGGTCTCGGAGTGGCCGTCCACAACGGCGCCTTTAAGATACTGTTCAACGGCGCTTTCCGGGACCCGGTAGGAACGGCCGAAGCGCACTGCGGGCATTTCACCTGAGTGGACCAGCCGGTACACGGTCATTTTGGAGACGCGCATGACCTCGGCCACTTCGGCCACGGTCAGGAACTTCGCGTTTGAGAAGTTCTGTTCTGCGGACATTTCCCTTATTCCTTTGCTGACGGATGGACAACAGTGACCCCAGGTTTATGCCATTGCGGTGTGCCGATGCTGAGCCATCCACCAACCATGTGCTAGATACTCTAGAGGTTCATGGGGCTATTGTGAAAGTCACTGGGGGTAATCATTTCCCCGTACGGCGCTTGCGTGCCGACGAGGCGAGCTGGTCCAGCACCGACACGGAGACGTCCCATTCCATGCAGGCGTCCGTGACACTCTGGCCGTACACCAGTTCCGAGCGTCCGGCGGCGTGTTCGTTGACGTCAAGGTTCTGCGCACCGCCCACGAGGAAGCTCTCCAGCATAACGCCGGCGATGGCGTCGGCAGAGGGTCCGCCATCCTCCAGCTGCGCACCGATCTCCAGTGCAACTTCGGCCTGGCGGTGGTGGCTCTTGCCGCTGTTGGCGTGGCTGGCATCCACGATCAGTCGTGGGTTCAGCCCCTTGCCGGCCAGCTTGTCGGAAGCGCTTTCGACGTCGGCCGCCGAGTAGTTGGGCCCCTTGCGACCGCCGCGGAGGATGACGTGGGTGTCCGGGTTCCCGGCGGTGGCCACCAGTGCTGCCCGGCCGTCGCCGTCGATGCCCAGGAAAGCCTGCGCCGCCGCGGCAGCTCCGCAGGCGTCGATGGCAACCTGCAGATCGCCGTCGGTCCCGTTCTTGAAGCCGATCGGCATGGAAAGGCCCGAGGCCAGCTGGCGGTGGATCTGGCTTTCCGTGGTGCGTGCCCCGATCGCGCCCCAGGAGATCAGGTCCGCCATGTACTGCGGACTGATGGGTTCCAGGAACTCCGTGGCCGTGGGGAGTCCAAGGGCGGTGACCTGCTGCAGGAACTGGCGAGCCGTCCGGAGCCCGGTCACCATGTCATGGCTGCCGTCCAGGCGCGGATCGTTGATGAGGCCCTTCCAGCCCACGGTGGTCCGGGGCTTCTCGAAGTAGGTCCGCATAACGATCAGCAGGTCTTCCTTGTGCTTCTCGGCCTGGCTGACCAGCCGGCGGGCGTACTCCAGGCCGGCCTTGGGGTCGTGGATGGAGCAAGGGCCCACGATCACCAGGAGGCGGTCGTCCACGCCGTCCATGATGGCCCGGACTTCATCGCGTCCGCGTTCGACGACGTCAGTCACCCGGGCGTCCAGTGGCAGCTCGGCGATGAGCTCCTGGGGCGTGGGCAGGGCCGTGAACTCGCTGACGCGCAAATTGGACGTGGATTTTGCGGCCGGCGTGCCTGCCTGTGCGGCGGCGCGTAGTGAGGGCTCTGTGGATGTGGCGGCTGTTGCGGTGCTCATGGTGGGTCCTGTTCCGGGAAAGGAAGGCGGACCCAGATCAGAGCCCGCCGGGAAATGGCGAAGGGCAGAGAATCATCTCTGCCCTGCTGGCTCTGAAGGAAAGTTGGATGCGTGTCAGTTAGACGCGGGCCCCTCCAGAGCCAACGAAAAATACGCATACCAACGGTTAGTCATAGCCAAGACCATAACCGCACCCGGTGGCCGCCGCAAAATCGTGCCGTAATACAGGGCTCCCAAGCTTGTTCGCAGATCCGAACCGTGAGGGTCAGGATCCGCGAACAAGCTCAGTATTTACCGCTTACACCGGCTCAACCCGCGAGCTTCCGCAGGAACTGCAGCTGCTTAATCCAGTGGTACTCCTGACCGCCTTCGTGGTTGTTGAACCGGTAAACCTCGATGTCCTTGGCCGCCCCGGTGCCCGAGGAGTCAGCCGTGCCCGAGCCGTAGGCGTTGAAGCTGGCAAACACTGTCGAGGGCGGGCAGATGTCATCCATCTGCGCGGCCGAGTAGAGTGCCGGGGCGGTGGCTGAACGGGCCAGGTTGACGCCGTCGAAGTAGTTCAGCACGGCGAGCATGTGCTCGTACCGGTCCCGGTGCCTGCCCAGGAAAGCAGCGATCTCCGGGTAGGGCCCACGGGGCGTGATGTCGATGGCGCGCGGGAAGTCCTGCAGGAACGGGACGTCGGGCAACGCGGCGATGACGCCGTCGAGCCGTCCTGCCACGAGCCCGGCGACGGCCACCACAATGCCACCGCCCTGGCTGACGCCGGCCAGGACCACCCTCGTGGAGTCCACCTCCGGATGGGACTGGGCAGCTTCCACGGCCCGGAAGGCATCAACGTAAACGCGGCGGTAGTAGTAGTCCTCGCGGCTGCCCGCTCCCCTGGTCATCAGGCCGGCGTGCGCCACCTCGCCCGCGGAGGGGTGCGGATCCGCCGTCTCCCCCAGCGTCCCGCCGTAGCCCTGGCCCCGGGTGTCCATGATGAAGTGCGCGTATCCGGCCTGCGCCCACTTGGTGTCCTGGTTGACCAGGCCGCGGCCGCCCGAGTAACCGATGTACTGCACGACGACGGGAAGCTCGCTTCCGGCCGGACGGTTCGCCGGGAGATGCAGCCAGCCTTTGATGGGAGCGCCAGCGTATCCGGCGAAGGTCACATCGAAGGTGTCGATGACCGTCAGGTAGTTCTCTACTGGCTCGAAGGCTGCGTTGAGCGGGAAGGTCCTGGCCTCATCGATGGTGGCGTCCCAGAACTCCTGGAAATCGGACGGCGGCGTGACCTCGGAGGTGTAGCCGCGGAGCTGGGCAAGGGGGAGGTCGAAAAGGGGCATGCTGAAGGTCCTGTCAGATCTGGTTTGGCTGGAACTTTTGGGAATCGTATGTCATGCGGGCTCTCCCGCGGGGATAAAGGACGCCACGTTCAGAATCGTTGCCTGATGCGGCTCCAGATGAAGCTCGCGGGCAGTCCCACGATGGCGGACCAGGACGTCTCTTGCCGTCGGGGAGGTCAATGCTGCGCCGGTCAGTTGGCCGTCGTGCCATTCCAGGTCCACCTCCACACCCGGGCGTGCGCGGAGGCGGTGCGCGGCGCCGTCGGGCAGTTCCCGGGGCAGCGCCGGCAGCAGCTCGATTTCCGGCATACCGTTCGAGGTGCGGTGGCTCTGGACGAGGCATTCTGCCAAGCCGCCCACAAAGCCGAGGTTGCCGTCGATCTGGAAGGGTGGGTGCGCCCCGAACAGGTTGGGGTACAGTCCGCCGCTTTGGCCGCCGCGGTCCGTTGCCATGTCCCGGAAGTACAGCCTGAGGAGGTCACTGACTTTGTCCGGCTGGCGGAGGCGGGCCCGGAGCAGGATTTTCCAGGTAAGCGACCAACCGGTGGATTCGTCGCCGCGGCCGTCCAGGCTGGTACCCACAGCGGCTTCGAGGGCGGGCGTCAGGGGCGTGTCCCCGGGGTAGGCCAGGTACAGGTGACTGACGTGGCGGTGTTCCGGCTCCCACTCTTCCGGGTCGGCCAGCCACTCGCGGAGCCTGCCGCCACGGCCGGGTACAGGCTCCGGAAGGCGCGACAGGGCAGCTTTGGCCTCGGCCAGTACCGGGTCCGCTTCAACTCCCAGGTCCTCGGCGAGGGAGCCCAGCATGAGGAACACGTCACGGATCAGCGTCAGGTCCATGGTGGACGATTCCGCGGCCGCCGCCCGAGCATTGCTACCGTCCGGGCCCGGTGCCGTGAAACTGTTTTCCGGCGAAGTGGAGGGGCTGGTGCCCAAGGTACCGTCCGGGAACTCCAGCAGCAGATCCAGCGCGAATTCGGCTGCGCCCCGGATGGCGGGCCAGGCAGTGTCCCGGGCGAAGCTTTCTCCGGCAGCGGTGTCGGCTTTTGCGGAGTCGAGCCTTGTGCTGTCGGGTGCGCCAAAACGCAGGTGCTCCCACAGGTGTCGGACCAGCCACAGCCCGGCCATCGGCCAGAACGACCATTCCGGCGAGTGCGAGCCATGGCCCACGGGCTTGCTGTAACCCCAGATATCCGAATTGTGGTGCACCGCCCAGCCGCGGGCGCCGTAGTACTCCCTGGCGGTGGCCGCGCCGGTCTCCTGCAGCGCCTCGATGAGTGCGAACAGGGGCCCGGCGCACGGAGCGAGACCTGTGGGTTCGGCTCCCCAGTAATTCATCTGCAGGTTGATGTTGGTGGTGAAATTGGAGCTCCACGGGGCCTGCAGCTGGTGGTTCCAGATGCCCTGCAGGTTGGCCGGCGTCCCGCGCCAGGCCGTTCCGCCGCGTGCTCCCGCCGCCCCGGTCCGCGAACTGGAAATCAGCAGGTAGCGCCCGTAGTTGAAGAGCAGCGCCGCCAGCCCGGGGTCCGCGGCGAGGGGCCCTTCAGGGTGGGTGTTGGCTGCGGCCAGGCGTTGGGCGGTGTTGACGCCCGCCCAAGCCGGTCCATTGATGGTGACGCTGCAGGCATCGTAGAGCTCCGCGTGGGTGTTTTCGTGGTGGGCAAGCAGCGCCTCCGGCCCCGCAGCCATGGCAGTGGCGAGGGTTTTGTGGGCAGCGTGCGCCGCCTCTGCCGCTGTACCCTCGGGCTGCCGGCCCAGCCCGCGGAATGTAGTCTCCGTGGTGACATACAGGACGGCGCGGCGTGCCCCCATGGCGGCCAGGCCGCCGTCGTCCGTTGCTGCTTCGGTGCCGTTATGCTCCCAAGCCGCCACTACCGTGCCCTGGAGGCTCAGGGAATCGTCGTCGGAATACTCCACGGCGCCGCCGTCGTGCGAGGGTGGGACATCGCTGGGAAGCTTCAGTTCAAGGCCTGTCGACGACGGCCCCGCCGTGGGTGCCCCGGTCCGCCGGAGGATGCGAAGCTGTGAGTCCAGGCGCAGGGTCAGGTCCAGGCCCTGCGGTGCCTCTGTTTCCACCATAATCACCAGCACGGACGGGTCGTGGGAGGCAAAGGCCTCCACGCTGACGTTGCGGCCATCCACTTCGTAGCGGGTGGAATTGACGGCGCGGGCCAGGTCAAGGGATCGGCTGTAGCCGGCATGGTCCGCTGCAGCCGGGCTGCCCTGATCGCCGGAGAGGGCAATGGTGAGGAAAAGGTCCGCGAACGGCAAGTAGGACTGCGCATGGCGGTGCTGCAGTTCTTTCAGTGTTTCGTGGGCAGAGGTGAAATCGCCCTCCTGGATCAGCCGCCGGGTTTCGGCAAGGATACGGTCGGCCCGTTCGCGGCTGAAGTGTGGTTGGAGGTCCTGGCTGTGCGGTGATCCGGACCAGGCGGACCCGTCGTTCAGCTGGAAGAGATGCTCCCGCGCCCCGCCGGCTGCCCCTTCCGCAAGCGCCCTGCCGCCGAACACCATTGCTCCGAGCCGCCCGTTTCCCAGTGGCAGGGCTTCGAGCCAGTTCGCAGCCGGGGAATCGTAGGCGAGGGTATGTTCTGTACGCACGGGATTAGATCCTAGGGGAATAAATCACACGAAAATAGGGGTTTGGGCAAGCGATTTCCCGCCGCCGCTCCCGCGTCCTGCGGGAACGCGCAAACGGGCACCACGCCCTGCGCGCGAACGTACACTTGACGCCCCGGCCCGGAAGGCCCAAGTGTACGTTCGCGTCAGTGTCGCGGACCGGTCCTAAAGCCTCGAGAGCTCCGGGCTGAACGTCTGCAGCGCATGCGAACCACCCACCAAACTGCGCAGTTCCCTCAGCCCACCAGTGACCTGCCCGGCTGCCCTGGCCTGGACCAGGACGTTGCCGAGGGCGGTGGCTTCGACGGGTCCGGCGATCACGGGCTTGCCCGTGGCGTCGGCCGTGAGCTGGCAGAGCAGCCGGTTCTGGGAGCCGCCGCCCACCACGTGGACCACGTCCACGGTGCGGTCGGCGAGGCGCTCGGCGTCTCGGATGGTGCGTGCGTAGCCGATGGCGAGGCTGTCCATGATGCAGCGGGTGATGGCCGCGGGGTCGTCGGGGAGGATGTCCCCGATGCGGCGGACCGCTGCGCGGATGCGTTCGGGCATGTTGTCCGGGGCGATGAAGTAGGAGTCGTCCGGATTGATCTGCGGCCCGCCCGGGGGCAATGCCGCCGCGGCCGTGAGCAGCGCCGGGAGGTCCGGGGTGAATCCTTCTGCGGCCCAGGTCCGCTGGCACTCGCTGAGCAGCCAGAGCCCGCCCATGTTCCGAAGGTAGCGGATGGTGCCGTCCACGCCGCGTTCGTTGGTGAAGTTCGCTTCCCGGCTGGCCTCAGTGAGGACCGGGTGCTTCAGTTCCAGCCCCACCAGCGACCAGGTGCCGGAGGAGATGTAGGCGAAGTTCTCCTCTTGGGCGGGCACGGCGGCGACGGCGGAGGCGGTGTCGTGCGAGCCGACGGCCACCACCTTGGTGCCGGCCGGCAGGCCGATCTGTGAGGCGATCCCGGGCAGCAGTGTGCCGACGGTTTCGCCCGGCTGGACCAGCGGCGGAAACAGCTTCCGGGGCAGGCCCAGGGCGGTGAGGAACTCCGTGGCCCACTCCCCCGCGACGGCGTCGAACAGGCCGGTGGTGGAGGCGTTGGTCGCCTCAGTGCGGCGCTGACCTGTGAGGAAGTAGGCGATCAGGTCCGGGATGAGCAGCGCCTGCACCCCGGACAGGTCCGGCTCGGCGGCCAACTGGTAGAGGGTGTTGAACTGCAGGAACTGCAGTCCCGTGGTCCCGTAGAGGCGCGCCGGGTCCAGTTTCCGGTGCACGGGTGCGACGGCGGCCCGGCTGCGGTCATCGCGGTAACTGTACGGCTGGGCGATGAGTTCCCCAGCCTTGTTGACCAGGCCGTAGTCCACCGCCCAGGTGTCGATCCCGATGCTCGTGATCGTTTCGTCCTGCACGGCTGCCACGGTGGCGGCCGCCGAGAGGCCCGCCAGTACCTCAGCGAACAGGGCGTCGAAATCCCAGCGGAGGCCGCCGTCCATCTCCACCACACCGTTGGGGAACCGATGTACCACTTCCAGCTCAACGCTCCGCGCGCTCCCGGGATGACCGGCGTCGTCCTTGATCCGGCCCAGGATGACCCGGCCGGAGGAGGCGCCAATATCGACGGCGGCGAAGACACTGCCGGCGGAAGTACCGCCGCCGTCGACATCGCCAAACGATGTGCTCATCGGAGGAAGGCTGCTGCCACTCCGGCGTCCACGGGGATGTGGAGTCCGGTGGTGTGGGACAGCTCGGCGCTGGTCAGGACCGCGGCGGCGTTGGCCACGTGCTCGGGCAGGACTTCGCGCTTGAGCAGGGTGCGCTGGGCGTAGTACTTGCCCAGTTCCTGCTCGTCCACGCCGTAGACCGCGGCGCGTTTGGCGCCCCAGCCGCCGGCGAAGATGCCTGAGCCGCGGACCACGCCGTCGGGGTTGATGCCGTTGACGCGGATGCCGTACTCGCCCAGTTCGGCCGCGAGGAGCCGGACCTGGTGGGCCTGGTCTGCCTTGGTAGCGGAGTAGGCGATGTTGTTCGGGCCTGCGAACACGGAGTTCTTGGAGGAGATGTAGATGACGTCCCCGCCCATGTCCTGGGCGATCATGACCCTGGCCGCGGCCTTGGCCACCAGGAAGGAGCCCTTGGCCATGACGTTGTGCTGCAGGTCCCAGTCTTTCTCGGTGGTTTCCAGCAGCGGCTTGGAGATGGACAGGCCGGCGTTGTTGACCACCAGGTCCAGTCCGCCGAAGGCCAGCACGGCGGCGTCGATCGCTGCGATGACCTGGGCCTCGTCCGTGACGTCGGCCTGGACGCCGATGGCGACGTCGGAGCCGCCGAGCTCCTCGGCGACGGCCTGGGCGTTCTCCAGGTTCAGGTCAGCGATGACCACGCAGGCGCCTTCCGCGGCGAGGCGGGTGGCGATGGCCTTGCCGATGCCCGATGCCGCACCCGTGACCAGTGCGATGCGGGTGGCGTGGGACTTGGGCTTGGGCAGGCGTGCCAGCTTGGCTTCCTCCAGCGACCAGTACTCGATCCGGAACTTCTCTGATTCCTCGATCGGGGCGTACGTGGAGATCGCTTCGGCACCGCGCATGACGTTGATGGCGTTGATGTAGAACTCGCCGGCAACCCGGGCGGTCTGCTTGTTCGCACCGTACGAGAACATGCCCACGCCAGGGACCAGCACGATGGCCGGGTCCGCGCCGCGCAACGCCGGGCTCTCCGGGGTGGCGTGGCGGTCGTAGTAGGCCTGGTAGTCCTCGCGGTAGGCGGTGTGGAGCTCCTGCAGCCGGGCGATCGAATCCTCGACCGAGGCGTCCGCGGGGAGGTCCAGGATCAGCGGCTTGACCTTGGTGCGCAGGAAGTGGTCCGGGCAGGACGTACCCAGCGCACCCAGGCGTGGGTGCTCTTCCGCGGCCAGGAAGTCAAGGACGACGGCGTCATCGCTGAAGTGCCCCAGCTGCGGCTTGTCCGTGGACGCCAGGCCGCGGATCACCGGTGCCAGCGCGGCGGCCTTGGCTTTCCGTTCGGCTTCGGGCAGCGCGCCGTAGCCCGGGAGTTTGGGCCCGAAGGGTTCAGCCTTGCCATTGTCCTTGATGTACTTCTCGGCCTGTTCGATGATCCACAGCGAATTCTGCTCGGCTTCTTCACTCGTGGCGCCCCAGGCGGTGATGCCGTGGCCGCCCAGGATGGTGCCGATGGCCTGCGGGTTGGCGTCCTTGATCGCGGCGATGTCCAGGCCCAGCTGGAACCCGGGACGGCGCCACGGAACCCACACCACCTTGTTGCCGAAGATCTTCGTGGTCAGGGCCTCGCCGTCCACCGCGGTGGCAATGGCGATCCCGGAATCCGGGTGCAGGTGGTCCACGTGCGCGGCGTCCACCAGGCCATGCATGGCGGTATCGATCGACGGGGCGGCGCCGCCCTTGCCGTGCAGGCAGTAATCAAAAGCGGCCACCATCTCATCTTCACGTTCAACGCCCGGGTACACATTCTTCAGGGCGTTCAGCCGGTCCAGGCGCAGCACCGCAAGGTTCCCTGCCTTCAGCGTGCCGAGGTCCCCGCCGGATCCCTTGACCCAGAGCAGCTGGACGTCCTCGCCCGTGACCGGGTCCTTCTCCGCGCCCTTGGCCGAGGTGTTGCCGCCGGCGAAGTTGGTGTTCCGCTTATCCGCGCCCAGGCGGTTGGAACGCGAAATCAGGTCTTCAACAGTCTTGTTGCTGGTGTTTTGCATGTTCATGCCTAAGCGCCCCATCCGGCTTGCTGGCCGCCGACGCGGTCCTCGTTGATCTGTTTCTGGTAACCGCTGGCCTTGAACGCGGCCATCGGGTCCGCGGGCAGGCCGCGGGATTCACGCCATTCGGCCAGGATGGGCCGGACGTCGGTGTAGAAGGCGTCGTTGAACACGGCGTTGGCAGCCAGGACATCCCCGGTGCGCTGGGCCTCGCCCAGGGCTGCAGTGTCCACAAGCAGGGCCCGGGCAGTCATTTCCTGGACGTTCAGGACCGAGCGGATCTGGCCCGGGATCTTCTCTTCCAGGTTGTGGCACTGGTCCAGCATCAGCGCGACGCCGGAGTCTTTGCCGAAGCCGCCGCCGCGGATGACCTCGTACATGATGCGGAACAGCTGGAACGGATCCGCCGCCCCCACGATCAGGTCATCATCGGCATAAAAGCGGGAGTTGAAGTCAAAGGAACCCAGCTTGCCCAGGCGCAGCAACTGCATCACGATGAACTCGATGTTCGTGCCCGGCGCGTGGTGCCCGGTGTCCAGGCAAACGAAAGCCTTCTCGCCCAGGGCAAGGGTCTGCGCGTAGGACGTGCCCCAGTCCGGAACATCGGTGTGGTAAAAAGCGGGTTCGAAGAACTTGTACTCCAGCACCAGGCGCTGTTCATCGCCCAAGGCCGAGTAGATCTCCTGCAGCGACTCGGCCAAACGGTCCTGGCGGCCGCGGAGGTCGTCCTGGCCCGGGTAGTTCGTGCCGTCCGCCAGCCAGATCTTCAGGTCCTTGGACCCCGTGGCGTGCATGATCTCTATGCAGTCCAGGTGGTGCGCGATCGCGCGGCGGCGGACGGTCTCGTTGGAGGAGGTCAGGGAGCCGAATTTGTACTCGTCATCCTGGAACGTGTTGGAGTTGATCGTGCCCAGACCCACGCCCAGGACCTCCGCGTACTCCTTCAGGGCGGCGTAGTCATCCACCTTGTCCCACGGAATGTGCAGAGCCACAGTAGGGGCCAGGCCAGTGAGCTCATGCACCTTCGCGGCGTCAGCGATCTTCTCCTGCACCGTCCGCGGCGTGCCCGGCGTACCGAACACCTTGAAACGCGTGCCTGAATTTCCATAAGCCCACGAAGGGACCTCAATGGCAAGCTCCCCGAGCCTGCCCAGCGCCGTTGCTACGTCATTCATGATGGGTTCTTTCCGGTTTTATGTGTTGCTGTGGTCTGGATGGTGTTGCAGCGGCCCCGCTGCTGGGGCCGGTGAGGTTCAGCGGGCGGCGGACTCCGCTGCCGCCAGCTGGTCGTCAAGGTTGAAGACTTCTTCGAGGACCTGGAACCCTTCGTCGGGTGCCTGGTCCGTGTTATTGAACAGACTGGCCATCTCGGCCTGCCAGCGGGTGTTGACCTCGGTCAGCGCCATCCGAGCCCGGACGGCGTCGAAGTCGTCGCACTCCACGTAGCCCACAAGAAGCCCGTCCTCGCCCAGGAACAGCGAGTAGTTGTTCCAGCCGGCGTCCTTCAGGGCACGGAGCATCTCAGGCCACACGGCAGCGTGCCGCCGCCGGTACTCGTCGATCAGTCCCGGCTGGACCGAGGAGCGGAAACACACCCTCATCTGCGACTCTCCTGAACTTTCCGTTGTTTGAATCGTTTCATTGTTACGATTCAAAGTACTCTTGAAGGCAAGTAGGTGTCAAGCAATTTCCAGACCGCAATCGGGGACCACGGGAAAAGTGCTGCACACGGCATACAAGCCATGGAGAATGATGAATCGCTCAGCCAGCATCAAGGACGTCGCAAACCACGCCAGCGTTGCCGTGGGCACGGTCTCAAATGTCCTGAACTATCCGGACAGGGTTTCCCAGCGAACCAAGGAGCGTGTGCTCCGTGCCATCGACGAGCTGGGCTTCGTCCGCAATGACGCCGCCCGCCAGTTGCGTGCCGGCCAGAGCCGCACCATCGGACTGATCGTCCTCGATGTTGGCAACCCCTTCTTCACGTCCGTGGTGCGCGCCGCCGAAGACGCCGCGGCGCTCCTTGGCAGTGCCGTGCTGCTCGGCGACAGTGGCCACAACGCCAGCCGCGAATCCAACTACATCGACCTCTTCCAGGAACAGCGCGTCCAGGGCCTCCTCATCTCCCCCGTCGGCGACGTTACCGACCGGCTGGACCTGCTCCGTGAACGCGGTGTGCCCACCGTCCTGGTGGACCGCCTGGCCGACGAGAGCAAGTACAGTTCAGTCTCCGTGGACGACGACGCCGGCGGTTACCTGGCTGCGCGGCACCTGTTGGACACCGGCCGCCGTCGGCTCGCCTTTGTGGGAGGCCCCACCTCCATCCGCCAGGTAGCCGACCGCCTGCAAGGCGCCCAGCGGGCGGTCAAGGAGGAACCCGATGCCACCCTTGAGGTCCTTGATTCCGACGGGCAGACGGTGTTGGCCGGCCGGAGCGTTGGCAACATGCTCGTGGAGCGCGGAGACCTGCCGGATGGCATCTTCTGCGCCAACGACCTGCTCGCCCTGGGCGTGATGCAGTCGCTGACCATGACGCACACGCTGAGGATTCCCGAGGACATCGCCCTGATCGGCTACGACGACATCGACTTTGCCGTCTCAGCCGTGGTGCCGCTTTCCTCTATCCGCCAGCCCACCGAGGCGCTGGGACGAACCGCCATTGAACTACTGGCCGAAGAAGTGGAATCCGAGAATCCCAGGCACCGCGCCGTGGTGTTTACTCCGGAACTGGTGGTCCGTCAAAGCACCGGACCGGCGGAGCGGTCCACCGCCGGCTGAGGAGCGAGCACTTCGAGCAGTTCTGGAGAAGCCACTGCGGCGTACGGACACTAGCGTGGGTCCCACCAGACCATGACGGAAGGAACCCGAAGTGACGGAAAAACCAGCCACCACCAAGTCCTACGAAGGCTTCGATGCGGAAGAACGCGCGGCAATGAAGGAACGCGCCCAAGAGCTCAAGACCGAGTCGCGAAAGGGTGCGCGCAGCGCCAAGGCAGACGGAGAGGGCGAAGTTCTCGCGAAGATCGCCGAAATGTCGGAACCGGATCGGGCCATCGCGGAGCGCCTCCACGCCATCATCAAGGAACACGCACCGGAACTCGCGCCGAAAACCTGGTACGGGATGCCTGCTTACGCCAAGGACGGCAAGGTGGTCTGCTTCTTCCAGCCCGCCGACAAATTCAAGGCCCGCTACGCAACGCTGGGATTTAGCGACCCCGCGAACCTGGACGATGGCAACATGTGGCCCACTTCCTACGCACTGACCGAACTCACCGCCGCCGATGAAGCGATGATCGTCAGACTCATGAAGAAGGCGATCAGCTAGAAACGTAGGGGCGGTCCTTCGCGCGGCGTGCATGGGCTGCTTCAGTTCTCTCTTGCCAGTTCGTCCCAACGGTGGGATTCTGCTCGAAGGAGAGAGAGGTCCGTGAGTCCATGGCACAGGGCACGAAGATCGACGACGGCGCTGTCGGCGAGCTGCAGGCATCCTTTCAGGGCGAACTCGTCCGTCCGGATGATGCTGGTTACAACGAGCATCGCAAGGTGTGGAACGGATCGATTGATCGCCATCCCGCCTTGATTGCCCGCTGCACCGGCGTTGCAGATATCCGGGCCGCGCTCCGGCTCGCCCGCTCACAGGATCTTCTCGTCGCCGTGCGGGGAGGGGGTCACAGCTTCCCTGGCCTGTCAGTGTGCGACGACGGCATGCTCATCGATCTCGGGCCGATGAAGGGGATTCGAGTAGATCCTGAGGCACGAACGGCACGTGTCCAGGCCGGTGTGCTGCTTGGCGAACTCGACAGCGAGACGCAGGAGTACGGTCTCGCGGTTCCTTCCGGGATCGTCACTCATACGGGAGTGGCTGGCCTTACCCTGGGCGGCGGCATCGGGTGGGTCATGCGCAAGTACGGACTCACCATCGACCAGCTGTTGTCCGTAGACATGGTCACCGCTGACGGCGAGGCGGTCAGGGCCAGCGCGGATCAGAACTCCGATCTCTTCTGGGGGGTGCGGGGCGGCGGCGGGAACTTCGGCATCGTCACTGAGTTCGAGTTCCGCCTTAATCCTGTGGGCCCCTACGTCATGGCGGGCCCGGTCTTCTGGGCGATGGAAGATGCCCCGGAAGTGCTGCGGTTTTATCGCGACTGGATCGCGGACTGCCCCGATGAACTAATGACGATTGCCGTGCAGCGCAGGGCGCCGGCGCTTCCGATTGTGCCGCCCGAACTGGTGGGCAAGCTCGTCCTGGCGGTCACTGCATGCTATGCGGGACCGGTCGAGGAGGGCGAACGGGTCCTGCGGCCGCTCAAGGAATTTGGTTCACCGGTTCTCGATCTTTGCCGGCCAAAGCCGTTTCTGGAGCATCAGAAAACATTCGATCCGTCCTACCCCCACGGCTGGCACTACTACGTCAGGTCCTGCGACGTCGCAGCGCTCAGCGACGACGTCATTGACATCGTCGTCGAGCACGGCAGCCGCATCACCTCGCCGGTTACCAGCATCGCCCTCTGGCAGATGGGCGGCGCGGTGGGGCGCATCGACGAGGGTGCCACCGCGTTCAATGGCCGCCAGGCCGGATTCACCTTCAACATCAACGGCAACAGCAAGACCGCCGAGGGCTTCGCCGCTGAGCGCCAGTGGGCCCGGGACTATTGGTCGGCCCTCGCCCCCCACCACACCAGCGTCTACGTGAACTTCCTGATGGAAGAGGGCGAGGAGCGGGTCAGGCAAGCTTATGGCGCAGCGAAGTACGACCGGCTCAAAGCACTCAAGCGCAAGTACGACCCCACGAACTTCTTCACCTTGAACCAGAACATCAAGCCGGACTGAGCCCTTTCTCCTGACGGAAGCCGCCTAGGAAGCGCTTGGGATCGGACGTGCGGGGCGGCTGTCGGGGACAACGAGGACTGGCCGCTGCTGGTGGCGGGCAAGGAACGCGGACACTGATCCTTCGAGGAGGCGGTCCACCCAGGCCAAGGACCCTGGCCTATCGGCGCCCACGATGATCAAGGATGCTCCTGTGTTCTCGGCCAAGCGGCTTAGTGCCTTGGGAACGTCGCCGTTCAGCACTCGGAAGGACCAGGTCTCCCCCGGCTGCCCGAGTAGCATTTCGAGTTTCCCTTGCAGCTGGTTGGCGGGATAGTCGGTTTCCTCGTTGACGTTCGGGTCCAGCGACAGGGCTGTCAGTTGGCCTTCAGGCTCCCATTCTGTGAGGTAACTGGCTGGGTCCACGAAGGCGCAGACAAGATGCAACCCCAGGGCGCCCGCGAGCTCAGCGGCGGAACGGACCAGGTGCTTCGGAAAATTCCAGCCGACACCAAGCACGAGCGGCCCCTCCGGCCATCCATCATCGGGCACGGGTGGTTCCTGGGCTCGGGGTCAGCGCCGCGCCGGCCATCGCTAGTTCCCGGAGAGCTCCGCATAGAGCTTCTGGACCCTGGCTTTGATGTCGTCCCGGACCAGACGCATGCGTTCCATGCCTTCTATGCCGCGCTCGGAGGGTTCATCGGTCTCCCAGACCTCAAAGCGCGTCCCTTCGCGGGGTTCGAGCTTGGCTTCGGTTCCCAGGACGATGACGGCATCCACGGCGTCCAGGACGTCATCGGTGACTGGCTTGGGGTGTTCCCCGGTGATGTCGACGCCGAGTTCGGTCAGGGACTCAACGGCCTGGGGATTCAGGGCCTTGCCGGGTTTGGTGCCGGCGGAGTAGACAATGATGGACCCGCCGGCCAATTGACTCATAAGGCCCGCGGCCAACTGGGATTTTCCGCCGTTCTTGCTGCAGACAAAGAGCACGGATGGGGTCTTCGTCGCGCCGGACGTTTCCTGGGTCATGAGTGGGTGGTTTCCTTTGTGAGTGAGGCGACCAGGGCTTTGACCCGGTCGTGGATCTGGTCCCGGATCTCCCTGACCACATGGAGGGGCTGGCCGGCCGGGTCGGGAAGGTCCCAGTCCTCGTACCGCTTTCCGGGATAGATCGGGCAGGAATCTCCGCAGCCCATCGTAATCACCACGTCGGAGGCGCGCACGACGTCGTCGGTGAGCGGTTTGGGGTAGTTCTGAGAGAGGTCAAGGCCCATCTCGGACATCACGGTTACCACAGCGGGATCAAGTTCCGCCGCAGGCAGGGAGCCGGCGGAGCGGACGTGGATCCTGCCCTTTGCTTCAACCGTGAGCAAAGCGGCGGCCATCTGCGACCGTCCGGCGTTCTGCACGCAGACGAACAGGGCCTCCGGAACCTCGGCGGTGATGGCGCCCTTGGATTTTGCCAGGGCGTTGAGCCGGTCGCTGGCGAAATGCTCGGTGGTGGCGGGCAGGTACGTGGTGATCTTCGCGGTGCGGGCCAGTGCGGTGTAGGACTCGAAAACGTAGCGTTCGACGGTTTCGACGGCGAAGACTCCGGCGAACCTCTCCCCAAGGCGGCTGCTGATCCGCTGCAGGAGCTCAGTGTTGTCCTGCAGGCCCAGGCTGGTTTCGCGGTGTTCGGTCATGACATCACTCCAAAATGGTGGTTTCCGACGGACGATGTTCAGTTATTGCCGGAGCGTCCATGGGACAACCCGGTAGGGAAGCCAACCAGCACCGGTTCGGGGGCGGAACAACAGCCTGCCTCTGAACCGACACTGCCTGCGGAGGAGACAGCCGGGACGTCGCAGCTGGTGCCGCCGTCGGTGGAGCAGACGCCCGTCTCGGGGAGTTCGAGCTGGACTGTATCGGCCGCTTCGCGGTCTCCGGCGAGGGCTGCGACGACGGACCGCACCTGTTCATAGCCGGTGGCCAGCAGGAACGTGGGCGCCCGGCCGTACGACTTCATTCCTACGATGTAAAAGTCCTGGTCAGGGTGGGCCAGCAGCTTGGCTCCATGCGGAGGGACGGTGCCGCAGGAGTGGAATTCAGGGTCGATCAGCGGGCCCAGCGCCTTGGGAGCCTCGACGGCCGGATCCAGGTCGAGGCGGAGTTCGCGCAGGATCTCCAGATCGGGGCGGAAGCCGGTGCAAGGGACCACGACGTCGGCGTCAAGGGTCCGGCCGTCGACGGCTTCGACGGTGACGGCGGAATCAAGTGCTTTGAAGGAAGCTATTCCGAAGCCGGTGTGGAGTTCGATGGTTCCTGCCTCGACGAGGCGGCGCAGTCGCGATCCGAGCTGGCCGCGGGCTGGCAGGCCGTCGGCGTCACCGCCGCCGTAGACCTTCTCGGCAGACGCGCCGCGGACCGCCCATAAAATGCGGGTTTCCGGGTCTTCCTTAGCCAGGTCGGCGAGGCTGATGAGGGTGTTGGCCGCGGAGTGCCCCGCGCCGACGACCAGGACGCGGCGTCCAGCGAACGCTGAACGGTCACGGCCGGTCACGTCCGGTAGCGGAGAGGAAATCCGATCTGCGGCGGTAACTTCCCCGACGGCCGGCAGCCCGGATGTGCCCAACGGGTTACGGCGGGACCAGGTGCCCGAGGCGTCAATGACCGCTGCTACGGTGTGCTCGCGGGTCTCGCCGTCCTCATGTTCCACCCGGACGACGAACGGCGTGGCCTCCCGGTTGCGCGTGTGGGTCTTGTCCATCCCGGCACGGGTCACGGCGGTGACCCTGCTGCCGGTCTGCAGCCGGGAGGAAATCGCCGGCAAAGCTGCCAGCGGCGCCAGGTAATTGTCGATGAGTTCACCACCGTAGGGAAGGGCCGTCGGCCGGGGCGATGCCCAGCCTGCGGCTTCGAGCAGGCGGACTGCGGCGGCGTCGAGGTTGAACCGCCATGGTGAGAACAACCGGATGTGGCGCCATTGCGCGATGGCGGCACCCGCCGTCGGGCCTGCTTCGAAGATCAGCGGCTCGAGGCCGCGCTCGAGCAGGTGCGCCGCGGCGGCCAGTCCCACGGGGCCGGCGCCAATCACTGCAACGGGAAGGTTCTTCGCTAAATCCATGGTGTCCTCTGTTCCATCTGTGGGTGTGACGGTTCTTCTCCCAACTAGGTAGCAGCAGATGTCGTTTTGAGCGCCCATAACGACACTTGCTGCTACCTAGTTGGGTGGAGGGAGGGGAGGTCAGCAGCAGTCCTGATCTTCGTCGCAGCAATCATCGCCGCAGCATCCGGTGTTCATTCAGCTCACCTCCTCCCCCGGGTTGGGGCCTAAGCGTGGGTGGGTTCCTCCACCAGCGCAGTGGCAATGCTGTCCGCGTCATCCAGCGCGGCGAGGTAGCGTTCGGCGTCGAGGGCCGCGGCGCAGCCGGTTCCGGCTGCGGTGATGGCCTGACGGTAACGGTGGTCCACGGCGTCCCCACAGGCGAACACGCCGGTGAGGTTGGTGACCGTGGTGGGCGAGTCGACCTTGATGTAGCCCTCGGCGTCAAGCTCCACCTGACCGGCCACGAGTTCTGTCCGTGGCAGATGGCCGATTGCCACGAAAATGCCGGTGGCGGCCTGTTCACGGGTTTCGCCAGTGCGCGTGTCGGTCAGGGTCACGCCGGTGACCTTGCCATCGCCATGGATGGCGGTGATGGCGGAGTTCCAGGCGAAGCTGATCTTCGGGTTGTCCTTGGCCCGCTGGGCCATAATCCGGGAGGCGCGGAGCTCGCCCTTGCGCACGACGACGGTCACGGACTTTCCGAAGCGGGTCAGGAAAGTCGCTTCTTCCATTGCCGAATCCCCGCCGCCAACCACGATGATGTCCTGGTCGCGGAAGAAGAACCCGTCGCACGTGGCACACCAGGAGACGCCGTGGCCGCTGAACTTCTTCTCCTCTGGCAGGCCGAGTTCCTTGTAGGCGGAGCCCGTGGCGAGGATGACGGCCGGGGCCTCATGCGTCTCGCCGGCGCCGGTGACCACGCGTTTCAGGTGACCGGTCAGCGTGACCTCAGTGACGTCGTCGAACATTACCTGCGCGCCGAAGCGCTCCGCCTGCTGCTGCAGCCCGTCCATCAGTTCAGGCCCCTGGATGCCGCCGGGGAAGCCTGGAAAATTCTCCACCTCCGTGGTGTTCATCAGGGCACCGCCGGCGGTGACCGACCCGGCGAGGACCAGCGGCTTCAACCCTGCCCGGGCGGCGTAGATGGCGGCCGTGTAGCCGGCGGGGCCCGAGCCGATGATGATCAGCTGTTCCCTGTTCGCAGTGTCGCTCACGAAGGTACCTCCTGGTTCGGGGACGGGGTTACTTGGCAGCCGGGATGAGGGAATCGATAAGGCCCTCGATGCGGGTCTTGATCTCGTCGCGGATCGGGCGGACGGCGTCCACGCCCTGGCCTGCGGGATCCTCCAGGACCCAGTCCTCGTAGCGCTTGCCGGGGAAGTACGGGCACTCGTCACCGCAGCCCATGGTGATCACCACGTCCGATTCCTTGACGGCCTCGGTGGTGAGGACCTTGGGGATCTCGGCGGACATGTCTATCCCGAGCTCTGCCATCGCCTCGACGGCAGCGGGGTTGACCTTGTCTGCCGGCTGAGACCCGGCGGAGCGGACCTCGATCTCTCCCTTGGCCAGCGTGGTGAGGAACGCGGCGGCCATCTGGGAGCGGCCGGCGTTGTGGACGCAGACGAAAAGAACGGAAGGCTTCTTGGCAGTTTCGGTGCTCACGCGGTTCTCCTGGAACATTGATAGTCGTCGATACAGTGAGTATCGGGCCATACATTGATGATTGTCAATATTTGATTGAAATAGGCCGGGTCAAGCGGAATCAGGCGGCCAGCACCCGCGGCGCCAGGTCACTGACGCGGTGGGAGATATCCATGAAGGCGTCCTCGAAGGCGTTCTCAGTGCTGAGGCGCAACGGATCCGGGACCGACCAGTGGGCATCACCGAGTCCAACGAGTTCCTCGTGGGCGTTATCGCACACTGTCACCATGAAGTCCCCCTCCTCCGCCACCTGGTCCAACCGGCGCGGAGGAACTTCCGCGAGTTCCACGCCGTGCCGGCGTGCCACCTCAATGGCCCCGGGAGCGATGCGGTCCGCGGGATGCGTTCCCGCCGATATCGAAGGAATTTTGCTGACCTGCCGCCAGAGCGCGGCCGCGAGCTGGGACCGGGCGCTGTTGCGGGTGCAGACGAACAGCACTCGGCGGGCGCCGTACCCAGCCCCCGGCACGAGGCCCTCCAGGGCGCCGGCGGCAAGGCCCACATAGCTGCGGCGCTTGTCAGCCTCGGAGCGGTGGCGAGTTGCCAGCCCCGCCCCTTCCAGCGCGCGAAGATGGTGGGACAGCAGATTCGACGGCATCCCCAGCTCTGCCTGCAATTCCTTCGGAGAGAAATCCCCCAGGGTGAGCAAGTCAACGATGCGCAGACGCGCAGGATCGGCAAGGGCGGCATACTTGGCGACCCGCTCGCGAAATTCGTTCACCTCAATAGACATTGATTCAATTTTGACTGAGTGAATTCTTTCCGTCAAGCTGTTGCCATGACTTCACACCAGCCGCCGCTTTGGCGTCGCGCCGTCGCCGAGCTGCTCGGCACCAGCCTGCTTGTGGCCGTGGTGGTCGGCTCCGGGATCTCAGCCCAGCAGCTCTCCCCCGGCGACGTCGGCCTGCAACTCCTGGAGAACAGCACTGCCACCGTGCTGGGGCTGACTGTGCTGATTCTGATGCTCGGCCCCGTCAGCGGTGCCCACTTCAACCCTGTGGTCTCCCTCGTGGACTGGGTCCTGGGTCGGCGCAGCGGCACAGGACTGACGCTGCCTGAGCTCGGTACGTATGTAGCTGCCCAGACCGTGGGGGCGATCACCGGCAGCATGCTGGCTAATGCCATGTTTGACGTTGGCACGTCCATCTCCACCAAGGATCGCGTCAGCACGGGGCATCTGCTGGCTGAAGTTGTCGCCACCGCGGGACTCATCCTGCTGATCTTCGCCCTGGCAGCCACGTCCCGCGGCGTCCTTGCTGCCCCCGCGGTGGGCGCTTACATTGGAGCTGCCTACTGGTTTACGTCCTCGACGTCATTCGCGAACCCGGCCGTGACAGTCGGGCGCATCTTCAGCGACACCTTCGCCGGCATCGCCCCACCCTCTGTTCCCGGCTTCATCGTGGCGCAACTTGTGGGCGCCGCCGTCGGACTTGGCCTTCTCCTCATCCTTTTCCCCTCCGCTGCCCGCGCTGCGGACGACGTCGTGCTTCCGCATGATTCCCGCGCCGCAGGTTCATAGCCTGCCAATTCCAGGCACCACGCCCCGCCCTTCTTACATTGATGACCGTCAATATTGGGGCATAATGGGTCCATGAACCTGCTGCCCGTACTTGAGCCGGCCACCGACGACGCCTGCTGCGCTCCGGCGGGGACGCCTGCCCTGGGGGCTGAGGAAGCGAAGCAGAAAGCCCTGGTCTTCAAGGCACTCGCGGATCCGAACCGGCTGCGGCTGCTGTCCATCGTGAAGGCTGAATCGTCCGGCGAGTCCTGCGTGTGCGACCTCACCGATCCATTGGACCTCGGCCAGCCCACGGTCTCCCACCATCTGAAGATTCTGGTCGAGGCCGGACTGCTTCACCGCGAAAAGCGTGGCACGTGGGCCTATTACTCACTGGTACCGGGGGCCTTGGAAGAGGCGGCCGGAATCCTGGCAACCCTGTGACTGTGCCGGAACAGTCCGCTGTGGCGATACGCCCCATGCGCGACGTCGATTGGCCGGATGTCCAGCGGATCTACAGCGAAGGAATTGCCACCGGCCACGCCACCTTCGAATCAGAGGCGCCCGATTGGGAACGGTTCAACAACTCAAGACTGCTCCGCCACCGGTGCGTGGCCGAAAACGCTGAAGGTGGAATCCTTGGCTGGGCTGCCGTCTCCCCGGTCTCTGCACGCCCCGTCTACTCCGGCGTGGTGGAACATTCCGTTTATGTCGCAGCCGTTGCACGCGGACTCGGCCTGGGGGCAACGCTGCTCCGGGCCCTGGCGGAATCCACGGAGCGCGACGGCATCTGGACCATCCAGGCCAGCGTTTTTCCCGAAAATGAGGCCAGCCTCAAGCTGCACCTCGCGAACGGTTACGTCGTCGTCGGACGCAGGCACCGCATCGCCCGCATGGCACACGGGCCACTCAGTGGGCAGTGGCGCGACACAATCCTCATCGAACGCCGGTCAACCGCCATCTGAGAAGGTTCCGTCAGTGGTCGCTCCTGCCTGCCCGCACGACTATCGTGCAAGGCATGGTGATGATACGTGAAGCCCGGGCGGACGACTTCAGGGGCCTCGCATCGCTGCGGGCCACGTGGGCAGCTGAGCAGGATCCAACTACTCCCCATGACCCCTGCTTTGTAGATGCCTACCTCAACTGGATGGAAGCGAACCCGCGCAAGTTCTTTGTGGCCGAGCAGGATAACCAGTTGATCGGCATGCTCAATTTGCTGGTCTTCCAGCGGATGCCCAAGCCCGGCAAGCAAGCTTCGTGCTGGGTTTATCTGGGCAATGTCTACGTACTTCCGGCTTTTCGGAACGGCGGCGTCGGGAGGAAACTAGTGGCGGAATCCATCGAGTTCTCCGAGCGCATTCGTGCGGCACGCATGGTCCTCTCCCCTTCTTCCGAATCGCAAAGCTTCTATCGGCGGCTTGGCTTCGGACCAGCAGAGGAACTCAGGGTTCGCGCGATCCAGGCGTAGCGGGCCCTAGATCTTCTCCACCCTGAAATTCCGGTAGGCGGCCTTCAACGGTGCCATCTGGCGGAAGCCGATGCGGCCGCCGCCCAGCACTTTTCCGGACGGGTCCGACCATTCAAAGAGGGGCAGCCCGTTGATGGCGAACGACACAAGCGGCCCGTCCTTCACCACTTCCAGCAGGTAGAAATCGACGGCGTCCTCGGTGGGCGGCAGCGGATCCGCGCCCTGGGCTACCAGTTCAAAGCCGGCACTTTTCCGGAGGTTGCAGGTACGGAAGGCCCGTTCGGACTCGTATTTGTGGCGGAAGTAGGAGACGTGGAGGGCATCGATATCGCCGGAGTGGTACTGCGGGTAGTAACCGGTCCTCGGTGCCAGGTCAGCCGAGAACAGGTCGCGCCCGCCCTGGCCCACGGCCGAGAAGAACAGCATGGCAAGGCCAGGTTCGGCGAGGGGAAGGAACTCCCAGCTGATCCGGATGCCGTCCGGGAACTCCTCCGGGCACCAGAACGTCCAGTGCGCCTGGTCCCCGAACTCCTCATCGTCCAGCGCACCAGACAGCGCAAGTGCGCCATTGTGGCTGCCCAGGCTCAGCGGCCCTTCCGCTACCCAGCCCGAAACATCCGCCGGTCCGGCGAGGGGGTTGCTGTACAGCAGTCCGGCACCGGCCTGCGCCGCGCCCACCTAGCCCCTTCCCGCTGTCGTGAAATCCTCAGCCATCAGTCCCGCCGTCGAGCTTTCCTCGAAGCCTGGCTGTCCGAGGCCGAAGCCGAGCCGTCCCAGCTGGGTGGCAACTTCCTCCGCCACCAGGGACGCGCCGCGTTGGGAGAAGTGCGTGTTGTCTGCCAGCCCGGCTGGCCAGAAGGCGTGCTCGCCTAGCCCGAAATGGCAGAACAGGGACTGCGACTCCTCAACCCCCAGCTCCAGGTACAGCCCGCGGGTCCAGGCGTTAAGGTCGACGGCGGGCAGTTGCAGTTCGAGAGCGATCTCCCGCACCACTTCGGGGTAGTCCTCCAGGCTTTCTTCCAGGACAGCATCCGACGGCGGCGAATCCAGGAAGTGCCGGCGCTCCACGGAGGTGCAAAGCACCGGCACGGCACCCAAGGCCCGGACTTCCGCCACCATGGTGCGCAGGTTGGCGGCATAACCGGTCCGGGCTGCGAGATGGACCTTCTTCTGGTCGTTGTGGCCAAACTGGATCAGGACCAGGTCGCCCTCAGCGGCGGTTTCCAGGAGCTGTCCCCAGAGCCCCTCCTCACGGAAGGACTCCGTGCTGGCCCCGCCCTTGGCGAAGTTGTATACAGCGGCCCAGGAGTATACGTGCCGGGGCAGGTGCGCGCCCCAGCCACTCATGGGGTACTCCTGGGTGGGACAGTTGGCCACCGTGGAATCTCCGGCGAGCAGGATTTTCATACTGTGCTTTCTGTTGGTTTGAGTCGGCGCTCCGATGCGGCGTCAGCCCTTGACCGAGCCGATCAGCATGCCTTTGGCGAAGTGCTTTTGCAGGAACGGGTAGAAGATCAGGATGGGCAGGGTGGCCACCACGATCACGGCGAACTTGATGCCCTGCTCCGGGGGGATGTAGTTCGGGTCCACGTTGCCGGTACCCAGCAGGTCCGAGGAAGCGGTGACCTGGCGCAGGTACATCTGCAGGGTCCACTTCGAGTTGTCACTCAGATAGAGCAGGGGTGACATGAAGTCGTTCCAGATCCCCACGGCGTAGAACAGCGCGAACGTTGCCAGCACGGGTTTGGAGAGCGGGAGCAGGATCCGCCAGAGGATTCCGACTTCGGTGGCGCCGTCCATCTTCGCGGACTCTTCCAGCTCGGCGGGGAGCTCCTGGAAGAAGTTCTTGATGATGATCAGGCTGAACGGGTTGATCGCCGCCGGCAGGATCAGCGCCCAGTAGGAGTTGAGCAGGCCCAGGTCCTTGACCAGGAGGAAGGTGGGGATCATGCCGCCGGAGAAGACCATGGCGAAGACCACCAGGGACAGGATCAGCTGCCGGCCGCGGAGGTTCCGTTTGGCCAGTGGATAGGCCATGGTCACGGTCAGGATCAGCTGCACCACGGTGCCGACGGCGGTGACCAGGACTGTGGTGACCAGGGCGCGGATGAACGCAGGAGTGGAGAAGATGTATTCGTAGGCGCCCAGGGAGAACTGTTCGGGCCAGACGAAGAAGGCCCTGCGGGTGATTTCGGCTTCGGTGGCGAAGGAGCCGGCGAACACATAGACGAACGGCAGCAGCGTGATGACGCCGATCAGGGTCAGGAACACATAGTTGGCGGCGTCGAAGATCCGCCCCCCGGTGGTGTTGTGAATCTTCATTAGAACAGTCCGCTCTGGTTGAATCGCTTGGCCAGGGCGTTGGTGCCGAAGATCAGCACAATGCCCACCAGTGACTTGAACAGGCCCACCGCGGTGGAGTAGCTGTAGGCGCCCTGGGTGATGCCCACGAAGTAGACATAGGTGTCGAAGACGTCGGCAACATCGCGGTTCAGGGCGTTGGTCATCAGGTAGATCTGCTCAAAGCCGGTGTTGAGCATCTGCCCGATCGCGAGGATGAGCATCACGATGATGGTGGAGCGGATCCCCGGCAGCGTGATGTGCCAGACCCGGCGGAACCGTCCGGCGCCGTCGATGATCGCGGCCTCGTACTGGTCCTGGTCCACGGTGGCCAGGGCTGCGAGGAAGATGATGGTCCCCCAGCCGGTGTTCTTCCAGATCTCCTGCAGCACAATCAGCGGCCGGAACCACGCAGGGTCGGAGAGGAAGTCAATGTCCGTTCCCAGCACGTTGTTGATGAACAGGAAAAGCGGGCCGAAGTCCAAGGCGAACAGCAGGAAGCTCAAGGACGCCACGATGGTCCAGGACAGGAAATGCGGGATGTAGACCAGCGTCTGGACGGTGCGCTTGAGGATGGAAAGGCGGACCTCGTTCAGCAGCAACGCCAGCACGATGGTCAGAGGGAAGGCGATCCCCAGGTTCAGGAAGGCCAGGATCAGGGTGTTACCCAGCAACCGGGCGAAGTCAGGGTTCGAGAAGAAGTCCTGGAAATGCTGGAACCCCACCCACGGGCTGCCGTTCACCCCAAGGAACGGGACGTAGTCCTTGAACGCGATGGACACCCCGTACATCGGGGCGTAGCGGAACACCGCGAAATACACCACACCCGGCAGCAGCAACAGATACAGCCACTTGTAGTGCGCGAAATGGACCGAAAACTTGCCGCGGGTCCGCGGAGCGGGGGCAGGAGACTGCCCCCGCTCCGCGGCCTGGGCGTCGATGACAGGGGCCGACATTTACTTGCTGTCCTGCCAGAGCTTGTTGATTTCTTCCTGGACCTTGTCGCCCCCGCTGGTCTTCCACAGCTTGATGGCGTCCTTCAGGCCCTGCTCATCGATCTGGCCGGCCAGGTACTTGATGCGGGCGTCGGCCACAATGTTGTCCAGCTGCGCACCCTTGGCCACGTAGGTGGGCGAAACGAAAGCAGCGGCCGGGTTGTAGACGGCACTCTTGAGGTCCTCAGCCATGACCTCAATACGCCGGTCGAAGACTTCCTGCTCGTACTCGGAAGCCTGCTTGACCGGGTAGAAGTTGTTGCCCGTGACGTTGGTTCCCAACTGGGCGTAGCTCTTGATATCGGTATTGACTACCTTGCCCTCAGGGGTCTCAGGCTTGATGGTGGCGGCCTTGCCGTCTTCGAGGGTGAAGTTCACGCCCTCGATGCCGTTGTTCAGCAGGACGGCGGTGTCTTTGGAGTTCATCTTGTCCAGGAACTCCAGTACTGTCTTCAGCTCAGCCTCGGTGCGGACGCTGGTCTTGGGGATGGCCAGGAAACCGGAGTAGCCGTCGGTGGGATGCGTGTGCAGTTCACCATCCGGGCCTTCGAGCCCACCAACAAAGCCCACCTTGTTCTCGAAGTCGTTCGGGTTGGCCTGCTTGAACAGGTTGATCAGGACGCTGACGCGAGAGTCGACGTCCACGATGATCCCACCCTTGCCGTTGAAGAACGGCTCGTTCCACTTGGTGCCATCGAAAGTGGCGAAGTCAGGGTTGATGAGCTTCTCATCCACCATCTTCTTGACGAAGCGGTTGGCTTCGATGAACTCTTCGGTCTCGAAGCTCGGGATCAGCTTCCCGTCCCGCTCGGTCCAGCGGTTGCCGGCGCCGTACCAGGTCTCGATCATGTCGTAGGGGCTGTTGGACCCCAAGGCACCCCACTTCGGGATGGTGATGCCCCAGGTGTCGGCCTGGCCGTTGCCGTCCGGGTCCTGTTCAGTGAAGGCCTTAGCCACCTTGTAAAGGTCCTCGGTAGTCTTCGGAGCCTCCAAGCCCAGTTTGTCCAGCCAGTCCTGGCGGAACATCACGGCCGAGCGGATCGGATTGCGGGCACGGAAGACACCGTAGACCTTGCCGTTAATGCTGGCGTTCTGTTCCACCTCCGGGAAGGTGGACTTCAGGTTGGGGTACGCGTCGAGCTTGTCGGTGAGGTCCCAGAATGCCCCCGCCTCGGCGTTTTTGACGAACCCCGGGGACTTGCTCTGCACCACCAGGACGTGCGGAATCTCGGATGACGCCAGCGTGATGTTCATCTTGTCCTCGTAGGAGGCGTTGGGCGTCCAGGTGATATTAACGTCCTTGCCGGTGAGTTCTTCCAGTTTCTGCTGCACGGCCCCATCAGGTGTGGGCGGCTGCGCTTCCAGGAACGGAGCCATCACATTGATGGTGGCCAGGTCCGCTGACTGAGTTTCCCCGGCACCGCACGCGGTCAGGGTCAGGGCCGTGGCGGTCACGACGGCGGCGGCCAGGCTGAATTTCCTAGTGATCATGTTGTTCCTTTTCCACTTCTTTGGGGTTGGTTCCGGTATTTTTCCGGCGGATCAGTTGGTGCGGTTCACGTGTAACTTCGTGCCGGCTGGGGCCAGCATTTGATACGTTTCACTGCAGCTCACAAGGACTTTGCGTGCGCTGAGCAGGGCAACCTCCCGGTGGCTTCCGAAGGAGGCCGCGCCTTGGTGCAGCCCGGTGGCGTACGGCTCATCCAACGGGTGCCCCCTGGGGCGTGGAATGTCCGACGGCGGTGCTGCCGCCACCCGTGCGGGCCCCGGCATTCCCGGCCCCCTCCTCCGCCAGGGCAAGGGCCGCGACGGAGTCGTCGTTGGCGGCAAAGAACCGGTCGCACAGCCAGCCGGTCACGTACAGCCAGGCGCCGATACTGAAGAACGGGATGAGTCCCGGCAACGCGCGGCTCGCGTAGACAGCCGCAGCCGTGACGAACAGCAGGATCACGGTGCCCGCCAGATGGCGGATAGCGAAGCGGGAGCAGGTCATCAGGTACTGGCCCAGAGGCAGTTCGTAGCGGGCATACATGGGGAAGAGGTAGCAGGCCGCACCGGCAAGGAAGATAGCCGCCACAAATGTGCCGGCCGCGACCAGTTGGGACATCAGGTCCCTCCCGCCGGACGAGTAGTTCCAGTTCATGGCCAGGGCCAAGGCCACCGCCATGACGGGCAGCGCCAGCGCGTTAGCACGGACGAAGTTCGCGCAGTACTCCTTGGCAAAGGACCTGAGCAACGGCGCTGCTTCTCCCCGGGCCCTCCGCCGGACCAGGATTTGCGCCGCAGCCGTCGCCGGTCCGGCGCCGAGTACGCCAAGGCCAAACAGCGTGAAGAGGATCCACAGCAGGTTAAGGCAGGCGATCCACAGCAGGGTGTCAAAGAACGAGTAGGCGCGTGAACTGAAATTTCCAGCCAGCATGGCAAAGCTCCCTTCGGTTCTCCGTCGTTGCAGAAACGCTTCCAGAGTGGCGGGCGTCACGTGAGTAATCGGTTTCTCGCAATCTAGACCCCTCATGCCGGGCAGGTCAAGCTAGTTTTTGAATCGTTACATTGCTGGACTCACCACCCCGGCGTGGTCCACACTGGATCTTGGAAAGCGCTTGCTGGGAAACCTCCTGCAAGGGCCAGGGCGTTTCGGCCCCGTTCCCGCGTGCCAACGCCGGCATGAAGGGAGCGGCGCAACGTCTGCTCCGGCGCCATCCCGATGCTGCCGCCGGACCTGAGTTTTGATGCCTGCGGGCAGAAACGGAGACCGATGGGAAAGCCAGCCGGCACAGCCGCCGAGTCACAGTCCCGAAATGAAGAGCCTGTCCAGGCCGACGAGCCTGCCCCCTCCCATCGATGGAGCCCCGAACCCGCGGCTGGGCCTCTACCACCGGCCCGAGTGGCGCTGGTCGGCGTCCACGGCTTCGGCACCCATCACCTGCGCAACCTTGAGCGACTGCAGGCTGCCGGCGTCGTCGAACTCGTTGCGGTTGCCGATCCCCAGCCTCCGGCGCCGGGATCCGTTCCGGACACTGCGGCCGTTTTCCCCGGGCTCACCGACTTGCTTGCCGCCACATCAGGCCTGGAACTTATCATTGTGGCCACCCCCATCCAGACCCACGCCCCGCTGGGCCTCGCCGCGCTCACCGCCAACGCCGACCTGTACCTGGAGAAGCCGCCGGTGGCGTCCCTGGCCGACTTCAACACCCTCTGCGATGCCGCACGGGCATCAGGCCGGAGCGTGCAGATCGGCTTCCAGAGCCTGGGCTCACACGCGCTGCAGGCCATCGAGGAACTACTGGCCAGCGGAGACATCGGCACGCTGCAGGGCATCTCTGCCACCGGCCGCTGGGTCCGCGACAAGGCCTACTACCAGCGCTCCCGCTGGGCCGGGAAACGAAGCATCGACGGCGTCGACGTGGTAGACGGCGTGGCCACTAATCCCCTGGCACATGCCGTGGCCACCGCGCTGCGCATCGCCGGCGCCCGCACGGTCGAGGACGTTGCTTCCGTGGAAACGGACCTCTACCATGCCAACGACATCGAATCCGACGACACCTCCGTTATCCGGATCCGCACCAACACGGGACTGCCCGTCACGTGTGCGCTCACTATCTGCGCCACGGAATCTGTGGAACCGTATGTGACGCTGCAGGGCTCCCAGGGCGAGGCAGTGTTCCACTACACCGAGGACCGCCTCACTGTACGCACGCCCTCAGGGGAAACCGAGCAGGTCTTCGGCCGGGACGACCTCACGGAGAACCTCATCGCCCACCGCCGCGAAGGCACAGCACTGATCAGCCCGCTCGTGGACAGCGGCGCCTTCATGCTGGTGCTGGAAGCCATCCGGACGGCACCCCAGCCAGCCCTGATCAGCCCTGACTATGTCCAGTGGGAAGGTGACGGCGACGCCGCCCACGCCGTCGTCGTCGGAATCGAGGAGGCGCTGGAGCGTGCCACGCAAGAGCACGCAACCTTCAGCGAACTCGGACTTCCCTGGGCACTTCCGGCGTACGGATCTGCTTCCTGATGGGCCTCTCCCCCGTCCAGGAAACAACCCCGACTCTTACCCGTCGAGGCGAACTGCAGGCTTCCGGCTTGCTGACTGACGGCCTGACCCCCTGCCTCACTGCTTCCCTGCGGCCGGTATTCGGGTGGCGGGTGAACCAGCCGCAGGATGCCGATCCCGCCGCGGCCCGCCAAACCGGCTACGAAATTGCCGTCAAGGATTCGGCGGGAGCCGAAGTCTGGTTCTCCGGCCCCGTTCCCTCGGCCCGCCAATCCGGGGTTCCTTATGGCGGTCCGGACCTGGCCGAGGATGCGGATTACACCTGGCGGGTCCGGGTGAGCGACGCCGGAGGCAATCCCGGGCCATGGTCTGAAGCAGAGCCATTCAGCACCGGACTTTCGGACCGTGCGTGGGGTGCCGATTGGATCCACCGGGCACCTGGCGGCCAGGCTCCGCTTGAGGTCCTCGAAGGCGCCCTCCGAGTTGCCGGCTCGCCGTTCCTTTCGGTTCCATGCACTCCCGCTCGCCGTTTCACACTGGAGGCCCGCCTCAGGCCGGTCATGGGTTGGGCCGGATTGCTCTTCCGCAGCAACGGCGCGGGCACTGGACTGTTACTGGAACTGGACACCGCGGGCCACGTAGTACTCCGCCGCGCCCCCGCTTGGGAAATCCCCGCCGCCGCCACTCCGGCTACCGAGGTCTTGGCCAGCGCCCAGCTTGACCGCAGAGCCGTGGCCAGCCAGGACAGGCTGCCCGGCAAGGACCTGTTCCCCGGCACGTGGCAGGACCTGGCTGTGGCCGACGACGGCACCACTATCACCGTTGCCCTCGACGGCGTTGAGCTGCTCACCGTTAATGAGCCGCTCCCCGCCGGGTTTGAGGGCCGTTTCGCCCTGCACCAGGGTCCGCGTAGCCAGGCCGAGTACGCTTCGCTGCGGATCGCGGCCGGGCCGGATACAGCTGTTGCTGGCGGCGAAATTTCGGAGAATGCAGTACTCCTGGACCACCAGTTCAGCAACAGCCCTGACGAGGCCCGCGCGTTCCTGGGGCACTGGGCCCGCACCACGGCACACCGGCAGCCCGATGAATGGACGCTTTTCCGCGGCACTCTCCGGCTCACGGGGACCGTCGCCCGGGCACGCCTTTTCGCTGCAGCCAGCCATCACGCGCAGATCGCCCTGGGCGGAACTGCCTGCCTCAGCACCACTTCCTTCGCCTACCCCGGTGAGGGATATTACGACGCCGCCGACGTCACCGCGCTGCTCGCTGCTCAGCCTCCGGGACCGCCCGAACCCTCGGGAGAGCAACACCAGCCCGGCAAAAGGGCGCAACCAGCCCCGCTTGACCAACCCGTCGAGGTTCCCCTGACCGCCCTCCTGCACTGGTATGGCCCCGGCCAAGGCAGGGCCGCTGGCCTGCCCGGCCTGCTGGTCCGGCTCAGCGTGGACTACACGGACGGCCGCCGCGAAGTCTTCGGCTCCGGCCCGGACTGGACGGCCACCGAGGCGCCGTACCGGCAGGCCGGCTACCGCAACGATGAGGGCGATCCCGTGGAACACTTCGACGGGCAAGCCGCGGCAACGCTGGATGCCGGCCAGGACATGCCACCGGCCCTGAGCTACGGCCGCCACCCGGTCCCACAGTTTCCGGCGCTGCACCCCCGGCGAACCTCCATGTCCGAGACGTTTGTCGCCCCGCAGTCCTTCTTGACCGCCACTGACGGCACGCTTGTGGCTGACTTCGGCAAGGTCATCCCGGCCCGCCCGGAAGTGGACTTCCTCACGGGCGTGTCCGGGCGGACGCTGATCATCCGGGCAGGCTACACCCTGGACGCGGACGGCCGGGTAGACCGAGGCAAAACGGCCAGCCAGAACACCGATATGTCCTTCCCGTACACGCAGGCAGACGGACTGCAGCAGTTCCGCGCCACCGTGCATCTGGGCTTCCGCTATCTGGAACTCCCCGGCGTGGAGGCCTCGGACCTGTCCCGGGTGGGCGCCGTCGTCGTCCACGGCCGGCACCCGGACGAGGGAAGCTTCAGCAGCTCCGACCCAACCCTGGACTCGGTGTTCGGGCTGCTGCGCGACTCCGCGCTGCACGGAATCCAGGAACAGTTCGTGGACACACCCACACGGGAGAAAGGCCAGTTCCTGGCCGACGCCGTCAACATCTCCTACGCCACCATGGCCCTGTTCGGCGAACACGCCTACACCGCCCAGGCACTGCGCGAATTCGGCTGGTCCGCCTCCCGTTACTGGACCAACGGCGAGGACCTGGGCCGCTACAACGCCGTCTACCCCAACGGTGACGGCAAACGGGACATCCCCGACTTCTCGCTCATGATGCCCGAATGGGCCGAGGAATACCACCACCGCACCGCAGACCTCGCCCTCGTAGCGGAACTGCTCCCCCACCTCCGGAACACCGCGGACTACGCCCTGCGGTACCTCGCCACGGACAGCCCGACGGCGGGACTGGTCACCGACCTCGGCGGCGGCTCCGGCCCCTACCTGCACGGCATCGTGGACTGGCCAGCCCCCGGCCGCTTCGGCTACGACATGGATTGCGCCGCCAAAACCACGGTCAACGCCCAGGCCTACTCAGCGCTGATCTCCACGGCACGGTTGTGCAGCCTGGCCGGGCAGGAGGACGCGGCCGTCCGGTACGCCGGCCACGCCGGCGCCCTCGCGGAAACCATCCGCACCCGCCTGCGCGTGAACGGCGTGATGATTGACGGGCTGCACGCCGACGGAACCCCCAGCACCCACGCCTCCCAACACGCCACGTCCTTCCCGCTGTCCCTCGGCATCACCGACCCTTCCCACGCAGCCGCTGATGCGCAAAGGATCGCAGGCCAGGGCATGCGGCAGGGACCCATGACCGTGCACCGCCTGGTCCGAGCACTCCTGGCCCAGAGGCAGATCGACGCGGCCCTGGACCTACTCACGTCTGCGGACCAGCCGGGGTGGGCGCGGCTCCTCAGGCAGGGCGCCAGCTTCACGTGGGAAGCCTGGGACCTCGTCGACGGCACCGACTACAGCCAGTCCCACGCTTGGTCGGCCTCCGTGGTTAAGGAGATCCTGGAGTTCCTGCTAGGCGTCCGGGTCACCGTACCCGGAGGCAGTGAGGTGCTCATCGAACCGCCGATCTGCCGACTGGAACATGCCAAAGGACGAGTCCCAGTGCCCAACGGCGCGGTATTTGTCAGCTGGCGGCGGACATCCGCCGGCATGCAGCTCGAATGCACGGTTCCGGCCGGCGTCACGGCGACCGTACGGCTGCCTGCCGGCACCTACGCAATCCAAGGCCCGACGGCGGGACCCGCCGTCGTGCGTTCCGGTCCAGGCGGTGCCGCGCACCACGGCGCCGGGGGCGGAACCGCTGACCTTGGCAATCAGGCGCCGCGTGATTTCCGGATCCACAGTGGCACGTGGACCTTCACGCCAGCCAAGGAATCCTCACCAGCGTCCCCCATCCCAACTAGGTAGCAGTTGATGTCGTTTTGACGGTCCAAAACGACATCAACTGCTACCTAGTTGGGCCAGTCCGACGTGAATTCCTCCACAGCAGGAAGCCAATGACAAGGGCAGAGAACATGCCCAGGACGCCGGTGACCACCAGGCCCGTGCGGACGCCGAACTGTTCAGTAAGCCAGCCGGCCAGGAGGCCACCCAGGGCGTGGCCGCCGAGCAGCAACGGCAGGTACAGGGCCATGACCCGGCCGCGGACTTCCGGGCCGGCTTCAAGTTGGACGGCAGTAGCGGCACTGGTCAGGAACAGGAGGGTCATCAGGCCCACCACCACGAGCATCACTGTAAAGAGAACCAGGTTGGGCATCAGCGCCGCCACGAGTTGCGCCAGGCCAAACAGGCCGGCAGCGGCCACGATCCCCTTCCGCCCAAAAGTCCGGAGGCGGGCGGCCAGCAGGGCGCCAGCCAGGGCACCGACGGCACTCACCGTATTGAACAGGCCAAAACCTTCCACGCCGTTATGCCACACACGTTCCGCAAAGGCCGCCAGCACTACCGGTCCGTTCATGCCAAAGGCACCCAGCAATCCTGCCAGGGCAATAATGAGCAGCAGCGAAGGCCTGTCCCGGACATACCGGAACCCGGCCAGGAGCTGGCCGTGTCCGCGGACAGCCGGGGCGTCCGTGTGCAGGAGGGCGGGCCGGATGCCGGCAATCATGCCCAGGACCAGCAGGCCGAGGAAGGCGTTCGACGCGAAGGCCGCCGCGGATCCGGCGTAGGCGATGACCGCCCCGCCCAGGGCTGGCCCGGCCATGGCGCCGAGCTGGCCGATGGCGTTGTTGAGGCCGATTGCCGGCCGGAGGCCGGCGTCGCCCACTACTTCATTGACGAAAACCTGCCGGGCAGGACCGTCGATCGCGGAGGTGATGCCCAGCGCGATGCAGCTTCCATAAACAATCCATACGGTGATGTTGCCGGTGGCGGCCGAGGCTGCCAGTCCCGCGGCCAGGAGGACAATCACGGACTGGCAGACCATCATGACGCGGCGCTTGGGGAAGATATCCACCAGCAGGCCGCTGAGCGGACCCACGATCAGCATGGGCAGGAACTGCAGTGCCACGGCGACGCCAACCGCAGCCGGGCTGCCTGTCAGCTGGAGCACCAGCCAATCCTGGGCCAGGCGCTGCATCCAGACACCCATGCTGCCGGCCAGGGTCATCCCCATATAGAGGCGGTAGTTGTGCTGCGTCAGCGGAAAGTACCAGCGAACCGGGCCTTTCCGGTGACGAAGGGACTCTGCGGACTGGGGGCGGTCGGAAGACACGTCGGACTCAACTCGGTAGGAAAGGTGAAAGGAAGAGAATTACTGGACGCGGGTGGAACGCATTTTTACCGACGCCGCAGCCAGGATCAGTGTGCCGGGCACTACCACGAAGAGCGCTACAAGCATCCACACGAAAACAACGGCGGCGAACAGTGCGGCCACGAGGAGGAGGGAGCCGGTCCAATCGCGGAGCGACAGGGCCTTCGCGGTTTCCAGGGCGTAGGACCAGGACGCGGACTTGGAGGCGGACGACGGCGGCGCTTCAGCGGGTGCGCCGGGGGCCGCCGGGGTGTTGCGGGCGGCGGAGGCAGGGCCGGCAAAGTCGGACCAGGCTGCGGTGGTGCGCAGGAGCAGGACCGCACCGGCCGTTGCCAGGATGAGCGTCGCCGGGAGGACCACGGCACTGCCGGGCAGTTGCCCAACTGTTGCGAGCAACAGGTTCAGGACAATCACGACGGCGGCTGCCGCCGTCGTGATTCCCAGTTTCCAGCTGCCGGGCAGGGCAGCCTTGAAGGTGCCCCAGAGGCCGCGGAGGGAATCGTCCCGCCCGGAGAGGTGCCGCTCAAGGTGGGCGATACCGGCCGCGTAGGCAGCAGGAATGGTGACAAGCGGAATGGACAGCACCAGCACCAACAGTCCGGCCAGCAGGGTCTCGGAAAACAGTGCGAAGCGGTTTACCGGGATCGGTTCATTGCGGCCTGAAGCGGGTGTGGTGCTGTCCATAGTGCTCATATTCTCTATCAGCCCTTGAGGCCTTGGGTGGAGACGCCTTCAACGATGTAGCGCTGGAACACCAGGAAGAAGATCAGTACGGGCAGCAGGGCCAGGACGGACATGGCGATCATCGCTCCGTAGTCCGAGGACTGGGTCTGGTCCACGAACAGGCGCAGGGCCAGGGGCAGCGGGTACTTTTCCGGGGTGTTCAGGTAGAGCAGGGGGCCGAGGAAGTCGTTCCAGCTCCAGATGAAGGAGAAGATCGAGGTGGAGATCAGCGCCGGCTTCATCAGCGGGAGCATGATGGAGGTGAAGATCCGCACGTGGCCTGCACCGTCGATGCGTGCCGCCTCGTCCAGTTCGGCCGGGAGGTTGCGCATGAACTGGACCATGAGGAAGACGAAGAACGCGTCGGCGGCGAGAAATTTGCCGATCAGCAGCGGAATGTAGGTGTCCACGAGGCCGAGCTGGTTGAAGATGATGTACTGCGGGATGATCACCACGTGGAAGGGCAGCAGGAGGGTGGCGATCATCATGCCGAAGAAGATGCTGCGGCCGGGGAACTTGATCCTCGCGAACGCGTACGCAGAGACGGACGCGGAGAGGATGGTGCCGACGACGGCGCCGATGGCCAGGATCAGGGAGTTGGTGAAGAACTGCAGGGTGGTCACCCCGCCGATTCCATCCATGGCCGTGATGAAGTTGTCGAAGCTGAAGTTGTTGGACCACAGCGAGGTGTTCGTTCCGCCGATTTCGGAATTCGGCTTGAAGGACGAGGCGATCATCCACAGGCCCGGGTAGAGGACTATTGCCGTGAGGGCGATGGCGACGATGTGGAAGGCCACGCTCTTGGCCCGTTTGGTCCCGACCGATTCGGCCTTGGGGTTGTAGTGCGGCGACTGCGCGTCCGGTGTGGACTGGGTGGGGGTTGCCATGGTTGTCATTTTGCGTCTCCGCTGTAGTGGACCCAGGACTTGGAGGTGCGGAAGATGATCAGGGTGATGATGCCGACGACAATCAGGAGCAGCCAGGCCATCGCCGAGGCGTAACCCATCCGGAAGTCGCTGAAGCCGCGCAGGTACAGGTAGAGGGTGTAGAAGAGGGTGGAGCCGGCGGGGCCGCCTTCACCGTTGGAAATGATGTAGGCCGAGCTGAAGATCTGGAACGCGTGGATGGTTTCCATCAGCAGGTTGAAGAAGACCACCGGGGAGAGCATGGGCCAGGTGATGTTGAAGAACTTCCGTACCGGGCCGGCACCGTCCATCGAGGCCGCTTCGTACAGGTCAGCCGGGATCTGCTTGAGGCCGGCGAGGAAGATCACCATCGGGGCACCGAACTGCCAGACGGTCAGCAGGATGAACATCGGCATGGTCATGGACGGGTTGCCCACCCAGCCGCCGAGGTTGATCCCGAAGAAGGACAGGCCCTGGTCCACCGGACCGGAATCACCGAACATCGCCTTCCAGACGATGGCGATGGAAACGGACGCGCCGATCAGGGACGGGGCGTAGAACGCGGACCGGTAGAAGCCCTGGCCCTTGCGCGCACTGTTCAACAGCATCGCCACGGCCAGCGCGGCGGCGAGCTTGAGCGGAGTACCGAAGACCACGTAGCCGACGGTCACGCCCACCGACTGCAGGAACCGCTCGTCCTGGAACATGGTGGTGTAGTTGTCCAGGCCGATCCACTTGGGCGGATCGAAGAGGTTGTAGTTGGTGAAGGACAGGTACAGCGAGGAAACCATCGGACCTATGGTCAGGACGATGAATCCCAGCAGCCAGGGCAGCAGGAAGGTGTAGCCGGCGCGGGCGTCCGCCCCCCGCTGCCGCGACTTGCGCGGCTGCGAGGGAGCGGACTGCGTCGAACGCCTGCTCAGGGTTGGGCTTTGAGTCACGAGTTCAATCCGTCAGTTGGGAACGCAAGGGCAGATAATAAAACTGCTCAGGCGTTCTGCTTGATGAGGTCTTCGGCTTCCTTGAACCACGCGTCCGCTGCGCCGTCCACGGTGACCTTGCCGTAGTTCAGCTCGGAGCTGATGCGCTTGAAGGAAGCTTCCAGCGTGCCGAAGCCGACGATGGGCGGCTCGGGGGCGTCCTTGAGGTACTTCTCGATGGACTTTTCGTAGTCAACAACCAGCTTGTCGGTGCCCTCAAAGGTGGTGCCGTCGCGCTGGGTCTTGGAGGCCGGAACGCCTCGGGAGGTCTTGAAGATCTGGCCAACCTCGGGGTCGTTGACCATGAAGTCGATGAACCGGGCAGCGGCGTCCTTGTACTTGGTCTTGGCGCTGGCGACCATCAGCATGGAGGGCTTCAGGAACAGGCCCAGGTTATCCGGATCGTCGGAGGGAACCGGTACGAGCTTGAGCTCCTTGGCGCCGCTGTCCGCGAGGTAGCCGGCCATGAAGTTATCCCAGGTGACCTCAGTGGCGGTGACGTTCGAGCCGAACGGGGACTTCGGAGCGAGCTGGGTGGTGCGTTCCTCGGAAACGATGGCGGGGGTGCCGCGAAGGTCGGCGGTGAGGTTCCACCATTTCTTCAGGTCATCCTTGGTGAAGCCAAGCTTGCCCTCATCGGTGAAGGCGGCGATGTCATTCTGGCGGAGCCAGATGTTGAACATCCACCAGACGGAGGTGTAATCGGTGCCGCCGAAGAGCGCGCCGTTGCCCTTGGATCCGACCTCGGCCAGGAACGCGTTGTATTCCTTGTAGGTCCAGGTGCCGTCCGGTTCGGCGATGCCGAGTGAGGCGAGCTTGGCGGGGTCGTAGTACACGGCAAAGGCGTTGGTGCTGGTGGGAATGCCGTAAGTCTTGCCACGGATCTGGCCCGAGGGCAGGAGCGACTTGTCGAAGGCGTCCGTGTTGATCTTGACCGTGCCGAGGTCCAGGAGCTGGTTACGCTGGCCGTAGTCCCGCATGTAGGACAGGTCCCACTGCATGACGTCGGGCAGGCCACCGCCGGCGGCTTCGGTTGCACGCTTCTGCCAGTATCCGGCGAAGTCGGTGAAGTTGCCGTTGACCTTGATGTCCTTGTTCTTTTCTTCGAACAGGGCAATGGCCTTACGGGTGCGCTCAGCACGGTCGTCGTTGCCCCACCAGGTGTAGTTGATGGTGACGGGGTTCTCCGCGGAGCCGGTTTCCCCGGCGGTTGTGGAGCCGGTACCGCAGGCCGCGAGTGCAGCGGCAGATGCGGTGCCGATGGCCACGGTGGTGAGGAAATGCCTTCTGTTGATCATGAGAGCCTCCTTGCTCGTTCCGTGTAAGCCCAAACCCATTTATCTACAACGCGAGCAGTGAGCTGGCTTACACACCTTCTGAAACGATACAATAGCCGGATTATTGGTAGCGGGCAAGCGTTTTCCAAACATCTCTTTTCATGTACGTTTTATTCCAAGCATCAGACAAAGGAGTCACATGACTTTGCAGGAACGATCAGGCCCGGCGAGTGTCTGGGACGCTGTCGAAGGGATCGCCTACGGCGGCGACTACAACCCTGAGCAGTGGCCCGCCAGTGTCCGGTTGGAAGACCTGGAGCTGATGAAGGAAGCCGGCGTCACCTTCCTCAGCGTTGGAATCTTCTCCTGGGCACTGCTGGAACCTGCCGAAGGCGAATACGACTTCGGCTGGCTGGACGAAGTCCTGGACAACCTCGCCGCCAACGGGATCAAGGTTGCCCTGGCAACGGCAACGGCCGCTCCCCCGGCCTGGCTGGTTCGCAAGCACCCCGAGATCCTGCCAGTCACGGCTGACGGGACCGTGCTGGGACCGGGCTCCCGGCGGCACTACTCGCCGTCGTCGGCCGTTTTCCGCCGTTATGCAACGGGTATCACCCGCATCATCGCCGAACGCTACAAGAACCATCCCGCCTTGGCGCTGTGGCACGTAGACAACGAACTTGGCTGCCACGTTTCCGAGTTCTACGGCCCGGAGGACGCCGCCGCGTTCCGCAGCTGGCTGGAACGCCGCTACGGCAGCATAGCTGCCCTCAACGCAGCTTGGGGAACGGCATTCTGGTCCCAGAACTACGGTTCCTTCGACGAAATCCTGCCGCCCGCCGTCGCCCCCTCCACCCTCAACCCGGGCCAGCAACTGGACTTCCAGCGCTTCAACTCGTGGGCGCTGATGGACTACTACCGCGAGCTGGTGGCGGTGCTTCGGGAAGTCACTCCCAACATTCCGGCCACCACCAACCTGATGGCCTCCAGCGCCACCAAGTCGATGGACTACTTCGAGTGGGCCAAGGACCTGGACGTCATCGCCAACGACCACTACCTCGTGGCCGCCGATCCCGAGCGCCAGATCGAACTCGCGTTCAGCGCGGACCTCACCCGAGGTATTGCCAGCGGCGACCCATGGATCCTGATGGAACATTCGACGTCGGCCGTCAACTGGCAGCCGCGCAACCAGCCCAAGATGCCCGGGGAAATGCTGCGCAACTCCCTGGCGCATGTGGCACGCGGGGCGGATGCCGTCATGTTCTTCCAATGGCGCCAAAGCTTTGCCGGGTCGGAAAAGTTCCACTCGGCCATGGTTCCGCACGGCGGCCGGGATACGCGGGTGTGGCGCGAAGTGGTGGAGCTGGGGTCTGCACTGAAGCGGCTCGCGCCAGTCCGGGGTTCCCGCGTGGAGTCCAAGGCTGCCATCGTTTTCGATTACGAGGCATGGTGGGCCAGCGAGATCGACTCCAAGCCAAGCCAGGACGTAAAGTACCTCGACGTCCTGCGCGCATTCCACCGTTCGCTGTTCCTGCGCGGGATCTCCGTGGACATCGTCCACCCCTCCGCCTCGCTGGAGGGGTACGACCTGGTCCTCGTCTGCACCCTGTACTCCGTCACCGACCACGCGGCCACCAACATCGCGGCTGCCGCTCACGCGGGCGCCACGGTTCTGGTGACCTACTTCAGCGGGATAGTTGACGAAAAGGACCACATCAGGCTGGGTGGCTACCCTGGCGCATTCCGTGACCTGCTGGGCATTCGTGTGGAGGAGTTCCATCCGCTGTTGGCGGACTCCCAACTGAAGTTGAGCGACGGCGGTGTCTCGTCCGTGTGGAGCGAGCACCTTCACCTGGCCGGGGCGGAAGCGCTTCAGACGTTCACCGATTACCCCCTTGAGGGTGTGCCCTCGCTGACCCGGCATGCTGTAGGGTCCGGGGCTGCGTGGTACCTGGCCACATTCCCCGACCATGACGGTATCGAGTCAGTGGTGGACAGGCTGCTGGCTGAATCCGGAGTTGCGCCTCTAACGCAGGCAGATTCCGGGGTGGAACTCACGCGCCGCCGCGCCGCAGACGGCAGCTCCTTCCTCTTCGCCATCAACCACTCGCGCTCTTCCGCCTCTGTCCGGGCCGCCGGAACGGACCTGCTCAGCGGAGACCGATTTGGCGGCACGATTGAGGGCGGTGGCGTGGCGGTGATCGCGGAGGACTAAGGCCCTTCTTTTCGTTGGCGGTCTAGGAACAGCAAGATTGTCGTACCCCTTTGGCAGGGTATTCCTATGGAAGTTCTTAGGGTTCAGCGGGTGGGGCACGGCGGCGCAGCCGCCCTGCTCACCCGCGCTGACACGCCTGTTGGGGGCGCTTCCAGGGGCAGGGCGTTCGACGGCGGCGTCAGGGCTGCCCGGTCCGACAAGCAGTTCGTTCCAACCTCGGAGGTAGCTGCTTCGTGCCTGCCCAGCCCGGCCGGGCCGCCGGATGCTTCGGTGCTTGCGGAGGCCATCGCCGTCGTGAAAGCTGCCGCGGCGGCCGGGCCGGGCTTCCTGGCAATGGCGGGCTACGCGGAAGCCGCCGAGTACGCCAGCCAAGTCGAGGACCTCTCCCGGTCGGTGGAGTACCTGCAGGTCCTGGGTGCAGGCGCAGTGGACCGCACCCGCACTCAGGCCATCGCCGACGCAGCAACCGCACGGACCCGGAACGGCGGTTCCTGGATCACCGGGTGGGATAACGGCACCGAAACGCTTGATGAGACCGACGCTTCCTGGCCTCATGGCACGGCCGATCCCGCCACCTTTGGCCGCGCCGGCTTCACCGCACAGTCTGTTCCGCCTGTTCCGGTGTCGCCGGCCGATGACGGTTGCAAGAACACCGCCGAGTTCCTGCGTGCCCGGCTCCGGGTCAGCGTCTCCGAAGCCCACCGCCGGATCAGTCTCGCCGCCGCGGTGCTGCCCCGGACCGGGATCACCGGAGATACCCAGCCCGCCGAACGCCCCGAACTCGCTACCGCCGTCGCAGCAGGGACCGTCGCGTCCCGCCCCGCAACCATCATTACCCTGGCACTGGACCGCGTCCGGCACCACGCCTCCGCGGACACCACCACCCGGATGGAACACGCCCTAACCCGCACCGCCGCAGAAAACGACACCGACTTCCTCACCCGAATCGCCCGCCGCTGGACCGAGGCGATCGACCAGGACGGCACCGAACCCACCGAACACGAACTCCGCCACCGGCAGGGCGCCTTCCTCCGCCAGGCCCGCCGCGGACTGCACCATGTGGAAATCTTCGCCACCCCCGACCAATACGAACACCTCATCACCGTCATGAACACCGCCACCAACCCCCGCACCCAGGCAGGCAATCCCCACACCACCACCGGTACCGGCGGCAGCGACGCCACCAGCACCCCAGACAGCGGGGCCGGCAGCACCACGGACGAGGGGGACAACGGGGATACCGGTGCCGCCCCTCAATCCGACCTGGACCGGCGCACTCGGCCACAACAACTTCTCGACGGCCTCGTCGGCGCCTGCAAGGCAGCACTGGCCACCGGCACCCTCCCCGCAACCGGCGGACTCCGCCCCCAAGTTATGGTCACCATCGATTACCGCGACCTCCTGGACCGCCTTGAACACGCCACCACCCAAGGACCCCGCTACCGCCCTCAACCAACCAACCCCACCCTGAAGCACCACAACACTCGCGAAACCGGCAGGGTCCCCCGCACCGGGACCCCGGATCACGGCAGCATTCCCGGCACCGGATCGTTCGCGTTCACGGGCCCCGCCGCCCCCGCCACGGTCCGCAAAATCGCCTGCGACGCCGACATCATCCCCGTCCTGCTCGGCAGCGAAGGACGCATCCTGGACATCGGCCGCACCACCCGGATCTTCCCGCCGCACATCCGCAAAGCCATCACCGCCCGCGATCACGGCTGCGCATTCCCCGGCTGCAACGTCCCTGCGCCCTGGTGCGAAGCCCACCACATCACCTACTGGTCACACGGCGGATCCACCAGCACCGACAACGGCACCCTGCTCTGCACCCATCACCACCACCTCGTCCACAAAGAACAGTGGCAAATCCAGGTTAAAGCCGGCATCCCCTGGTTCATCCCCCCACCCCACATCGACCCCCACCAAAAACCCCAACGCAACCACCACCAAACATAGGCAGCCCAGGTCCAACGCAGATCAAGGCTGCCCGGTAAGGCTGTACCCGCAGTCGAGCCGCCAAGTCGACGTAACGCCCGGCAAGCTGATTCCGCACGCCAAGGAAATCCGGAGCCTCCCAGAAGAGGCCATCTGGGCAATACTGGACAGGTGATCAGGGAGGCCAAGCCAGAAGACATCTCCGGTATCCGTGACATTGAGATCGCCGCCGGAGTACTCTTTCGCGGGCTCGGGATGGACGCCATAGCGGACGACACCCCACCGTCTCAGAGCGATCTGGCGCCCTACCTGCGCGATGGCAGGGCTTGGGTGGCCACAGACCCGGCCGACAATCCCATCGCGTACATCCTCGTAGACGTTATTGACAGCAGGGCCCACATCGAACAGGTCAGCGTCCACCCTGCGCACAGCCGCAAAGGCCTCGGCAGCGCCCTCATCGACCATGTGGAACGCTGGGCCGCCGCACGCAGCCTCCAGGGAATGACGTTGACAACTTTCAGCGACGTCCCATGGAACGCGCCCTACTATGAGCGCCTTGGCTTCAGGACCCTGCCCGAAGAAGCCTGGTCCGACGGTCTAAGGGAGATCGTGCGGGAGGAAGTCCGGCATGGGTTGGGCGCGTGGCCGCGCGTAGTGATGGAAAAAAGGTCGACTATGCGAAACAGCTCCGTCCCGGCAGGGATCCAGTGGTTCCTGCCGGGACGGAGCTGCCACCCGCCGTCGGACGTTCTTAGAGGATGCTAAGGACTTCCGGAGCCTTTACAGCGGTGTGCGGACTAGACGGGTGTGCGCTTTAGCTACTGATTGCCGACTTCATTTCGTCGTGGGCTTTCTTGCCGGCCTCATCCGTTGAGAGCCTGTTGAAGAGGACCTCTGAGGTGTACCGCTTGATGATCTCCTGGATTGCACCGGCGCCCTTCGGCGGCGCGGCAGGAGCCTCACCGAGCTCGCCCTTGATCTGGTCGATGAACTTGACCACCTTGATGTCAGCGGGAGTCAGCTTCGATTCAATGGCATCGCGGACGTCTGTGTTGGGGTACACGCCACGGTCAGCCAAGAGAGCTTCTCCGGCTTTCTCATTGTTGGCCAGGAAGTCAATGAATTTGGCCGTTTCCTCAGGGTGCTTGGTCCGGGAGGAAGCGGACCAGAACTGGGATGCCTTGTACCAGAGCTGTGTGTCGGCAGCCTTCCCGGTCTTGGAGGGGAACCGCAGGATCTGGAGGTCACTTCCAGCCGCTTTCTCGAGTGCCGGCAACTGGTTGGACCACCAGAAGGCCAGCCCGTTCTTGCCGGTGGCCAGGCCGCTCTGGTCCAGCGGCGCGGCTTCGGCTTCCACAACTTCCGACGCCGACGGAACGGCCTTCTTCTCGCTAAGCTCCTTCAGGAACTCCCACCACTGGGCAATATCGGCCGGCTCGAAACCCAGCTTGCCGTCGGAGGTGTAGAGGGATTTGTCGTTCTGGCGCAACCAGACGCCCAAGGATGCCTCGTCCGTGCCGTAGGCGGCAGAGCCGTACGTGCCCTTCGGGGACTTCTCGGTGATCTCGGCGGAGATGCGGCCGAAGTCTTCCCAGGTCCAGGTCGTGTCATCCGGAAGCGGCACGCCGGCGGCCTGGAACACGGCCGGGTTGGCGATGATCGTGGCCGCGTTGATGCCTGCAGCAATCCCGGTCAGGCCATCCTCGCTCTTGCCCGCATTCAGGGCGGCCTCGTCCAGCTTCGACGTGTCGATCTGGTACTTGGAGAGATCCAGCAGGGCGCCGCGGCTGGAGTACTCCGTGATGTACTTTTCGTCCATCTGGATGATGTCCGGAGCGTCGTTGGCGGCTACCTGGGTGGCCAACTTGTCCCAGTAGCCGCTCCAGTCGCCGTACTCGGGCTTGATCTTGATCTTGGGGTTCTCGGCCTCGAAGGCAGCGATTGCCGCCTGCGTCAGCTGGGCGCGCTTGTCGCTGCCCCACCAGGAAAAGCGCAGTTCCACGGTGCCGTCGGCACTCTGTGGAGCGGCTCCCCCGCCGCAGGCGCTCAGGGCAAGAACGGCGGCGGCTGCAGCAGCCACCACGCCTGTCTTGCGGAACCTGCGGTGTGCGCCGTTGGAGGGTGTCTCTGCCGAATGGTTCCGGGCAGCAGACTCAGAACGGGGAAAAAGCGGCACTGGATACTCCGATCTTCTTTGATCATGTTGCTGGGGATGTGAAAACGAGGAAACGTTTTCTTAAGTCTGATACTACAAGTTGGATACTTGTATTACAAGAGGTTTCCCGGAAGCTGTTCGCGGCCTCTCCTAAGAGGAAAGCGCGACGTCGAATGTTCCGTAGGCAGGGACGCGCGGCTGCCTGCCTAAGCCCCAACCCCTAACAGCCGACGGCCCGTCCCTTGGCGGGACGGGCCGTCGGTTCGAGTCGGTTTCGAGTCGGTTTCGAGCGACGGGCTCGTAGGAGGCAGCCGCCGGTGAGGGCTATTTGATGCCGGTAGTGGCGATGCCCTTGATCAGGAACCGCTGGCCGAAGAGGAAGACCAGGAAGACCGGCAGCAGGGACACGATGGACATGGCGAACAGCGAGCCCCAACTGGTGGCGGACTGCGAATCCACAAAGGCGCGCAGGGCCACCGGAACAGTGAACATGTCAGGGTCCGTGAGGTAGATCAGGGCGCCAAAGAAGTCGTTCCAGGTCCAGATGAACGTAAAAATAGTGGTCGTGGCCAGTGCCGGCACCATCAGCGGCAGGATGACGCGCAGGAAGATGCGGGGGTGGCCTGCACCATCGATGCGTGCGGCCTCGTCCAGGTCCTTTGGAATACCGCGGATGAACTGGACCATCAGGAAGACAAAGAACGCCTCGGTGGCCAGCAATTTCGGGACGATCAACGGCCAGAAGGTGTTCACCCACCCGATCTGGGAGAAGAGGATGTACTGCGGCACGATGACCACGTGGAACGGAAGCATGATGGTCAGCAGCATGATGCCGAAGAAGAGCTTCTTGCCGTTGAACTGCAGCCGGGCGAAAGCGTACGCGGCCATCGAGCAGGAGATCAGGTTGCCCAGGATGGAGCCAATGACCACGATCGCGGAGTTGATCATGTAGTGCCCGAAGGGGTGGGTCAGGGCTGACCAGCCGTCGGTGTAGTTGCTCATCTCCAGGCTGTTGAGCCAGAGTCCCGGTTCGCGGAAGATCAGCTCGTTGGCCCGGAGGGAAGAGACCACCATCCACAGCAGCGGGTAGATCATCAGGGCCCCGGCGAGGATCAGGATGGCATGCTTGCCCAGGGCTTTGGTCCGCTGTTTCCGGCTGAAGGCCAGGGTCCCGCGGGATTCCCGGGGTTTACGGTGATTCGTAGGCTTGCCGGCGCCGGAAGTCTTCCTGTCCGGGGCGGGCAGCGTCTGCAGCTTAGTCGTCATAGAAAACCCAATACTTGGAAGCGATGAAGTTGATGGCGGTGAACACACCGATGATGACCAGCAGGAACCAGGCCATGGCCGAGGCGTAGCCCATGTCGAACTGGCCGAAGCCCTTTTGGTAGAGGTACAGGGTGAAGAACATCGTGGAGTCGGAAGGTCCGCCGTTTCCGCCCGAGACGATGAACGCCTGGGTGAACGACTGGAACGAACCGATGATCTGCAGGACCAGGTTGAAGAAGAGGATCGGGCTCAGCATTGGCATCGTGATCTTCCAGAACTGCTGAAGAGTGCTGGCGCCGTCCACCTTCGCGGCCTCGTAGTACATCACCGGGATCTGTCGCAGACCGGCCAGGAAGATGATCATCGGGGCGCCGAACGTCCAGACGTGCAGCAGGATGATGGAGCCCAGCGCCGTGCTGGGGTCTGAAATCCAGCCGGGGCCCTGGATGCCGAACATCGCCAGGACCTGGTTGACCAGGCCGGTGGTGCCGAAGATCTGCTTCCAGAGGATAGCGACAGCCACCGAGCCGCCCAGGAGGGACGGCAGGTAGAACACGGAGCGGTAGAACGGCAGGCCGCGCAGGCCCTTGTCCAGGACCAGCGCGATCAGGAGCGCCACGGCCAATTGGAGCGGAACGCCGACCAGGACGTAGGTGAATGTCACGCCAAGTGAGTTGTGCAGCCGGGCGTCCGAGAACATCCGGGTGAAATTATCCAGGCCCACCCATTCCGGCGGCTGGAGGAGGTTGTAGTCCGTGAAGGACAGGTACAAGGACATCAGCATCGGGCCGATGGTGATGGCAACCAGGCCCACCAGCCACGGCAGCAGGAAGATGTAGGCGGCCTTATTGTCCCGGCCGTTGGCCTTCTTCTCTTCGGCAGTGGCCTTGCCCTTACGCCGGGAAATCGAGCTCAGTTCACTGATGGCGCTCATTGCGGCGACTCCATTTCACGCAGCAGGACCGCCGGTGCCGGCAAGCCTGCCGGCCGGGGCGTCCTGGAGATGTGTTTATCGGCCATGTGGTCTCCTTTGGTCATCGTGGCCCTCCACGTCTGGGGTGTGATCGCCGGGGCGATCGGGATGCGTCCCGCCTCCGGTGGCGGACTTCGGGTGCTGCGCGGAGCGGCTGAGGCTGTTTCCGCGGTCCGGTTCTGCCGCCGCCGGACGGGACGTGTAAAAAGCGGCTCCGTACCAAAGTAAACGGTTTCTTGACTCCTGTATAGCCCTTTGTTAGCTTTTGAGAAAGCGTTTTCTGTTACCAGGATCACTCTATCCACACTTCGACACCCGAGGGGCACAACAATGCGGTTTGGTCTCCATAAGTCTTTACTGGGCATCGCCGGAACGACGGCGGCACTCGCGTTGGTCCTCACCGGCTGCGGGGGCAACCCTGAAGCCGGAAAAGTGGGCACCGTGGAAGATCCGGTCACCATCCGGTTCGCCTGGTGGGGGAACGACTCCCGCGCCAAGACCACCCTGGAAGTCATCAAGGACTTCGAAGCCGCCAACCCCACCATCAAGGTCCAGGGCGAAAACACCGAGTTCAGCTCGTACTGGGACAAGATGGCCACGCAGATCGCTGGCGGCACCACCCCCGATGTCTTCGCCATGAGCGGTTCCTATCCCAGCGAGTACTCCAGCCGCGGCGTCCTGCTGGACTTGGACAAAGTCAAGGACCAGTTGGACACCTCCAAGTTCGCCGAGGGCACTGTGGACCTGGGGAAGATCGACGGCACGCAGTACACCATCACCGCCGGGGTGAACTCGATGTCGATGGTCATCGATCCCGTGGTCTTCGAAAAAGCCGGCGTGGAACTCCCGGATGACGAGACCTGGACCTGGGACGACTTTGCGGATATCGCCGCGGAAATCACCAAGAAATCGCCGGCGGGAACTTTCGGCACCACCCCCATGGCCAACGATTCGTTCCTGGCAGTGTGGGCACGCCAGAACGGCGAAGACCTCTACACCGAGGACGGCAAGAAGATGGGCATCAGCGAGGACACGCTGACCAGGTGGTTCGAGCTGAACAAGAACCTGATGGAAACCGGCGGGGCGCCGTCGGCCTCCCAGACGGTGGAAGACGGATCCGCACAGCCTGAACTGACCCTGATGGGCCAGGGCAAGCAGGCTATGAAGATCTCCTGGAGCAACCAGATGACCTCCTACTCGGGCTCGCCCCTGGTCATGATGAAGATGCCCGGTGAAAGCAAGGAACCGGGCGCCTGGCTGCGCTCGTCCATGGAGTACGCCATCTCGTCCAAGTCGGCCCACCCCAAGGAAGCGGCATTGTTCATCAACTACCTGGTGAACAACATGGATGCAGCCAAGAAGATCAAGAGTGACCGCGGCATGCCCGCCAACACCGAGCTGAAGGCCGGCATCACCCCGCTCCTGAAGGATTCCCAGCAGAAGGAAGCCGCCTACCTGGATCGGATCGCTGAGTTGAACATTGCAGCGCCGAAGCCGTTCCCCGCAGGGTCATCCGCAACGCTCGAAGTTTTGAACCGATTCAATACGGATGTACTCTTCGGTAAGGTTTCCCCGCGGGACGCCGCCAAGGGCATGATTTCCGAGGTCAACCAGAACCTCGGCTGACCGCCGCCGACGCCCACCAGTCCCCTATCGAACAACAGGCAGGCCAGTGACTACACCAGAGGAGCCCACGCGGCCCAGCGCCATTGGGGGCTATGAGGACTGGCCCGGCTATGTCCGGCACCAGCCCCGCCACCAGGCCGCCACCCCGGAAGCCCAGGAGCTCGCGGATGCCCTGGGCGTCCCCGCCGCCGCCCCTCCGGCCGATGTCACCGTCCACTGGGAGGAAACGTACGACGGCGTCACCACCTCCCAGCTCAGCTGGCAGTTGGGCTTCGGCCCCCGCAGTACGGGCTGGCTCGTGCGCCCGGACGGGGCTTCCGGTGCCCTGCCGGGTGTGCTCGCCCTGCATTGCCACGGCGGAAACAAGTTCGGCGGAGCGGACCGGCTGGTGGAACTTCCGCAGTCCCATCCTGCCGCCGCGGCGGCGCGGGCGGGCCACTACGACGGCCAGGCACTGGCTACGGAGGTGGCCCGCGCCGGCTTTGCCGTGCTGGCCCATGACACGTTTGCGTGGGGCAGCCGCCGGTTCGACCTCTCCGTACCGCCGTGGCGAACGGCCGCAGCGCTGGACGCGAGGAAGTCGCTATGGCGGGAGGACGGCGTCGTACCAACCGATGCGGACCTGTACAACGCCGCCGCGGGCATCCATGAAGACACCGTGGCCAAGGCCGCTGGCCTGCTGGGCACCAGCCTGGCAGGAATGGTTGCCCATGACGACCTCGCGGCACTGGACATCCTTGCCTCCCTGCCGGGGGTGAATCCGGAGCGGCTGGGCTGCATTGGCTTCTCCGGCGGCGGCGGCCGGTCGCTCGCGCTGGCTGCGCTGAGCCCGCGGATCAAGAACTACGTGGTGACCTGCATGATGGCCACGTTCGAGTCACTCCTGCCCGCCTACCTGGACGCCCACTCCTGGCTGCTCCAGACGCCGGGGCTCTGGAAACTGGGCGACTGGCCGGAACTCACCGCAAGATCCGAAGCGGAGGGTTTCCTGGTGCAGTTTGCCCTGACGGACCAGCTTTTCCCCGAAAGCGGCATGCGCGAGGCCCACCTAATACTGGAGTCACTGCACCCGCCCGGCGCCTACACAGGAAGTTTCTGGCCAGGCGGTCACGTCTTCACCGCCGGGATGCAGAATGAAGCCATCAGGTACTTAGCCAGAACTCTAGGCGCCGAAAGCCCCGCCACCCAGCACCATCTAACCCTTTCCACTCCCATCGGCACCGAGGACCATCGATGACTCAACAATCCGCCTTCGCGGCACCTGGCACCACAACGCCGCACTCCGCCGCGAAACCCGGCACCGACTCAGCTCCAACTGACCGTCCGCGGATAGCCCTGGTGGGCGTCCATGGCTTTGGTGAGCGGCACCTGGCCAACCTGGCCCGGCTGGAGGCGGCCGGCGCCGTCGAACTGGTGGCGGTGGCTGATCCTCATCCGCCGCAGGAGGGGACACTGGGGGCTTCCGTGGCGGTCTTCACTACCCTGGAGCAGTTGCTGGCGTCGGGAACGGCCCCGGATGTGGTCATCCTGGCCACCCCGATCCAGACCCACGCTCCACTGGCGTTGACTGCACTGGCGGCAGGCGCGGACGTATACGTGGAAAAGCCCCCCGTCGCTTCCATGGCGCAATTCCAGGAGGTTTTGGATGCGGCCAATGCGTCGGGAAAGCTGGTCCAAGTGGGCTTCCAGAGCCTGGGGTCCCTGGCCCTGCCCGCGATCCGCGAGTCGATCGCTTCCGGCGAGATCGGGGATGTCCTCGGTCTGAGCGCCCAGGGCATGTGGCTGCGGACCAAGGGCTACTTCCAGCGGTCCCGCTGGGCCGGGAAACGCAGCCTCGATGGCACCGACGTTGTGGACGGCGTGGCCACGAACGCCCTGGCGCATGCCGTAGCTACCGGGCTACATCTGGCCGGTGCGCATACCGTTGCCGACGTCGCCTCAGTGGAGACTGACCTTTACCGGGCCAATGACACCCAGAGCGACGACACCTCCGTGATCCGCGTCCGCACCGCGGCCGGGCAGACCCTGCTGTGCGGCCTAACGCTCTGCGCCCCGGAGCAGCAGAACCCTTCCGTGACGGTCCACGGCACTCAGGGGGACATCATGTTCTTCTACACGGAGGACGAAGTAGTCACCACCACGGCAGCCGGCGAGCGCCGCGAGACCTTCGGGCGGACCGACCTGCTGGAGAACCTGCTCGATGCCCGCAGCACCGGCGCTCCCCTGCTGTGCAGTCTGCCGGACACAGGTGCTTTCACGTCCGTGCTGGAAGCCATCCGCACGGCTCCCGACCCGCAGGAGATTCCCGCCGCGCACCTCACCTGGGAAGGCGCCGGCGACGACGCACACCCCGTAGTAAACGGCATCCCTGAACTCATCGAGCGCGCGGCCAAGGCCCAGGCGACGTTCGCCGAACTCGGCGTCCCCTGGGCCCGCAGTGTGCCTCCGGTGCAGACCTTCGACCTCGCCGGTGGGCCTGTGGCCGAGTACCAGGACGGCAGCCACATCCGCGCCGTTTCCTCGCCCCGCCCCTACCTCCACCCGGTCCGCACCCTCAGCGGGACCGTCGTCACCGATCATCAGCCGCTGGACCATGTGTGGCACCTGGGTGTGGGCGTGGCTTTGCAGGACGTGGACGGCGTCAACTTCTGGGGCGGCCGTACCTACACCCGGGCAGCCGGCGAATACGTCTGGCGGCCGGACCATGGCACCATCGTCCGCACGGACCAGACGCAAGGCGGAACCGCCGTCGAACAGTCCCCGGCGGGCGGCCGGCTGGCCGAATCCCTGTCCTGGAACGGGCCCGACGGCGCTCCCGTCCTGACCGAGCAGCGCACCTGGACGTGGGCCTTGGCAGGCTCCTCCGCCTGGCGGCTCAGCCTCGACTTTGCGCTCTCCCCCGCGGGCGATAACCCGGTGAGCCTGGGCAGCCCCGGCTCCAACGGCCGCCACCAGGGCGGCTACGGCGGGTTCTTCTGGCGCCTTCCGGAATGCTCCGGGGCAGCGGTCTGGACGCCATCGGGCACCGGTGAGGCCGCCGTGCACGGAAGCGTCACGCCGTGGCTCGCCTGGTCCGGCAGGTTCAGTTCGGAAACTGACGACGGCGGCACGCTGGCCGAACCTGCGGGCGGCGGTACCGCCACTCTCGTGTTCGTCGCCGCGGCGGATTCCACGGATCCGTGGTTCGTCCGGGTGGACGGCTACCCGGGTGTTGGCCAGTCACTGGCCTGGGACGCCCCGGTGATTGCCCAGCCTGGCACGCCGGTGCGCCGCAGCGTCACCGTGTTCATCGCCGACGGAATTTTGGGCACGGAAGACATTGAGACATTGATCAAAACGCAGGGGGACAATTCATGAGCCAGACCACCGCCACACCCGCGCCACACCATTCGCCGCCCGCCGGCAAACGGACAGCACCCGCCTCCACAGCCGACCGCGAGGTCAAACGGCGGCGCGTGCTGGATATCCTCGACGCGAAGGGCCAGGACTCGCTCCTGCTGACCACCCACACCGCGCTGACCTGGTACCTCGATGGCAGCCGCGTGCATATCAGCCTGGCGGGAGATCCCATCGCCGCCCTGCTGGTGGACCGCTCAGGCGACCACCTGGTCACGTTCAACAATGAGGCCGGACGCATAGCTGCCGAGGAACTCCCGGCGGGAGTTTCCCTACACACCGTCCCCTGGTACGGGAACCTGCACGAGGCCGCTGCCGCCGTCGGACGTTCTGCTGGCAGCAGCGCGGGCACTCCGCTCGCCGAGGCAGCGGTGGCTACCGAGCTAAGGGCTGCCCGGCAGCAGCTGCTCCCCGGCGAGAGCGCCCGCTACGCCCACCTCAGCGCGGAACTGGCGGGCATCACGACTGACGTGCTGTCCACCGCCCGGCCGGAAACCACTGAATTCGAGCTCGCGTCCGCCCTCGCCGGCCGTGTGGTGGCCGCCGGCGCGGAGCCGCTGGTCCTCTTGTGCAACGGCAGTTCGCGAAGCGATTTCCGCCACCCGCTGGCTACCCACGCGCCGCTTGGCCGCCGGGCCATGGCAGTGGTGTGCGCACGACGGGATGGCTTGGTTGCCAACATCACCCGCTGGGTAAGGTTCGACGGCGGCACGCCCGCGGAGCTCGACGCCGAGTCCCGGATCGCCGCCGTTGAGGCGGACATCTTTGACGCGACCGTCCCCGGCACCCGGCTTGACCGCATCTTCGGAGAGATTAAGGCCTCGTACGTCCGCCACGGCTTCGGCTCGGAGCAGTGGGAGCAGCACCACCAGGGCGGACCGGCCGGCTATGCCGGGCGGGACCCGCGCGTCACCGCTGCCGCCACCGACGCCGTGGTGCTCAACCAGCCGTTCACCTGGAACCCGTCAGGGCCCGGTGTGAAGATCGAGGATACGGTCCAGCTCACCGAGTCGGGGATGAAGGTCCTGACCGTTGATGACCGCTGGCCCACCACCACCGTCAACGGGCTCAAGCGCCCCCTCACGCTGCAGCCCTAGCCAAAACGCTCTCTCACATAGAACTGCTCCCTGGAAGTCGGAACTGAATTTCTCAGTCCAACTTCCGGGGAGCAGTTCACTACGGAGAGAGCGTTTCGTTTAAACCGACGTTATCTGCGAGAGCGTTGTTACGGAAGAACCAGCTCACCGTCCACGCGGCGCGGAATTCCCAGCGGGTTGCTTTCGCGGAGCGCCGGGTGCAGGACCGTTTCCGGAGCATCCTGGTAGGCCACGGGCCGCTGGAAACGACGGACCGCCGTCGCGCCTACCGAGGTGAACAGCGATGTGGTGGCGGGGTACGGGCCGCCGTGCTGCTGGGCCCAGTTCACTGCTACCCCGGTGGGCCAGCCGTCGAAAAGGACACGGCCAGCGAGGCCGGACAGCTGCTCCACGAATTCTGCGACATCCTCACCCGGCTGGGCGTGGACCGTGGCGGTCAGGCTGCCGGGAACCTTGGCCAGGACAGCGGATAGCTCTTCCTGGCTCGCGTATTCGATCAGCAGCGTGGTGGGGCCGAAGCATTCCTCCAGCAGTTCGTCCGGGCGCTCCAGGACGTTGGCGGCGGAGGTGGAGAAGACCACTGGTGCGGCGCCGTCGCGGGTGGCGTCCTGGTCTGCTGTGCCGCTGACGATGGTCACGTCGGGCAGCGAGGCCACGCTGCGCAGGCCATCCGGGTAGGCGTCGGAGATGCGGGTGGTGAGCATGGCCGCCGTCGGCTTGTCCTTGCTGGCCTCTGCGAGTTCTGCGGCGAAGCCCGAACCCGACGGAATGAACACCAGGCCCGGCTTGGTGCAGAATTGGCCGGCACCCATGGTGAACGAGGATGCGAGGCCCGCCGCGAGCTGGCTGGAGCGCTCGGCCAGCGCCGCAGCGGTGATGACCACCGGGTTCAGGCTGCCAAGCTCGCCGTAGAAGGGGATGGGATCGGGCCTGGAGACGGCGAGGTCAAAGAGCGCCCGGCCACCCGGGATGGAGCCCGTGAAGCCCACCGCCTTGATGGCGGGATCCTGCACCAGCGCGGTGCCCACCTCTCGGCCGCTGACCAGGGCGAACAGGCCATCCGGGGCACCGGCGGAACGCAGGGCTTCCGTGACCACCTCGGCCGTCCGCTCGGAAAGCTTCAGGTGCCCCGAGTGGGCCTTGACGATGACCGGGCAACCCACGGCCAGGGCGGAAGCGGTGTCGCCGCCGGCAACGGAGAACGCGAACGGAAAGTTGGAGGCTGAGAAGACGGCCACCGGACCGATGGGGCGCAGGATTCGGCGCAGGTCCGGCTTGGGCGGGGTGGCGGACGGGTCCGCATGGTCAATGATCGCCTCAAGATAGGAGCCTTCGGTGATCACGCGGGCGAAAAGCCGAAGTTGTCCGGACGTGCGGGCCACCTCGCCGGTGAGCCGGACCGTGCCGAGCCGGGTCTCCGAGTCGGCGATCTCCACCAGTTCGGCCACGTTGGCGTCAACCGCGTCGGCGACGGCGTTGAGCCAGCCTGCCCGCTCCTTGTCCGTCGCCGCAGCGGCGACAGAGGCTGCCCGGGCGGCGGCAGCGGTGAGTTCGGAAAGTGAAAGGGTTGCAGTAGTCACTGGGGTACCTGTATTTCGTCGGGAAGTGTCGTATCGGCGGTCATAGGATCTGCATCAGGGCGAGGGCGTGTCCTTGAAGCGGAAGCCAAGGCCCGGCTGATCCGTCAGGGTCAGGCGGCTGTTGTTGAAGCGGACCGGTGAGGGCCCCGCCAGGATGCCCAGCCGTTCGAAGGAAGCATCCTCCACGTCTTCCACCAGCGTGGGCTCCGCCAGGGTGAGGGCCAGCTGGCCGGAAAGTTCCGGCAGCAGGTGGGGCATCACGCGGATGCTGTTGGTCCGGGCCAGTTCCACGATCCGGCGGAACGGTGTGATGCCACCAACCCGGATGATGTTGGGCTGGATGATGTCCACCGCTTCCGCCTCAATGAAATCGCGGAACCGGTAGATGGTGTGCAGGTTTTCGCCGAGGGCAATGGGGACGGGCGAGTGCTTCCGCAGCCTCCGGTAGGCCCAGAGGTCGTCCGCGCGGATGGGTTCCTCGAGCCATTCCAGGCCGAACTCCGCGAGGACGTCCAACGCTTTGAAGGTTGTGGGCAGGTCCCAGCGCTGGTTGGCGTCAATCATGAGCTTGCGGTCCGGACCGAGCACGGTCCGGACCGCGGCCACGCGTTCGGCGTCCTCACGGATGTCGGGTTTGCCCACCTTGATCTTGACGGCCCGGTGTCCGGCGGCGACCCAGCGTTCGGCCTGGGCCACCAGCTCCTCCAGCGTGTAGTGCAGGTTTACCCCGGAGCCGTACACCTCCGCGGACTCCTGCCGCTGGCCCAGAAGCCCGGTGACTGAGGTCTGTGCGCGGCGGGCCTGGAGGTCCCAGAGGGCAAGGTCGACGCCGGCCATCGCGATGGTGGTCAGTCCCCCGCCGCCGGCCTCATGCAGCCGCTTCCACAGTGCGTCCCACACCGTCTCGGGGTTGGCGGGCAGACCCGTCACGAAAGGTGCGATGTCGTAGTCGAGGAGTGCTTTGACGGCCTGCGGGCCAATGGTGGGCGTCCAGGAAAAACCATGCCCCGCACCGCCGTCGTCCGTCTCGATTTCCGTAACGATCACGTGGTTTTCCGGGGCTTCCACTCCCCAGCTGCGGCGCAGCGGGACGGTCAGGAGCCGCGTGGACAGACCGGTGATGAGCGGTGCGGTCCGGACGCTTTCGACGGCGGGCGCGCTCATCAGCGGCCGGCCAGCTCGTAGCCCTTGGCCAGGATGGACTTCAGCTGGACCAGTTGATCCTCGGTGGGGTCCACCAGCGGCGGGCGGACGCCCCCAACAGCCAGGCCGCCCAGGCGCAGGCCAGCCTTGATCAGCGAGACGCCGAAACCCGGGGTCTGGTCACGGAGCCGCACCAGTGGAGCGTAGAAACCCTCGAGAAGGGCGTTGCGGCGCTCCTCGTCACCGGACATGTAGGCGTCGTAGTACGCCTTGGCGATCTCCGGTGCCATGGCGAACGCGGCCGAAGAGTAGAGCGGGATGCCCAGGCCACGGTAGGCGCCCTGGGTCAGTTCGGCGGTCAGCAGGCCGTTGAAGAAGGCGAAGTCCTCGCGTCCGGTGGCGCGGACCGCGGAGACGATCTCCTGGGCCAGGCCCACGTCTCCCAAGCCGTCCTTGAAGCCGATCACCTTGGGGTTGGCTGCGAGGTGTGCCATGGAGGCAGCAGTGAACTTGGCGTTGCCGCGGTGGTAGACGATCACTGGCAGGCTGCTGGCGTCAGCAATTGCTTCGATGTACGCCACCAGGCCGTCGGTGGGGCCGGTGACAAGGTACGGCGGCAGGACCAGGAGTGCGTCGGCACCGGCTTCCTCCGCCACGCGGGCAGCAGCCAGGGCGTGGCCCAGCGGTCCGCCGGCTCCGGCGACCACCGGCACCTTCCCTGCCACAACCTCGACGGCGGCAGTCACCACGGTGCGCACCTCATCGATGCTCAAGGCATGGAATTCACCGGTCCCGCAAGCGGGAAAAACGCCGCCGGGCCCGAAGGGAAGCCGCGAGCCGATGTGCTCCTTGAGGAGCTCCACATCAATAAAACCTTCCGGCGTGAACGGGGTGACGGGGAAAAACAAAACGCCGTCGAATTTCATGGTGTCTCCTTGGATCCGGCTCCGGCTGTGACCAGCGAGGCGGCTGTCTCGTCGTTGAGGTTGGTGGTGGTTTTCAGTTCGGTCCGCCAGCTGCGTTGGGGTTCCCAGCCGAGCAGGTCGCGGGCTTTGGTGATGGAGAAGGCGGGGCTGGTGCCAGTCAGGCCGGCGGCCAGGGCTTCGCTTCCGGGCAGGAATCGCGGCATCAGCTCGGCCAGTGGTGCCGTTGCGAGGGCGTCAGCTGCTCCGACGAAGAAGGTTTCCCCGTTCGGGATGGAGTCCATCTTCTGCAGGAGCACGTCCAGGAAGTCGGCGACGTCGCGGGCGTCCACGTAGTTGAACAGTGCCGGGGCCGACAGGGCGGGGTCCGCCAGGCGCTCGGCCACGGTGTGGCCCTGTTGCGTGGGCGCACCTTCCCACTCCTCCGGTGAGATCACGTAGCAGGGCCGGAACGCGGCATAGCGGATCTTCTCCCCCTGGGCCGCGGCGAACATTTGAACGGTCTGCTCGGCGATCAGCTTGGACAGCGCGTACGCGTTCCACGGCTTGGGCGTGGTGCGCTCATCCAACGGGAAACTGTCCGGCAGCCAGCCCGCCGGGCAGCCGTAACCCAGCGCGGTGGGGCTGCTGGCCGTGATGATCTTGCCGATACCCAGTTCCGTGGCGGCGCTGATCACTGCGAACGCCAGCCGGGTATTGGTGGCGAAGATGACCTCTTCCGGGGCACTGAACGGCACGGCGATCGCCGCGAGGTGGATGACGGCGTCGGGCTTGGTTTCCTTCAGGAGGCGCAAGGCCTCTCCCGGGACCAGGAGGTCGCCGGTTGCCTGTACGACGCCGGCCGGCAGCTGGTCCAACGGGATGGCGTCGCGGTCCACGGAGATGACCTCGTACCCGGCTTGCGCCAGCCCGGCCACCACGCTGCGTCCCAGCCGGCCGGAGCCGCCGGTGACAAAGATCCTGCTCATGATCGTTTCCTTGAGGATTTCAGGGCAGCGGACTAGGCGCCGCGGCGGAGGTCGGCGCCGAGATCCAGGTCCTCGATGCGGACGGGAAGGGAAGACTCCAGTGACCGGTTGCCGGCGATACCGACGGAGACGGAGCGGAGGCCGTCAAGGTAGCCGGAGGGACGGCCCAGCGGGTCCTCGCCGGGACCGTTGAAAAGGTCTGAAAGGAGGAGCTCATCGCCGCCGCCGTGGCCGCCTTCACCGTTGACAATGGGCACCTCGTAGGCAGCTTCCCAGTGGCGCTGGACCACCAGGCGTTCACCGTTGCGCCGGATGGCGTCCTCTTCCTCGACAGGGGTGGCGCTGGGATCAACCACGGTCTTCTTGTCGGTGCTGCTGAGGACGGCGGCACGCTCCACTACTTCGAGTTCGGCCCGGCCTTCGGTGCCGTTGACGGCCACGCGGTAGCCTTCCCACGGGCTGTGGGCGTTCAGGGAGTAGCTCAGCCGTGGCCCGCCCTGGTACTCCACCACCAGTGCCAGGTTGTCCTCGATGGTGATGCCGCCGGTGAAGACGTCCTGGTCGCGGCGGTAGCCGTCGTAGTGCTCGTTGTCGAGGAAGAGTGCCTTGAGGCGCTCATCGTCGCGCAGGTCCAGCGCAAACGGATCCTTTTCGACTGTTTTGTCCCCGAAGCCGGGGCTGTCGACGTCGGGCGTTCCACGCTCCGGACGGGGACCCAAGCCGCGCTCCGCGGCGTTCTTGTCGCCATAGAACTTCAGCCCGCCGGAGGCGAACACGCGCTCGGGCACGTCATTGATCCACCAGTTAACGAGGTCGAAGTGGTGCGATGCCTTGTGGATCAGCAGGCCGCCGGAATTCTTCTTCTCGCGGTGCCAGCGACGGAAGTAGTCCGCTCCGTGGACCGTGTCCAGGACCCAGCTGAAGTCAATGGAGGTGACCTTACCGATCACGCCGCTCTGGATGATCTCCTTCAGGGCGCTGTTGCGCGGTGAGTAACGGTAGTTGAACGTGACCACCACGTTGCGGCCCGTCTCTTCCACGGCTTTGGTGATGCGGCGGCAGCCTTCGGCGTCGATGGTCAGGGGCTTTTCGACGACGACGTCGGCGCCCGCCTCGAGTGCCTCCACGATGTAGTCCGCGTGGGTGTAGTCCGGCGTGGTCACCACAACCCGGTCAATGTTGTTGGCCTGGATGAAAGCGGTCAGCCCCGCGGGGTCGAAGGAGGCAACCGGCCCCGGGGCCCCGAGTTCCTGGATGAGCTTCTGGTAGAACTCCACCCGGCCGGGGTTGACGTCGGAGAACGCTACGAGTTCCGCGGTGTCCGAGTGCTTGCCAAAGATCGCGCGGATATACATCTCGGAGCGGCCACCGGTACCGATCAGGGCAATGCGCGCCTTGGTTCCCGCACCGGTCTCCTGGGCAAGTGGCTCACGGGCGAGTGATTCCTGGGCGCCAACGGCGGCGGTGCCGGTCAGCGGAGCGGCGGTAGCAGAACTCGATTCGGCTGTGTTGACCATGAGGGTCCCTTTCAAAGGCTTAATACCCGGCCGGAGGACGGCCGTTCGTGTGACGCAATGTGCCGGTTGCTGGACAGTACTGAGAAAGCGTTTTCTCAGAAGCGTTATATGATTTGTATCAAGAGCTACCTGCTTACGTCAACCATTATCCTCCCTGCGGGAAAGCGTTTTCTAAGTGGCCGCCCCGTTCGGCGCCTCCGCGGGTTTTCCAGATCGTCCGGCTCAGCATAGAAATCGCTTTCCGGAGGCGTTATATGCTTTTTCTCACGACACCGCCATCTGCCGGAAACATCGCCAGCCCTCGGGCGGCAGAATGGCCCGAGGGACCTACGAAAGGCAGACCATGGTCAGGAGATCGGCAACCGGCAGGATCGGCATCGCGGATGTTGCCGTCAAGGCCGGCGTTTCGCATGCCACGGTTTCGCGGGTGATGAACGGCAACTTCACCGTCGACCCGGAGATTGCAGCCCGCGTGCGGGCCGCGGCAGCGGAACTGAAGTACCAGCCAAACCCGGTCGGCCGCAGTCTTGCCCTGGGAAAGACGGACACCATTGGCATTGTGGTCCCGGACCTCGCCAACCCCACCTTCCAGGCCATCCTGCGCGGGCTCAGCCGAGCCGCAGCACAGGATGGATACCGCGTCCTGATCGCTGATTCCTTCGAAGTCTCCAGCGAGGAAGCAATCCTGGCCGGAGAGGCCCGACGTCGGTGTGACGGCCTGGTGCTGTGCGCGCCGCGCATGAGCGACGCCGAACTGGAGGAGCTAGTGCCTTCGCTGCACCCGCTGGTGCTGATCAACAGGACTACGGCCGCCGCAGGCGTTCCCAGCCTGGTGGTGGACTACGGGCAGGGGGTCCAGGACCTTGCAGGGCACCTTGTGGAACTCGGCCATACGCGCCTGGCGTTCCTTGCGGGTCCGCCGCGCAGCGCATCCAACGGGCTCAGGCTCCAGGGCCTGGAAGCCTTTAAGGCCGCCCATCCCCAGGTGGAGGTCCTGATGCTCGAAGGCGGCTCCGACTTCGATACCGGGCACGGAGCAGTCGACGCCGTGCTGGACAGTGGCGCGACGGGCATTCTGGCGTTCAACGACCTCGTTGCCATGGGCCTGATGAGCGGACTCCACGAGCGCGGAGTGGACGTGCCCGGCGACATCTCGGTCACGGGCTTCGACGACATCCCGTTCGCCCGGTACACCACCCCCACCCTCACCACCGCCGCAGTGCCCATCACCGAGCTTGGCCAGCACGCCTGGCAGCAGATGCGTGCGCTCATCCGCAAGGAAGAAAACGACGCGCCGGGCAGCCGCTACCAGCCGCGGCTTGAAATCCGGGCCAGCAGCGGGCCGGCCAAAGCTCCACGCACCGCAGCGCACGGCTGAGGTAGTTTTAGGAGCGCTTGACGCCGGCTTCGCGGTAGTAGCCCTCGATGTGGGCAGCCACAAGCTTGGCCGCCCGTTCGCCGTCGTTATTCCGGATGGCGTCCAGGATTTCGCGGTGCTCCGTCCGCAGCCGCTTCGCAGTGGCATCCCAGTCAGGCAGGTTGCCCGTGAGCTGTGACGCGTAGCCGGTAATGGATTCGCGCAGGGAACCCATCATGGCACTGACCACTGCGTTACCTGCGGCGTCGGCCAGGGCAAGGTGGAAGCGGACGTCCAGGGCGAGGAAGTCATCCACGGCCATCCCGTCGACATCCATTTCCTCCAGGAGACGGGCCGCCCCGGTGAGCTCCGGAGAGTCGGGTCGGGCATGTGATGCAGCCCAGGATTCCAGCAAGACACGCGTCTGGACAATGTCGGATACCGGCAGGTGCTGCGTGGCCACGTGAAGCCGAAGGGCCGAGCCGAGTGCCGCCGTCGGATCCGAGATCACCACCGTGCCGGCCTCCGGACCGGAACCGACGCCGGCGCGGACTACGCCCATGGCCTCGAGAATGCGGATCGCCTCGCGCACTGAGGTGCGGGAGACCTGCAGCTGCTCTGCGAGGGTCCGTTCGGCGGGCAGCCGTCCGCCCACGGCCAGCTTGCCTTCGGAGAGCTGGCCCTCGATCCAGTGCAGGACAAGCTGGTGGGTACGCATACCGCCATCCTACTTGATGTGGTTGGACCACATGCCCTAGAGTGTGGTTAGACCACACGAGCGTGACTATCAATGCATGTCCGCGAGCTGTCCGGCCCACCAACGGAGGAAGCCATGACCCACACGATCCAGCCGAACAATCCCGAGACCACCCCCGCCCCGGACGCCACCGATACCCCGGCTGCATCCACACCTCATCCCGCAGCACAGTCGGCTGTACCGGCAGCACTGAAGCGCCGCATTCCGAAATACTCGGACCTGGCGCCGCTGATGCAGTTTAAGAAGCCCGAGTTCAGCAAGGAAGCCCGGCTCAAGCGCGCCAGCACCATCTGGGAACTGCGCGATATCGCCAAACGCCGCACCCCGCAGGCGCCCTTCGACTACACCGACGGTGCCGCCGAAGCCGAGATCACCCTGCGGCGTGCCCGTGAAGCTTTCCTGGACATCGAGTTCCGGCCCGGCATCCTGCGGAACGTCTCCAAGATCGACCTGAGCACTGAAATCCTGGGCAAGTCCTCCCGGCTTCCGGTAGGCATCGCCCCCACCGGGTTCACCCGCATGATGCAGTCCGAAGGCGAATACGCGGGCTCCCAGGCAGCAGAAGCCGCAGGCATCCCCTACACTCTTTCCACCATGGGCACCGCCTCCATCGAGGATGTGGCCGCCGCCGCCCCGAACGGCCGCAACTGGTTCCAGCTGTACCTGTGGACGGACCGTGACCGCTCGCTGGAACTGATCGAGCGCGCCGCCAAGGCGGGCAACGACACCCTCATGGTCACCGTTGATACCGCCGTCGCCGGCGCCCGCCTGCGCGACGTACGCAACGGCATGACCATCCCGCCGGCCCTGACGATCAAGACGGTCCTGGACGCGTCCTACCGCCCCGCCTGGTGGTTCAACTTCCTCACGCATGAGCCGCTGACCTTCGCCTCACTGTCCCGCTACACCGGCACTGTGGCGGACCTCATCAACTCGATGTTCGACCCCACCCTGACATTCGAGGACCTGGACTGGCTGCGTGAGACCTGGAAGGGCAAGCTCGTGGTCAAGGGCATCCAGACCGTGGAGGACGCCCGCAAGGTGGTGGACCACGGCGCCGACGGCGTGGTGCTCTCCAACCACGGCGGCCGCCAGCTGGACCGCGCGCCCATCCCGTTCCACCTGCTGCCCGGCGTGAAGGAAGCTTTCACGAAGGACAACTCGGATGCGGCCATCATGCTGGACACCGGCATCATGAGCGGCGCGGACATCATCGCGGCCCTGGCCCTGGGCGCGGACTTCACGTTGATCGGCCGGGCCTACCTTTACGGCCTGATGGCCGGCGGCCGGACCGGCGTGGACCGTGCCCTCCAGATCCTGGAGAAGGACATGGCCCGCACCATGGCCCTGCTGGGTGTCAGCAAGATCTCGGAGCTGACCCCTGACCACGTGCGCCTGCTCACCAAGTAGCCCGCCCGCCCAACGGGGTAATTAGGGGCTACTTTTTGCGGCCGAACTTCGGCAGGTTCGGCAGGTTCGCCAGCAGGTCGGCGGCCTTGGTGGCGGCGCGGCCCACGGTCCGGCCGATCTGCTGCGGGACGGTGTCGTCGCTGAGCGGGGCTGCAGTACCGCCCGGAATGACGACGGCGGGGCTCAGCTCGGCGTCCTCGCGCGCCAGGACAGCCGCCACGGCTTCATTGTCCGGCACCGGTGTAGCGGCGGCATGCTGTTTGCCGGCTTCCGAAGCGGGCGCCTCAGGCGATTTTGAAGCGGCGGCTGCCGGACCGACGTTGAACGTTTCCAGCCAGCTGACGATCCCCTCCAGGGGCTTTGGGTTCAGCGCGTAGTAACGCTTCTGGCCCTGCGCGCGCATGCTGACGAGCTGGGCCTCACGGAGGACCTTCAGGTGCTTCGAAATAGTGGGCTGGCTCGCGTCCAGTTCCTCCACCAACTCCCCTACGGCCTTATCCCCGGCACGCAAGGATACGAGGATGTCGCGCCGGGTTGCTTCCGCAATGACGGCAAATACGTCGTCTGTCACCATGCCTCCCACCCTAGCGACATATACGCCGGAAGGCATCAACTATTTCGGCCCGTATCCGAGCGCCATTGCCCAAGTTCCCGCGTGGTGCTAGAACGGTTCCACGGTTGCCCCGGACCAAACAGGGGCATCCGCTCAGGGATGAGGAGTGGGTGGCTATGGATTTCCTTCGCCAGCAGCTGTTCAACATCATCGCGTTTGTTTTTCTGGGCCTCTTTGTGGCGGTTTGGGGCTCCGTTTTACTGCGCGTCGGGTTCTGGGTACCGGACGGCAGGACCGTGGCACCGCCCCTGAATGGAGCGCTGGTCACGGCGGCCGGAGTCCTGGCCACGTCGCTGAGCTCGCTGACGGCGTCGGCGCTGGGGTTCACCATCGCCGAAGTCCGCCGCGACGAGCGCGAGCAGGAAGCCCGACGGCCTTCGGGACCCGGGGCTCCCGGCGGCGCCATGGGCTTCAATCCGTCCGAAGTCACCGCCCGACTGTCCGGACGGATCGTCGCAGCCGTGGTGGTCTACCTCGCGGTGGGACTGCTGGTCCTGTTGCTCTGGCTGATCAAGGGAACGGCGTCCACGGACCTGATCGGGGCATTCGCGCTGTCGCTGCTCGGCTGGCTGATCGGCGCCGCCGGCGTGGTTTTCCAGACGGAGAAGCCAACTACCTGACCAAAGCCGGCGTCAGTCGAACCAGGGGTCCAGGCCGTGCAGCGGGAAAACGGCCTTGCGGGTGGCCATGACCGAGCGGTCCACGGCGTCGTTGGGGTCGAAGCCCACTTCCCAGGAACGCCACCAGACTTCCACGTCATCACCCATGAGTCCCGGCGTTGCGGCGCCGAACTTCTCATCAACATACGTGCGCCAGTCCTCCGGCACGGGCGTCCGCAACGGCACCGGACGGCCGGCGGCGATGGCGATCAGGTGGCTCCAGGACCGGGGCACCACATCCGTGACGTTGTACCCGCCGCCGCCGGTGGCGATCCAGCGGTTGCCGCAGTAGCGCGCGGCGAGATTTCCGACGGCGGTCGCGGCCTCGCGCTGGCCGTCGACGCTGAGGTTGAGGTGGGTCAGCGGATCCGTGCGGTGCGAATCGCAACCGTGCTGGCTTACGATCACTTCGGGTTCGAAGGCTCCCACCAGTTGTGGCACAACGGCATGGAACGCCCGCAGCCAACCGGCGTCTCCGGTGCCTGAGGGCAGCGCAACGTTGACGGCGCTCCCTTCCGCTTGCGGGCCGCCGACCTCGTTCGCGAAGCCGGTTCCCGGGAACAGCGTGAGTCCGCTTTCGTGAAGCGAGATGGTGAGCACTCGGGGGTCGTTCCAGAAGATGCTTTCCGTCCCGTCACCATGGTGGGCATCGACGTCGATATATGCCACGCGCCGGATGCCGCCGTCGAGCAGTCTTTGGACGGCAAGGGCTGAGTCGTTATAGATGCAGAAGCCGCTCGCCCGGTCGCGGGCGGCGTGGTGCAGGCCGCCACCGAAGTTCACCGCGTGAAGCGAGGATCCGTCCAGGATTGCCGTTGCGGCGAGCAGCGAGCCGCCCGCCAAACGCGCAGCGGCCTCGTGCATGCCCGCAAAGGCGGGATCGTCCTCGGTGCCCAGGCCCCTGGATTCGTCCGGCGAGGATGGATCGTCACTGACCTTGTGCACCGCCGCCACGAAGTCCGGTGCGTGCACAGTCTCCAGCTCGGCGTCGGACGCCACCTCCGGGGCCACCACCGAAACATGCGGGAGGTCCAGCAGGCCCAGGCTCCGCGCCAGGCGGGCGGTCAGGTCCATCCGTTCAGGCGCCATGGGGTGCCCCGGGCCAAAATTGTAGGCGGTCATGGCGGAATTCCACACCACCGTCGTTGGCGGCGCGGGCTGGCTGAGACCGGGCAGGTATGTCATCAATCACAGGCTACCTGAGCATGCCGCCCCTCCAGCCCGGCCATTACGCGACCTTTAGTGGTTTACTACTGGAGGAAACAGTTTCAACCGAGGAAAAGCCACCCATGACGCAACGCCAGTCGAGGCCCCGGAACCCGGCCAGCTGGCACCCCGCCGCACCGGAGCGCGAAGGCCTCTGGATCTTCACCCAGCTGCGCGACTTCATTGACGACATCGCCAACACCTCCCCTGCCCGGCTTGCCCTGAGCGCGTTCGCCGCTGTCTGCCTGGTCTTCACGTTCCTCCTGTCACTGCCCATCTCCTCAGCCTCCGGTGCGGCCACCCCGTTGCACCAGGCCATGTTCACCGCAGTGTCAGCCGTCTGCGTCACCGGCCTGACGGTTGTTTCGACGGCGGTGCACTGGTCGTTCTTCGGCCAACTGGTCATCCTGGTAGGCGTCTTCGTGGGCGGCCTGGGAACACTGACCCTCGCCTCGCTGCTGGCCCTGATGGTCAGCAAGAAACTGGGTGTGCGAGGCAAGCTGATCGCCCAGGAAGCCATGAACAACGCCGGCCGCCTCGGCGAGGTAGGTACGCTGCTGCGGATCGTCATTACCACCTCGGTGGTGATCGAAGGGGTCCTGGCCCTGGCGCTGATTCCCCGGTTCATGACACTCGGCGAGCCGTTCTGGCAGTCGGTGTGGCACGGCATCTTCTATGCCATCTCATCGTTCAACAACGCCGGCTTCACCCCGCATTCGGACGGGATCGTGCCCTACGAGACCGATCTGTGGATTCTGGTCCCCCTCATGCTCGGCGTTTTCCTAGGCAGCCTGGGGTTCCCCGTGGTGATGGTCCTGCAGCAGAACGGGCTCAACTGGAAGAAATGGAACCTGCACACCAAGCTGACCATCCAGGTCTCCTTCATCCTGCTCGCGGCCGGGACCGTTCTATGGGGTCTGATGGAGTGGGACAACGCCCGGACCATCGGCCACATGGACCTCGGCGACAAGATCACGCACGCGCTGTTCGCTTCCGTCATGACCAGGTCCGGCGGCTTCAACCTCGTGGACCAGAACCACATGGAGTCCACCACCATGCTGCTGACGGACGCGCTGATGTTCGCCGGCGGCGGCTCGGCATCCACGGCGGGCGGCATCAAAGTCACCACGATCGCCGTGATGTTCCTTGCCATCATTGCCGAGGCCCGCGGCGACGCCGACGTCAAGGTCTACGGCCGGACCATCCCCCAAGGCACCATGCGGGTGGCTATCTCCGTGATCGTCGCCGGCGCGACGTTGGTGTCCGTCTCCGCGTTCCTGCTCCTGCAGATCAGCGGGGCGTCCCTGGACCGTGTGCTCTTCGAAACCATTTCAGCCTTCGCCACCGTGGGACTAAGCACCAACCTCAGTGCCGAGCTGCCGCCGTCGGGCGTTTATGTCCTGACTGCCCTGATGTTCGCAGGCCGCGTAGGCACCGTTACGCTTGCAGCTGGCCTGGCCCTGCGCCAGCGCAGCCAGCTGTACCACTACCCGGAAGAGAGGCCCATCATTGGCTAATTCCTCAGGCGCGCCCAACCGGCCCGCCCACAATGCCCCGGTCCTGGTGATCGGCCTGGGCCGCTTCGGCTCCTCCACGGCGGAGCAGCTGGTCAAGCAGGGCCGCGAAGTGCTGGCCATCGAACGGGACCGCACCCTGGTTCAGAAATGGGCGCCGCTCCTGACGCACGTGGTGGAAGCCGATGCCACCAACATTGATGCGCTGCGCCAGCTCGGCGCGCAGGAGTTCAGCTCGGCAGTGGTGGGTGTGGGGACGTCCATCGAGTCCTCGGTGCTGATCACAGTGAATCTGGTGGACCTGGGCATCGAACACCTATGGGTCAAGGCGATCACCCCGTCGCACGGCAAGATCCTCACCAGGATCGGCGCCAACCACGTGATCTACCCCGAGGCTGACGCCGGCGTCCGCGCCGCACACCTGGTCTCCGGCCGGATGCTGGACTTCATCGAGTTCGACGACGACTTCGCCATCGTCAAGATGTACCCGCCGCGCGAAACCGTCGGCTTCACCCTGGATGAGTCCAAGGTCCGCTCCAAGTACGGGGTCACGATCGTGGGCGTGAAGTCACCGGGCGAGGACTTCACGTATGCCCGGCCGGAGACCAAGGTTTCCGCCCGCGACATGCTGATCGTGTCCGGCCACGTGGACCTGCTGGAACGGTTCGCCGCGCGGCCGTAATTGCACGGGTGCCTGGGCCCACGCCCGCCGGGTTCCCTGGCCGAGCTTGCGAGGTTAGGGAGCGCGTGGGGACTAGCTGAGTTGTTTGGTGATCTCCGCGGCGCGGTCCGCGGCGGCGCGGGCACCGGCGGCGATGATTTCCGGTATGCCGCGCTCGTCAAAAGTGGCAATGGCACGTTCCGTGGTGCCGTTGGGGCTGGTCACAGACTTACGCAGGGCTGAGGGATCAGCGCCAGGCTCGGCCAGCATGAAACCGGCGCCTGCCACGGTCTCCCGGGCCAGCAGCAAGGACAGCTCCGGATCCAGACCCAGCTCCACCCCGGCAGCGGCCATGGCTTCGGCCAGGTAGAAAGCATATGCAGGGCCTGAGCCGCTGATCGCCGACAATGCATCCACCTGTTCCTCGGGCACCTCTACAACGGTGCCGGCCGGTTTGAGGATCTCCTTAGCCAGCTGGAGCTGCTCTGGTGAGCAGTTGGTTCCCGCGGACACCGACACCACACCGCGCCCCAACTTGGCAGGAACGTTGGGCATGGTCCGGATGACCGGCTGCCCCGCCGGCAGCGCCGCTTCCAGCTGCGCCAGGGATACGCCGGCTGCCACGCTGATCACGATGGTCTGTGGCGACAGCGATCCGCTGATCTCCCGTGCGAGGTCCGCGATGCCCACCGGCTTGGTTCCCAGGATGACGACGTCGGACCTCTTCGCAGCCTGCTTGTTATTTTCCGGTTCCTCTTCGCCCGCGATGGCGGTGATTCCATGGTGGCGGGCCGCCAGTTCGGCCGCCCGTTCAGCCCGCCGGACTGTTGCCACGATGTCGGCGGGGTCGGCGCCGCCGTCAATCAGGCCACCCAGGATGGCTTCGTTCATGGACCCACAGCCAAGGAATGCGATTCGGTTGCTCATGGATCCATCATTGCAGTTCGAACCCTGCGCTGCCGAAACTGCAAGTGAACGGACGACGGCGGAACTCGCCCTCGGCGATTCACAGGCGGCTCCCATGTTCGGCGCAGGAACTTCACAAGTTGGCGCCCTAACGTAGTTATTACCTCATTGAGGGTGCGAGTGATGCGGCAAGCATGGGGATGTTTGCCCGAGGCACCGGTGGTCGGCAGCAGGTTTTCCCCCATTTTCCTGCTGCGGGCGCCGGTGCTTTCGCGTTAAGGGGCGTTCGAGCCGGAAGTCTTTTCGCCTGGGGCGCAAAAGCACACTCAGAGGGGCACAGCTGCCTGGGGATCCCCGATGTACGGGGCGCCTAGCTGGGGCGCGCTGACGTGCGGAGCCGGCTCCAGCGGCCCGGCAAACACCAGCTGGTCCAGCCGCCGCAGGATCAGGCCTTCACGCAAGGCCCACGGGCAGATCCGAATCTTCTTGAATTTGAACAGTTCCAGCGCGGCCTCCGCCACGAGCGCCCCGGCGAGCAACTGGTTGGCCCGGGCCTCGGAGACGCCAGGCAGGTGCAGCCGGTCCTCGGTTTTCATGGCCGAGATGCGCTGCGCCCAGACGCCGAGGTCCGTCCCGTTGAGTTCGCGTTTGACGTAGGGGCCGGCGATGCTGGGCGCCGCACCGGCAATCCTGGCCAGTGACCGGAAGGTCTTGGATGTCCCCGCGACGAGATTGGCACGCCCTAGTCCGTCGAACTGGCGGACCGCGGGCTTGAGGGTTGCACGGATGTACCGGCGCAGTTCCTTCACGCTCTTGGCCGACGGCGGATCCTCAGCCAGCCAATCCCGCGTAAGCCTGCTGGCCCCCAAGGGTACGGAGGTGGCCATCTCCGGCAGCTCGTCCTGACCGAAGGCCATTTCGAAGGAGCCACCGCCGATGTCCAGGTTCAGGATTGGTCCGGCTCCCCAGCCGTACCAGCGGCGGACAGCGAAGAACGTCATGGACGCCTCTTCACTGCCCGTCAGCTCCTCCAGGGTCACGGTGGTTTCGTGCTCGACCCGGGCCAGTACTTCCGGGCCGTTGGTGGCTTCGCGGATGGCCGACGTACAAAAGGCCAGCAGGTCCTCGGCCTTGTGCTTGGCCGCAAACTCCCAGGCTTCCAGAACAAACTCGGTCAGTTCGTGCTGCCCGGCATCGGTGATGTTGCCATCGGCATCCAGGTACTGGACCAGGGAGAGCGGCCGCTTGTGCGAAGCAAAAGGTACGGGGCGCGCGCCAGGGTGGGCGTCGACCAAAAGGAGGTGGACAGTGTTGGACCCGATATCGAGGACGCCTAGCCGCATCCTGCCATTATTCACCCGCACTGCCCGTCGGTTATAAACGGAGCGGGAACATGTCAGTTGGCGCTGGGATCCGCCGGGGCGCCGTCCGGGAGCTCATCGGCCCGCTTGAAGTCGCGCTTGATGTTGGCCACACCCTCGGGGTTGATCTCGAAGCCGAATGCAGCGCCGGGGTTGATGACCATTCCCAGTTCCTCCCCGATGTTGGCGATGATGGCCGCGCCCTGGGTTCCGAGGATATTCGGGGCCGCAGCCAAGTACTGCTCGTCTACCCTGCTGGGGTGGGAGAAGACCGCCAGGACGGGGTCGCCGTCGGCATTGGCCAGCACGAGGGGCTCCACCTGGGAGTCCTCTCCTTCGATACCCTCGGTGCTGACAACGTAGACCTCGCTGTTGAGGAACGACAGGATAACGTCCACCGGGCTGGCCTCGGGCTGTCCGCCCTGGGCGAGCTTCTCTTCGAGGTCGTTCAGGGGCGTGGTGTCGGCGGTGCCGGGCTGTTCAGTCATGTATCTACTCGACCACGTTGTGCCCGGCACCGCAAACCACCGATTGCTACTTCTTGGCGGCGGCCTTCTTCTTCGCCGGGGCCTTGCGGGCCGTCGTCGTGCGCTTAACCGGACCCTTGGCGCGCTTCTCGGCGAGCAGTTCCACAGCCTGTTCCCGCGTCAGCTCCTCCAAGGACGTGGCGCGCGGAACGGTGATGTTGGTGATGCCGTCGGTGATGTACGGGCCGAACCGGCCTTCCTTCACCACAATGTTCTTTTCCGATACCGGGTCCGGACCGAACTCGGCCAGCGGCGGCACAGCGGCACGGGCACCGCGCTGCTTGGGCTGGGAGTAGATCTCCAGGGCCTGCTCCAGCGTGATGGTGAAGATTTCCTCTTCCGACCCGATGGAACGGGAGTCAGTGCCCTTCTTCAGGTACGGGCCAAAGCGGCCGTTCTGCACCGTAATAAGGTTTCCTTCGGCGTCCTCGCCCAGGACCCGGGGCAGGCTCATCAGCTGGAGCGCTTCGTCCAGGGTGACGGAGTCCACGGTCATCGACGCGAACAGGGAACCGGTGCGCGGCTTAGCCTTGACGGGCTTCTTCGGTGGCTTGGGCTTGCCGTTCTTGTAGTACTCCACGGGCTGGTTGGCCAACTGTTCGTCGGTCATCTCCGGGATAATTTCGGTGACGTAGGCGCCATACCGGCCGTTCTTGGCCACCACGGTGTGCCCGGTGTGCGGGTCCGCACCCAGCACGCGTTCTTCCGGCGCGGCCGTCTCCATCAGCTCGATGGCCTTGGCTGCCGTCAGTTCGTCAGGAGCCAGGTCCTCGGGGACGTTGGCGCGGGAAGACTCCACGATTTCGCCGGTCTTGGCGTCCACTGTGGGGGTGGTGCTCTCCAGGTAGGGGCCGAACTTGCCAACTCGCAGCGTGATCTGGTCCGTGATGGGAATGGAGTTGATCTCGCGGGCATCGATCTCGCCAAGGTTGTTGACGATGCTCAGCAGGCCCGGGTCGGCGTCTTCACCGTAGTAGAAGTGCTTGAGCCAGGCGGACCCAACAGCCTGGCCATTGGCGATCTTGTCCAGGTCGCCTTCCATGTCTGCGGTGAATTCGTAGTCAACGTAGTCCGTGAAGTGCTGTTCCAGCAGGCGGATCACCGAGAAGGCGATCCAGCTGGGCACCAGGGCCGAGCCCTGCTTCCGAACGTAGCCGCGGTCCTGGATGGTGGAGATGGTGGAGGCATAGGTCGACGGGCGGCCGATACCCTTCTTCTCCAGCTCGGCCGTCAACGACGCTTCGGTGAAGCGCGGCGGCGGCGAGGTTTCGTGGCCCACGGCGACGATTTCTGACGCCGAGAGGGAGTCGCCCTTGGCCACATTGGGCAGCCGGCGGGCTTCTTCGGTGTCGTCGTCGCCGCGGCTTTCGTCCTTGCCTTCCTCGTAGGCGGCCAGGAAGCCGGGGAAGGTGATGACGGTGCCGGAGGCGGAGAACTCTGCGTCCCGCCCGTCGGTGGCCACTGCGCCGAGGCGGATGGTGGCAGTGGAGCCCTTGGCGTCGCCCATCTGGGATGCGACGGTACGCTTCCAGATCAGTTCGTACAGGCGGAATTCGTCGCCGGAAAGCTGCTTGGCCACCTGCGCCGGGGTGCGGAAGGAGTCACCGGCGGGGCGGATGGCCTCGTGGGCTTCCTGCGCGTTCGCGGCCTTGCTGGAGTAGACGCGGGGTGACGCCGGGATGTATTCCGGGCCGTACAGTTCGGAGGCCTGCCGACGGGCGGCGGTGACGGCTTCATCGCTCAGCGCCGAGGAGTCGGTACGCATATAGGTGATGTAGCCGTTTTCATACAGGCGCTGGGCGATCTGCATGGTGCTCTTGGAGGAGAAACGCAGCTTACGGCCGGCCTCCTGCTGCAGCGTGGAAGTAGTGAACGGCGCGGCCGGACGGCGGGTGTACGGCTTGGTTTCGACGGAGCGGACCAGGAAGTCCGCGTCCTGCAGGCCCGCTGCCAACGACGTAGCGAGTTCCTCGTTCAGGTGAACGGCGTTGCGGGCGGTGAGCACGCCGTCGTCGTTGAAGTCCCGGCCGCTGGCCACCTTGGCGCCGTCTACAGCGGCAAGTTTCGCCTTGAACGAGGCGGATCCGGCGCCGAACTGGCCTGTCAGGTCCCAGTAGGAAGCTGCTTTGAACGCCATGCGTTCGCGTTCGCGGTCCACCACCATCCGGGTGACTACGGACTGCACACGGCCGGCGGACAGGCCGCGGGCCACCTTGCGCCAGAGGACCGGGGAAATCTCGTAGCCATAGAGGCGGTCCAGCACGCGTCGGGTTTCCTGGGCGTCCACCAGGGCGGCGTCAACATCGCGCAGGTTGTCCATGGCGCGGTGGATGGCTTCCTTGGTGATTTCTCCGAAGGTCATCCGGTACACGGGGACCTTGGGCTTGAGCACTTCCAGCAGGTGCCACGCGATGGCCTCGCCCTCGCGGTCCCCATCGGTTGCGAGATAAAGAGCGTCAGCATCTTTGAGTTGGGCCTTGAGCTCGGCGACCTTTTTCTTCTTGTCGGCCGACACCACGTAGTACGGCTTGAAGTCGTTTTCGATGTCGACGGCGAACTTGCCCACCGAGGTCTTCTTCAGTTCTGCGGGGAGCTCAGACGGCTGCGGCAGGTCGCGGATGTGACCGATGGAGGCCTCTACGATGAAGCCCTCGCCGAGGTACTTGGCGATGGTCTTGCTCTTGGCCGGAGACTCCACAATCACGAGTTTCTTGCCGGTTTTGGCCTTGCTTGGCACGGTGCTCCTACAGAAAAAGGTTGCTCGGGCAGATGAGCCCATATTGGCCTAGTTCACCATATTTTGGACAATCGTGCGCATTCGGCGTGAAAAACGTGCGCCCTCCAAGTGCGGTCCCGAGCCTCGGGTTTCCTACGTTTCCGCAGGTCCGGATGCAACTTCAGGGGCGATCCGAGCTACCGTCCGGTCGTCCGGGATCAGCGACCACATAGCGGCCATCCGCTCGGCTCCTTCGGGGATCCGGTGTGGATCGTCCAGTTCATATTCACCGAGCAGGGCGAACAGGCGCCGGGTCAGATCGGCCTGCTGCTCGCGGGTGAGGTAAAGCAGTTCGCTGGCAAGCACGACGGCGGTGGGGGCCTCGGCAGGTGCGCCGGCGCGGCGGCGCTCATCCCGCGTCCTGGCATACGCGGCAGCGCGGCGGCGGAACGCATCCAGCTCAAGGTCAACGACCGGGCTGGCCGCTCCCCCGCCGGAGTTGATGGCGAAGTCTGTGCCCGCAGCCTTCCAGCGCCGTTCCCGGGCATCCCCCTCGGTGGGCGCCGGGACCACGATGCCCCATTTCTGCAGGGCGCGCAGGTGGTAGCTCATGGCGCTGGGAGTCAGGCCTGTCTGCGCGGCCAGTTCGGTGGCCGTCCGGCTGACCTGGGTGGAATACAGCTCGGAAATGACCTCCAGCCGGGCGGCATGGGCCAGGGCCCGGATAGCCCTTGGATCGGTGATTTCCACCTTTTTCTCCAGGCGGGCGCGGCGGCCTGCAGGTTCCGTATTCACGGCTCCAGTGTATCCAGCGCCCTCCAGCTGTGAAGGAACCCTTTGATATCGGCGCCGATGACTTCACTCGTCCAGGCGAAGGTCAGGCGGGCAGCAGGAAGCCGTCCCGCACCAGGTTCGCCACATCGGCGAGCAGCCCACTGTGGAACGCGCCGGCGTCGAACCCGTCCTCTCCTGACAGGCTGCCGCCCAGGAGGGCCTCCAAGGCGCCCGCGATCTGCCCCACGGTCAGGTCGCCATCGCACGCGGACACGAATCCGGCAAGTTCCGTGCTTAGCAGGTTGGTCCGGCGCAGCCCGGCGCCTTGGCGGAGCAGGATCACGCCCGGGTGCTCGGCTCCAGGGCGCTGGTGGCGTTCCTCAGTGACATCGTCCGCGACCAGCAAGTGCGCGTCCTCCAGGCTGTTGGCGGCCAGCCAGTCTGCCCGTTCGACGGCGGCGCCCAGGTGGGGGCCGATGGGCTGTTCGATGGGGTACGTGATTTCCTCGAACCGGCTGATGACCGCGGACTGCGGTTCCGAGTTGAGGGGCCGGCGCAGCCAGACCATGCCGAAGCCGATGCCAGCCACGTTCCGCGACGCGAAGTCTGCAAGGTAGGCGGCGTAGGCGTCCCGGTAGTGCTGCCGGTCGCGGGATTCGGAAGCGTCCTGCAGCCAGGTTTCGGCATACTGCTCCGGCGCCACCAACTCCCGCTGGATGAACCAGGCGTCCACGTCCGAACCAGCCCAGCTTTGCGGCCTTTCCTGCCACTGCGAGCCCGCCGGGACTTCCCAATTGCCTAAAAGCTGGGCTGTTCCGCCCGGGGCGAGGACCGAGGGAAGTGCCCTGACGAGCGAGGCTACAATGTCGTCGCCCGGCAGCCCGCCGTCCCGGTATGTGAACTGTCCGGATGCGTCCTCGCCGAGGGTCCGGGGCGTGATGACAAACGGCGGGTTGGACACCACCAACTCGAACTCCTCCCCGGCCACCGGCTCCAGCAACGACCCCCGCCGCAGGCTGACGCGGTCCTCGAGCCGGTCCGGGTCCAGGCGCAGCGCCTCGGCATTCAGGAGCAGGTTGAAGCGGGTGAAGGCCAGTGCCCGCTCTGAGATGTCCGTGGCCGTGACGTGCTCGGCATGGTGCAGTAGGTGGAAGGACTGGATGCCGCAGCCAGTTCCCAGGTCCAGGGCCTTGGCGACCTGGCGGCGGATGGTGGTCTGCACCAACGTGGTGGAGGCCTGCCCGATCCCCAGTACGTGGTCGTGCCGCAGCACGCCGGCCTGCTGGTGCGCGGCGAGGTCGCTGGCCACCCAGAGCTCGGCGCCTTCCCAGCCGTACGGGCGCAGATCGGCCTTGGCCTGGAGCACGTCCGCAGCTGGCTCCCCAGAGCCGGACTGGCCAGAGCCGGGCACGGGCTCAGCCAGCCCCAGCTCCACCAGGCCCTCGGCACGGATTCCCGGCAGGGCGGCGTCGAGCGTTGCCCGTGTCTGCGGCTCCGCCAGCAGCCAAAGGCGTACGACGGCGGCAAGGGCCGCGTCTGTTGATCCGCCACCGGCGGGGTCACCTTGCGCGGCAGTTTCGGTCGCCAGCAGCGCCGGGATGAGCTGGTCCCGGTTCAGCGCGAGGTAGGCCGACTCGCCCATCAGCCCGGCCACGCCGTCGAGCGTGTACCCCACGCTGCGGAGATCCGCGGCGAGAGTGGTCAACAGGCCGGGGAGGTCGCTGCGCGGGGCGTCGGGGGTGTTGCCGGCTAGGAAAAGGGTGGAGTCAGTCACCGGTCAAGTCTATTGGCGGGCCCCCACGCTGACGTTTACAGGTTCCGCTCCGCGTAGATCTTCAGCGTGTCACGGACGAAGCTGGCCCCCTCCGTCCCGCCGTAATTCTTCGCAAACCGGGGGTCGGCCACGTACATCTCACCGAGACCGGTGACGTAGGCCTTGACGTCGTCCTTGCCCGCCTCTCCCTTGCCGCGGGCGTCCGCCGCGGGGGTGCCCGGGATACCGGTCAGCCATTCGACGTGCCGCTTCGCGATCGCCTGCGCCTCAGTACTGTCCGGGGCTACGCCGGCCTGTGCGGCAGCAATCCAGTCCTCGCCCAGTTTCTGCGAGCGCTGCTTCCATGCGGCCTTCTCGCTGGTACTCATGCCGCGCCACCAGGAGTCCCCCTTGGCATAGGCATCCTTGCCCCAGCGTTCTTCGACTTCGTCCTTGTACTGCGTGTGGTCGAAACCGTTGAACATGTCTTCTGCCATGATTTCGCCACCTCCTTTCACTGCTTCGAGGGTTTGGGTGACCGACGCGATCTGCCGCGCCAGCCTGTCCTGTTCCTGCTTCAGCCATTCGAGGTGCCCGGTGAGCGCCTTGGCTGCGTCTGCTTCGTCGTCGAGCACTTGGCTGATGACCGGAAGGCCCAGCCCCAGTCCGCGCAGGAGCATGATGCGCTGGAGCTGCACGAGCGCATCCTGGTTGTAGTAGCGGTAGCCGTTGTGCCCGGTGCGGCTGGGCTTGAGCAGGCCGATGTCGTCATAGTGCCGAAGTGTCCTGCTGGTGGTGCCGGCGATCCGGGCGATGTCCTGGATGGACCAGTCCATGGCGTCCTCCTTTCCGTGACTTCCGTGGGCTTCCATGGGCCTCCGTGCGCCTCCGTGCGCCTCCGTGGCTGATTACTTTGACGATAGAGGTTGACGTAGCGTCAACGTCAAGGGCTTTGGGCGTGCGGCGTATCATGGACCCATGCAAACGCAGCAGCGATTTATCAGCCCTCGGCCGTTCACTGGCCGCACGGGCTTCCCATCGCGCGCCTGACGCTGCCGGGGTCCGTCCGGCGCAGCGGCTGAGGGTGTAACTCCCCCTCCCGTATCTGATGCATCAAGGACCCCCGACATGAAGAAATACCTTTCCCTGGCCCAACTCAACTCTGCCCTTTCCCTGCGTGACCTGTCCGATCCCGCGGCCGGCCCGCACGCCATGCAACTGCTCCTGGCCGACGTCGTCGCGGCGCTGGAGCGGCTGTGGGCCGTGCCGTCCCGGACCCACCGGCTCAACCCCCTCGTGGCCACCGCTGACAATTACGACCGGCTGGGATACCCGCCTGACGACGTCACCCGGAATTCGCGCTATTCCCGCCACGTCAGCCCTACGGTGATGCTCCGCAGCCACACTTCAGCGGGCATTCCGGCACTGCTGGATTCGCTCCGGGGCGAGCTGGGGCACTACGACGAACTCCACGTCCTGCCCGGACTCGTCTACCGCCGTGATGCGATCGACCGCACGCACGTGGGCGCCCCGCACCAACTGGACCTGTGGCGGCTCAAGGCGCGCGGGCTACTGGGGACTTCAGACCTCGAGGCGATGATGGCCGCAGTGGTGGAGGCGGTCCTTCCGGCGCCCCTGCACCCTGACGTGCAGTGGCGCGCCACGCCTGCAAGGCACAGCTATACGGCGGCGGGCCGGCAGCTGGACGTGCTCGTGACCCAGCCCGATGGCCGCCGGGAATGGCTCGAACTCGCGGAGTGCGGGCTGGTGGCCGCTCCGGTGCTCCGCGGTTCCGGCCTGGACCCACGGCGCTGGGCAGGCCTGGCCCTGGGCATGGGGCTGGACCGGGCGCTGATGCTGCGGAAGGGGATCACGGACATCCGGCTGCTGCGGTCCGGGGAGCCGGAGGTCCAGTCTCAAATGCTGGACCTATCTCCGTACCGTCCCGTCTCTGCCCTGCCCGAAATCCGGCGCGACCTCTCCCTGGTGCTGGACTCCGGAGCCGATGCCGACGTCGAACTCCTGGGCGACCTCGCCCGTACCGCCCTGGGGTCAGACGCCGACGTCCTGGCGGCCCTGGAGGTGGTGGCGGTGACCACGACGGCGGAGCTGCCGCCGGCCGCCGTTGAACGCCTCAGGATGGGTGCCGGGCAAGTCAACGTACTGCTGCGGCTGGTGCTGCAGCCACTGGACCGGACGCTGACTGACCGGGAGGCCAACGTGCTGCGGGACAGGGTCTACCTGGCGTTGCACCGCGGCGAGGTCCTGGAACTGATTGCGGGGTAAGGATGGCCTCGGCCCGCCGGGTAAGTTGGAGGTATGGCTGTTCTTCCTCCATCCTTTCCGCGTGCCCTTTCCGCGGCCGCCGCCGCCGTCGTGCTGGGCGCTTCCGGCTGCGCTCAGCAGCTTTCGGTGGAGAACGCGGATGTGCCGGCCTGGAAGGCCACTGCCCTCCCGTCGGCCAGCCGCGTTGTGGCTGAGGAGGCCGGAAAGATCCTCAACGCCCAGCCGGTGGACCGTACCGAGAAAGTTCCTGCCGGCAGTTACACCCTGACGCTGGTCTGCGAGGGCGGCGGCAAGGCCTTCCTCGCGGTGCGGTCCGGGGGCAAGGAACTGGCCGACCTCGGAGCGGCCTGTTACGGCACGCGGGAGTCCGTGAAGCTCACCCTTGCCCAAGACGGTCCGTTGGAACTGAGCGCCTCAAGCGTTGACGCACCTCTGCTCTACGCCTACCAGCTGGTGTCCGCCGGCTAGTTTTGGGGAGCTGGCGTCCGTGTGACTTGCGGCGGCCGCGTGCATCAGTAGGCTCGGGCCATGGCACTTCTTGGGGGAACGTCCGTTGGTAACAGATCCACGTTGCGGCGAGGTAAGGCGCAAGGGCCCGCCCTGCGGGGCGTCAACGTGGCCATGGGAGCGCTGTTGGCCATGGCCATGCTGGGCGGGTGCGAGTACGCCGGTACTGACCCCCTGCCGGAGGCCAGCTCATCTGCGGCGCCGTCCGTTCCTCCGCTGACAGGCATCAGCGAGGAGGAAGCCGCACGCCAGTCGGAGCTGATGGCGGAAGTTGATGCCCTCATGGGTCCCCAACCAGACACGCATTTCTTTGGCTTTGCAGGTGGGATGCGGGGAGGATCCGGCATCAGCAGCATGGGCCTTGTGCCGGACGCTGGCAATTACCCGGTCCACGCCGCCTGTGTGGAAGGGCCGGGGGCTACACTTACCATCCGCCAGGACGGGGCGGTGCTCCTCACGCAGACCCTGGAATGCGGAACGCCCTACAACGCCGTGGTTCAGCTCCAGGCCGGCGAGGTTTCGGCGGCACTTGAGCCGATTGGCGACGGCCTCGTTGGCGGCGCCGCCCGATTGGAGGCTCCCCTGGAACGTAAACTGTCCCCAGGCGTGCCGCGGAACTGACGTCCAGGACCCGGCTGGGCACCGCCGCCGCAGCTTGTCCCGGTTTGGCCCGATGGGGCCTCTGGCTTACCGGTTGGGCTGGGCCTAGAGTCAGAGTATGCCCGCGATGCAGGGGGCGCTGCCTCGCCAAAATGCGGAATCTCTTCCGGGCCCCAACCCGCCCCGGAAGGCGCCACTGCGCACCCGGGCGAGGGCCGCCGTCGTGCTGTGGGCTTCAGCCGCTCTGATGGCGGCCGCTTCACTGACCGGCTGCGAATACACCTACGACGAAGGCTGGCGGCCGCCCGATTCCGTCCCCGCTCCGGCCATCACGGACCAGAGCTTCCCAAGGGATCCGCTGCGCAATGAACCGGTCACCGAAGCCGAACTGGAGGACTGGGTGGAGGAGGAACTTCCCTACACCGAGCGGCCGGTAGTCCACACGGATTTCGGCATCCTCACCGGAGGCGAAATCAAGTCCGATACTGCGGCCGGGCTGCCTGCCGGAACGTATGCCCTGGCATTGGTGTGCCGGAGCCAACGGCGGGTTACCTTTACCGTCCGCAGCGACGAGTTCACCCTGGTGGAGCTCAGCCTGCGCTGCGGTTCCACCCGGGAGAACGTGATCTACCTGTCCAAGGATTCAGCCCTCAGTTTCCGGGTCGAGCCCAGGTCACTGGCCAACTATGCGTATCGGCTGACCCGGCTTGGCGCTCCGGGCTGAGCATGTTCGGGCGGTGCAGCTTCAGGCAGTGCAGCTTCAGGCAGTGAGTTTCAGGCAGTGCAGCCCTCGGGGCAGCGGAGCGTCTCCGGGCTGGCGGCACATTCGGCGCAATACAGGGTCAGTGTGCGGCAGCTCGGGTTGGAGCAGTTCTCGAACTTGCTGGTGGGGGCGGCGCAGCGGACGCATTCACCGATGGTCTTGGCGTCCTCGCTGAACTCCAGGTGCATGCGCTTGTCGAAGACGTAAAGCGAGCCTTCCCAGAGGCCCTGGTCCTTGAACGTTTCGCCATAGCGGACGATGCCGCCGTCGAGCTGGTACACCTCTTTGAAGCCGCGGTTCACCATCAGGCTGGAGAGCACCTCGCACCGGATGCCGCCGGTGCAGTAAGTGACCACTGGCTTGTCCTTAAGTTCGTCATACTTGCCGGAGTCGAGTTCCTTGATGAAGTCGTGGGTGGTTGCTACGTCAGGAACAATCGCGTCCTTGAAACGGCCAATCTGGGCTTCGAAGGCGTTCCGGCCATCGAAGAACACGACGTCGTCCCCTGCCTGCTTCCTGGCTTCGACAAGTTCGTGCAGTTCCTCCGGCTTTAGGTGGGTGCCGCCGCCCACCACGCCCTTTTCATCCACTTTTAGCTCGCCGGGGGCGCCGAAGGAGACGATCTCGTCCCTGACCTTCACGCTCAGGCGGGGGAAATCGTCCGCACCGCCGTCGGACCACTTAACGTCGATGTCGTGGAAGCCTTTGTACTCGCGGGTGGTCTTCACATACTGCTTGACCGCGCCGATCTCGCCACCCACGGTGGCGTTGATGCCGTCTTTGGAGATCAGGATGCGTCCGGTCAGCCCCAGCTTCTCGCAGAGGGCGCGCTGCCAGAGCCGCACTGCGTCCGGATCAGCGAGCGGGGTAAAGCCATAAAAGAGCACAATTCGGTTCAAAGCCACGTATTTAAGGGTACTGGCTTCACCGCGCCAGGCCGTTCCGGCGCTTAGGGGTTGCCTTGCCGGGCTGCCAATGCGGCATCACGCCTGTTCAGTGCGGTTTCGGCCACCCGGTAACACAGAACGACGACGCCGAAGCTCACCGCGGTTGCCGACGCAGAGACGGCGAAGGTGTGGGCGCCGCTGCTGGCTGCGACGGCTGCGGCCCCGCCTCCCACAAGATACGGCACCAGGAAGAGGGCCAGCGCCGCCAGCAGTCCGCCCAGTCCTGGCCGTTCCACGCCTTCCGGATCCTGGCGGGATCCCAGGAAGTCCACGGGCCGCTTCAGTTTCCGGTGGATAAGGGCGCCAGCGACCAGCGGCATGATCCCGCAGGCAAGCCAGGCCCAGTAGCTGAGGACGGTGGCTGCTTCCCAGTACCGGGCGCTCCCCACAATTGCGATGGTCGCGCCGATGCACACGAGCACGGACAGTGGCAGCCTTGACGAGGTGGGGTGGTCATTTTCCGGCAGCATCCGGTCAGTGTTGTCTCATCACAATTGCATAAGCAAGTCATATCGGGGTACTGCACCCCCTGTTACTTGTGACAGCGCTGGAATACTCTCATCACATGAGTCCGGACGCCTTGGTTGAAGACATCACACACCTTCTTGAAGTCTGGGTTGCCGGCTGGGCCGGCTGCCGGGGCTACCAGACTGCCACCGAAGGGAGGTTTCCTGCGGCCCTGAGAAAAGACACCACCGGGGACTGGGAATACTTCGCCCACGATCCGTCGGACGATGAGTTTGCGGCTTTGGTGGCCAAGACGGTCGAAGCTCCGGCGAGGATCCTGACCGTCCTGACGAACGACGTCGCGCGCTACACAAACCTGGCGCAAAAACACGGCCTGAACGTGACCTCCGACTCCCAAACCATGATGATCGTGGACATGGAGACCCAGGACGCCGAGGATCCCTGGCTCTCAGATGACGATCTCTCCCTGTCAACGTCCGAACTGGATCGGGTGCACCACGCCGTGGTCCGTTCCGGTGAGAGGGTCGCCGCCAGCGGCAGGGTATTCGTAGTGGGCGACACCGCGGTTTTCGACAAGATCGTGACCGAACCGGCCTTCCAGCGGCGCGGCCTGGGCAGCTTCATCATGAAGGCGCTGGCGGCGCAGGCGTTCGAGCATGACGTGGAGAATGGCCTGCTGCTCGCCTCGCGTGACGGGCAGAAACTGTATTCGCACTTGGGCTGGTCCAACGTGTGCCGGGTCCTGATGCTGTCCAGGTCGAATGAAGGGGCTGACTTGTCGGTCGGGTAATTTTTCCCCGAGTGACAGAATGTTGTGGGTGATCCCCCATGACTCCCTGATTCCCTTACTGGGCCGCGGCCCAGACCCGGAACAGCTGCGTCATGTCCGTACGATTCCTGCCCGGAAGGCTGTCCATGCGCCGTGGCCGGACTGGGCTCATCAGGACTTGGTGGCAGCTTATGGCTCCTTGGGGATTCATGAACCATACCGGCACCAGGTTGAGGCCGCCGACCTTGCCCATGGCGGCGAACACGTTGTTATAGCCACCGGCACAGCCTCCGGGAAATCGCTGGCGTACCAGCTGCCGGCACTGGATGCCATCCACCGCTCCGAACTCCGGGTCCTGTCCGAGCCCGGAAAAATCCACGACGACGGCGCCGTGACGCTCTACCTCTCCCCCACCAAGGCCCTGGCGGCCGACCAATTGGCTGCCATCCGCTCCCTGAAGCTGCCCACCGTCAGGGCTGAAACCTATGACGGCGACACCGACCCCGCGTCCCGCCGCTGGATCCGTGACCATGCGAACGTGATTCTCGCGAACCCGGACATGCTCCACTTCGGGATCCTGCCCAACCATGCCTGGTGGGCAAGCTTCTTCCGGCGGCTGCGGTACGTGATCGTCGACGAAGCCCACAGTTACCGGGGCGTGTTCGGCTCCCACGTGGCCAACCTGATGCGGAGGTTGCGCCGAGTTTGTGCGTACTACGGTGCTGGAACCTCCCAGCCCGAGCCTGTGTTTATCGCCGCTTCCGCCACCGCGTCGGAGCCGGGGACGTCCTTTGGGCGGTTGATCGGGGCCCCGGTCCGAGCCGTCGACCAGGACTGTTCCCCGCACGGCGCCACCACCGTGGCATTCTGGGAGCCGGCGCTGACGGAACTCAAGGGTGAGAACGGCGCCAGGGAGCGCCGGACCGCTGTTGCCGAAACGGCGGACCTGCTGGCAAACCTCGTCTCGGCACGGATCCGGACCATCGCCTTCATCAAGTCCCGGCGTGGTGCGGAGACCATCTCCTCGATCACGAAACGCCTCCTGGACGAGGTGGACCCCAGCCTGCCGCAGCGTGTGGCGGCGTACCGCTCCGGCTACCTGCCCGAAGAACGGCGTGCCCTGGAGAAGGCCCTCCGGTCCGGAGAACTCCTGGGAGTCTCGAGCACCTCCGCGCTGGAGCTCGGGATCGACATTTCGGGACTGGATGCGGTGCTGGTGGCGGGCTGGCCGGGCACCAGGGCCTCCCTGTTCCAGCAGATCGGCCGGGCTGGCCGCGCGGGCCAGGACGCCATTGCCGCTTTTGTGGCAAGCGACGACCCGCTGGACACCTACCTGGTGAACCATCCCGAGGCAATTTTTGATGTTTCGGTTGAAGCCACGGTTTTCGATCCTTCCAATCCTTACGTGTTGGGGCCGCACCTGTGCGCTGCGGCGGCGGAGCTGCCACTGGGTGTGTCCGAGCTAGGCCTCTTCGGCGGCACGGCGGAGAAACTGCTGGGTCAGCTAGTGACCCAGGGCTACCTGCGGCGCCGGCCCGCAGGCTGGTTCTGGACGCACTCGCAAAGCGCCGCCGCCATGGTGAACCTCCGAGCCGATGGTGGCGGCCCAGTTAGCATTGTCGACGCGGACACCGGCTCCCTTCTGGGAACGATGGACTCCCCGCAAACGCACTACCAAGCACACACCGGGGCCGTGTACGTCCATCAGGGTGACAGTTACGTGGTGGAGGACCTGAACGAGGATGAGCACTGCGTGATTGTCCGGCGGGCAAATCCCGATTACTACACAACCGCCCGTGACGTGACCCAAATCGAAGTGCTGGAGACGCTGCGCACGGCTCAATGGGGCGACGTGGCCGTGCACTTCGGCGATGTGAAAGTGACAACGCAGGTGGTCTCCTTCCAGCGGAAAGCACTGATCTCGAATGAAATCCTGGGTGAGGAGCCCCTGGAGCTGGGAGCCCGGGACCTGTTCACCAAGGCCGTCTGGTTCGTTGTGGACAACCGGTCCCTGACCGGTGCCGGGCTCATCGAGGCGCAGTTCCCTGGCGCCCTTCACGCTGCCGAACACGCCGCCATCGGGCTCCTGCCGCTGGTGGCTTCCAGCGACCGCTGGGATATCGGCGGGGTTTCCACTGCCATCCACGCCGACACCGGCGTGCCCACCATTTTTGTGTATGACGGGCACCCCGGCGGTGCAGGGTTCGCCGAACGCGGCTTCGACAAGGCCAAGGTGTGGCTCGCCGCTACCCGGGACGCCATCGAAGCCTGCGAATGCGAGGCCGGCTGCCCGTCGTGCGTGCAGTCTCCCAAATGCGGGAACAAGAATAATCCGCTGGACAAGACGGCTGCAATCACTCTCATCGATGTCCTGCTCAAGGACGCCAGCGAGTCGCTTTCCCTCCCCGTGTAGCCCTTCTCGCCGGAGCCCTTCGCCGTGGAGCGCCCAACCGCCGGGCTCTCAAGGGCGTGAGCTTTCGGGGCGTGAGCTTTCGGGGTTGTGAGCTTTCGGGGTTGTGAGCTTTCGGGATCGTGAGCTTTCGGGGCTGTGAGTACTCCAAGCGTTGGGTCCTCCCGGCAGTTCTAGGGCGGCGGCCCCGCCCTCGCGCGGCCGGTGGCCGTCCCGAGCATGGTCCTTGCGATGAGTTCGGTCCTCACTTCGATGGTCTGGCCTGCGCCTTCGCTGCAGCTGACCACTCTGGCGGCGTTCCGGCTGGCCACTTGCTCGGCCACTACGCACGGCTCCCCCACCATGAGGCCGCGGAGGGCGTCGGCCGCGGCCAAAGCGGCAAGGTCCGCCGCTGCTGCGGCCCTGCTGGCCATCACCGCGGACTGGGCCAGCAATAGCGCCAATGCCATGGCCATGATCACTACCAGCGCCAGCCCGGCTGCCAGGACCGTTCCGGATCCGCGCTCAGGCTGGTCCAGGAAGCTCCTGCTCATGCCATATCCGCCAACCAACGCGGCTTGTGCCAGAGGGGCCTTGGCCTGTCAGGGGCCCGTGGAGGCGGCCCTGGTGCGATCGCCTCCCCTGCAGGCCGCCCAAGTGCGATCGCCTCCCCTGCAGGCCGCCCAAGTGTGATCGCCTCCCCTGCAGGCCGCCCAAGTGCGATCGCCTCCCGTAAAGTCGACCCTCCTGAGATCACATCCCCCGTAAGCGGCGGCCCAGATGCGATCACGTCCCGTGAAGTCGACCCTCCCGCAATCGCCTCCCGAATAGTCCCGCCCCTTGCAGCCGGACCAGGCGTATCCGACCCACGGGAGCCAGTCGTTTCGTTCCGAGCCGAAGCACCGGCAGTTAATGTCCACGGCACCATTGATCCCAGCGGTCCAGCCACTCTGTCGGCGACGGTGACGCTGACCCATTCGCCGTCGGCAACAATGGCCGCTGTGGCCGAAGCCCCGGCCAGCCGCCTCACGATCGCTTCGGCCGCTGCCGGACTTTCGCCGCGGGCGAGTGCCCTGGCGCCGGCAAGCGCTGCCTCTTCAAGCCGCAGTTGGGTGGCCCCCGCGGCTGCACCCGCCAGTAGGAGCGCCAAGAGCAGCAGCACAGCCGGGAGCGCTACGGCAAATTCCGCAGTCACTGCACCCCGGGAGTCCGCCGGGCCAGGGAGGCAGCAGCCGAACGAAGGATCGGGCCGGAACCGGGGCCGCACGCCGGTCATGGCAAGGCCAGCGCCGTACGGATAAGGTTCAGCAAGAAGCCCCGCACTTCGTCACTCCGCAGGATGAACACCAGCAGACCGGCGAATCCCACGGCTGCGAGTGTGGCGATGGCGTACTCGGCGGTAGCCATGCCCGCGTCCGATCCGAGGTGGCGCATGCGGCCGCGGCGGTATCCCCTGCCCCTCCCGGCACCCGGGAAAAGCTCAACGACGTTGCTGGTCACTTCGGCCCCGGTACCCGGCTCCTGTGCCGCGGTCCCCGCCTCGACAGTGATTTCGTCGGCCGAGACCCTGTGTTCCGTGGCATCAACGGCAGAGCTTTGGTTCATCAACATGGTGTTTTTCCCTTCAGGTTGTCCGGCCCGGTTGCCGGCACTTCCGACTCTTCCGGGCCGGGACGGCGCCGGTAAGGGACCGGCTGCCCTAAGTGGATAAGCAAGAGAATGTCCCTGTTGTGGAGGAAAGGTTCCGACATGCCGCCACCAGGCCGGGAGCACAATGAGTGACGGTTCAAAAAGACGATCGTCCGGCGGGATAGGACGAAGCCCTGGTCGGGGCAGGAGGGTGCGACGGCGGGAAGGCTGAGCGGTCAGGAGGGCACCAGTGCGAGGAGGACTGGAACAACTCCAAGGCAGATGAAAGCGGGCAGGGAGCACAGGCCGAGGGGAATGACCAGCTTCACGCCGAGCGACGCCGCGCGTTTCTCTGCGGCGCGGAAGCGCTCACGCCGGATCCTTGCCGCCTGGGCATAGAGGATGGCCGAGGACGGAGCGCCTGTCAGTGCGGCGAATCCCAGTGCATCCCGCATTTCCAGGATCTCCGGCAGGTGGGCTTGCGAACTGCGCCAGGCCGTTCCCCAGTCCGCCCCAATGGCCAGTGCGGAGACGACAGGCTGTAGTGAAAGGCGGTACGCCGGGGAAGCTGCTGCGGCGACGAGTTCCAGTGAACGTCCCACTCCGGAGCCCGCGCCAAGCATGGCGGCCACCAGTTCCAGCATCATGGCAGTATCCCGCAAGCCATCGCTGCTGCCAACGGAGCTGAAGGAGCCTTCCCGGGGCCTGCCGCCTCCCGTCATTCCACCCGAATTACCGCCGTTCTCGATGCGTTCACTTCCCCGTCCGTCCAAAGCCGCCGGGCGCGGTCCCGCTCCAGCCACCGGGCCGAGGCTCCTGAGCCGTTTCCCAGCACGCCCCGGCCCGGCGAATGCAAGGACCGCCGCGACGGCCAGGCATCCCAGCACCACAGCGGCCGGCAAAAAATCGGTCATGACACGCCCGCTCCGGCGGCCGCCCGGACCAGCCTGGCGGACCAGATCCGGCCGGTGACGGTAAGGACCAGTCCGGCCGCCAAGGAGGCCAGGCCCAGAGGTGTCCCTACCAGAATGGCCACCGGGTCCACTCCCAAGGCGATGCCCAGCCCAAGTCCCATCAGTGGAAGCCAGGTCAACAGGCTCACCGTTGCCTTGGGACCGGCCAGGGCCGTCTGGCGGGCCGCTTCGGCGTCGTCCTCAACCTCCAGCTGGGCGGCAAACCGCGTCAGCACGTCAGCGAGCGGGCAACCACTGGCCTCAGCCATGTCAAAGCATGCGGCGAGCTGGACCCAAATTTGTGGCTCCCTGCCTCCTGCGCGCCCAAAGGCCACGGGGACAGCACTCCTGATGGCGTCTGACACGGGCGCGCCGCGCAAGGCGGCTGCGCGTGCCGTACCGAGCACGGCAACGGAGCATGGGTTGAGGCCGGGGCCCGGACAAGCACCCGCTTCATTGCCACCAAGACTGGCAGGATCCGACTGCGCCGAGTACAGGGACCACAGCTCGTCCCAGAGCCGCGCCGGGACCCTGCCGCCTGTGAGCAGCGCCGCCAACTGTTGAACCAGAAGGGTCAACGAGATACTGCCCGGCGTCTTGCTTTTCCGACGCATGAGCCCTGCCAGCGCACCGCGGCCGGCGTAAAAATCGCTTGCTGACCTTCCACGGCTGCGGAGACTGAACACAACTGCGCCACTCGCAGCCCCGCCGGATGCGCGGCCTACGGCACGGTGGAACCGGGCTGCTGCAGTCCGGGCCGGCCGCAGGAACAGCCACACAGCCAGGAAGAGGCAGCCGGCAAGGAGGGCAGTCACGCCGGGGTTCCGGTGAGGGGTTCATCCAGCCCTAGCCGGCTGGCCAACAGGCGCCACGCCGGGCCCGGAGTGGCTTCTCCGCGACGTATCTCCAGGGCGGGAAGGACGGCTAGGACGCCCTGGTTCTCTGCCATCAGGCCGATGCACGCCACCCGACGGCCCCGGGGCGGCCTGTCCACGTGGATGACAACGTCGAGGGCGCTGGATGCCTGAAGCCGTACCGCATCCTGCCCCAGCCCGGCCAGCGCCCCCAGTGCAGTCAGGCGGGCAGGGACGGCTGTAGCTGTGTTCGCGTGAATTGTTCCACCGCCACCGGAGTGGCCGGTGTTCATCGCCGTCAGCAGTTCCCGCACTTCGGCGCCGCGGCATTCGCCCACCACCAGCCTGTCGGGCCGCATCCGTAGCGCCTGGCGGACCAGCTCGCCCAGGTCCACTTCCCCGCCGCCTTCGAGGTTTCCGTGTCGGGACTCCAGGGAAACAATGTGAGGGTGTACGGGGTTCAGCTCTGAGGCGTCCTCGATCAGGACCATGCGCTCGTGTGGGGAGCACAGGCCGAGCATTGTGGACAGCAGCGTGGTCTTGCCTGAGCCGGTGGCGCCGCTGATGAGGAAGCTCAGCCGGTGCTCCACCACGCGTTCCAGTACTTCCTGGACGGTCTCGTCGAACATGCCACCGGACCGCAACTCGTCCATGGTGAACACCTGCTCCCGCCGGATGCGGACGCTCAACAGGGTGCCCGCTGTGGAGATCGGCGGGAGGACCGCGTGGACGCGGTAGCCGCCGTCGAGCCTGACGTCCACACAGGGCGAGCCGTCGTCAAGGCGCCGCCCACCGGCCGCGACCAGCCTGGACGCCAATGCCCGCACCTGGCCCTCACTGGCGAAGGCCACAGCAGAGCGTTCCAGCCCGTTTCCCCGGTCCAGCCACACGGAGTCGGGTGCGTTGACGAAAATATCCGTCACTGCCGGATCCCGGGTGAGCTCCTGAAGCGGGCCCAGGCCGTTGAGCTCGGCGCTGATCCGTTCCGCGGCGGCGAGGGCGCCTGCCGTTCCCAGCATTTTCCCGGTGGCCTGGACAGCTGCGGCCACCCGCGAAGCCGTCAACGGCCCCGACTCCGCCATCACTGATTCGCGGACCGACTCCAGAAGGCCTGAGTCCAGTCCCCGGGAGCCGCCGGCCCGTGAATCACGGACGCGTGCCTGGCGCCGGGCGCCCGCCGGTGCTGCGGCGGATGCTCTGGACCCAGCGGACGCAGCAGAAAAGGAGGACGGCCCGCTCACGCCAAACCGCCTGCTGCGAGTTCGCCGTCGAGCAGGTCCAGGACAGCGGCAGCAAAGTGCCTCACGCTGCGGCGTTTGCCCAGCTCAAGGAGGCGTCCGCTCTCTGATGCGCCCGTGACGCCACGGAGGTCAGGGACCCGGCCGTGGACGGGCAGCCCGACGGCATCGGAGATCAGTGCACTGTCCAGGGCCGCGCCGGGCTTTCCGCGGACCAGGAGGGCAGCCTCCACGGGCGGAAGCTCCTGAAGCAGGCGGGCTGAAGCCACCGCAGCCTTCAGCTGGGCAGGGAGCACCACCAGGATCCGGTCGCAGTCCCAGGCGAAGGTGTGCAACGGCTCGGCGCCGCGGCCGATGTCCACCACCACCAGCTCGTAGCCGCGCCGGGCGGCATCGAGAACTCCGCCGGTGGCTGCGGCGTCCACAGGCGCGGGACGGTCCCGGCTCCCGGGCCAGGACAGGAAGGAGAAACCACCTGTTACGGGGAGGGAATCCGCCAGCTGACCCGGATCGATGCTGCCGCTTGCCTCGGACAAGTCCGGCCAGCGGAGTCCCGGCAGTTCCTCGGCGGCCAGTGCCAGCTCAAGGCCGCCGCCCCACGGGTCACCGTCCACCAGAAGCACGCGAACGCCCATTCCGGCGGCCGCCTGGGCGATCCAGATGGCTGCTGTGGTTGCCCCCGCCCCGCCGCATCCGCCGGTGACGCCGAGCACCAGGCCTCCGGCCTGCGGCGAACGCGACCTGCTGAGGTACTCGGCCAGCCAAGCCGCGGCATCGGGCAGGACGGCTACACGTTCCGCGCCGAGGGCCGCCGCCAGGTGCCACAGGCTGTCGCCTTCCCCGTTAAGGCCCACCAACACGGCGGGAGCCCGGCGCCTGGGCGGCAGTTCGCGGACATCGCTGCCGACGAGTACGGCAGAGGAGGAATCCCAGTACCTGGCCGCCTCTACGACACCGGCCACCACCCTCAGCCGGGCGCCTGCAGCCGCGACGATGCGCTCTACCTCACCTTGCAGAAAGTCGAATCCAGTCACGAGCAGAACCTCCGCAGCCTCCTCCGGCAGCCATGCGCCCGGATCGGGGCCGCGGGCAGGGGCCGCGTGGCCGTCCGGCCCAGCCCGCTCCCCCGCTGCCTTGCGCCGTGCGGCCGTGACGGCAGTGGCCGAACCTGACGGTGGCGGTGTTTGCTGATGCCTGCTCATAGGGCAACTCTCATGGGCCGCGCGCAAAACCGTAACCAGTGATCGGCCCTATGTGGACAAACGCGCGCGGCCGACTCCTGTGGAGGACAACCGCGGACGGTAACAGGACACCCGGCAAAAGGGCAGCCCCGAGACAGGGCAGAATTGTCGTATGTACCTGCTGCTCGCCGCCCACCCCCAAGGCGCAGCCCTCCAGGAACTCACCCAGGCTGGAGACCCTCACCCCAACACCCCGGAACCGCGCGTGATCGGCACGGCCGAGCTCGCCGCCGTCGTACGCCACCTCGAAAGCCGGCCGAACGGCGGTCCGCCGCCGCGTTGGATCTGGCACCGCACCCAGGACTGGTACCCCGCCCTGTTGGCGTCCGGCGTCGAGCTGGACCGCTGTTACGACCTCAGTCTTTGTGGCAACATCCTCGCCTGTTCCGAGTTCACGGCGCACACGGGCTACGCCCAAAACGCCGAAAAAATCACGCTGGATGAGGACCCTCAGCCTCCCCGGGCCCTCCAGCCGCCCGCACCGCCCGCAGAGCAGGGCGCGTTGTTCGAAGACCTGGGCCACGGCGCAGCGCCCAGGCACACAGCCGAAGAACTCCGGGCCGAATACGCCGCCCAGCAGGCAGCCCTGGCGGCCGCAACCCCCGGCGAGAACCGCCCCAAACGGCTCCAGCTCCTCCTCGCTGCCGAATCCGCCGCCGCGATGATCGCCGCCGAAATGCAGCATGCCGGCGTCCCTTGGCGGGAGGACCTGCACGAGAATATCCTCACCGATTACTTGGGGCCGCGCCCGCCATCCGGCCACCGTCCGGCCAAGCTCGAAGCCCTCAACACCGAGCTGCGGGGCCTGCTCAGCGCACCCGGGCTGAATCCGGATTCGCCGCAGGAACTGATGCGTGCCCTGCACCGTAACGGCATCGAAGTCAAGAGCACACGGCAGTGGGAGCTGAAGGAATCCAGCCACCCCGCCATTGAACCGCTGCTGGCCTACAAGAAGCTCTCCCGCCTGCACACGGCTAACGGTTGGACCTGGCTGGACGCATGGGTGGACAAGGGGCGGTTCCGGCCCGAGTACGTAGTGGGCGGGGTTGTCTCGGGCCGCTGGGCATCGCGCGGCGGCGGGGCGCTCCAGATTCCGCGGCAGATCCGTGGCGCGGTGCATGCCGATCCGGGCTACAAGCTCATTGTGGCGGATGCTTCCCAGCTGGAGCCCCGCGTCCTGGTCGCACTGGCCCAGGATGCCAAAATGGCCGAGGCTGCGCGGGACAAGGACCTGTACGCCGGCATCGCCGCCCAAGGATTCGGCGGTGACCGTGCAAAAGCCAAGGTGGCCCTCCTCGGCGCCATCTACGGTGCCACCACGGGCGAATCCGGGCGGCTGATGCCCCAGCTGGCGAAGACCTACCCGCGCGCCGTGGGCTTCGTGGAACAGGCGGCGCGGGACGGTGAAGCCGGCGGGACGGTCACCACCAGGCTGGGCCGCAGCAGTCCGCCACCGTCACGGCAGTGGTTTCAGAGCCAGCAATCCAGCACGGCCGAGGAACAGCGCAGCGCCGAATCGATCGCGCGCTCCCGCGGCCGGTTCACCCGGAACTTCGTGGTGCAGGGATCGGCGGCGGACTGGGCAGCCTGCTGGCTCGCGGAATTACGACGGCGGCTGCGAGCCATGCGCGCGGAAGGTTTCGGACACGCGGAGCTGGTGTTCTTCCTGCACGACGAGGTGATGGTCCATGCGCCTGAAGCTCAGGTCAACGCGTGCATCGCGGCAATTGAAGACGCGGCCAGCGCCGCCAAGGAGCTTTTGTTCGGGTCCATCCCGGTGGAGTTCCCGGTCAGCGTGGCCGTGGTGGACTCGTACGACAACGCCAAATAGGCCGCCCCGCAGGATTCCGGCACCCTAGCGGTCCGGTGGCGTCCTCCTCCAGTCACAGGCCATAGAACCGTCACAGGGCGCCCAGCGAAGTAACCTACCCGGGAGTAGTTGGCCGACCCCATGTGAGCCGCGTTACAGTCAATTAACGGGCTCAAGCAGGCGGGTCAAGCAACACATGCAAAGATGCATACCCAGGGGAGGTCCGGCACATGGCGGGCAGATTCGAAATACACCGCGTGGGTGACGAGGCCTACAGGCTCCGTCTCACCGACGCTGACGGCAACATTGTGGCGGTTTCGCCGAATTTCAGGCACGTTGGAGCATTGCTCGAGGGCATCAAGGCCGTCCGCGAGAATGCAGCTACCGGAATCGTGGTGGATCTCCGGCAGCAGCCCCAGTCTTAATGGAACTGACCGGCGGCAAGGGTGGCGCCGGTCAGATCATGATGTTGTGCAGGCGGGACTGGTCCCAAGGGACGGCCCAGCCCAACTGCTCAAAGAGCCCGTTGAGCACAATGCCTGTGAAGCCCCACACCACCACTCCGTTGACGGTAAAGGCCGGGCTATTGAACGTGCGCCCGGCGCGGCTGACGGTGGACATGACCCGGTTGTCCGGGTCCAGCAGGTCCCGGACCGGGATCCGGAAAACCTGTGCGGATTCCCCGTAGTCCACCACCCGCACCGGCGATGGCGAGGCCCACCAGGCCAGCACCGGCGTCACGAGGAAGTTGCTCCGTGCCAGCCCGAGCTCCTGCAGCGTGCCAAGGACTTCCACCCCTCCGGAGTCCAAGCCGGTTTCTTCCTCCGCTTCGCGCAGCGCCGCCTCCACCGGCGTTTCCCCCGGATCGATACTGCCACCTGGAAACGCGACCTGGCCGGGGTGCGACTCCAGGGTGTGTGCGCGTTCCAGCAGCAGGACGTCGAGGTCGGCCGGGGCGAGTGGCTTGCCGGACGATGCGGGGACGGTGTCCAAAACACCGAAGAGCATCAGTACGGCCGCCCTGCGCGCAATGCGTTCGTCCACAGTCAGCGCGGCCCAGAGGGCATCGGGTTCGGGGGCGTTGCCTGCTTCGGTCCGCTGTACGAGGTCGATCAGGTCCTCACGTGCGCTCACGGAACCCGTTTCTGTGATTCCATCCGGATTTCCGCGGCGCGGTGCGTCTCAGCCAGCAACTGGGCCAGCAGCTGTTCGCTGCCGGGAGCAAGCTCGTATTTCAGCAGTTTGGCGGCTTTGGCGGGATCGGTCTCGCCCAGGCCGTAGCTGGGGCACCAGTTGGCCACCGGGCAGGCCCCGCAGGCCGGCTTCCGCGAATGGCAGACCCGCCGCCCGTGGAAGACCACGCGGTGCGAGAGCATAGTCCAGTCCCTGGGTTCGAACAGCTCGCCGACGTCGAATTCGATCTGGACAGGATCCTCGGAGCCGGTCCAGCCAAAGCGGCGTGCCAGGCGTCCGAAGTGCGTGTCCACAGTGATGCCTGGGACGCCAAAGGCATTGCCCAGCACCACGTTCGCCGTCTTGCGGCCCACCCCCGGGAGGGTCACAAGGTCCTCAAGCCTGGACGGCACCACACCGTTGTATTCATCCACCAGGCGGGTGCCCAGCGCAATCAGGCTCCGGGTTTTTGCCCGGAAGAACCCGGTGGGTTTGATGATTTCTTCCATGACGGCCGGGTCTGCCTCGGCCATTGCGCGGGCGTCGGGGTACTTGGCGAACAGCACCGGGGTGATCTGGTTGACGGTGACGTCGGTGGTCTGCGCGGACAGGACAGTGGCCACAAGCAGCTCAAAGGGGCTCCGGAAATCGAGCTCCGCGTGAGCGTAGGGGTACTTCTCAGCCAGAGCCTTGTTGATGCGCCGCGCGCGGCGCTTCAGGGCCAGGAGGGACTCGTTCGAGACCTTGGGTCCGGACGCCGCCGCCGTTGGCCCCGGCGCAGCCCCCCGGGCCGCGCCGTTCCTTGAAGTACGTGAAGTGGCCACCGGGCCGGCTAACCGCGCTCGATGTTGCTCAGGTCGCGCAACACGCCCACGCGGCCGTCGGTGTGCTGGACCAGGAACTCGTGGCCCCGATCCTCGAGTGCCAGGACCCAGCCGCCCGGCTCAATGACGAAGGCGGGGGCACCGGTCCGGGGATCAACGGCCGTCCGGTGCTGTGCGACGGCGAACCAGAAGGCCTCGTGGACGGGGTGCTCCTCGGATTCCTCGGGGCGGCTTGCCGGATCCACCGTGGCGCCAATGGGCTCTTCCTTGCGAACCTGCGGGTGGACGGCCGTGGCTGGAATGGGATCGGACGCCTGGCGGGCCGGCGTGACCGCCGGGGTATCGTTCCCGTGGGCCTCGTCTGCTGCGGCAACCACTGCGGGAGGTACGACGTCGGCTGCCTGGGTTGGGGGCCCAAAGTCACCTTCTGAAGGCCATTCGGATACCTCGGGGGCCGACGAGACGGCTGCCGTGTCGGCGGCGCGGGACTGCACAGGCTGTGCTTTCTGCGCGGGCGCCGGCACCTGCTGTGCTGGCTGCGCCTCCTGCGGGGACGGCTGTACAGGCGCGTACGGCGAGGTTCCCGGCGTCGTCACCGTCTGGGGTCCTGTGTGTCCAATGGAACTGGAAACAACCGAAGAACCGGCTGCAGCAGCCGGACCCGTGGAAAATCCTGTTGCACCAGTGGCAGCACCGGGAACAGCGGCATGATCCTTGTCCGGTGAAGCGCCTGACACGGGCTTAGCTTCCTCCGGGGCAGTGGGTTCCTTCGGGGCCTTGGGCGTGCGCGGTTTAGGCAGCGGAACGGCAGACTCGCGGGCCACCACGTGGGCCGGGACCTCCTGACGCCCTTCGAAGTCGCTGGCGAAGTACGGAATGAACCTGCCCAGCACGGTGGCCGCAAACAGGACGACGGAGCCGATCAGTCCTGCCAGCAGGGCGGGGTGGTAGTCGCTGGCTACGGACAGGAAGAAGAACGCAACCGAGAAGGACGCCACCACGGACGCGAACTGGTCGACGGACAGCGATCCGATCCGGACCTTCGTGGCGGGCGCAAGCCTGCGGGCCGCAAAGAGTGCGCTGACGATCAGCGGCAGGACGATTCCCAGCCCGAGGAAGAACAGGTTACCCACGTTCCAGAGATTGAACCTGGTGAGGAAGACCGGCAGCAGGGAGGTGACAAAAAGAATGAGGGTGGCGGCGAAGACGGTGAGGTCACGGACTGTGAAGTGCCCCAGAACTGCCTGGTGCCGGGAGCTGGCCTTCCCGATGGCTGGCTCCGGCTGGCCTTTCCCCGCGCTGCTCCCGGACGAGCCGTCAGGTCCGGCCGCTGTTGCACGGCCGGTTGTCTGGCCGAAGCTCTGCTGGTTCATTCTGTTCTCCTTAGCGTGGCGGCACGGGACCTTGCGGTCCCACAAACCGTGCCGTCTGAAACGGTGTTGCCGGCCGGGTCACCCGCAACGCTGTTACCCGGCCGGACGGTTCCGTCGAAAGTCACAATTCAATCTCAGCCTAGCCAACAGCCTTGGCGATCACTAGCCGAAGGGTTGGCTGCGTGGCGTCCCCGGCGAGTGGGCGAAACCATTCACCGCTTAATAAACGCCGCTCACGGGCACCTCTGTGACAGGGCACACACAGCTGCGGACTCAAGCATTAGTCTTGATTTCGGAACAGCTCTTTGCGGAATGTCCGTGACCGGCCGTTGCCCAATGCCGCGCAAAGCGGTGGGGTGCCGCCCGGCCACGGCACATGCCGCGCAGCAAAGGTCGATGAATGATGAGGTTCACCATGTCCCAGGACACTCCCGGCTCCACCGCCACCGCTCCCGAAGCTTCCGTGCAGAGCGACCAGCAGGGCGATGCCTTCGAAAATCTGCTGCACGAGAACCGCAAGTTTGCGCCAACCCCGGAATTCGCTGCCGACGCCGTGGTCACCGCAGCCGATTACGCCGAGGCCGACGCCGACCGGCCGGCGTTTTGGGCCAAGAAGGCCCGTGAACTGCTCACCTGGTCCAAGGACTTCGATGAGGCCCTGGACTGGTCCAACCCGCCCTTCGCCAAGTGGTTCGTAGGCGGGGAGGTCAACGCCGCCTATAACGCCCTGGACCGGCACGTGGAGAACGGGCTCGGGGACCGGGTGGCCATCTATTTCGAGGGCGAACCCGGCGATACCCGCACCTACACCTACGCCCAGCTCACCGAGGAAGTAAAGAAGGCCGCGAACGCGTTCGAATCCCTCGGCGTGGCCAAGGGCGACCGGGTGGCCGTCTACCTGCCCATGATCCCCGAAGCCGTGATCACCCTGCTGGCCTGCGCCCGCATCGGTGCGGTTCATTCTGTGGTGTTCGGCGGGTTCTCCGCCGACGCACTCCGGTCCCGGATCGACGACGCCGAAGCCAAGCTGGTGGTCACCGCCGACGGCACCTACCGGCGCGGCAAGCCCAGCGCCCTCAAACCGGCGGTCGACGACGCCCTGTCCCGTCCTGGTGACGGTAGCGGCCACAGCGTGCAGAACGTGGTAGTGGTCAAGCGCAACGGCCAGGACGTGGACTGGCACGAGGGCCGCGACCACTGGTGGGACGACACCGTCGGTGCGGCATCCGCCCAGCACACCGCCGTCGGGCATGACTCCGAACACCCTTTGTTCATCCTGTACACCTCCGGCACTACCGGAAAGCCCAAGGGCATCCTCCACACCACCGGCGGCTACCTTACCCAGGGCGCCTACACCCACAAGGCAGTCTTCGACCTGCACCCCGACACGGACGTCTACTGGTGCACGGCCGACGTCGGCTGGGTCACCGGGCACTCGTACGTCGCCTACGCCCCGCTCATCAATGGCGCCACCCAGGTCATGTACGAAGGCACCCCGGACTCCCCGCACCAGGGCCGGTGGTGGGAGATCGTGGAGAAGTACAAGGTGTCCATCCTCTACACCGCGCCCACGGCGATCCGCACGTTCATGAAGTGGGGCCGGGATATCCCGGACAAGTACGACCTCTCCTCCCTCCGGGTCCTCGGTTCGGTGGGTGAATCCATCAACCCCGAGGCCTGGATGTGGTACCGCGACGTCATCGGCTCCAACAAGGCACCGATCGTGGATACCTGGTGGCAGACCGAAACCGGCGCCCAGATGATCGCCCCGCTGCCCGGCGTCACTGCCACCAAGCCCGGCTCGGCCCAGGTGCCTCTGCCCGGCATCGCCGTGGACGTCGTGGACGAACTCGGCCAGTCCGTCCCGAACGGCCATGGCGGGTTCCTGGTCATCCGTGAGCCCTGGCCCGCCATGCTCCGCGGCATCTGGGGCGACCCCGAACGGTTCAAGGACACTTACTGGTCCCGCTTCGAGACCATGTACTTCGCAGGCGACGGCGCCAAGAAGGATGAGGAAGGCGACATCTGGCTCCTGGGCCGCGTGGATGACGTCATGAACGTCTCCGGGCACCGGCTCTCCACCACCGAAATCGAATCCGCCCTCGTCTCGCACCCGTCCGTCGCCGAAGCCGCCGTGGTGGGCGCTGCGGACGAGACAACCGGCCAGGCCGTCGTCGCGTTCGTCATCCTCCGTAGCGACGTGGTGGACTCAGGCGACCAGATCATCGCCGAACTCCGCAACCACGTGGGCAAGGAAATCGGCCCCATCGCCAAACCCAAAACCATCCTCGTGGTACCCGAACTGCCCAAGACCCGCTCCGGGAAAATCATGCGCCGCCTCCTCAAGGACGTCGCAGAAGGGCGCGAAGTAGGCGACGCCACCACCCTGTCGGACCCGACCATCATGAAGCAGATCGCGGCATCCCTGCGGAAGTAATGCGTGGCAGGGCGAGGAGCGGCAGTCATCCTCTGCGCGCTGCTCGTTCCTCGCTCTGACGCGCGCTGCCGGATAACTCCCGCTCCTCGTCGACGGCGCTTCCCACCACTGTGGGCGGCGCCGTCGCCGTATGCTTGGTGCAGCCCCTGTCCGTTGGCTTTAAGGATGGTTTTTAGATGCTTCCCGCTGCTCGACATCAGGCGATTGTGGACGCCGTCCAGCGTGAGCGGGTTGTTCGCGTGTCCGACTTGGCGCAGCAGTTGGGCGTTTCGCTGATGACCGTGCGCCGGGACATTGAAGTGCTGGAGGAGGGCGGCCGGCTGGAGCGGATCCACGGCGGCGCCAAGATCCCCGGTGATGTCAGCACGCACGAACCCGGCTTTGAGCTCAAATCCACCCAGCTGACGGCCGAGAAGAAGGCCATCGCCCTGGAGGCAGCCAGCCTGGTGCACGAAGGCATGGCAGTGGGCCTCAGCGCCGGGACCACCACGTGGGCGCTTGCCAAGGAACTGGTCAACGGTCCGCGCATCACGGTGGTCACAAACTCCGTGCGCATCGCGGACCTGTTCCATCACGGCGCATCCGCCGGCTCTGCCCGTTACGGCTCCACGGTGATCCTCATCGGCGGCGAACGCACGCCGTCGGACGCGCTTGTTGGGCCCATCGCGACGGCGGCCCTGAAGCAGCTGCACCTGGATGTGCTGTTCCTGGGTGTGCACGGCATGGACGCGGACGCCGGCTTCACCACCCCCAACCTGCTGGAAGCCGAGACGGACCGAGCCTTCGTGGCCGCGGCGCGCAACGTCGTCGTACTGGCTGACCACACCAAGTGGGGAATGCTGGGGATCAGCACCATAGCGGCCCTGGACGAGGCCGATGAGGTCATCAGCGATGCTGGCCTCAGCCCCGAAGCTCGTCGGATCCTGGGCGAGCGGACCGGCAGGCTTCGGATCGCGGGTTAGCCGGACTTCCCTAGGGACAGCCGCAGGACTGGCGGACGTGCAATTTAGTAGCGAAGATGCGGTGCCGGGGCTTCTCGCCGCGTCGGGCGGCCACGAGGGCGGCCACGGCGGCCTCTGCCATATCGGCCACGGGCTGCTCGACCGTAGTTAGCGGTGGCCACGAGTATTCGGCCTCAATGGAACCGTCGAACGAGGCGACTGCGATATCGCCCGGCACCGAGAGGCCGGCCTCATGGATCGCCCGCAACAGACCGATCCCCTGCATGTCAGAGGTGGCAAAGATGGCTGTTGGCCGGTTGATCGACGCCAAAAGGCGTTGCCCGGCAACATAACCGCCGGGCCGAGTGAATGAGCTGTACACGATGGGCCCCTCCGGCAGGCCCGCTTCCTGCAATGCCTCCCGCCAACCGACCTCACGGCCATCTGTGCTGTCGGAAACGTTGGTGCCCATTGCCAGGCCGATGTTGGTGTGGCCGTGGCTGATCAGATGCTGGACTGCGATCCGGGCGCCGGCTGCGAGATCAACACCGATGCTGTTGAAACCGGGGGCATCCCGTTCCTGGTTCAGCAGTACGGAGGGGATGTCTGCCGTTTCCAGGACCTCCAGATCGGGTTCAAAGAGGACGCTGGCCAACAGCACCCCGTCCACCTGCCGGGCAGCCAAGTTGCGGATATTTCGCCGCTCCTTGGCGAGGTTCCCGTCTGAGTTGCTCAGCACCAGGGCATAGCCCAAGTCGGCCGCTGCATCCTCCACCGCGTGGGAGAACAGAGCGAAGAAAGGATTGGAAATGTCCGGGACCACAAGCCCCAGGGTCTCGCTGGAGCCCAGCTTGAGGGCGCGGGCCGCCGCGTTGGGGCGGTAGCCCAGGACGCGGATGGCGTCCTTGACCTTCGCTTCGGTGACGGGGGCCACCTTCTTTGGCCCGCCGTTCACCACATAGCTGACGACGGCGGTGCTGACGCCGGCGTACCGGGCAACGTCCTTGCGGGTCACCGGGCCGCGCGGGGCCTGCACTGCTGGAGTCGTCATGATGTCAATGCTAGCTATCGAATTTCCGGGGCATCGCCAAAGTCGCGGATGGGCAGCCGTTCCCCACCGCGGAGGGCTGACTCGTGGGCCACAATGCCGGGAAGGGTGAACCGCGCGGCAACCCAGGCATTGACAGGTGGCAGCGTCCCGGTGTTGACCGCTGTCACGAAGTCGTCCACCAGGAAGTGGTGGCTGCCCTCGTGGCCGTTTGGCGCGCCGCGGAACTCCTCAGGGAGCCGTTCGGCGTCGTGGACTGGCGAGAGCCCGGAGACAAACGCGTCCCTCAGTTCCGGGGCAACGTTCGCCAGGGACGGGTCGTCCAGGGACATGCTGGGACGGGTTTCGAACTGCTCGGAAATATCGTGGACGTTTTCCTTGTCCTGCCACACTGTGACTTTGGCGAGCTGCTCGAAGCTGGCCTCCGTACCGAAGAACCGGAACCGGGACTCCCTGATGTGCGAGGGATAGCCCACCCGGCGCATCTCGTTGGTGCGCATCACGCCGCCGTCGTTGAGTTCAAAGAGGGCCGTGGCGTTGGAGAAGTCATTTCCGAACATGCTGACTTCCTTGTCAAAGACGCCGTCATTGCGGTCATCCTTCACTCCTACGCAGCTGACGCTGACCGCATGGGCGGGGACGGCGCCGAGTACTCCGCCGACTGCGTGCGTGGGGTACAGCATGGGTGGGTAGCTGGCGGTTTCCTTCCAACGCTCGCCGCCGCTGTACTGGTAGGCGTCGTAGAACCCTAGATCCATGTCGTGGACGTAGTCCCCTTCGGCGTAGAAGATCCGCCCGAAGCGGCCGGCGGCAAGCTGCTTGCGTGCGTAGACGGTGGCGGGGTTGTAGTAACTGGTCTCCCCCATCATGTAAACCAGGCCGGTTTCACGGACGGCGTCGATGATCCGGGCGATTTCGTCCTCGGAAATGGCCATGGGGACGGCCGAGTAGACGTGCTTGCCGGCACGAAGGGCCTGCTCCACCAGGGGACCGTGCGTCCAGCGCTGGGTGAAGATTGCCACGGCATCGACGTCGGAGGCGAGAAGTTCCTCGAAGCTCGCCTTTGCCCCCACCAGGTGGTAGCGCTCCACTGCCTCGGCGGCACGCTCCGGAAGCTCATCCACCACATACACCGAGCTCACGCCGGGGTGGAGATTGAAGAGGTGCGCGAACTGGCCGCCGAACTGGCCGGCTCCTACTACGCCGATTGAAAACGCCATTGTCCCTCTTTCCACGGGTGCTTGCAGGAGCGCCGGGCAAGCGCTGTCCATCAGGAATCCCAGTGTTGCACCGGAATCTACTCGAGTCAATGGGCTAGCGACTGGATTAATCCCTGTCAAATAAGCCTAGAAATTCTTCTTGCCACATTCAATCTACTCGTGTAGATTTCTCACCAGTTGTTATCCACATCACAGTCAGGAAAGGGTCGACGATGACCACCCTTGCCAAGCACACGAGATCCGCCCCGCCTAAGCCCGGAGCCCCCATGCCGCGCGGCGGCTACCGCCAGCTGGGCGACCTCAAGATCGCCCTCCTCTTCATCGCCCCGGCCATGATCGGGTTCGTCTTCTTCTACGTTGTCCCGACCATCCGCGGTGTGTACCTGAGCTTCACGGAGTACAACATCCTGGGTGACCCGGAATGGGTGGGGATGGACAATTACACGGCCATCGCCAAAGACCCGCTGTTCTGGAATTCCCTGGCGGTCACGGGCCAATACGTCTTCCTCAACATCGTCCTCCAGACCGCCCTGGCCCTGGGCCTGGCCCTCCTGATGCACCAGGTGGCAAAGTCCACGCTCATCCGCGGCGCACTGCTGTTGCCCTACCTGATGTCAAACGTCATCGCGGCGCTGCTGTGGTTCTGGATGCTCGACTACCAGATCGGTGTGGTCAACCAGTTCATCGAATGGTCCGGCCTCCCCCGGGTCGCCTTCTTCGGAAGCGAGGAGTGGGCCATCCCCACCCAGGCTCTGATCAACACGTGGCGCCACATGGGCTACACAGCCCTGCTGATCTTCGCCGGGCTCCAGGCCATCCCTGGCCACGTCTACGAAGTGGCCAAACTCGACGGCGCGTCACCGTTCCAGACCTTCAGCAAAATCACCATTCCGCTGCTGCGGCCGGTGCTGGTCCTGGTCCTGGTTGTCACGGTGATCGGCTCGTTCCAGGTATTTGACACCGTTGCCGTGACCACCGCCGGCGGGCCGGTCAACGCAACCCGCGTCATCCAGTACTACATCTACCAGCGTGCCTTCACCGAGTCGGACTTCGGCTACGGATCTGCAATTGCCGTCATTCTCTTCCTCATCCTCGCCTTCGTGGCCTTCATCCAAATGAAGTTCCTCAAGGGCAACGAGTCGGACCTGGACTAGGAGCCCCGCATGACCACCACCACCAGCCGCGCACCGCTGCCGGCCTCAACCCGCCGCCGTCGTCCGTTCAACCCCCGCCGGGCAGGTGCCTGGGCCCTCCTGGTCCTGGCCATCGCGGTCTCCGTCCTGCCCTTCCTCTGGGTGCTGCGCACGGCATTGTCCACCAACTCGGCACTGGCTTCCAACTCGGCCAGCCTGCTTCCCGCGGAATTCACTTTCGGCGCCTTTATGCGGGTATTCGGCCTGCAAAGCCCAGCCGACGCCGTCGCGGAAGGCGGTTCCGGTGCCGCCATCGATTTCTGGCTCTACCTGCGGAACTCCATCATCTTCTCCTCCATCACCACCGCCGGAGCCGTGTTCTTCAGTTCGATGGCTGCGTACGCCTTTGCCCGGCTGCGCTGGAAGGGACGGAACCTGGTGTTCAGCCTGTTCCTCGGCACCATGCTGGTCCCGCCGATCTTCACGGCCCTGCCGAACTTCCTGTTCATCAAGAACCTGGACCTGCTCAACACCATGCTCGGCATGGTCCTGCCGTACGTCTTTATGACACCGTTCGCCATCTTCTTCCTGCGCCAGTTCTTCCTGAACATGTCCCGGGAAGTCGAAGAGGCGGCAATGCTCGACGGCGCCAAGCACCTGCGCATCTTCTTCCAGATCGTTCTCCCCAACGCCGCTGCCCCCATCGCCACCCTCGCACTGCTCACCTTCATCGGCCAGTGGAACGAATACTTCTGGCCTTTGCTGGTCGGTTCCCAGGATGACGTGCGGGTCCTGCAGGTGGGCCTCGGTGTCTTCAAATCACAGTCCCCGCAGGGAGCCCCGGACTGGTCCGGCCTGATGGCCGCCACCCTCATTTCGGCCCTGCCCGTCCTGATCCTCTTCGCCGCCTTCGGCAAGAAGATCGTCAACTCCATCGGCTTCTCCGGCATCAAGTAAATTTCCCCACCAGTAACAGCCCATCGCATCCCCCGAACGGAAAGTAGAACCATGAAGAAAACCCTCGGCGCCGTTGCCGTCGCCGCAACTGTGGCACTGTCCCTGTCCGCCTGTGGCGGCGGCTCATCGTCCTCGGCAGAGTCTGCCAAAGGCGAGATCAGCTACTGGCTGTGGGACGCCAACCAGCTGCCCGCCTACCAGCAGTGCGCAGACGACTTCACCAAAGCCAACCCGGACATCAAGGTCAAGATCACCCAGCGCGGCTGGGACGACTACTGGAGCACCCTGACCAACGGCTTTGTCGGCGGCACTGCCCCGGACGTCTTCACCAACCACCTCGGACGCTATGGTGAGCTCGCCGAAAACAAGCAGCTGCTGCCCATCGACGACGCCGTCGAGAAAGACAACGTAGACCTCACCGCCTACAACGAGGGCCTCGCGGACCTCTGGGTCGGCCAGGACGGCAAGCGCTACGGCCTGCCGAAGGACTGGGACACCATCGGCCTGTTCTACAACAAGGCCATGCTCGCCAGCGCCGGCATCACCGAAGACCAGATGAAAGACCTCGCCTGGAACCCCGAAGATGGCGGAAGCTACGAAAAGGTCATCGCCCACCTGACCGTTGACAAGAACGGCAAGCGCGGCGACGAGGCCGGCTTCGACAAGGACAATGTCGCCGTCTACGGCCTGGGCCTCAATGGCGGAGGAGATTCCTCCGGCCAGACGGAGTGGAGCTACCTCACCAACACCACCGGCTGGTCCCACACGGACAAGAACCCGTGGGGTACGCACTACAACTACGACGACCCCAAGTTCCAGGAAAGCATGGCCTGGTTCGCCGGACTGGCCCAGAAGGGCTACATGCCCAAGCTGGAGACCACGGTCGGCGCCGCGATGGCAGACACCTTCGCAGCCGGCAAGTCTGCCATCAACGCCCACGGCTCGTGGATGACCGGCCAGTACATCAGTTACAAGGGCATCGAGGTGGGCATCGCCCCGACTCCCGTTGGTCCGGAAGGCGAGCGCGCCTCCATGTTCAACGGCCTGGCTGACTCGATCTGGGCAGGCACCAAGAAGAAGGACGCCTCCATCAAGTGGGTGGAGTACCTCGCTTCCGCTGACTGCCAGGACGTTGTGGCCTCGAAGGCCGTGGTCTTCCCGGCGCTGAAGACTTCCTCTGACAAGGCCGCCGAAGCCTTCAAGGCCAAGGGTGTGGACGTGACGGCCTTCACCGAGCACGTGAAGAACAAGACCACTTTCCTGTACCCGATCACTGATAACACAGCCAAGGTCAAGGGCATCATGGAGCCCGCCATGGACGCCGTGGTGTCCGGCAAGGCGCCCGCCAGCTCCCTGACCCAGGTCAACGAACAGGTCAACGCCCTCTTCAAGTAGGCCTGGTCCACCAAAAAACGTGACTGCGGGTGTGGCCGCAGTCATCGGCTCCGGATGCCGCCGTTTCCTCCTCGCGGCGGCGGCATCCGGACACCACACCCCAACACAGCACCACCACCGTCCTGCGTCAGTGAACGCACGCCATAATTACCGAAAGAGATATACCTATGGATTCGCTCCACCTCCGTACCGCCGGCACCAGCCTGGTGATCAGCTTCGACAGCGGGGAGGCCGAGATTATCCATTGGGGCGCCGATTTGGGTGACGCCCCACTTCCGGACCTCGCCATCCTCGGCGAGCCGATCCCGCACTCCGCCATCGACGCCACCGTACCCGCCGGCCTCCTGCCGCAGGCGTCCTCCAGCTGGCGTGGCCGTCCCGCCCTCCGCGGCCACCGCGTCGCCGACGGCGTCTCCGGCCTCGACTTCTCAGCTCGCCTCCGCGTCGTCACAGCGACGGCCGAGGGTAACTCCGCTGCCATCGTCCAGTCCGATCCCGACGCCGGCCTCACCGTCCTGTCCTCGGTGACATTGCACGACGGCGGCCTGCTGGAGCTGCGTCACACCGTCACCAACGATGGCACCACGCCCTATCAGCTCGACGAACTGGCAACCGTCCTCCCGGTGGCGCCGGACGCCGTCGAACTCCTTGACCTGACCGGGCGCTGGTGCCGGGAACGCCACCCGCAGCGCCGTCCCATCCAGCAGGGCACCTGGGTCCGCACCGGCCGGCATGGCCGCACCGGACACGACTCCTCGCTGCTCTTCGCCGCCGGCACCGCTGGATTCGGCAACCGCCACGGGAAGGTCTGGGCCACGCACCTTGCCTGGAGCGGCAACCACGAGCAGTTCGCAGACAGCATCGGCGACGGCCGCACCATGATCGGCGGCTCGGAGCTCCTCGGCCCTGCCGAAGTGATCCTCGAGCCGGGTGCCAGCTACACCACTCCGGCACTGTTCGCCGCCTACTCCGACCGCGGCCTGGACGGCATCAGCGAGGCGTTCTACAACTGGTTCCGCTCCCGCCCCCACCACGTGCTCCCCGCCGCAGGCGGCGGCAAGCCCCGCCCCGTAGTGCTCAACACCTGGGAAGCTGTCTACTTCGACCACAACCTGCCCACCCTGATCGAGCTCGCCGATTCCGCCGCCGAGCTCGGGGTGGAACGATTTGTCCTCGACGACGGCTGGTTCCGCGGGCGACGCCACGACAACGCCGGGCTTGGCGACTGGTACGTGGACGAGGCGCTGTGGCCGGACGGGTTCACGCCGCTGATCGACGCCGTGACATCCCGCGGAATGGAATTTGGGCTCTGGGTTGAACCGGAGATGATCAACCTCGACTCCGACATAGCCCGCGCCCACCCCGAATGGATCGTCGGCCCGGCCGCCATTTCGCACAAGGACGGCGGCCGCCTGCCGATCGAGTGGCGGAACCAGCATGTGATCGACCTCGTGAACCCCGAAGCGTGGCAGTACATCTTCGACCGCGTGGATGCGCTCCTGTGCGAGAACAAGATCAGCTACCTCAAATGGGACCAGAACCGGGACCTGCTGGAGCACGGCCACGCCGGACGCTCCTCCGTCCACGAGCAAACCCTGGCGGCCTACCGGCTCTTTGACGAACTCAAGAAGGCCCATCCCGGCGTCGAGATTGAAAGCTGTTCCTCCGGCGGCGCCCGCGTTGACCTGGGGATCCTGGAACGCACGGACCGGATCTGGGCCTCGGACTGCAACGACGCCCTGGAACGGCAGACCATCCAACGCTGGACCGGGCTGGTGGTCCCGCCCGAACTGGTGGGTGGCCACGTCGGCCCCACCACCTCGCACACCACAGCCCGCACCCACGACCTGTCCTTCCGTGCCATCACGGCCTTGTTTGGCCACTTCGGCATGGAGTGGGACGTCCGGGAGGTGCAGGGTGCGCAGCGCGACGAGCTCAAGCGCTTCATTGGGCTGTACAAAGAACACCGCGATCTCATCCACTCCGGGCGCATGGTGCGCGCGGACGTTGCCGACGGCTCCCTGCTCCTGCACGGCGTAGTGGCCTCCGGAACCGATTCGGCCCGACCCGCACAGGGCACAACGGCGGCACTGTTCGCCCTGGTCAGCACGCGCACCGCGTTCGCTGAGCAGACCGGCCGCATCACCATCCCCGGGCTCGAACCTGAAAGCACCTACCGGGTGGAGTCCATCTTCCCGACACCTGGAGACGCTGACTACGCCCACACCTACACGCAAGTGAGGCCGCCGTCATGGCTGGCCGACGGAGCAGTTGCCGGCGGCCGCTTCCTGGCCGAAGTGGGCCTGCCGATGCCCATCCTGAACCCGGAACATGCCCTCGTGCTGAGGTTCACCGCACTATAGTGTCGGATTCTGCTCCATCATTTGCTGGCCGAGTCCCACGCCTCCTGGAATGGCGGCACGGTGGAACCACACCGGACGAATGATGGTGCAGAATCCGGCGCTCAGGCTGGCGCCAATCGGTCATCAGCCGTCATCACCTAAAGTTGGCAGCATGAACGAATCCGATCAGAGCCTCCCAGACAGCAGTACCAAGACCGCCGGGCGTGGCACCATCCTCGTGATCAACGGCCCCAACCTCAACCTGTTGGGAACCCGAGAGCCGGAAAAGTACGGCACCTCCACCCTCGCCGACGTCGAGAAGCTGGCCGGTGCCACCGCTGAGGCCCATGGATTCACGGTGGAATGCGTCCAGTCCAACCATGAGGGCGTGCTCCTTGACGCCATCCACGCAGCCCGCGGCACCGCCGTCGGCATTGTGCTGAACGCCGGTGCCTTCACCCACACGTCCGTGGCCTTGCGTGACGCCCTCGCAGCGGTTCAGCTTCCCGCCGTCGAGGTCCACATCACCAACGTGCACCAGCGCGAGGAGTTCCGGCACCATTCCTTCTTGTCCCCCGTCTGCACTGCTGTCATCGTGGGCGCCGGAGTGTTCGGTTACAAGCTCGCCATCGACTACCTGGCCGAAGCGCTGTAGCCATGGCCGCCGGGCCGGAGCCGCAGCCCGAATCGGACGGTGTGCGCGTCCCGGCCGAGCCCGATGGGCATACCGCCGCGTGGTACCGGCACTTTGGCAGCGTGGAAGCCCCCGGTTCCTCCCCCTGCTACGCCGAATGGACTCTGGGGATCGCCGACGACCCGCAGATCATCGCCCGCATTGACCGGTGGCCGCATGACAAACGCCAGCCCAACCTGCTCCTTGCCGCCGCCCGGTACCTCGGAGCTGTGCCGGGCCCCTTTGAACAGTTCCGCGACTTCCTCAACGCCCGATGGGACGATGTCAGCAGGATTGTGCTCTCCCGGTCCACGCAGACCAACGAGGCAGGCCGCTGCGCCACGCTGCTGCCGTCGCTGGCGGCCATCTCGGAGGCTGAGGGTAAGCCGCTGGCTTTGCTGGAGGTGGGCGCCTCAGCGGGCCTGGTGCTGTACCCGGACCGGTACGGCTACGAGTACGACGACGGCACCACAGTTACGCGGTTATCTCCCGGCCCGGACGTTGGAGCCCCGGCCGGGGTCCCCATCCTGAACTGCGCCACCACCGGCCGGGTACCTTTGCCGGCCTCGCTCCCGTCCGTGGTGTGGCGGGCTGGCATCGACCTGAATCCCTTGGACGTGGGGGATCCTGGGGACGTCGCGTGGCTGGAGGCACTGGTGTGGCCGGAACAGGAGTTTCGGCGCACACGACTCCAGCAGGCCGTCGCCATCGCCCGGCAGGATCCGCCACACCTCGTCGCCGGCGACCTGAACGAGCGGTTGCTGGAACTCGCCACCCAGGCGCCGGACGATGCAGCACTGGTGGTCTTCCACAGCGCGGTGATGGGCTATCTGACCGCCGCCGGCCGGACCGAATTCCGGCGGACCATGCAGCACCTCGCCGCCAGCCGGGGCATCCATTGGCTCAGCAACGAGGGGCACATGGTCATTTACCAGGAGGACGGTTCAAACGTGGTCCCCGAGATTGACGCGCAGCAGATCCTTGGCAGGTTCCTGCTGACTCATAACGGCAGCCCGGTGGCCATCACCGGCCCGCATGGACAAAGCCTCGAGTGGCTCTGACCCTTGCAGCTACCGGATGCACTGTTACTTCTGGATGCACTGCCCGGAGGATACCGGCGCACTGAGGCCGGGAGCCTGGGACGCCACCGGGTTGAGGTCATCCATAGTGATGGCGAAACCCAGTTCTGTGTCTGATGTCGCCTTGGCAAAGATCACACCGGCCACCAAGCCCTCCGTGGTCAGCAGCGGCCCGCCGGAGTTGCCGGGCTGGATGTCCCCAGCGAGCCGGTAGATCTCCTCGGGTGCCGGGCTGTTTCCATAAATGTCCGGCACCAGCACCGTGGTGATGTCCTGCACCGTGGCCGGTTTGGACAGGAATGGACCGCCGTGCGGATAGCCGGCGAAGGCGGCCGGGCTGCCGTTGGGAAGGTCCGGGCTCAGGGCCAGCGGCTCGGCGGGAAGTCCATCAACTGCCAGGACAGCGAGGTCGTGCCTGGTATCGAAATAGACCACCCGTCCAGGCATGGCACTGCCGCCAGGGACCTCCACAACGGGTTGCGACACGCCCGCCACGACGTGGGCATTGGTCACAACCCTTCCGGGTGAGACGACAAATCCGGTCCCGGTCTGGTTCTGGCCGCATTCGAAGGCGGTCCCGGCGATTTTAAGGACTGATTCTGCGGCGCGGTTCAGGGCGGGCGTGTCCGTGCTGGCGTCGGGCACTACCACCGGCTGGCCCTGGTCGAGGCCTTCCAGGAGGGTGGGGATGCCGTTGCCGATCACCGTTGAACGCAGTTGCGCCATAGTGGCTTTGACCGGGGTAGGCGTCATGCCGTCGATGAACCGGATGACTTTCGATTCAGCCAACTGCTGGGACACCAAGGGGACGCCGAGGGAGCTGACGCTAAAGGCGAGCATGGACATGATCAGCGCTGAGACCGCAACGTTCACGGCCCCGCCGATCAGCCGGTCCACGGCACGAAGCGGCCTGATCCGCACGGTGCCGCGGATTTTCCGGCCGATCATGGTGCCTGCTCCGTGCCCCACGGCGATCAGGACGACGGCGGCGGCTACGATGGCGGTCAGCCTCCACCCTGAATCATCAACGAAGCCGCTGACCAGGGGTACGGCGAAAAAGGCGGCCACGGCGCCCGCGGCGAACCCGGCGATTCCGCCCAATGTCACCAGGAACCCGTTGCGCAGGCCGTAGCCCAGATACGACAGCAGGGCCAGGATCAGTACCAGGTCCAGAACAGTCAGGCCAAACACTAAGGCTCCTTATAAACAGTTGAAACCCAATTCTAGTGGCGCCGGCTGACATTATTCTGTGCGTTCCCACCGGCCTGGATTCTGCTTCCGCATTATCCGCGGATCCTCCGGATACGCTCCGGAAGAATGCGGCTTCAGTTGCCTTGCACGGCTCAAATGGGCTTCCGGCCCAGCGCTTCAGGGCGTTTCGGCTGCCAAGTACGTCACAGAACGTTGAAAATTCTGAAACAATGGCACAAGCGCCACAGCCGACACTTTTTATTCAGGAGATTTTATGGACATCGAGGTACTGCGCCGAGCACCCCTTTTCGCCACGCTCGACGACGAAGCATTCCGTCTGCTGACGGACGAGCTGACCGAGGTGGACCTTTCCCGCGGAGCCTCGGTTTTCCGCGAAGGCGACCAGGGTGACCAGCTCTACTTCATCGTCTCCGGCAAGGTGAAGCTGGGCCGGACGTCTCCGGACGGCAGGGAATCCCTCCTGGCCATCCTTGGCCCGGGCGAACTCTTCGGCGAAATGGCCCTCTTTGATCCGAGCCCGCGTACCGCGACAGCCACGGCCGTCTCCGAAACCCGCCTGGCCGGACTGAAGAACGAGAGCCTGAACACACTGCTCCGCACCCGCCCCGAGGTTTCGGCCCAGCTGCTGCAGGCACTGGCCCGCCGCCTGCGCCGCACCAACGACTCCCTCTCGGACCTGGTCTTTTCCGACGTTCCCGGCCGCGTCGCCAAGGCCCTTCTGGACCTGGCCGACCGCTTTGGCCGCCCGGCCACGGACGGCGTCCTGGTGGCGCACGAACTCACCCAGGAAGAACTGGCCCAGCTGGTGGGCGCATCCCGCGAAACGGTTAACAAGGCCCTGGCCGAGTTCGTCCAGCGCGGCTGGCTCCGCCTGGAGGCCCGCGCCGTAGTGATCCTGGACATGCAGCGCCTCCGCCAGCGCTCCCGCTAAACCCGCAAAGTCCCAAGAAGCGTCCGGCCCGAGGCCGGCATCCTCCCCACCGTCACCCCATCCTCGCAAGCTCGGCCGCGGGGATCCCTGACGGCGTGGGCCCACGCGTGCTGCTCCTTCGTCGCTCTGACGCACGCTTCCGGATGCCGGACTTCGGGCCTTTTTGCGCCGTCAAACCCACTCTCACAGCCAGCGCCGCGCCCAAGCCACGGCGGTAAAATTAAGTGGCGAGGTGCATGGCGATGTCTGTGGCTACGGCTGTTGTGTTGATCCTGCTGGGCTGGGCTTGTGTGGGGGCCGTGATCGGTACGGTCGCCCTGGTGATCCGTGACGGCCGTGGCCAGATACCGCTGGAGCCCTCGGACGAGTCCTGGACGGCGGGTAATCTCCCCAGCCGCCCGTACGCCACCATCCGGTTGCAGGGCCGGCGCTAAAACACCCTAGCGCTCCCGCTGGGGGTCGCCCGCCACCGTCTTCGCGGCCTCGACTTCGAGCATGAGCTTGCCGTCCTCTTCAACAAGCCGGGGCTGGTACACGTGGGCCTTGCGCTTATAGCTGAGGTACGCGATGCAGCCGTTGGCGGCGGCCATCTTTTCGAGCATGATCTCGGAACCGGGAACGAGGAGCTGGCCGAGTGTGAGGCCCACAGTGTTCTCCACCCCCACTTCGTCGCCCAGTGCGGTGGTGTCCCGATCAGCGATAACTGTGGCTGCGTTGACCCATCGGCCCCAGACTCCCTTGCTTTCCAGGAGGGTGGGCTGCTGGTTCATCGGTACGGTCGCCGCAAAGTAGCGGGTGTCGAACCGATGGTGCGCGAAATCCGGACTGCGCCAGTTCACCAGCGGCTTCAGGAGGTCCGTTCGGAGCGAGAGTCCCCGCTTGGCCAGGACGTCGCCGAACGACTTCTCCTGGTTCGCCACCAGTTCCCGTGCCCGCATCCACTCCGGAGTGGACGTGGCCTCCACCGTGCTGGTGGGGTCGGGTCCGGCCAGAAGCACACCGGTCTCCTCAAAAAGCTCGCGGATGGCGCCCACCACGTGGCGCCGCGCCAGCCCGACGTCGTCCGTCCCCAATTGCTCAGCCCAATGCTGGGGTGAGGGGCCCAGCCAACCCAGGGCGTCGTCGTCGGACGCGTCCAGGGAACCTCCCGGGAAGGCGAGGACCCCCAGCGGCGAGGAGCCCGGACGGTAGCCGAGCCAGGTCTCCAGGCCGGTGGGTGAATCGCGCAGCAGAACCACGGATGAGGCGAAGCGGGCAGCACGTGGCGTCCGCTCGCCGTGATCGAGCCAGCTTCGTGCCGCCCCTTCGAGATCAGGGGGAAGGACAAACAGGCGTCGGGCGAGTTGAGGCAAAAGAGGTGACCGGTCCTTAGCTGAATTCAGCGATCAGTTCGACCTCGACGGGCGAGTCGAGCGGCAGCACTGAAACGCCGACGGCGGAACGGGCGTGCTTGCCGGCGTCGCCCAGGACGCGTCCCAGCAGGTCCGAGGCACCATTGATGACACCCGGCTGGCCGGTGAAGGAGGGGTCCGAGGACACGAAGCCCACTACTTTCACGATCCGGGTAATGCGGTCAAGATCGCCAATGACACTCTTGACGGCAGCCAGGGCGTTGACGGCGCAAATGGCCGCAAAGCGCTGGGCGTCCTCGGGGGACACCGTGGCTTCGTCGGCGTATCCTTCGGTGCCGGTGGACACCTTGCCGGTAGCTTCGAGTTTGCCGTTAATAAACGGCAGCTGACCGGAGGTGTAAACGTAGTTGCCGGAGATCACTGCCGGCACGTAGCTGGCCACGGGAGCGGCCACCTCGGGAAGCGTCAGCCCGAGCTCGGAGAGGCGCTGTTCAACGGCGGAAATCGGCGCAGTTTCCGCACCGGACGTGGTGTTTGCGGGGGTGCTCACGTTACTGCTTCTCCCTCTTGAGGTAGGCAACAAGGCCGTTGCCGTCGGGACCTGTGACGACCTGGACGAGCTCCCAGCCGTCCTCTCCCCACTGGTCCAGGATCTGCTTGGTGGCGTGAATAATGAGCGGAATCGTCGCGTACTCCCATTTGGTCATGAGAGAAAGACTAGTCCTTGCCGGTAAAGTGGAAAACATGGTGACTCGTAAGAACCCCATTTTCGACACAGCCACTACCCTCGGAAAGATTTTAGGTTTCCTTGGCGTGAGCGCTATTTGCGGTGTCCTGGTGGCTGGCCTGCTGGTTCCCGCTGCCGCCGTCTCGGGCAGCGCAGCAAGCGGTTCGATCGAGTTCTTCGACACCCTCCCGGCGGAGCTGAAAGTAGACCCGCCCAGCCAGTCCACCAAGATCCTGGCCGCGGACGGCAGCCTCATCGCCAACCTCTATGAAGAGAACCGGACCAAGGTCTCCCTGGACCAGATCTCCCCCTTCATGAAGGAAGCGGTCATCGCCGTTGAGGACAGCCGGTTCTACGATCACGGCGGCGTGGACACCACCGGTATCCTCCGAGCCCTGGTGAGCACCGCCCGCGGCAACAAGCAGGGTGCCTCCACCATCACCCAGCAGTATGTCAACAACGTCCTCAACGCGAACCTCGCCGCTGAGGGCAACGAGGAGCAGATCAAGCTCAACGGCGTCAACAAAGGCGTGGGCGACAAGCTCCGCGAAATGAAGCTGGCCATCGCCCTGGAGAAGGAGTTCTCGAAGGAGCAGATCCTTGAGGGCTACCTCAACATCGTCTTCTTCAACCGGGACGCCTACGGCATTGAAGCCGCCTCCAAATTCTTCTTCAGCACCACTGCCAAGGACCTGACCCTCCCCCAGGCCGCCCTGCTGGCAGGCCTGGTCAACAGCCCCTCCGCCTTTGACCCGATCTCCAACCCGGACAACGCCAAGCAGCGCCGCGACCTGGTGCTCGGCCTCATGCTGAGCCAGGGCAAGATCACCCAGGCCGACCACGACGCCGCCGTGGCCACGCCAGTGGAGCCGAAGGTCACCCCCGCCCGCCAGGGCTGTGCCTACGCCGCCACCGCGCCCTACTTCTGCGATTACGTCCTGCACCTGCTGCTGAACAACCCTGCCTACGGCGCCACCTCCGAGGAGCGCATCAACAGTGTCTTCCGCGGCGGCCTGACCATCACCACCACCCTTGATCCCAACGCACAGAACGCGGCGCAGGCCGAGTCCGACGCCGCGGCCGGCGCCAACCCGGACAAGTGGGGCTCGGCGATCGTCTCGGTGCAGCCCAACACCGGCAAGATCATCAACATGGCCCAGAACACCTCGTTCCTGCCCGCTGACGGCAAGTTCGATACCCAAATCAACTTCAACGTGGACAAGCTGGACAAGGACGGCAACGACCTCAACGGCATGGGCGGCGCCCAGCCTGGTTCCACCATGAAGCCATTCACCTTCGCTGAATGGCTCAACGAGGGCAAGTCCATGAACACGAACATCAACGCGGCGGTTCGGAAGTATCCGCAGAACTTCCCCTGGAGGAACACCTGCCCGGACCCCACGGTCGGCTGGTATGACGCCGGGATTCCCGGCAGCTTCGACCTGCAGAACTCGGACGAGGGCTACTACCGGAACATGACCGTCCTCTACGGTCTGATGAACTCCATCAACACGGCAACGTTCGCGTCCGCGGCCCAGGTTGACCTGTGCGGCATCCAGAAGATCGTGGACGCCGTGGGCATCCACGGCGGCCTGCCCACGGCTGAGGACCCCAACCCGCAGGTCAAGATGACCACGCTGGCCAACCTCATCGGTTCCACCCAGACGGCCCCGCTGACCATGGCCGCCGCGTTTGCCACGTTCGCCAACGACGGTAAGTACTGCGAGCCCATTGCCATCACCTCCGTCACGGACCAGACCGGCGCACAGCTTCCCGCCCAGTCCTCCAACTGCAAGGACGCCGTCAAACCCGAAGTGGCCCGTGGCGTCGCCTACGCCATGCAGGAAGTGCTGAACGGCGGCTCCGGTTCGCTGATCCAGCCCCGGCTGTCCACCAGGACCAACTTCCCCGTGGCAGCCAAGACCGGCACCAACGACACCAACGGCTCCACTTGGGTGGTGGGCTACACCACCGGCCTGGCCACCGCCGCATGGTTCGGCGACCCCTTTGGCGACCAGAGCCGCCCGGGCCGGAACCTGACGGTAAACGGCAAGTTCTACCCGGCAGTGGACGGTTACATGATCGCTGGCCCGATGTTCTCCAAGTACATGCTCCAGATAGCCCCTGCCTACGGCACGGCCCCGTTCAATGCCCCGCCGACCAACATGGTGAGCGGCACACCGGCCCGGACCACTACGCCGAGTGCACCGGCCACCACGGCGCCACAGCCAACCACCCCGCCGACCCCTGCACCGGGTCCGGGCAACAGCGAAAAGAAGGACTAGCTACCTATGGCAGTCAGCCCTGCTTTGGCCAGCCGCGTCCGGAACATTGGGCGCGGCTTTGCCGTCTCCACTGCTGCCGGAGCAGCGGCCGGGCTGGCCGCCGTCGGCTACGGATTGTGGGAGAAGAACCAGTTCGTCCTACGCGAGGAAACCCTTCCGATCCTCCCCGCCGGCCATCAGCCCTTCACCATCCTGCACCTGAGCGACATCCATTTTGTCCCGGGCCAGGACACCAAGGCTGCATGGCTCCAATCGCTGGCATCGCTGGAGCCGGACCTCGTGGTGAACACGGGAGACAACCTCAGCCATGTGAAGGCCGTAGACCCGCTGCTTAAGGCGCTCCGGCCGCTGCTCGAGTTCCCCGGCGTCTTTGTCCCCGGCTCGAACGACTACTACGCTCCGAGCCTGCGGAACCCGGCGTCGTACCTGCTGGGTCCGTCCAAGGTGAAGCGCGAAAACATCGAACTGGACTGGCCGCGGCTTCGGGCCGGGTTCGGCATGGGCGGGTGGATTGACCTGACCAACCGGAACCAGTCCGTGGTCCTGCGGGGGATGCGGTTCGACTTCTCCGGCGTGGACGACCCCCACCTGAATCGCGAACGTTACGCCGGCTGGCCCCGCGGAACCAAGAACCAGGACGATAACGCGCACCTCCGGGTGGCCGTTATCCACGCCCCCTACCAGCGCGTCCTGGACCTCTTCACCCAGGACGGGGCGGACCTGCTCCTTGCCGGCCACACGCATGGCGGACAGCTCTGTATCCCCGGCTATGGCGCGCTGGTCTCCAACTGCGACCTCCCCACCTGGCGGGCCAAGGGACTCAACAACTGGGAGAGCAACGGATCCACGACGCCGGTAAACGTCTCCGGCGGCATCGGCACCTCGCGTTTCGCGCCGATCAGGATCGCCTGCCGGCCCGAGGCCGTCCTGCTGACCCTGACGGCTCCAGAGTAGATCTCCAGCCTCAGGGCGGCATTGCGGAACGTGATAACTGGACAATCGTTCCCAGCCCGCACGAATACTGTGAATCGAATCACGCCATGGCATAAGGTAGTTGCTACGGGAAACTACATTCGATTTAGAGCTTGAGAAGCGGGCATGGCCAAGCAGACTTCATTTTTCAGATCCATTAGCCGTCTTTATCCTCACGTCAGGCCGATCATCCCCCGGCTCATCATGGGGCTCCTCTGTGCACTCCTGGCCAGTGTGGTGGCCCTGACCATCCCCCAGGTACTCCGGGTACTGATCAACGACTCGCTCCAGGCCGGCGGCGCCACGGACGCCGTCTGGATTGCCGCCGTCATTATCCTGGTCCTGGGCATTGCCGAGGCTGTGCTCGTGGCCCTGCGCCGGCAGTTTGTCATCAACCCGGCAACTACCGTTGAAACCAGGATGCGCGTCTCCCTTTACGGGCACCTGCAGGACCTGACCGTGTCCTTCCATGACCGGTGGGGCTCCGGGCAGTTGCTTTCCCGTGCCATGACCGATCTGAACTTCCTGCGCCGCTGGATGGCCTTCGGCGCCATCATGCTGGTGGTGACTACCCTCACCGTCGTCATCGGCATTGCAGTCATGTTTTCCATGAGCTGGCAACTGGCCCTCATTTTCCTCGCTGCCGCGGTGCCCATCATGGCCTACGGCTTCCGGTTCCGGACCCGCTTCAGCAAGGTGGCGCGGCGCAGCCAGGACCAGGCCGGCGACCTCGCCACCACGGTGGAGGAATCCGTTCATGGCATTCGCGTCCTCAAGGCGTTCGGCCGGAGCCGGGAGGCCCTGGAGAACTTCAACGAGCAGGCCGAGGAACTCCGCCAGACCGAGATCTCCAAGGCCCGGCACCAGGCCACCTTCACCATGGTGGTCACCCTGCTGCCCGAACTCGCGCTGGGCACCGGGCTGGTGGTAGGCGTCATGCTGTGCGCCAGCGGCCAACTAAGCATCGGCGCCCTCGTGGCCTTCTTCGCCACTGCCGCCGTCATCGCGTCCCCGGTGGAGTTCTCCGGCATGCTGCTCGCCATGGCACTCACTGCCAAGACCGCCGTCGACCGCCACTTCGAAGTGATGGATTCGGCCAACACCATCACCAGTCCCCCGGAGCCACGCCGGCCCTCCGAGCTCCGAGGGGCCTTGCGGTTCAACCACGCCACCTTCGCCTTTGAGGACGCGCCGGACCGGCCCATCCTCAAGGACATCAACCTGGAGGTCCTGCCAGGGGAAACCATGGCCGTGGTGGGTATCACGGGCAGTGGCAAGAGCGCCCTGATCCAGCTGGTCCCCCGGCTGTACGACGTCACGGACGGCTCCATCAGCATTGACGGCGTAGACCTGCGCGAGTTCGACGTCGAGGAGCTCCGCCGCGTGGTGGGTGTCGCGTTCGAGGACACCACTCTGTTCTCAAATTCCGTCCGCGACAACGTGCTGCTCGGCGCGCAGGACCGAAGCGAGGAAGCACTGGATGAGGCCCTCGACGTGGCCCAGGCACACTTCGCGTACTCCCTCCCGGAAGGCGTGGACACGCTCATCGGCGAAGAGGGCCTGAGCCTCTCCGGAGGGCAGCGTCAGCGGATTGCCCTCGCCCGGGCCATCGCCGCCCGGCCACGCGTCCTGGTGCTCGACGATCCACTCTCCGCGCTCGACGTGCACACCGAAGAGCTGGTAGAGGCTCGGCTGCGTTCGGTGCTGAAGGACACCACCACGCTGATCGTCGCCCACCGGCCTTCCACGGTGGCGTTAGCGGACCGGGTGGCCCTGCTGGAGGACGGTCGCATTGCCGCCGTCGGAACGCACACGGAACTGCTGGCGGAGAACCCGCACTACCGCTACGTCATCGCCAGCCTGGACCAGGAACCCCGGGACCTGGATTCGGAACTGTCCGAACTTGAGGAAGAGGCCAACGTCGAAGCCGGGAAAATCATCCGATGAGCACTGCAACGTTCGGCACAGCCAACGAGGACAACGCCCACCTCAGCAAAAGCGACAGCAAAGCCGTACGACGGCGGTCGCTCGCCTTGCTGCGGTCACTGATCCGTCCGGTGCGGCTCAGGTTCTGGCTGACCATCGCCACGGTAGTGCTGTCCCAGGCCGCCCGCGTGGCGGGACCGGCGCTGATCGCTTTTGGCATCGACCACGCTTTGCCCGCCCTGCAGGCAGGCGACAACTTCCCCTTGGTGCTCACCGGCGTCGGCTACCTGGCCGCCGCGGTAGCAACCGCCGCGCTGACGGCCCTTTACGTCACCTCCACCGCGCGGCTCAGCCAGGCGATGCTCCTGGACCTCAGGGTGCGGGTCTTCCGGCACACGCAACGCCTCAGCCTGGAATTCCACGAAAAGTACACCTCGGGCCGGATCATCGCCCGGCAGACCTCGGACCTTGAGGCGCTGCGCGAACTCCTCGATTCGGGCGTGAGTTCCCTCGCCTCGGGCATGCTGTTCATGGTCTTCACCGCCGTTACGGTGTTCGCCCTGGACTGGCGGAGCGGGCTGATTGTCCTCGCCGCAGGCGTGCCCATGTACTTCCTCTCGCGGTGGTACCAGAAGCATTCCCAGATCGCCTTCCGTGAATCCCGGGTGGTGTCCGCCCGGCTGATCGTGCACTTCGTGGAGACCATGACCGGGATCCGCGCCGTGAAGGCCTTCCGCAAGGAACGCGAAAACGCCGAGCAGTACGGCCAGCTGGCCGAGGACTACCGGCGGGTCACCGTCCGCTCCATCAACCTCAACGGAATCTTCCAGCCCGGCCTGGTGCTGATCGGCAACATCTGCGTGGCAGCGGTCCTGTTGTTCGGCGGATTCCGGGTCCTTGGCGGAGACCTCGCCGTGGGGGTGCTGCTGGCCCTGATCCTTTCCACCAAGCGCTTCTTCCAGCCGGTGGACCAGATGGCCATGTTCTACAACTCCTTCCAGAGTGCCCAGGCCGCCCTGGAGAAGGTGTCCGGCCTGCTGGAGGAGGTCCCCACAGTCCGCCCGCCCAAGAACGCGGTGGCGCTGCGGGATGCCAAGGGCACGGTCGACTTCAAGGGCGTGGAGTTCCGCTATGGCGAGGGCCCGGTGGTCATCCCCACCATGGACCTGCACATTCCGGCCGGCCAGACCGTAGCGCTGGTGGGCCAGACGGGCGCCGGCAAGTCCACCCTGGCCAAGCTGATCGCCCGTTTCTACGACGTCTCCGCCGGCTCACTCACGCTGGACGGCGTGGACCTCCGCAACCTCAGCACCACGGACCTGCGCCGGAACATTGTGATGGTGACCCAGGAGGCGTTCCTGTTCAGCGGCTCCGTGGCGGACAACATCGCCCTGGGCCGGCCGGAGGCCTCCCGCGAGGAGATCGAAGAGGCCGCCCGGGCCGTCGGAGCCCACGAGTTCATCACCGAATTGCCCGAGGGCTACGACACCGACGTCAACAAGCGTGGCGGGCGCGTCTCCTCAGGCCAGCGCCAGCTCATCAGCTTCGCCCGTGCCTTCCTGGCCCGGCCGGCGGTGCTCATCCTGGACGAGGCAACCTCCTCCTTGGACATCCCTTCGGAGCGGCTCGTCCAGACCGGTTTGGCGCGCCTCCTGAAGGCAACGGCCGACGCCGGCACTGCCGCAGGTGCCCCCGGTTCCGCTGCTGCGGGCGGGGGCCGCACAGCGCTGATCATCGCGCACCGGCTGTCCACCGTCGAAACCGCCGACCGCGTGCTGGTGGTCCACGACGGCCGCGTGGTGGAGGACGGCACACCGGCGGACCTGATCGGCGGCGGCGGGCGGTTCGCCGACCTCCACGGCGCCTGGAAGGACTCGCTGGTCTGACCGGCCGGTGCCGGAAGGCTTTGGGCCGCCGGGCTCTAGGCCGCCGGGACCGGATGGGGATCCCGGCTGGGATAGCCTGAACCCCATGGGAGATGAGATGGAAAACGGCGCGGCTGAACTCCTCGCGGAGCCATTGTCCGAGCGCGTTGCCGAGGTGCTGCGCGAGAGGATCATCTCCGGCCAACTGCCGGCCGGCGGAAAACTGAACGAACGGGAACTGGCCGCAGACCTTGAAGTGTCCCGGATTCCCCTGCGTGAGGCGCTGCCCCTGCTGGAGGCTGAAGGCTTCATTTCCACCGAACCCCGCCGCGGCGCCGTCGTCCATTCCTTCACCTACCGTGACGCGCAGGAGGTCTTTGACCTGCGGCTGCAGCTAGAACCACTGGCCGCGTCATGCGCTGCACGGAGGGTTTCCGAGGGCGCCAGCCCTGCGGCGCTGCTGGACGCCCTGGAATCTGCCCGCACCGGGGTCAACGGCGTCCAGGCGTCCGGACGTAACTCGGACCTGCATGAGGAGATCGTGAAGCTCGCCGACCACCACCTTCTCCGGCGCATGACAGGCCTGATGAACGGTCGTGTGCGGTGGCTCTTCCGCCTGACGCCGGAGCGTGACACTCCCAAGATGTGGCAGGAGCACGCCGAACTGGTCCAGGCCATCGTCGAGGGCCAGCCGGCGCTGGCCGCCGCCCTGGCGTCCGCCCACGTGGAGCGCGGGCGTCACGATTCACTTCCCGTCCTGGCCGAACGCCTTCCGGCCAGCGAGGACGCCCCTGCAGGGCGCAACCGCCGGCGCGCGCGCTGAAGCGGCGGGCCAGCGACCGGATTTCGCATCCGGTCCCCGGATCGGCTATCCTTGTAAAGTTGCTTTTGCAGCGGATCGGGATGTAGCGCAGCTTGGTAGCGCGCTTCGTTCGGGACGAAGAGGTCGCAGGTTCAAATCCTGTCATCCCGACCAAAACAAAGAGGGTCTCCCCCAGGGAGGCCCTCTTTTTGGTTCCCGCATGATGCCAATTTGTTACCTTCTGTCATAAGCATTCGTCGCGTTGTGTCATCCACGCCGGGGTGTCATCGAGGCCGGGGTGTGATGCGGGCAAAGGAATGGCCCCGGACCATGGTTCGCATGGTCCGGGGCCTCGCCTCCCTTTGGTGAGGAGTGATTACATCGGGTCAGGCCAGTTGCCCACGTTCGTGGTGTACGTGGTGTCGCTGTCCTTGGTGTCCTTGGTCTTCTTGGACATGGGATCCGGCCAGTTACCTACGGCAACGGATACCCCCGTGGTGTCAGCAATGGAACCAGCCGACAGGACGGCCGGAGCCGCCGCAGAAAACGCCAGGGCCCCGGCCAGAACGGCTGCGGCTGCAATCTTCTTCAACATATAAGTTCCTCAATACGAGTCGGATTCGTTACAAAGTCAGCACTGTCCTTGTTGACATACATTGTAAAATGTTTTCCACAGGGACTGTCAAGCATTGAGTACAAAGACTGTCCGGAATTAGGAGGAAATCCCGTGGGCAACGGATTCGGGGAGAAGCTCCGGGCGGAGCGTCTCGAACGTGGGCTGACACAGGCTGAACTGGGCAAGGACCTGTATTCCCCCAGCTATATTTCCCTCCTCGAGACCGGCCGGAGGGAACCGACGGCCGAAGTTATCGAGGAACTGGCCCGCAGGCTGGAACTGGCGCCCAAGGCGCTGGAGGCCTGGAGCCAGCCCATCTCGGTCAGCGACGCCGAATACGTCCTCGCCGGGCTCTACGCACGCCAGGCCTGGGACCTCAGGGACTACCCCCTGGCCGCCACGCACGCCGCCACCGCGGCACAAATAGCGCTGGAAGGCAAGAACACCAGCGCCTGGTGGAACATGACCTACATGCAGGCCGAGTGCCTGATCAAGCAGGGCAACTGGCAGGAGTGCCAGAAGATCATGCAGCACCTGCTCGAGCACCCCATGGCTACCGAGTCAGTGGGCCTGGGTGTGCGTGCCCGGCAGATGCTCGCAGGGATCTGCCAGGGACAGGGCCAATTGAGTACCGCCGTCGATCACGCCATGGAGGCCGTGAAACTTTGCGCGAAGCTGCCCAAAGGTTCCACCCTCATCATCGGCGCCCACCGGGCCCTGATCGGGGCCTTGGCAGAGAGCGGCCGGCTGGACGAGGCCTGGAAGTTCTGCCAGGACATGAACGACCAAGTTGACGAGCACTCCATGTCACAGCTCGCCGGCGAGGTAGCTTGGGTGATCGGCAATGTGGCGTTCATGCGGCATGACTACGCGGAGGGCATCAAGTACCACGAACGCGCCGCCCGGATGCTCTCCCCCGCCAACGACATCGAACTCTGGGCGCGGTTCAACAAGGCATCCGCAGCAGTGCGCCTGTCCTCGGGAATCGTGGAGCCGGAAACGCTGTCCTCCATCGAGCGTGCCGAACTGGCGCTGTCCATCGTGGGCGGCAACAAGACGGACCAGCTGGAAGTGGCCTTCATCCGCGCGCGGTGGCTTTACCTCACCGGCGACATCATGGCTGCGATCAGCAAGCTCCGGGAAATCCACGCCGAATCAGACGCACTGGCCAAGCACACCGCCGGCGAAGTTTCGCTCCTGCTGGGCAAGTCGCTGAAAGCCGCCGGCGAGTCGGAGGAGGCCTTGGTTTACCTGGAGGAAGCACAGAAGGCATTCAGCGCGGCTGGCGCATCGGACCGCGTCCAGCAGGCACTCGACGCCGTCCTGGAGATCCGGCTGGCGCAGCAGCGTGCCGCGAAGGCGGCCAAGGCCAGCAAGGCAAGCTAGCCGGCTAGCCGGCTAGTCCAGCAACGCAGGCAATACCGGCAAGGCCCGCTCCCAGCGGGCCCAGCCGGTAGCCGGGCCCACCTGGAACGGGCCAGTGAACAAACCTAGGCGAAGGCCTGGCCCGTGAGCTTTTCGTACGCCTCAACGTAGCGGCTGCGTGTACGGGCAACGACATCTGCCGGCAGCGCGGGCGGGGGAACGTCCGAGGACCGGTCCCAGCCTGATTCGGCTGACGTGAGCCAGTCCCGCACGTACTGCTTGTCGTAGGATGGCTGCGCCTGGCCGGGCTGGTACGTGGCTGCATCCCAGAACCGGGAGGAATCCGGGGTGAGCACCTCATCGCCCAGGGTGATGGTCCCGGACACGGCGTCGTAGCCGAACTCCACCTTCGTATCAGCCAGGATGATGCCCCGTTCGCGGGCGATCTTCTCCGCGGTGGTGTAGATCTTCAGGGTCAGTTCGCTCAGCCGCCCCGCGATGTCGTCGCCCACCATTCCCACCATGGCGTCGTAGGTGATGTTCTCGTCATGGTGGCCCACCTCGGCCTTCGCTGACGGCGTGAAGATAGCGCGCTCCAGCCGGGACCCGTCCACCAGGCCCGGGGGCAGGGGGATGGCGCAGACTGTGCCGGACGCCTGGTACTCCAGCAGGCCGGAACCGGTGAGGTAGCCACGGGCGATGCATTCCACGGGGAACATATCCAGCTTTTTGCAGATCATGGCGCGGCCTTCCACCGCAGCGGGAACCCCGCCTTCCACGGTGGAGGCCAGGACGTGGTGCTCCACGCCGAGCTGGTCGAACCACCACAGGCTGAGCTGGGTAAGGATCCGGCCCTTGTCCGGGATCTCGCTCGTCAGGACGTGGTCGTAGGCGCTGATGCGGTCGCTGGCCACCACCAGGACACAGTCCTGGCCCACCTGTTCGCGGATGGAGTCGTCCGCGGGCTCATACAGGTCACGGACCTTGCCCGAGTAGACGTGCGTCCAGCCGGGAAGGTCCAGGGTGGCGGTGCTGAGGCCGCGCTTCTGCTCTGGTTCCTGCGGGGAGTTCTCGGTCATGCTAAGCCTTCGCTTTCGTCACGGGCAGGGATCCGGTGGCGCTGGAGGACACCTTGATCTCGCCGCGGGCTGCCTTGCGTCCGATGTCCGTCCGGAACTGGGAGCCTTCCAGCTGAACAAGCTCCACGCCGTCGTACGCCCTTTCACGGGCCTCCACGAGGTCGCTGCCAAGGGCAACCACGGCGAGCACGCGGCCGCCTGCGGAAATCACCTTGCCTTCGTCGTCAAGCTTGGTGCCGGCGTGGATCACGTGCACGCCTTCGAGCTCGTCCACCTTCTTGAGCCCCCGGATGCGGTCACCGGTGCGTGGCGTATCCGGGTAGTTCTCGGAAGCCACGACGACGGCGACGGCAGTGTCCTTGGACCAGCGCAGCTCTTCGGCTTTGTCCAGTTCGCCCTTGGCGGCTGCCAGCAGCAGCGCACCGAGGGGGGTCTTGAGGCGGGCCAGGACGGCCTGTGTCTCGGGATCGCCGAAGCGGACGTTGAATTCGATGACCCGGGTCCCGCGCGATGTCAGGGCGAGGCCCACGAACAGCACGCCCACAAAGGGTGTGCCGCGGTGCGCCATCTCGTTGACCGTGGGCTGGGCTACGCGATCGATGACTTCCTGCACCAGGCCTTCCGGTGCCCATTCCAGGGGCGTGTACGCACCCATGCCGCCGGTGTTGGGGCCTTCGTCGTTGTCGAAGATGCGTTTGAAGTCCTGCGCCGGGGACAGGGCTACGGTGTTGCGGCCATCGCACAGGACGAAGAGCGACACTTCGGGGCCATCCAGGAATTCCTCGATCACCACGGTGCCGCCGGCGTCGAAGCAGGTCTGCGCGTGCGTGAGGGCCTCTTCGCGGTTCTTGGTGACCACCACGCCTTTGCCTGCGGCGAGGCCGTCGTCCTTCACCACGTAGGGCGCGCCGAAGGTGTCCAGGGCGGAGGCGGCTTCCTCGGCATTGGTGGCCACCAGGGCCATAGCCGTGGGCACACCGGCCTCAGCCATGATCTCCTTGGCGAACGCCTTGGAAGCCTCGAGCTGGGCCGCGGCCTTGCTGGGTCCGAACACCGGAATGCCGGCTTCGCGGACGGCGTCGGAAACACCGGCGGCCAGCGGCGCCTCCGGGCCCACCACTACGAGGTCGACGGCCAGCTTGGTTGCCAGGGCCGCGACGGCGTCGGGATCATTGCCGTCAATGTTGTGGGTGGGGACCAGTTTGCTGATGCCGGCATTGCCGGGAGCTGCATGGACCTCGGACACGTTGGGGTCGGCGAGCAGGGAGCGGACAATGGCGTGTTCGCGGCCTCCGGGGCCGATGACGAGTACCTTCACAGTCTCCAAGGGTACTTCGTGAACCCTGATGGCTCCTAAGCTGTGTCAGCTGCGAGGGCCTCGGTGGAACAATCCCCAACGCCGTCCGCTACGAACCAACGGCATGAAGAAGCTCCTGAAGTGGCTCAAGGGTCCAACCGCCATGGCCGCGCTTGCCGGTGCCGTGGCAGCCGCCGTCGTACTTGCCGTCGCCGAACTGATTGGTGCGTTCTTTACGGCGCGGGCCACCCCGGTGATTGCCCTGGGGTCCACGTTCATCGACTTCACGCCGCCTTGGATGAAGGACTTCGCCATCGCCACGTTCGGCACCAACGACAAGGCGGCACTGTTTGTGGGGATGGGCCTGACCATCTTCCTGCTCGCCTGCGTGCTGGGCGTGGTGGCCTACCGCAAATGGGCACTGGGTGTGGCCGGAGTTGTGCTGATGGGCACCGTGATCGTTGCCAGCGTGGTGACCCGCGCCGGCGTCAAACCCCTGGATGCCATCCCCACCGTCCTGGGAACACTGGCCGGTTTGGTGGTCCTGCGGCTGCTGATCGTACTGGCGTGGCGGGTCAGGACCGGGCCCCCGGTTCGGCCGTCGGAAACCCCGACGGCGGAGCCGGGGACGAGCCGCCGCAGGTTCTTCGCCGCCGCGGGCATCACGGCAGCAGCCGCCGGCATCGCCGCCACCGGCGGCAGGCTCCTGGGCGCGGCCCGCAGCAACATCGCCCAGGCACGCAACGCCCTTCAGCTGCCCGCGCCGGTGAAGGCGGCAGCGGCCATACCTGCCGGGGTGCAGTCCCCCGTGGCCGGCGTGACCCCCTGGATCACCCCCAACGGGGACTTCTACCGGATTGATACCGCGCTCAGCGTTCCGGAGATCAACGCCAACGACTGGGAACTCCGCGTCCACGGCCTCGTGGAGGAAGAGGTGCGCCTCACCTTCCAGGACCTGCTCGACGCCGACCTGATCGAATCCCACGTCACCCTCACCTGTGTCTCCAATCCCGTGGGCGGCAACCTCGCCGGCAACGCGAAATGGCTGGGGCTGCCCATCCGCGAGGTCCTCAAGCGGGCGCGCCCCACCGACGGGGCGGATATGGTGCTGTCCACCTCGATCGACGGCTTTAGTGCCTCCACGCCACTGGAAGTGCTGCAGGACGACCGCGACGCCATGCTGGCTATCGGCATGAACGGTGAGCCCCTGCCGCTGGAGCACGGTTATCCGGTGCGCATGGTGGTGCCCGGGCTGTACGGCTTCGTCTCGGCCACAAAGTGGGTGGTGGATCTTGAGGTCACCCGTTTTGCGGACAGCAAGGCCTACTGGACGGATCGCGGCTGGTCCGAGCGCGGCCCCATTAAGACGATGGCCCGGGTGGAGGTGCCCAAATCCTTCGCCAAGGTGCCGGCCGGCCGCGTGGCCATCGGAGGCACCGCCTGGGCGCAGACCCGTGGCATCACCAAGGTTGAGGTCCAGATCGACAACGGGGACTGGGCCGAGGCCACGCTCTCAGCGGAGGCGTCCGTGATTACGTGGCGCCAGTGGTCCTACGCATGGGAAGCTACCCCGGGACCGCACTACATCAAGGTCCGCGCCACGGATGGAACTGGCGAGATGCAGACAGACCAGCGCGCCGAGCCCGTACCTGACGGTGCCTCCGGCTGGCAGTCCGTGATGGTCACCGTGGAGTAGCCGGCATTCCCCGGGCGCCCATGGGCTTCCCCGGACATTCCCTTCAGGGGCCCTAGACTGGCAACATGCCGCACAACCCGCATGCCACCTTCACTGTGGACTCCGCCGTCGAACTGGCCGTCGTTGAGCGCAGCGGCTTCGTGGAATCCCGGCACATCGGCTCCGCGGTACTCCTGGCCACCGACGGCACCGTGGTGACTGAACTCGGCGACATCACCACCCCCATCTATGCCCGGTCCGCGCTCAAGCCGCTGCAAGCCCTGGCGTCCATGCAGGCAGGTGTGCCGCTGCGCGGCGCCCAGGTGGCCTTGGCCTGCGCCAGCCACGTGGGATCCCTCGATCACATGGACGTGGTCGAAGGAATGCTCAAGGCTGCCGGAGTCAAGGAAGAACAGCTCCAGTGTCCGGCCGCGTGGCCCCAAGACGAGACTGCCCGCAACTGGCTGGTCCGCTCCGAGCGCGGCAAGTCCAAGCTAGCCTTCAATTGCTCCGGCAAACACGCTGCGTTCCTCTGGGCCTGCACGGAAAACGGCTGGGACACGCACAGCTACCTCGAACCCAACCATCCGCTCCAGCAGGGTGTCCGCAGCGTGATCGAGGAGTATACCGGGGAACAGATCGCCCACTTGGGGATCGACGGCTGTGGGGCTCCGGTGGCCGCGGTTTCGCTGACCGGCCTGGCCCGCGCCTTTTCCCTGCTGGCCAAGGCTCCGGGGGACAAGAACTCCAATGCCCGGGCCGCCACCATCACCACTTCCATGCTGGACTACCCGTGGGCTGTACAGGGCCGCGGCGAGGCCAACACGATCGTGATGGACGAACTCGAAATCATCGCCAAGATCGGCGCCGAGGGAGTGTTGGTGATGGCCACCCCGCAGGGCGTCGCCGTGGCCATCAAGATGCTGGACGGCAACCTGCGTGCCACGTCCCTGGTGGGCCTGACCATGCTCGCCGCCGCCGGGGCAGTGGACATCCCGGGCGTCTCCAGTGTCCTGGAAAAGGTGGTTGAGCCCGTGATGGGCGGCGGTCGGCCCGTGGGCCGGATTCGGCTGGGACCGGCCGTGTCGGCCCTCCTCGACTGACGTTTTCCCTTCCCCACCTGCATTAAGGAGGCCGGCCGCATGGCTGTAGCGCGCCGTCGTATTGGCATTGAAGAAGGCACAGCGGCGCTGGCCGCGTGGCGGGAAGGTTCCGCGTCGGCGTCGGACGTTCCTGTCCCCCGCGCTGTGACCGCCACCGCGGTGCGATACACGCTGGAGGAAGTAACGGCCCGGGCCCCGGGCAACTCGGTGGAGGTGCGGGTGCCACCATTCGGCGTCACCCAGTGCGTAGAGGGTCCGCGGCACACCCGGGGCACCCCGCCCAACGTCATAGAGTGCGACGCCGCCACCTGGCTGGGCATGGTCACTGGCCAGTTGAGCTGGGCAGACGCGGTCGCGGCGGGCCGGGTGGCGGCCTCCGGGCTGCGGGCGGACCTCTCCGCCCTCCTGCCGCTGTAGCCAGTCGGCCCAGGGCCTGTAACCCGTTAAAGCGCAGGCCCCGCGCCGGGGTATCCCGGGCGGGGCCTGCGTACTGGGCGGCGTTGGCCGCTAGTCGTGGACTGCGGGTGTTGGGCTCTCCTGGGCCGGGGCGGCGTGCGCGCCAGGCCGGCTCATCTGGAACCCAGGGATATCGCCAGGATTCGGACCTCCGCGGAACTTGGGGGACGGCTCCTGGCCGCCGCTGATCCGCTCAAGCTCCTGGTCCTCGAAGACTTCCTCCACCCCGAGCATGATCGCGGAGTCGTGGTTGGTGATCTCGCCACGGAACGCGCGGACCATCACGCTGCGGTCAAATTGGCCTTCCCACTTGGAGACCACAAAGGTTGCAACGCAGTTGCCCAGCAGGTTGACCACCACGCGCATGGAGTCCATCAGCCGGTCAGCGCCGAGAAGGAGGGCGACGCCGGCCACGGGGAAGATGCCCAGGGCGGCGGCCGTGGCGGACAGCGCCAGGAAGGATGACCCGGGGACGCCAGCCATCCCCTTGGACGTCAGCAGCAGCACGCCAAGGGCGGCCAACTGCTGGCCGAGGTCCAGGTTGTGCCCGAACGCCTGCGCCAGGAAGAGCAGGGAGATGGAAAGGTAGATCGCGGCGCCGTCGAGGTTGAAGGAGTAACCGGTGGGGACCACCAGTCCGGTGGTGGCGCGGGAACAGCCGGCATTGGTCAGCTTGGTCATGATGCGCGGCATCACGGCCTCGGTGGAAGCGGTGCCCAGGGCCAGCAGGAACTCCTCGCGGGTGTACTTCAGGAACTGCCAGAGGGGAACGCGGGCAAAGCCCCAGGCCACCAGGAACAGGAGTCCGATGAAGACTATGGCCGCACCGTAGCAGGCGGCGATAAGCAGCGCGTAGGTGCTGAGGGTATCGAGGCCGTACTGGCCGATGATGAACGCCATGGCACCGAAGGCGCCGATCGGGGCCACCTTCATGATCCAGGACATGATCTTGAAGATGAGCTCCAGGACGGTCTCCATCAGGCTGATGACCGGCATGCAGCGTTCACGTCCGATGACCACGATGGCCGCGCCGAAGAACACCGAGAAGAAGAGGACCTGCAGGAGGCTGTTATTGGCGAAGGCGCCGATGACGCTGGTGGGAATGACATCCAGGATGAAGGCTGCCGCATCCTTCGGCGGGGCGTTGCCGGTCTTTGCGTTCAGCGCTTCCTGGGAGAGGGTGCTGGGATCGATGTTCAGCCCGGCACCGGGCTGGACGATGTTGCCTACGACGAGGCCGAAAACCAGTGCGAAAAGCGTGGCTGCTGTGAAGTAGAGAAGGGCTTTGACTCCGACCCTTCCGACCGCCTTAACGTCGCCTACGGCTGAGATGCCCGTGACGATCACCAGGAAAATCAGCGGCGCGATGATCATTTTGATGAGTTGGATGAAGCCATCACCGAGAGGCCTCAGCTGTGAGCCGAGGTTCGGCCAGAAATGTCCGATAAGAACACCTGCCACGACGGCGATCAGAATTTGGAAGAAGAGCGACCTATACAGGGGCTTCTTCTTCGACGGCGCCGAACTCGCCTTCAGCGCCGCGGAATCTGGGATCTTCATTGATCTGTACCTATCAATCGGGAACAGCCCCGGAGATCGGGGTCTGTTTCAAACGTAACCCCGGTCACAGAATTCCGCAAGAGGAAAATCAATTTCCACATTGCGAAATCTTTGGAAGGCGGGCGGGCACGAAAAAGGCCGCCACGAATTCGGGCATCTGCCCCGGGAGCCCGGCGGCGGATGTCCGAAAACGCAGCGGTGAGAAGAAAAAGGGTGCGGTCAGCCCCGGCCGATGAAAGGCATGCCCGCGGCGGTGAGGACCACGGAGCCCACGCTGGCCGACGCCGGCATGTTGGCCATAAGCAGCACCGCGCGTGCGGCATCCTCCACGGGGAACATGGGCTCAACCCGTCGGCTGCCGTCGGCTTGGAGCGCACCCGAGCCCACCCCTATGGTGTCCATGATCTCGGTGGCGGTATTGCCAATGTCGATCTGGCCGCAGGTGATGCCAAAAGCGCGGCCATCAAGCTCAATGCTCTTGGTCAGACCCGTCATGGCATGTTTGGTCACGGCGTAGGCAACGGTCCGCGGCCGGGGCGAATGCGCCGAAATGGAGCCATTGTTGATGATCCGCCCACCCTGCGGCTGCTGCGCCTTCATAGCACGGACAGCAGCGGCGGCGCACAACATGGAACCCGTAAGGTTGACCGCCACCGTGGCATTCCAGTCGGCCAGGCTGATCTCGTCAACGGAGGCCGCGGGTCCGAACACACCGGCATTGTTGAAGAGCACATCCACTCTCCCCCACTGCCGGCGGGTGGCTTCAAAAAGCCGTTCGACGTCGTCGGCAACCGTGACATCGCAGGGCACCGCAAGCGCGTTCCGGTGCCCATCCGCCGTTTCGCGAAGCAGGGCTTCCCGGCGCCCTGCCAGCGCCACGCGGTAGCCATCGGCGAGCATCAGCCGGGCCACTGCCCGGCCGATGCCCGACCCGGCACCGGTGACGACGGCGACCCGGGATTCTACTGGCGGGCTGTAGTCAGTCATGTTGGGGCCTTTCATAGGGAATTGCCGTCAGCGCACAGCCTCGGGTGCCTCGGACAACAAGGGCCAGCCTATGACAGTCTTCGGCCGCGGCGCCGCATAAGTGCGGACCTTGGACGTGGACAGCCTCATCCGGACCAGGCCTTCGGCGATGGTGACCGCCGAGGCCACACCGTCCACCACCGGAACGCCGGCGCGCAGCCGGATCGCCTCGTCCAGCCCGGCCATCCCGCCGCAGCCCAGGACAATGACCTCGGCCTTGTCTTCCCGGACCGCGATCAGTGCCTGCTCGATGATCGCTTCGACAGCCCGTTCCGGCTCCTCCTCCAGTTCCAGGACGGCCATTCCGCTGGCACGCACGGACGCGCACCTCGCGTCGAGGCCGGCCAGCTTCAGCCGGTCCTCGATCAGCGGAACCGCCCGGTCGAGGGTGGTGATGACCGAGTATTTATGGCCTAGGAACATCGCAGTGCTGGCAGCCGCCTCGGTGATGTCGACGACGGGCACGTCCAGGAGTTCCTGAAGGCCCTCCCGGCCGTGCTCGCCGTAGCCTGCCTGGATGACGGCGTCGAACGGTTCCGGGTAGCTGAGGACCCGGTCCATCACGGCGATCGCAGCAAGGTAGCTTTCAAAGTTCCCCTCGCACGAATCCGCACCGAACCTGGGCGTGAGCCCCACGATTTCCGTGCCGGGCGCGGCGATGCTTCTGGCCTGGGCGGCGATGGAATCGGTCATGGACTGCGTGGTGTTTACGTTGGCAACGAGGATGCGCATGTCTCTCCATGGTTCATAGCGTGGAAGGCGTTGTCAGTGCGTGCTGGCCACGGCGATGGGTTCGCCGTCGACGTCGTCGAACTGCTGCTTGCGGTCAGTGATCAGGTAGTACGTCAGGGCGCCCAGGCCCGCGCCGAAGAACCAGGCAAACGGCGCCGCGGCTTCCAGCGCTGGTACAAAGGCAATAAGGATCGCGACGGCGGACGCCGGGAGCAGCGCGATGATCGCCTTGGGATTGACGCCCTTCGTGTAGAAGTACGCTCCTGCCGGGCTTTCGCTGTAGAGCTCTGGCACATTGACCCTTCCGCGGCGGAGCAGCCAGTAGTCGGCCATGACAACGCCGAACAGCGGCCCCAGCAGTGCACCGAGCCCGCCCAGGAAGTACACGATCACCAGCGGGTTGTTGTAAAGGTTCCACGGCAGGATCACCAGGCCAATGGTGCCGCTCACCCAGGCGGCCTTCCGGAAGTCGAGTCGCTTGGGGAACAGGTTGGTGAGGGCGTAGACGGGCGCCACAAAGTTGGCCATCAGGTTCACGGCGATGGTCAGGATCAGGATGGCGAGGCACGCCAGCACCAGGAATAGCGTGTTGGGGATGCTCTCCACGATGTCCGACGGCGTTTCGATGATGGTGCCGTTGATTTTGTACTGCCCGCCGGCAAGGACCACCACGATGGCGCCGAACAGCAGCATGTTGATGGGGATACCCCAGAAGTTGCCGCGGACGATCGACTTCCTGGAGACAGCCGAGCGGGTGAAGTCGCAGAAGTTCAGGACGAACGTGCCGTAGATGGCCACCCACAGCGCGCCGCCGGCGAAGATGGTCCGCCACATCTCGCCGCCTTCGAGCCCGCGGATACCCGTCCACTGGATGGCGCCCTTCGCTTCGATGAAGACCCAGGCCGCGAGGAGCACCATGGTCAGGAGGATGACGGGTCCGGCGAATGCCTCATATTTGCGGATCATCTCCATGCCGAAGCTGACAATCACGAGCTGCACGATCCACAGTGCTACGAAAGCGATCCAGCCCAGCGTGGACAGACCGAGGATGGAGTTGGTGTCCAGCTCGTGCAGCGACGGAACCATGGCCACGAGCATGACCCGCAGCACCACTGAGGCCAGGAAGGTCTGGATGCCGAACCAGGCGACGGCCACCGCCCCGCGCAGCAGGCTGGCGAGCTGGGCGCCGCGGATGCCGAAGCTGATCCGGCTCATGACGGGGAAGGGCACGCCGGTCTTCTGGCCCATGAATCCTGAGAAGCTCAGCAGCGCGAAGAGCAGGACGGCGCCGATGGCCAGGGCAGCGAGGATCTGCCAGCCGCCAAGGCCCAGCGAGAAAAGTCCGACGGCGAACGCGTAGTTGCCGAGGCTGTGTACGTCATTCGCCCACAGGGTGAAGATGCTGTAGCCGGTCCAACGGCGGCCCTGCCGCTTCGTCGGGGCCAGGTCCACGTTGTACAGGCTCGGGCTGATGGCCTGGCCGGAGGCGGCACTTGCGGTTTCGCACAGGGCGTCGATGCCGGTGGCCGGGTGGATCGGCTGGCCCGACAACACTGTCGGGCCGGGAGCCGGTTCGACGCCGACTGGTGGGGTCGTCTGCATCTGGATCTCCAGTTCTGGGATTTCCGCGGTGGTGAGCCCCTGATCTGACGATCTCTGCTGTTATTCCACATCGCGAAATGAAGTTATTGAATAGTGAAATAAGAGTATGAGCTGCATCACCTCGGGTCAAGGCTGGGAGGCTTGGCCAGCGGTCACAATCGGTCCGCAGCGCAGCCATCGCCCCAAGGCGAGCGGGTCCGGCCTGGTCGTGTTGACCATGGCGCGGTTCGCTCGATAATCTCGAATCGTAAAATTGTTTTCTCACAATACGAAAACATAAGCCCTACATTCAAAGATGAAACGAGGCTGACGTGGCTGCAGGAGAAGATACCTCCCATATCCTCAGCGGGTTGACTAACCAGCTGCCTGATCGTGATCCGGAAGAGACCGCCGAGTGGGTTGAGTCCCTGGATTCGCTGATCAGGGAACAGGGCACCGAGCGTGCCCAATACATCATGCGGAGCCTGTTGCAGCGTGCCGGTGCGCAGAGCGTCGGGGTGCCGATGGTGACCACCACGGATTACGTGAATACGATTCCGGTGGACCAGGAAGCCGAGTTCCCGGGCAACGAGGAGTTCGAGCGCCGGTACCGGGCGTACATGCGCTGGAACGCCGCGGTGATGGTGCACCGGTCCCAGCGGCCGAACATCGGCGTGGGCGGGCACATCTCCACCTACGCGGGCGCGGCCACCCTGTACGAGGTGGGCTTCAACCACTTCTTCCGCGGCAAGGACCACCCCGGCGGCGGTGACCAGGTCTTCTTCCAGGGCCACGCCTCCCCGGGCATGTACGCCCGCGCGTTCATGGAAGGCCGGCTGACCGAGGAGGACCTGGACGGGTTCCGGCAGGAAAAGTCCCGCGCCGGCCACGCCCTGTCCTCCTACCCGCACCCGCGGCTGATGCCCGAGTTCTGGGAGTTCCCCACCGTGTCCATGGGCATCGGGCCGATGAACGCGATCTACCAGGCCCAGTCCAACCGGTACCTGCACAACCGCGGCCTCAAAGACACCTCGGACCAGCAGGTCTGGGCGTTCCTGGGCGACGGCGAAATGGACGAGCCCGAGTCCCGCGGCCTGCTCCAGCTCGCCGCGAACGAGAACCTGGACAACCTGAACTTCGTGATCAACTGCAACCTCCAGCG